>JBCCHB010000121.1:0-52655 GCA_039028975.1 Chloroflexota bacterium
TTCGCCAAATTACGCAGCTTCGCTCTCAACGTCTTTCGCTTTAACAGCGTCACCAATGTCAGTGATGAGATTTTTGATAATTGTATGGACTTTGACTCTTTGGCTCTCTATTCTGGCTTACTTTAGCACTGAACAGCCCTGCTGTCGTATCGGCTTCCTCTAGATCATACACGTAAATCATAGGATCACTACGTAGATTTCGAATAAAGCTCAATTTCCCATATCCGTAACGCTCTTTAATTTCGTCCAGTAGACCCTTATTGGGTGGAATCAGAAGGCGACTCTTTGGTGGTAAATTCTCGGGCCATTGCCCCGCAACCAAATCTCTTATCTCTCTTGGCGAACGCAGATCAGAAGCAAAGAATTTGACAATCGGATTCTTACTACCTACCGTGGCCGCTGAAGAAGGAACATCAAATACCGGATTATCCTGAGACAAGTCTTGAAGAGTAACTTGGGAAGGAAAATGGAAACTCGAGCCATTCTTTACCTCTTGCCCTGGCTGAACTAGAAAAATAAACGGCTGGTTTTGGCTGGTTTCTTTTATTGCACGCCCCACATAACTCGCCAGGTCCTCTTGGTGGTGAGCATAGGTATAGTAAGCTAGCCATCCCTGAAAGCTACCCCAAGCAACCAAGCCAATGGCAAGATAAACGGTTGTCTGCTCCAACCAGGATCCAGCAAACTGCATTAACGCTACCCGAACGCGGTCCAAGGCAAATGCAATGATCAAACCGATAATGGGTAATAGAGGCAGCAAGCGAGGCCAAAACGGAGCACTGAGACTAATGGACGCCCAAATAATTCCGCCTCCCAAGGCAGAAAGAACAAGCCAGCCAACCAAGCGATCCAGATTCAGGGCTAGTACGCCAATGCCAAGCAGGAAGAGAGGGGCCAACCATTGGTTAAGGAAGGGTCCAGTAAAGTCGAAGAGGGTTCCTACATTGGGAAATATATTGAAGGTCAGCGAAGTCAGACGCAGGTTCTCGAGTAGCAGCGCATCGACCCCGCGTGAGAAAAAAAGCGTCTGTACCCGAACCGTTGTCATGGGGGTCAGCAGCAAATCGCTTTGAGCATAAGATGCAAAGGAATCGGGGAGTCGGCTCCATACGCTACCAAAGGGCAAAAGGACAAGAGCAATACCAGCCAACCAGATTGCAAAGCCCCGTGTGCCAACACTATGTTTGGAAAATAGCCAGTCTCGCCGAATGAGCCAGACACCGATCCACCAGATGGGTGTGATGATCAAGTAGAAGAAACCGCTTGCATAGAGTACGCTTGCTAGACCGATTAACACACCACTCACCCCTAATGCAACAACGTCTCGGTTGCGAAGACCCCGCAGTAGCGCCCACAGCCCCAGGGTACCCCACGCCGTTGGACCAAGGAAAACAGGGAGACGGCTAAAGTGAGCGACAATGTGACCAAAGCCGACCACCCCAGCCGCGAGGAAGCCAATCCACCGACCATCATCTTCCAACAGTGTTCCGTATGGCCCGAATTGTGGTACACGGCGGAACAACTCACAGCCTAAAAGCCAGGTGGCAAAGATTGTTAACAGCCCTGTAACCACGCCAACCAGTCGCAACCCCAGGAGCGGATCTTCAACAAGCCAGATAGAGAGAGCCGAAGGAATATAGGCCAACATGGGCAATCCCGTTACTCCCGGGTGAAATAGTTGCGTCGACTCTCCCTGCAAAATCGCAAAGGATTGTAATCCAATATTTGCCACAACGGCATCAATACGCACAGGCATCTCTACCAGTTGCCAAGCAAAGAGTATGCCAGCCAGAATTAACAACAACAGCAGGGAACGCCAGCCTGACTCTGGACGAACGGGTATCGAGTGAATGGTTGATGAATGGGTTGCCAATGAGTTACCTTGTAAAGGGGAATAACCCAAGCCGCGGTTTCTGTTTAAATTTTCAGTGCCTGTTATACGGCGTGTAGAAAGATCAATGAGGAAGATACTACAGAAAAAGAAGAGGAATGAACTAAGCCAAATCGCTTGTAGTTCAGGGGTATCGGTGTCAAACACGCTGATCTGTACGGATACAAAAAATGTCATCCCAACGGCCATTAGGGTGATCAGCTGAGATATCCACAGGACCAAAAACCAACGAGAGTAGTGAGGTGCCTGAACGCCAGATACAACATCTGGTAGACGGGGTACATTGGGATAAAGACGAGCAGCTAATAGACCAAACGCGGTGCTCCCCAATGCAGCCAACATTAAACCAAATGATATAAGCTCATCTGGTGACAATACCTCCAATTGGCCAAGAATGGGGAGATAGTCACCGACTATGCCATAATTCCCTAGGGAAATCTGCTGTAGTGGCTCAACACTACGTTGGTCAAAGATTGACTGAGCAATATAGACTGATCCAAGTGCGAGCAATACAAGAACAAAACGAATCAGTCGCACAATATACACACTCTAGCCCTGCAGTGAATCGGTTCTGGCACAGATGAAAACAATGAGGGGCTAGTAGACCCACATACGCTATTCTCATCCATGCCCAACCGCAGATTAAGTAAACATTGTCGGTTATATTGGTGGATACCATAAACTAACAGTAGGTAGACAATTTCATTCTCCTAACGAAATATTCCGCAGGACATCGCGCAGAAGAAGTTTTTGTAGAGACAAAAAATGTTAATTTACGCTGAAACCAAATATAATCGCATTGCTTATTGCAACTGCCAGTTTACTTAATACTTATCTAGATTCGGAAGTAGACGTAGATGCATCGGCAGTTGCGTCTACGCTAGAATTACCTTCTTCCTCCTCATCACCTGCTGCAGCCTTACGAAATTCGCGAATTCCTTTACCGACTGAACCAAATACCTCTGGAAGTCGTCCTACACCAAAGAACATTGCTATGATGACGAGAATGATTACCCATTCCCATACACCGGTGATGCCAAACATATTACATCTCCTTTTATTCTCTCACTCTTTCCAATAAAGAATGAGTCATTCTATTTTCTCCGAACAGCTGGGTTCAATTTATTACAAAGCGAAAAATCAGTTTAGAAATGCTTATCTTGCAAGAGTATGAAAGGTACCATTTCCTTTTTGTGGGGTAGATTATACACCTGTTGGGAATTCATCGCAAGGTAGATGGTTGGCTAGCAAATTTTTTTCCCAGCTTCTGTCTGTATGGCACCCCTTTTGAGAACGTACTTTTCCTGAACAGATCCTGGGTATGCCTGTAGGGCCATCATGATAAGTTATCAATGGACATCAAATGCTTAGCCAATATACCCTCTGATCGCATCGGCACGCAAAATATCTGCCAGTCTAAGGCTATGCTTAATCTCATCAAACCAGCGAACATCATTATCGAGTGCAACGGATTGATGAGAAAGAACACTTGCCGTGGCCGTGGGGGCAACCCCGCCTAAGCCATTGCGAGCTTCTACAAAATGGTCGGGATCCAGTGCTCGTTGGAACTCCTCCTCGGATAATTCGAGCTGCCTTCCTAGCACGTCCAATGCAGCGGCTTGCAGTAGAGCCATGCTTAACTGAGTAGAAGGCTGTTCGCTCTCGATTGCCTTTCGGATCATGGTCGCCACGATCTGATGGGCTTGACGAAAAGCAAGTCCACAGTCTCGCACCATGACATCGGCTAGCTCGGTTGCTGTCATGAAGCCCTCATCTGCTCGAGAGCGGAGCAATTCATGATTCAATTTCACCGTCTCAAAAAATGCTGTATACAGAGAAATAGATTCTTTCAAAGTCCCGAGCGCGGCCATCAACGGAGGTAAGATCTCATCTTCAATATCTTGGGTATCACCATATGGGATATTATGACATTGGATGCTTATGGTCTGCCCATACCCAATAGCACGGCTCAGCCGAGCACGTAGATGCTCTAGAACCACTGGATTGCGCTTTTGAGGCATAATAGAGCTGATCTGTATAAAACTGTCATCAATATGAAGAGCAGAAGCTTCCTTCGTTGCCAAAAAGAGCAAATCCTTGGTCACCCTGCTTAGGCCAATGGCTACTGATTGAACTGCGAAACCGACATCCGTCAAATGATCACCTGCACCAATGCTGTGATGTGTACTCGCAATCACGGCATCAAAACCAAGCAGTTGGGCAACCCGTTGTCGATCGATAGGAAAACCTGTGCCTGTAAAAGCAGCAGCGCCTAATGGTGACTCATTGACATTATTATAGGCACTCTTCAAACGATTCTGATCCTTGGCCAGGAACGTAAGAATTCCAGCCAAGTAGTGGGCAAAGGTCACCGGTTGAGCAGGTTGCGTGTGTGTATAGCCAGGCATCAAGGTTTCAATATGATCCTGGGCAGTCGCGAGTATCGCTCTCCTTAGCCCCAATAGCCCATTCCCAACTTCTAAGAGCTGCGTCCGCAGCGCCATTCGTGCTAGGGCCTGTCCCAGGTCATTTCGGCTTCGGGCAAGCTGTAGATTCCCGCCCCATTCTTTACCCGCTTGCCGGATAATCTGGTCTTCAATTCGGAAGAAGAGATCTTCAATTCCGGGTTTGTAATCGTAGGCATCGCTCCCTTGCTGCCTGATCAGTGCCACAGCCAATAACAGTGCAGTTGCATTCTCTGCAGTAATCACACCACACTCAGCCAGCATAAGTGTATGAGCCTCGTGGGCTGCCAACATCGGCTCAAAAAAATAATGCAAGGCATCTACATAAGCTGGATAGAGAACTGTCTCACTGTAAATGGAATGTGGAAACTCTGCCATGGTTTTTGTGCTACCTAGCCATGTTATTTAAACGGTTTACCAGTTTACTGTCTTCAAGAACTTTTTCTTCCCATTCTCGCCGGGCATCTATCGCCTTACGCAAGGCTCCCATGAAACCGTTACTAGCGATGTAAAATTTCTTACAGACCGCTTTTCCGGTGTCAGACTCAACCCATGTAGCATAAAATGCGCCTTTGCTACCCGTTGTAGGTGAGTAAGAGACACCGTTGACATTGGTGCTATTGGCCTTGGTTGTATGCAATTGGAAAGGCAGCTTTGGGTTTGAGGCAACAAATCGTTCACGTTCGATGATCGCCTCCATTAGAGCCATTTTTGCACTTCCATAATCAGCATCGACAAATGCTCGTGAAAATTTTCTGCCATTACGTTGAATTTTCAACCACCAGAAAGATCGCTCTGAACGTTCTTGGCGGTGTATATTGCTCATATCATATCGTGAAGTATCAAAAGGTGCTTTTGCAATGCGGGACATACGAACTTCTCTCTCTTATTGGGTTAGAAATTTGATTATACGCTCAGCTTGGTTTGAGAACTATAGTTTGACTCTGATAAAGTTTAGGAGCGAAAATTTAATAAAACCCAAAATATGGATGCCCGATTGCTCCGATGACAACAGTCGGGACCTTGGGCATGACAACTTCCGGAATTTATTAATCGGCGATTCTTACGAAAACAACGGTTCTCAAACTGACTATAATTAGCAAAAATGAAAACGGGGGTGTTCGGAGAGGATACAATGGTGGCCAAAGCCCCAGGTTTCATCAGAGCTAGGTAAGGTTATGAACATATTTATTGGTAACTTCTACTAAGCTATGATGAATTCTTCTGGAATTGGTCTTAGCCCCAATAGTGCTTCAAAGGACCACACCTATCAGAAGGTTTTCTATCACCTATTTTTAAGAAGTTGCCATCTATTCTATCGAAAGTGGGTTGGGGAATTCGGGGTTACGCTATGAAACTCACTCACGGCAGCCATTAGCAGAACCCTTTATAGAGTTTTCTATTTTATCATAGAATTTTTTAATCCACCAGTTCTTTCATCTAATGGATGCTATAAATTTAGTAGGTTTCAATAGGCATTTTAGTCAACAATTATGTCGAGATTGACCACAATTAATGAATCTGCCTTACTGCTGCATGCACTGTGAGTTTCCCTCTGAAAGAAGTGCACAGAATAGGGTGGATTAGCCGAGCGTCTTCATCTTATATGGTATCAGTGGAAGCGTAAAAGTCTCGGCGAGGCTACCTAGTAGAGCGCGATGATAGCTGCTATTTGGTTGGCGTGGTTAGAAGGCATGAATGTGAAATTTGAATCAAGTTTTAGTCAAGCGATGCGAAAGTTCTCTTCATCCCAAAAATTTACGTTGTATTTTTTTGCTCATGGCAAATTCTCGTAAGTTATGATTGAGAATGGGGGAGTTGGCAGTGGATAAAGTCTGGGAAGCCATTTAGAAAGGCTTGTATCTCCATGGGGCGTTTGCCTGCTGGTTGCACCGTATGCAATAAAAGGAGGGCTTCTCCGGTACCAACCGCTGGTCCGTGGGAGGTTGCAACTACAAATCCGGGAGGGATACTTTCATCGGAGTACTCATTGGGCAGAGATAGATCTCTGAGACACGCCTGATCGAGTACAGATGCACTAATAATCTTGAATGGTTGGTCACGCCATTCTGTATAAGCGCTTGGCCAAGGTGCATAGGCCCGAGTCATTCGTTCAATATAGGCAGCACTCCGCTGCCAGTCAATCTCTCCAGCACGTTTTTTTATGATCCGGCAAATGGATGGTTCGCCTGCAAGTTCATCCTGAGCTGTAGGCCATAGCTCACCGTCAAGCCATTGGGGAAGTGTTTCAACAAGGAGCGCAGCACCTTGAATAGAGAGCCTCTCGGTAAGCGTTGCTGTTGTGTCAGTCGGGTAGATTGGCTCTTCCTCTTGGGCCAAGACGGGTCCTGTATCCAGCCCTTCTTCCATGAGCATAATGGAATTCCCTGTCTCGCTTAAACCATCCAAAATTGCCCCAGTAATGGGAGATGCACCCCGATAGGCGGGCAACAAGCTTGCATGCAAGTTGATCGCACCAAAGGTTGGTACGTCCAGCACCTCAATAGGTAGTATCATTCCATAAGCTGCCACGACGATTAAGTCCGGGGCCAAGGCCTTTAACTGGGCAATCCCTTCGGCATTGCTGCGCAGACGCTCTGGCTGTACCACAAGGATCTCATGGGCTTCAGCAAGCTGTTTAACTGGGCTAGCAACGACTTTCTTACCTCGTCCAGACCGGCGATCTGGTTGTGTATAAACAGCAACTACTTTCCAGTTGTTTCGCTCGTCAGCCTCGAGTAAGCCGGCCAAGCTTGGCACGGCAAATTCGGGCGTTCCCATAAAAACAATACGCGCCTTATCCGTAAAATCGCTCATTTCTACACTCAGTTTCAATGGCAAACTGTGGAAAACTACTTCAAATTACCGCAACATATCACCAAATTGGCGGGCAAGGGTTAAGATACTCATCCCCAGCGAAAAATAGTCGGTTGGCCCTAACTTCGCTACGCCGCGAATCTCCCCAGATTCATCATCATCCGGATCACTATCAGTGGCCACCCAGGCAAAAGCTGCACCTAATAGGGCGCCTGAAACCAAACCGATCAACACTGCTTTACGCCGGTTGCTCATCAACTATGTCCTCTCAATATGATTTATTCGGGTTCTTGATACGTGAAAGCGTTGTCTTGGCCCGTGTCAGGTTCGACCGAAGCCGCATGACGGGTTCTATTGCCATTTGGCTTGCTTGATCGGTCTTCTCCCGAACAGCCTTAACCTGGACCTGACCTTGTTGGATTACTGCCTTCGTCTTCTGCTGCACTGTATTCATAAAGCGCACCACAAAATAAAGGGCAACGATCGGGATTAAGAGTGCCATAAGACAAAAGAGCGAAAGCCATATGATTGCCAGATCACGTCCAAATGAAAAATCCATAGTGATTATTTTAACATAAGTTTGGCCATTTGCGTGTAGAAGTCAATGCAGAACAGTATTTCGAGTACCTATCGGCTCTTGCGACTCTTCTTCTAGCAGAAAGTTACGAACGGCATCAATCCCTTGCCTAATGATCTCTTTGGGAATGGTAAGTGGATTGTCTCCTAAATCAAGCACGCCCTCTTCAAATTGACCATATCTCTCCAGTGAAATATGGTTTATCCCCGGCAAATCCAGCAACGCTGGCGAAATGCGCTTGATGCGGTTACCGCGTAACCCTAGGTAAGTCAGCCCGCTCATCTTGTAGATAGCCAGGGGAAGTGATGTTAGCTGATTGTGGCTCAGTTCTAGCCTCTCTAATCCCGTCATAGAGAGCAGCAATTCTGGAAATGTATGCAGCTGATTAGCGCTTAGATCCAAATAGGTTAAGTCGTCCATCAACAACAAGGATTCTGGCAAGTCTGTCAACATGTTATGACGTAAATCCAGCGTTTCTAATCGGGTTAGGCGGGCCATCTCCTTAGGTAAGGAATTGATCTCATTGCCATTCAGGTAGAGTTCCTCTAAGGCAGAAAGGTACGTAACACTGATAGGCATGGTTGTCAAAAGATTTTCACTAAGATACAAGGTCTGCAGTTGACTTAACTGGCCAAATGAGTCAGGCAGGTCCGTCAACTGATTTCGGCTCAAATCCAGTTTCACCAATCTTTCTAAATAGCCAAACGATGCCGAAACCTCTTGCAGAGCATTTGCGCTCAAATATAATGATTGTAACTGAGTCAGGGTGAACACTTCGTCTGGCACTTCGGTTAGTGTATAGTTGGTTAACCAGCCATTCAGATCAAGCTCGATTGCATTGATCTGTCTGGCTCGTGCCACCAACTGTTGGATCTCTTGTGGTGCTTGGGGCATCATTCGTTTCCCTTTAGGTTTTGCTGCCACTCTTCGGTAAACTGCACTTCATCATCTTTCGTCTTCAGAAGATTATCGAGACGAGCAATTCTCAAAGCGGCCAGTACTTCCCTTATTTGAGGGCCTCGGGGTATGCCCAAATTCATTAGATCATGCCCATTGAGCATGGGTGTTGCATGTCGCCACGTTCGCAGATACGCTTCTATAATTTCTAAACAACTGACATTGGATTCAATGCATCCACCCAACGCCAAAGCCACTGGATTAAGTGGATCCAATATCTGGACAATCTGGCTCGGTCTATGAGCGTTCTGTCGCAAATGGTTCAGATGCGTAGATAGCATATGGAGATCGGTGACAATCTGCTGATGGCGATTGGGTACAGCCAAGCGGGTGAAAAGAGCCTGATTTGCTTTCGACTCTTCGTTAATCAGCTGGCGCACTCCTCCTTTCGGGTTTAATTGGGATACAGCGTTAGATGAAAATAGCAGGAGGATCCAATAGAGTGATGACAGCGGCTCCTCACAAAGAATACGCTTTAAGGTTGGATAAGTTGCTAATGAACCTGTCAGATCCGTTGAGGAACGAGGGGACGTGTCACCTACAGGCTCACTTATGCTATTTGTTTTACCTATATCACTCTGCTCGTCCTCACTTTCTTCTCTCGAACTCTTCGAGACATGTTCTATATGGTAATCCGCTCGATGCACGCTATGGTAGCTATGGTAGTGGCAAACTTTTGCAAAGTACTCTCCCAATTCTATAGAATAACGTAAATCTCTGTGAATACTCTGAAGAATTCCCATTTTGTCCAGGCGATCCAATACCTGCTCTGGCCTAGCTTCCTGAAAGATGCGATCCAACTCGTGACGAATTCGGACAGGCGTCAATCGATCAATTAACGTCAAGGAATCTATCAACAGTTCCTTGGTGTGCCCCTGAAGGGAAAAATCGAACCGCTGCTGGTAACGAATTGCACGCAGAATACGGGTGGGGTCATCCACAAAACTTAGGCTATGGAGGATCCGTATGTATCCATTATGTAGATCGGTTTCGCCGCCAAAGAAGTCGAGCAGTTGCCCCCACCGTGGCGGATTTAGGCAGATAGCCAGCGTATTGATTGTAAAATCTCGTCGACGTAGATCGAGCTGAATACTGCCCGTCTCTACCGTTGGCAAAGCGGATGGAGCGCCGTAATATTCTGTACGTGCTGTGACAAAATCTAAATGGTCAGGCAGCACTGCAGACAACTCGGCTTCTGCATCGAGACCCAGCGTATTAGCTAAGTAGAGCCATTCGACCGGATTCTCGCCGTCCTGGAGGAGCCATTTGGCTGTACCAAACTGTTTATGAGTAACGACTCGCCCGCCAAAGGATTGCTGTACAATCTTGGCAAAGTGGATCGCATCCCCTTCCATGACAATATCCACATCTGGCCCATCCATACCCGAGCGATCTATCCGACTGATGCCTTGCGTTTGCCCCAGCTCTGCTTGATGAAGCAGCATATCCCTCACAAATCCACCCACCGCAAATAAGGTATACCCAATCGATTCCGCCTCCTGACCCAATCGTTGGAGTAAAGCCAATCGAGAGGGATGCAGAACGTTTGCCAACTGCTTGGCCACATTGCTATGAGGGCTGGCTGTCTCTACTTGGGCACGCAACAGATCGGTCCGAGTGACGATTCCTACAATCTCGTTCTCTTCACTGCGTACAGGAATCTGCCCCCATCCACTCTGAACCATTAACCGCCGCAACGTTGCTAGGGAATCATTGATACGGATGGTTACAGCGCCCTGGTGCATAAATCGCGTCACTGGTTCACCCAGCATCTCATGATCATAGGCCCGATCTGCATCTCGCCGAGTCAGCAGGCCAAGCAGATCGTCTACCCACAGCCGCCTATCCTCCCGTCCAGCCGCTGCTTGCGTAATCACTGGAAAGCCTTCATGACCATAACGCCGCATTAGCGTCATAGCTCGTTCCACAGTAAGCAACTCGGGAAGCGTTCGAGGTCGGCCAACGCTCATAATATGACGGACCATGGCGCGGTTGTTTGGTAACAGAGCCAAATTTGTTCGGGCCTCGGGTGCCTCAACATTTCCTTCGGATGATCCATCCTGGGCCAACGTCACCGGATCGTTAGGCATAGATTCGTTGATCATCTGTTGCTCAATCAGGGACTCTAGCCGTAATCGCACCTCGCGGATGGTTTGAGCATGAATGGATGCCGCAGCAGCTCGAGGGTGTCCATTGCCGCCAAAGTAACGAGCGATTTCACCCACATCAAGCCGCTCAATTCGACTGCGGCCAATCAATTGGACAAACGTTTCGGGCTGGCGATCGACTAACTCGATTAGCAGGAAAACCGCATCCGAATCAAAGGTTTGCTGTACTCGGCCGATAAGAGCGCTAAATGGATCATCAAAATCTGTGGCCCGAGCTTCTGCCACAGCCACTACCTGCTGATTGATGGTGATAAAATTGCTGTTGGCCAATAGGCTATTGAGGAGGCGCTGTTGGGCTTCACTCAGCGGATGTCGGAGAAAGCGATTGATGAGCTGCAAATCAGCCCGGTGTTCATCCGCTAGTAGCCAAGCGACGGCCTGAGCGTCTCGGTTGGAGGTGGCTTGATAGGTTAAGCGCCCCGTGTCTTGATAGATACCAAGAGCCAGCAATGTTGCCTGGCTGGTTGTGACCCCAATGCCCTCATCTCTGATTCGCTCAACCAGCAGGGTGGCGTTGGCCCCTACTTTCTCAATGGTTAGATCCCAGCTGTCAGGCAAGTTATCTCTAAGTGGATGATGATCAATGACCAAATGAGGCGTCTTCTCGTCCATCCCCTTGACCGGATTGGCCCGTTGGGTATCAACCAAAACGGCTTGGGTTACGCGCCCTTTGGGCACTTCATGGTGTGGAACAAAGGGAAATTCTGCGTTGGATTGTGCTGCAATCTCATCCACAAATGCCTGCACATCCCGATTCAGTTGCGTTGGCAAAACCGGGATGGCATCGGGAAAGAGTAGCCATGCCCCAAGCAGAGAAGCCAGCGCATCAAAATCCGCATGTTGGTGAGTGAGAATTACGCGGAAGTGAGTCATTTCATCTATCGGAGGGCTGCTCGGGTAAGCAGTGCTTTGGCGGCTTGATTGTGGCGTTCCACCAACAGAGGCAACTCCACATGGCACAATTGTCCTGATTCTACCAATAGCCGTCCATTGACCAGAGCAAAATCGATCGTCTGGGGAAAGCAGAAGATCAAGGCAGCCACCGGATCGTGGATGGTGGCACCGGCAAAAGGTAACGTGCTCAGATCAAAGGCGATGATATCAGCAGCCATGCCTGGGGCTAGCGAGCCAATATCGTCCCGTCCCAACACGGAGGCGCCCCCGAGCGTAGCCATCTCCAACGCTTCCCTGGCCGTTAATGCAGCCGGATTTCCCTGCACCCGCTGCAGCAATAACGCTTGCCGGGCCTCAGCCAGCAAGTGAGAGCTATCATTGCTGGCACTGCCATCCACTCCCAGACTCACATGGACACCCGCATCAAGCATAGAGCGGATGGGCGCGATGCCCGATGCCAACCGCATGTTGCTCGAAGGGCAGTGGGCCACCCCCGTTCCGCTTAAGGCAAACATCTCCACCTCGGGCTGATTCAGATGAACGCAATGCGCGTGCCACACGTCATGGCCCGTCCAATCCAGCTCCTGAGCATAGATACCAGGACGATAGCCAAAGTGCTCTACGCAAAAACGTTCCTCATCCGGCGTCTCAGCCAGGTGGGTATGCAGATAGACGCCCGAATCAGGTCCAAAGCTGCGGGCCAAGGCTGCGCTCTCTCTCATCAGATCGGGCGTCACGCTAAAAGGGCTGCACGGTGCAATGATCACCCGCCTCATGGCAAAACGATCTGCATCGTGGAAGGTTTCGACCACACGACGACAGTCGTTCAGAATAGCAGCCTCATCCTCAGTTACCCGATCCGGTGGCAGACCGCCATCATCCTCGCCCAAGCTCATGCTACCCCTGGCCCCATGAAAGCGCACACCAATCGATTCTGCCGCCTCGAACTGATCATCCAATCGAGCGCCATTGGGCCAAAGGTAGTGGTGGTCACTAGCCGTCGTACAGCCACTCAAGAGTAGTTCGCAAAGAGCCACTTGGGTACTCACTTGCACATCCGGCGGCGTCAATTCGGCCCAAATAGGATAGAGGGTTTTGAGCCAATCGAAGAGGACCGCATCTTGGGCTGCCGGAATGGCCCGGGTTAAGGTCTGGTAGAAGTGATGGTGGGTGTTGATCAGACCGGGAAGAACAATCTTGCCTTGGGCATTGACGATACGTTCTGCCTTCTCACTATAATCCGATGGCAGTTCATCAGTCGTTCCGACCCAAACGATCTGATTGTCGTCTATGTAAACGGCACCATCGGCAATCTCTCGCCGTTCAGGATCCATTGTCACAACCATTAAGGCATGTTGAATTAATGTGGTCGACAAGAGGTGAGGCTCCGGTTGGTAGGTATTTGCTCTATATTTTCAGTAGTTTTTCATGGCTCAGTTGACACCATAGAGGATGAGAAGCATCCTGCTAATTCTTCTAATCCGTGTCCCGTTTTTCAGGGCAGAGTACAATGGGAGAATATGCTAGTCAGGGCCGACCCTAGACTTTGGACTCAGGACTACTGACTTCTGCACTAGGATTATTATAACAGATTTAGATGCCATATGGCACAACGAAGGCAATGTAAAAAATTATGTATACTTAGCACCATTATTCAATCCTCCCCCCAATTCCCTCACAAGTTGTCTTCAGCCTTCAGCTAATCCAAACCCTTCCTGAAATCCCGAACGCAAATTCTATCCTTGCAACCATTCTTGAATTCGCCAAATTGATACGCACAATTGCTCTCCCAACAGCCCAAATTGCAGACGATCGTTATAGGTTATCAGAGGAGAATTTCGTTGGGCCTGGGGTGTATTTTGCAGGGATAATTGTTTTCGGCGGGTATCCTTGTCGTGAGCTTGCTGAATGAGACGCAATACGCAACCCGTACCTCCAAAGAGACGAAGCATATTCCCTCGATCCGCCTTTTGGTACGCTCACTCATATTATCAGTACATCGCAATGCACTGGACACCGATAAAGCCGACTCTGGACTAAGCGACCAAACGACTGCGGACTACTGATGATCCCAAAACAAAACCCTCATTTATAGAAGCAACATAGGCCAAAAGTACTATTGCAATTTTACCATCACCCCGCTATGCTTGAATACGAAAGCGCAAACAGAGCGATTCGATAAAATGAGTAGTATTTCCACAACCACTTACTTCGCAGACTCACTTTACTCTCCGAATTCGCAGTTCACCTCTCGTAACTTACGGTGGTAACCCATAAATTGTGCAAAAGCTGCTTTGCATCTCGCAAAAAGCCAATGCTATACGCAATCTGGGATGCCCCAATGACCCGTAAGATTTAGCAAATAATTGAGCGCGAACAAGCTACAAGATTTATTTGCTTGTCAATTTACCATCTCTTTGCCCCCAAGAGACCTGGACCAGTATCAGGTAACCCACGCACTCCAAGCGGAAGTCAAGACCGCCTTTGGGATGTCACAGGATTATTGACGTAGAACAATGAGAACGGTCACCGAAGAACAACGTACACTAGTGGATCCCCTCTGCTGGTGGGTTGAGATTGTCCCGATCCATTACCTATTTGCTCAGATAGCTTCCTCATTTCACCCTATAGGTGCAAAAATACTATCCTGGAAACCAAACTCGATAGCAGCGTCAATCGAGTAGATTGAGAGAAGTAAATCTCACAAGATGGCAACTTATGTGCTGAGCATAGAAGGATTAGCCAAAGCGTTGATTCCTGTTCTTGATACGTTGTGCAAATTCAAAAGGAGTTAAATTCAATGCAACCATTGCACATGCAACGTTATTCGCGGACCTTTTCACAAAGAATCACCTGTTTTTTAGTGGCCCTAATCCTACTATTTCCCACAGTAAGTGTGCAGGCCGCTAACTCGATGGTGGGATCCCAAGCCCTTCATTCGAGTGTATTAAATAGTAGTAGAGAGTTAAGTCAAACCGATCTAAGCCAAAATGTGCTAAGTCAAAGCGACATTGTTGTGCAAAATGCCAACGGCCCCGGCTCTCTCCATCAGGCCCTTATGGATGCCGAACCAGGGGACACAATCCGCTTTGCGCCAGCGCTCTCTGACCAAGTTCGGGCCAGTGCGAGCATTGAGCGTTCTGTCGAGCTCACCAGCACCAGCCAGATTTCAGCCATTAACATTACGATTGTGGTCAATCCAGAGCGTATTGACGAGCTGAGTGGTCTGATTCCAGGCGGCGAGATTAGCGAAGCGGCTGTACTGGACCTCTTGCTCAACGGAGAAATTTTAGAGAGCATTTCATCAACGGTCCCCATCTTTGTGGTTTTGGAGGGGCTGGAGCAATCTGTACAGGATCTCCTTAACGGGACAACCCCATTGCCTCCGCTGCCCAATATTGTTTTGGACGATATTGCTGATTCGGCGGTAGTACTAACAACGGATATCGCCTGTAGCTTATTGATCCAAGCACTAGAGGGCCAAGGACTGGATGCGTTTACCCTAAGCCTACTCTCCGATGCTGTCTGTGCCTTAGTGGGTGATGGCATTAGTAGCGGTGCGGATCTGATAACGGCCGAAGTTGAAGCGGTGCTCAACACCATTGGCCAGCTAGACGAGAATACACTACTCAACTTTGGCAATACCATCTGCGACCTCATTGGTCAGGGCATTGCAGCAGGTGATGTGGATCCGCTCATTGCTGATTTGCTGGCGGATATTGCTTGCCAGATTGTAACCGAGAACATTACGGCCTTAAATGATCAGATTGTCTCTGTTGTGGAAGGGGGCGTTGATGAAGCCCTCTTACAGGACTTAGCTGGAACGGTCAGCAATCTGCTTCTCGCTCAGCTCACCGCGGTTATACCCGGCCTCGATGGCGTGTCTAGCATCGATGATCTGGTTGCACTTCTGCCCAATATCAATGATCAACTAGCCCTTCTGACTAGCCTCGGCAGCGGCTTAGGGCTACAGGCCGACGATCTGCTGCAGCTTCTTGGCGACATAACCGGGGTTGATATAAACGTGTCGCTCACGGTTGCCGCACCCGGCGAGCTGGGCAGTGATGTATTGGCATCGGTCATTGTGACTATCGGAATGGCCGATGATGACAACAATGATGCCTTTGCTACCTGTGGCGGCTTTGCCATCATTGACGATGGTGCGGGTAATCTTACTGCCCCCGACTATATTACGGGCACGCTTATTGTCGGTACGAACGGCCCAGATGTACTCTATGGCACCAATGGCAACGAGCTCATCCTTGGGCTTGAAGGTCCAGATGACATTTTTGCTGGCGGTGGTGACGACATTGTCTGCGGTGGTCGCGGCCTCGATATCATCTATGGGGAGAATGGCAACGATATCCTCTACGGCGACCAGCAGTCCGACTGGCTTATCGGTGGCAACCAGAATGACATCCTCTATGGCGGTAACGGTAACGACGATTTGGAAGGCAACAAAGGTGAAGACACCATCTATGGCGAGCGTGGCTCGGATGTCTTACTCGGTGGTAACCAATCGGACAATCTCTATGGCGGCGATGGCCCAGACTATCTAGATGGTGCCAATGGCAACGACGTGCTGGACGGCGGTGCCGGAATCGACACCATCTATGGCGGCAACGGCAACGACACGCTCATGGGCGACAGTGGCAATGACGAACTCTTTGGCAACAAAGGCAATGACGACCTCAATGGTGGTGCGGGTAGTGACTACTGCCTCCCTGGCAATGGCAATGACACGGTTGCCGAATGTGAAAGCCCGGCCAACCGCCAAAGCACTCTAGAGGATGTGCCTGCTGCCAGCCAAGCATACACAATCAACGACCAGCGGGAGGAAGATGCCATTCGTAATCAGATGCAGCATCTCTATCTGCCGATGATTGCGCAATAGGGTACCCAATTCACACACAGTGCGACAGTCTATCAAAACTACATTTTGTGTAGTCTCTGTTGTGGCAGGGAGTGATATGTAGTTCCCTACCACAACAAAATTAGACACGTTACACCTCGTCGTCCCTGTTCGTGCTAGACAAGCAACAGAGATGGCATCAGAATCAAGCAGTTCGAGCGGTATGTATGACCGTTTTGGGCATAGCAGTATTTAAGAAGGAACATCAGAATGGTCATCCAAGAACACTGCACGCTGGTGGATCTCCTCCGCTGGCGAGCCGAGGCATCTCCCAACACGCGAGCCTACACCTTTCTGATCGACGGTGAACGGGACGAAGTGCATCTGACGTACGCCGAGCTTGACCAAGCGGCGCGCGCAATTGCAGCCCAACTCCAAGAGATGAGCACCATCGGTGACCGCACCCTACTCCTCTATCCACCAGGGTTGGACTTCATTCAAGCTTTCTTTGGCTGTCTCTATGCGGGCGTTGTGGCAGTGCCAACCTATCCACCGCGGCGCAACCGCGAAAACGCCCGTTTACAGGCCATTGCACAGGATGCCCAACCACAGGTGATTTTGGCCCACGCCAGCTTTCAGCCACTGCGTGACAGGGAGCCAGCTTCACCAATTTCCAATCTGCCTTGGTTAATGACAAATGCAATTGAGTCTTCTGGGGCCTCTGCATGGCAAAATCCAGCCGTTGCGGGTGATACACTAGCCTTTTTACAATATACATCTGGCTCCACCGGTACCCCCAAAGGGGTGATGATTTCACATGGCAACCTGCTTCACAACGAAGAGATGATCAGCCAAGGATTTCAGCACACTAGCGAGTCTATCGTTGTCGGGTGGTTGCCGCTATTTCATGATATGGGGCTGATCGGCAATATGCTACAGCCCATGTATCTAGGAATTCCTTGCATTTTGATGGCTCCAGAAGCCTTTATTCAGAAACCTATGCGATGGCCCCAAGCAATTACTCGTTATGGTGCAACGACAAGTGGAGCCCCAAACTTCGCGTATGATCTTTGCGCGCAGCTTTCTTCTCCAGAAGAAAAGGCGAATCTGGAATTATCTTCTTGGGATGTAGCTTATTGCGGTGCTGAACCGATTCGTGCTGAGACGATTGAACGTTTTGTTGAAGCGTTTGCCCCCTACGGGTTTCGCCGCGAGGCATTTTACCCTTGCTATGGTATGGCTGAATCTACACTGTTTATCACTGGTGGGTTAAAAACAGACCCACCTATCTATCAAGACGTCGAGATATCCACCAACGCAAAAGATGGGGAACAGTTTGTATCGAGTGCAAGCAAGAAAATCGTTGTGGGCTGTGGAAGATCATGGCTGGAGCAAAATCTTTGCATCATTGAACCTGAGTCGCTGGTCCCTTGCACCGATGGACAGATTGGCGAAATATGGGTTGCTGGTCCTCACATCGCCCAAGGCTACTGGAACCGACCAGAAGAAACACAAGAAACTTTCCATGCCTATTTGGCGGACAACGGCGACGGCCCCTTTCTGCGTACGGGTGATCTGGGCTTTATTCAGGATGGTGAACTATTTGTCACCGGCCGCATCAAAGATCTGATCATCATTCGCGGTCACAACCACTATCCCCAGGATATTGAGGCAACTGTGGCCCAGTGCCACCTTGCCTTGCAGCCTAATAGCTGCGCCGCCTTTGCGATGGATGCAGATGGCGAGGAACGGCTGGTTGTGGTGCAGGAGATCAAGCGCACAGCCCGCCACAATCTGGATGCAGAGGCCGCCATCAAGACTATCCGACAGGCAGTGTCAGCCCACCATGCGCTGGAAACGTATGCGGTGGTGCTGCTCAAACCAGGCGGCATTCCCAAGACGACGAGTGGCAAGATTCAGCGGCGGGCTTGTCGGGAGAAGTTTTTGGCTGAATCTTTGCCGGTGATTGCGCTTGATCGCCTCGCCGCAAATTCAACACCGCCCATGCAAAATTCAGCGAAGAAGGCAGAAATAGCGCTTCCGGCGAAAGATCACCAGCCGCCCCAGCCCAGTTCGCGTCAAGAGATGCAATTTAGCCTACTCTACTTCTCGAGCAGTGACGCTGACTTTGTTGACGATAAATATCGACTTTTCACCGAAGGGGCCAAGTTCGCCGATCAACATGACTTCACCGCCATTTGGACACCGGAGCGACACTTTCACCCCTTTGGTGGTCTGTTTCCCAATCCATCGGTGTTAAGCGCCCATCTTGCTGCCATTACACAGCGCATCCGCTTGCGGGCTGGCAGTGTGGTCATTCCCATGCACCAACCGATACGGGTAGCTGAAGAGTGGGCCGTGGTCGATAATCTATCACAGGGGCGCGTGGACATTGCATTTGCCCGTGGCTGGAATCCCAATGACTTTGTCCTTGCGCCCGATAACTATGCGCGCAGCACCGAGCTGCTCTTTTCCGGCATTCAAACTGTGCAGAAGCTTTGGCGGGGTGAATCGATCACATTACCCAATGGTGTCGGGGAAGAAGCGGAGGTGAGAATCTACCCGCGGCCGAAACAGCCAGAGTTGGCTGTCTGGATCACGTGTAGCGGCGGTGTTGAACGCTTTCGGGAAGCCGGTGCAGCAGGCGCGAATGTGCTGACCGCGCTACTCTTCCAATCGGTGGATGAGCTGAGCGCAAAGATTGTGGCCTATCGCGAGGCACGAGCCAAGCATGGCTTTGATCCAGCTACCGGCATCGTCACCTGTATGATGCATACAGCGGTCGGGAGTGACTTAGCCATCGTTCGACAACAAGTTCACGATCCCTTCATTGCTTATCTTAAAAGTTCGGTCAATCTGTGGCGGCAAGGATCTGCCGATCTGAGTGAGTTAAGCGCTTCTGAGCAGGCCGAACTGTTAGAGTATGCCTTTGAACGCTATTTTCAACAGAGCGCCCTCTTTGGTACGCCGCAGAGTTGTTTGCCGATGATCCACCGACTGAGCGCCATCGGCGTCGATGAAACTGCCTGCCTCATTGATTTTGGCGTTGAAATCGACACGGTACTGGCCAACCTGGCTTCGTTAAACGAGCTGCGGGTCCTGACAAACGATGGACGTCAGCCGGTTGATATGCAGCAAAATGGTGACGCAGCAGTCCTCAAAAAGCCGCAGTTAAAGGGGCGACAAGCCGTTCACAACTCATCCGTGCCGAACCACCAAGGATTGAATGGGCAAGTTCATACAGCGCAGATAACGCCTACCGACGTGGCGCATCGCTTTCGCACGCAAGCCATGGCCGTGCCTGCTATGCATCGGCAGGATCAGATACTTTCCACGCTGCGAACTTTGGTTGCCGACGCGCTTGGGCGGGATATCAATCAGCTAGATGAAAATGAAGCAATTACAAGTCTCGGCATCGATTCCTTGATGGCCATACGCATTAAGGGGCGCATCCAAGAGCAGTTGGGGGTGGATTTTCCAGCCACAACGCTCTTAGACGGGGTGAGCATTGCCCAACTGTCTCAGATGTTCAGCGAGCAACTAGCAGATTCGCATGTCGATGGTCCCGTAAACGGTTATGCAAAACCACCGGCGGTCATACCTAAGGCAAGTGTGAATCATGAAAATGGTTCGCACCGTAGATACGGCGTCGAGAAAACAATAGACGAAGCCGAAGCGTATACGATTCCATCTGAATGCTACCAGTTTGATGATTTCCCTGAATATCGTAATTTGCAGGGGATGCGCCAGGATTTTAGCGTCCGCAATCCCTACTTCCGGGCACACGAGGGAATCAATGCCAACATTACTCTGATTGATGGTCAAGAGCTGAGCAATTTCTCTAGCTACAACTACCTGGGTATGTCCGGCGATCCGCAAGTTTCGCAGGCCACCAAAGACGCCATCGACCATCACGGTACGTCCGTCTCTGCCAGCCGCCTGATTTCGGGTGAAATTCCGCTACATCAGGCGCTGGAACGAGAACTTGCCGATCTGCTCGGTGTTGAAGAGAGCTTGGTCTACTTGGGTGGCCATGCCACCAATGTGACCACCATTGGTCATCTGCTTGGTGAAAAAGATCTGATTCTGCATGACGAGTGGAGTCACAACAGTATCTTGCAAGGCAATGCGATGTCAGGTGCAACGGCCATTGCCTTTCCCCATAACGACTGGGAGACATTAGACACAATCTTACAAGCCGAACGCACCAACCATCGCCGAGTTCTCATCATCATCGAAGGCGTCTACAGCATGGATGGCGACATTCCTGATTTGCCTCGGTTCATCGAAGTCAAGCAGCGACACAAGGCGCTCTTGATGATCGATGAGGCCCATTCTATCGGCACTATCGGCCAAACGGGACGGGGCATTGGTGAACACTTTGGCGTCGCCCCGGCGGATGTGGACATCTGGATGGGCACGCTCTCCAAGTCCTTTGCCAGTTGTGGCGGCTATATTGCGGGCAGCAAAGCGCTGGTCGACTATCTCAAATATACAGCACCGGGTTTTGTCTATTCGGTGGGGATCTCGCCGCCCAATACGGCCTCGGCGCTGGCGGCTGTACGTCTGCTGCGGGCCGAGCCAGAACGGGTTGCTCGCCTGCGGGAACGGTCCAAGCTCTTTTTGGAACTAGCCAGAGCACGGGGTCTCAACACGGGCATGAGTCAGGATACGCCGGTGATTCCGGTGATTGTGGGCAACTCGGAGCAGTGTATGCTCCTCTCACAACGGCTTTTTGAGCGGGGTATCAGCGTCATGCCCATCATCTTTCCCGCAGTGCCGGAAGATGCGGCGCGGCTGCGTTTCTTCTTGAGTTGTACGCATACGGAAGAGCAGATTCGGGTGACGGTCGATGCAGTGGCGGAGGAATTGGCGGGGATTGGGCACGGGGTTGCGCTTACTATAGCGGATTGAGGAAAACAGAGGCCCGCTAGGTGAAAGTGTTCGCTTTTATGTATATATTAGAGTTGTTCAGCAATAACGAAATGGGTAGGTGACAGTCACTTGAGTCCCTTGGTTAGCCAGAAGAATTCGGCTGTGAAGTAACTGTCACCTTACAAATCCTGATTCAGGAACAACTCCATTTTGTCAACGACTTCCCAAATTCGTTGTTGTTACCCATGCACTACGTTCACCACGGAAGGATGAAAAGCAAACAAAGATTACATAAATTGCGCAGATTTTAATCTTTGAAATCCTCAAATCTTTGTTTTTTACAGGGCAGGGCAGAACTTAGCACGATGTACAAAATTGCATGCAAAATCATACAGGTCTACTTATGAAACGATTTTCACAAAGAATGAAATCTACAATCATATTCTGCTTGTTCGTTATCGGTTTGTCAGCTATAGCGTCGGTCGATCAATTCTTGGGACTCCCAGCCTTTGCTCGTAACCAAGAACAACCAGCAAACGACAGCACGCTCTTTATAGCACTGTTTCAACACCCTAACACAACAGAACGCGCTGCGCTTACCCCAACTGCTACGCCAAGCGGAACCATGCTACCATCGACCGTTATACCAACCGATACACCGACCGTTATACCAACCGGTACACCGACCAGCACGCTAACTGCGACAGCCACGACAGGACCGGAGCCACAGCCCTGCAATCAGGTCGCAACCGATCTGATTCTACAGGTATCAGAGCTTGTTGAAGGTTTTTCTGTCCGCGAAGAAGGATCAATGACGCTGGATCCCCAGACCATTACGCTGGGCGCAATTGACAGCTACACAGTCACCTATGCGAACGCTGCTCAGCTTCTCCTTGGCACGTCGGGTATCCGCAGCGATGTCATTGTCTTTCTCACCGAAGCCGGTGCGCAGAGCTATTTAGCAGCAAGTGAGGCAGCAATCGAAGCAGATCCGGCGCTAGAAGCTATCGATGTTCCAGCTTATGGCGACGAAAGCGGCGCCTTTAAATCGACATTGGTTGAAAGCGGCGTGGACTTTACGGCGTATACAATTTATATACGACAGAACAACATTGGCACCACCGTGTCGACCGCGGCACTGCCTAGCCTTGACGATTTAGAGGTGACGAAGGCGTTGGCAGAGATAGCTGTCGCAAAAATTTGTACGGATTAAGACAATGCCACAAACAATCTTCATCACCGGCGGCAACGGCTTCATCGGTTCACGGGTTGTAGGCCAACTGATCAGCCATGGCTACCGAGTGCGCTGCCTGCTGCGTTCAACCAGCGACGCTACGCGCATCGATGACCTGCCCATTGAGCGGGTCACCGGCGACATCCGCAACCGAACCTCTCTCGAAGCGGGTATGCAGGGCTGCGACGGCGTCATTCACCTAGCCAGCCTCTCCAACTGGGATGACATTCATTCTCCACTAATGCATGAGGTAGTGGTGGCGGGGTCGTGCAACGTGTTGGCGGCGGCGCAAGCGTGCGGCAACCTGCGCACGGTCTATGTGAGTTCAATTATTGCTGTGAACGGGACGAAAGAGGCGGAGGTTCAAAATGAGGAAAGCCCCTTTACCTTGCGCAATCAGAAAAGCTATTCGTATGCCTTTGCCAAGCGGGAAGCGGAGGAAGTTTGTCGGGAGATGGTCAAGACCGGGCTTCCGGTGGTGATCGTCAACCCGACGGAAGTTTACGGCCCACACGATTACGACATGGTGACGGCGGGCAATCTGGTCGACTTTGCCCAGAGCAATCCGGTTTTTGTCCCAACGGGCGGTACCAGCATTGTCCATGTAGACGATGTTGCGGCAGGCATCATTGCGGCATTTGAGCAGGGTCGTGTGGGCGAACGATATATCTTAGGCGGCGACAATCTGACGATTCGAGAACTGGCCGCGTTGGTGATAGAAATATTAGGGGAGCAGAAGCCAATCGTCGTGTTGCCGAATGCTCTTTTGTTGGCACTGGCAAAGTTGAGCAGTACGGTTCGCCTCCCATTGCCTTTCAATCCGGCGGTCATTCCTTACGCCGTACGCTACTGGTGGATCAATAACAGTAAGGCGCGAGAGGAATTAGGCGTGACGTTTCGCTCATTGCAAGAGGTATTGGAGCCGACGATAGAATGGTTGGCCGATGATGGTCAGGTTGATATGCCATACCAGAATAACAGAGAAAAATGCACTTAGATCGCATAAAATATGGAACTTGATCAGGAGGGTAGGCGAAATGATTCGGCAGGAGACTATATTGGCAGGTCTAAATATCATTACCCGCGTACCAGATTATATACGATCGGTATGGCGTGAATTTGAACTTAATCGAAACGCTCAAGAGACTCTAAGGGTACTCTCGCCAGATTTTACTGTTAAGCATGGTCCATTCAAAGGCATGATATATCCGGTAGACAAGATTGTCGGGATTAGGTTGGCAGTAAAGCTTCTTGGCTCTTACGAAAGAGAGCTCCAGCCAATGATAGAGCAGATATGCTCGAATGAGTATACGGAAATTGTTAATATAGGATGCGGGGAGGGCTATTACGCTGTTGGTTTGGCAATGCGAAATAGAACAGTCAAAGTATTTGCCTATGATAAGGATCGCAGGAACATTCGTTTATGCAAAAAGATGGCTCGAATGAACAACGTCGCAGAACGACTCGTCACAGGCTCCTTTTGCGATGCAAACACTCTTCGAGCAGTTCCTCTGACAACGAAAGCCTTAATTATCTGTGATTGTGAGGGATATGAAAAAAAGTTGTTTACAGAGGGTTTAGTTCCGTTTCTGGCAAATCATGATCTGTTGATTGAAGTCCACGACTGCTTTGATAGTGAAATATCATCAGTAATTCGACAACTCTTTGAGCGCACGCATGTGATAGAGACAATTCAGAGTATTGATGATATCACAAAAGCTCACTCCTATAGTTACGAAGAACTCCATGGTTACGACTTGCCAACGCGGAAGCTACTGCTGGCAGAAAGTCGACAGGCAATCATGGAGTGGTTCTACATGACGCCTCGACCAAATTGATGATTCTGCAGTGGGGCAATCTATGACAGAGCAAACAAACAAAGAAACTGAGCCGATCGTCGTTGTCTTTGCAATTGATGACAAGGTAGCCATGCCTTTAAGCGTCGCAATCCAATCTTTGATCACGAATTTCTTGCGTGGCAACAGCACTTATCGTCTAGCCATCTATGTGTTGGACATGGGGATATCAGAAGAAAATAAAGAGAAAATCAGGCGATATAAACAATA
Source organism: Chloroflexota bacterium (assembly GCA_039028975.1). Taxonomy (GTDB): domain Bacteria; phylum Chloroflexota; class Anaerolineae; order Caldilineales; family Caldilineaceae; genus JAHBNG01. Next base: position 24,797 of record JBCCHB010000121.1, read on the forward strand.
TGGAGACAGTCAGGAGCAGATCAATATCTCGTTTATTCCTCTATTCTCACAGCAATTGCTAACAGAAATATTCGAAGACAAGAATACATCTCTTAACTTCTCGCCAGCTATTTTGGCTAGATTGCTGATTCCTCACTTACTGCATGAAAAACATTCAAGGATTATCTACTTGGATGCAGATATACTGGTCCTGGATGACATTTCGAAATTATGGGAAATCGATTTACAGGGCTTTCCGCTTGGTGCCGGTCGAGATATTGTCACCTATTACGACGATGATTTTCGAACCAGTAAGTACATCATGGGTGGTGATACCACTATCAAGGCCAAGCTAGTTATGCAGCGGAAATACTTTAATTCGGGGGTGTTGGTCTTCAACGATATTCGAAAACTGCAAAGCGAAGGGTTTTCTGAAGTTATACTAGAGCTAGCCATGGAAAAAGCGGGATATGCTATTGATCAGGATGCCTTGAATATCTATTTTGAAGATCAAGTTTTGTATCTGCCCCAGAAATGGAACTTCCTTGATGCCTATACGGTAGATGGCAAATACAATTATACGAACGATTACTACAATACAATTCGTGATACTCCGCCTTGTATCGTTCACTACGCTGCATTTCCAAAACCTTGGAACAGCTATCAGAAACGTTATCTTTACAACGAATGGTATCGCTATCTGGAACAGACCAACTGGCGGGGCTGGCGTCCATCTACTGAGGGGAAAAAAGGGTTCGACAGAGTCTTGGGAGGAGCTATACATTGCATTTTGTATCGCAGCAGAGCTTACTCATTTTTGCTCACAAAAGCCCTTGATACCTTGTTCTATTCTGTGTGCTGGATGGTGCTTGTGACAGAGAGGCTATTACGCAGACTGCAAAGATATTTTGGCTCAAAACAGATACACTTACAGATCAGATAGCCTATAGACAACAAGAGATATGAATCTATCTAAGAAAAATTTTGCGGATATCGACCCCGTTGAAGCGCATCGGCCCGATGATGTCAATCTGGATGTTCAGCCAGTTGATTTGCCAGCGGGAACACAAAAGGACGGAGAGCCAGATCCCATCGTTGTTGTCTTCGCCGCCGATGACAATGTTGCCATGCCGCTAGGGGTCACTATTTGCTCTCTGACTATCAACTTTCTACATGGAAACTCTGACTATAGTTTGGTCATATATGTACTTGATATGGGATTATCTGAAGAAAACAGGCGAAAAATTAAACGATGTTGTCAAAGCACAGAAGACTGCTCCAACCGAATCAAACTATCGTTTATTCCGATAAATTTACAGCAATTACAACCTGAGCGATTTGAAAATGATCTCTATACACCCGCCGTGATGGCAAAATTGATCGTTCCTCAAGTGATTCCTGGCGAACATACAAAGGTAATCTATTTGGATGCGGACCTACTGATCTTAGGAGATATATCAGATTTATGGGAAATAGATTTGGAGGGCTTCCCGCTCGGTGCGTGTAGAGATTCAGAAACCTATTACTATGATGGGTTTCGGACACGTCAGTACATATTGCGGCAAACCTATAATACACCTCTTACTTATAGATTGGCTAGACAAAGAAAATATTTCAATGCTGGCGTGCTGGTGTTCAACGATATCAAGAGCCTAAGCGACGAAAATTTTTCTGAGCAACTGCTGATGCTAGTGGCTGAGAAAGCGGGCAAGTTTCATGATCAAGATGCCCTGAACATCTACTTTGAAGATCGGGTGAAATATCTCCCGTTAGAATGGAACTTTGCAGACATGCATACGATAGATGGTCAACACCGCATGACGAGTGACTATTTGGATACAATTCATGGCAGACATCCTTCTATTATTCATTATGCCTGGCGTCCAAAGCCCTGGCATGGTTACAAAATGCGCTATGGATATGAAACTTGGACTTACTATCTGAGTCTAACGGATTGGCACAGTTGGCGCCCTCCTAGCGAGCTCTTCCCAAACATTGAAGGAAGACTGGTCAGCACTGTACATACGTTATTGTACTTCAGCAGATATTCCAACATCTTGCCTGAAAAAGTCGTTGATGGTCTGCTTTACAATATCGTTAGAATCGCGACGAGAATGCTCGGCATAGGACAAAGCTCTCGAAACGTTTACAAATTGAACGCTACCCATTTGAGACATATTTGGTTAGAAAACTTTTTACGACCGACTCAAACACGAAACGATCTAATCAACAAATGACCCAAAAAATCCTCATCCTCTATGAAAATGTCGGCTCTGGCCACAAGCGAGTCGCTGACATCCTCGAAACCATCCTGAGCGAGGTCGAGGATGTACAGGTTGTCTCCTATGCCGCCAGCGAGCTGTTCAACGACAGCACCATTCAGTTGGTCAATCGTCTCTGGACCATGTTCTTGCGCCGCAACTGGATACGCCTGACCGACGGCTTCATCAACTTCTTTCTGCGTATTTGGGTGGCTCCGATTGTGGAGGCACTGGAGACGGGAAACTATCTAGACAAATTGGAGGGAATCGACCCCGATATTCTGATCTGCACCTATGATGCCTTTGGTAAGGTTTTGGGGACCTATGCGCAAGAAAAGGATATTCCCTATTTTCTGGTGATTACCGATCACTCTATCTTTAGCGATCTGGTCAATCCGCACGCAACGCATCTTTGCTATTTTCCGGAGACCATCAATGCCGTACGCAGCTTTGATATGCAGACAACCTATTTTGCTCAACAGATAGACCGTGACAGTTCTACCTGGGACAAACTCAAATATGTAATCCAAATGTACCGAGACCATGCGCTCTTTCGCAGTCGCCACACCATCTTCCGTAACATCGACCGTGTGCATCGTGAACAGAACATGGCAAAGGCTATCGCTGTCGGCCCCATTGTCGAGCCAGCATATTATGGCAAACAGAACCAGCGCGAGATGCGAGACAAGCACAACATCGACATCGATACCTCTTGCTTGCTGGTGGTTAGCGGCAGCATTGGTGGGTCTTTTATTTCGGATATGGTGCATACGTTCCAACAGCAGGTCACAGAACCGCTGACGATTCTGGCCGTCTGTGGGCGGGATCAGAAAAGCTTTGAAACGGTTTGTGGAATGCAAGAGCGCAAATCCCAGGTCAAGGTAATCCCATTGGGATTTGTGGATTATCTGCATGAGCTTTATGTGGCAGCAGACGCGGTCGTGGCGCGACCATCGGCTGGCGTGCTATTGGAATCGCTTATGTGTCGCACGCCGTTAATCACCACAGAATTGGCAACAGCCAATGACTTGGGCGGCATCGAGCTGATCAAGGGGCATCAACTAGGTGAGGTCTATCGGCGGTCAGAGGAAGTGCCCGGATTGTTCCGGCGGATGATGACGCAGCGTCAGCGCTATATAGACAATATCGACAGGCTTTTGGCGTCTTATCCAGCTAGTTTTGCAGACTTTGCAGGGCAGATGCGGGAGATTATTTTGCCAGCTTCACGCAGGGTAGCAGGTTGGTGTCAAATGCTGTAACGCTTTTTGAAACATGAATCGTCGGGGATCGATGTTGAACCCCTCCCTAACCCGCCCCTGATAAGCTTAGCTTTACCCATAAGTAGAAGGGGTTTGAAAAGTGAGAAAAGCATCAGAGATGTCGTTGAGGCGCTGCCAGCCGCGCCAGATAACGGTGACACCGGGTTCGCCATCGCCTTTGCGGTTGAGGAAGCCACCGAGTTGGGCAATCCAACGGGTGGCGAGCTGAACAGTAGGGCATTCGGAATCAGGCAAAGGTCGTTTATGGTGAAACCAGTAAAGCGCCTGTAATTCATGAGGTGCCAGCATGGTTAAAGCGGGTGCGTCGGGGTCAGTCCGAGTAAGAAAAGTGAGCCAAAAGAGTCGCCAAGCGATAATGGTGTAGAGTGCAATCATCGGCTTAAGTCGTGTGTCCGAATCGAGTTGAGCGTCTTCAATATGGCAACCAGATTTGAGGATTTTGTGCAAAATCTCAATTTGCCATCGGTGGCAGTACCAACCGATGCGCTCGACGGCATCATCAAAGGTGCAGACGGGAACGGTGGTCAAGAGCAACCAACAAAGCGGCTCGACATCGGTTGGTGGTTCAACTTCCTGCACCAGGATGCCATAGAGAGGCATAGGCCCCATGGTTGCACGCAGATGCTGAGGCGGCTTTAGGCTTAATGACATATAGCGGACAGCGACTGTCGCATCTCGGGCGGGCTGGTTTGATCGTTTGCTCACATGGACGGCTAGGTGACCAGCAATCGGCTCTTTTTCGAGCACGGACCAGAGACGTCCGACTTCAGGCTCACAGACAGTGCGGTTTTGACCGGCCCGTATCAATAGGTCCGTCTCAAGTTGGCGAGCATGATTGAAGAACTCAAAGATGTCCGCTTCGCTATCGCCAACGGTGATGAGTTGCGTATCGGCTGGTTTGTGTTCGACGCTTTGGTTGAGTGCCGTCAGCCATTTGTAACTTTCCTTCTCTTCTATCGGAAGCTTGCGGCGCTCCTCTGGTCTTAGTTGATTCGGCACCTCGTCCCTTGACCAGATTTGCTGGCTCAATGTGCCTAAGGGCAGGCCATCCAGTGTCGTTGCCAGGGCACTATGCATGACCATGCCGCTCAATGTCTGCTTGGTTGTGCCTATCGGCCCCATCCCCTTCTTGCTTGGGTGATGGCTATAATCTACGTAGCTTGTATCCTGGAGCACTAAGCAACGTTCATACTTTGCCATACGCGCTTTCGTGCGTTCTTGGTGCGGCAACAATATCTTTTCAGCTTCTGTCTTTGGGTTAGCAAAGAGTCGATAGGTTGCTTTCGTATCTGCCCAATCATCACACGCTTGGTTGATCGATACGCTTGGCCGAGAGGCTAGTTTCCTTGCACTATCTTGCAACCGCCAGTCCAGTCGTTTGTCGCCGAGTGACACGCTACTGAGTTCATCCCTTGTCCAATCGCCATTATATTCGGCCGTTTCAATGATTTCTACTTGGTCCATTTTAGAGCATCCTTTCTGATGCCTACTTTAGGGGTGGTTCATTTTCCCTTTACAGTTAGGTTTACACTTTTCCGCTGCGATGCTGAGAACCACTCGACTGGGGTGAGACTATACGTTGTAGAAAGTGTAAACCTAATTCTGAACCACCCCCTACTTTACCAAACTTTTTCTCTCTTCGATACCCCCTTTACCCTTTGTGGGTAAAGCTAAGCCAAATTGGGGAGGGGACTGATGCTTCGTTGACGAGGTAATGATGCTGTCCATATTGGGTGACGGTTCTGCCGAAGGCTCACAGTTGGGCAAGGATTGCTGAACATTCAAGGGAGCTAGTTGAAACTCTTTCTATTGCTGTCAGGATCGGAGCAAACGCCGCAATTTCGTAGACGAGAAAACAGTTTCTCCCCCACTTTGGGGGAGGTTAGGAGGGGGTTAAATGGGTTTGAAGAGGACAGGCTGACACAATGGTAAATAACAACGATAAGAAGTTCTCTGCAATAGAAGAATCAAAGGCTAATACAGAATCTAACGCCGAGAATGAGACCACAAACCATTCCTGGCAAACAATACAACCATCACCCCAACTCTGGCAACGACTCAAACCATTAGCTCGGCAGATGCGAGCGGAGCCAACACCAGCCGAACACAAGCTATGGCAACGTCTGCGCAAACGCCAAGTACAAGGCGTGAAGTTTCGGCGGCAGGTGGCCATTGAGCGCTTTATCGTTGATTTTTGCTGTTTCGATGTGCGATTGATCATCGAGGTGGATGGTCCAATTCATCAGTATAGTCAAGAGCAGGATGCCATTCGTCAGGAATATTTGGAAAACGTTGGATTTCGGGTCTTGCGATTTACGAATGAAGAAGTACTGAGTGATATCGAGCGAGTTGTTGAGAAGATTAAGCATGAGGTGGGTCTTGCCGGGGGTGTAGATTCGCCTTAGTGTTCCCGCAACTGGGATAGAGAAGGTGTTGGGGCAATCGATGTTGAACCCCACCCCAGCCCTCCCCAAATTGGGGAGGGAGCCGTAGTCTCGTTGTCGAAGGATCAGTTCCTTCCATAGTTTTGGATGCGCGCTACGATTTTGTCAACTAGCGAGCGGTTCCACGTAGACTTCCGAAAGAAAGCACAACTTCGTAGACGAGAGATCAGTCCCTCCCCCAAATTGGGGGGGAGGTTAGGAGGGGGTTCGATATGATAACCCCTTACAAAGCAAGAAAAGAGAATGGCATCCATGACCAACAAACCAGACATCCCAATCTGGGTACTCAATCTAGAACGAGACACAGACCGCCGCCTCTTCATGGAACAACAGTTAACTGAACGGGGCGTTGACTTTGAATTAATCAAGGCCGTTGACAAAGAGACGTTGACCCAGGAAGAGCTGAGCCTCTATTCCAAACAAGCTGCCCTGAACTGCACGGGGCGAGAGCTAAGCCGGGGCGAAATCGGTTGTGCCTTATCCCATGCCAAGATGTGGCAGCGCATGGTCGATGAGCAGATCCCAGAGGTCTTGATTCTGGAAGATGACGTGAGAGTGAGTCGTGGCTTATGCCAGGTATTGGCAAATCGCCATCTGTTCCCGCAAGAGGTTGAGTTCATCAACTTTTCTACGGCATCCCCACAGAGCCCCTTTGGCGACTACATCAGCGAGATCTATCGCCTGTCGGAACACCAAACGGACGCCAACATGACGTCTGCCTATTGGATTACGCTTGACGGTGCACAGAAGCTTCTCAATGGGGCTTATCCAATTCGTTGGCCTGCCGATGCATTGACTGGGCGTACCTACATCACCGATTTGGTATCTCTCGGCGTTTATCCGAGGGTTGCCCTGCCCAGCGATGACTTAGAGAGTAGTATCTGGAAAAACGATCAGCACGCGTATCCCAAACTTTATCTTGTGCCACGACTCCGAAACATCCAGCACATAATCATCTCTGTTAGACAGGGGCTCAAATTCATTGCAAGAATTGTGCGCTATGCCTTGCAAAATAAGGTTGTTCCATATACCTGATGAGAACCTACATGTTTGGACCTGGATTAGTCCAGGCCTTCGGCACATAGACTGCCTTCGGCACAAGAACGACAATCCTTTTGCAGATTTGAATCTACGAAAACCTAACCATGAACGAAAAACTTGATCTCCCCATCTGGGTATTAAATTTAGAGCGAGAAACCGAACGACGGCGCTTCATCACACAGCAGTTGAACGAACTGGGCATTGACTTTGAACTCATCAAAGCCGTCGATAAAGAGACATTGACGACTGAAGAACTGAGCCACTATTCAAAACAAGCCGCATTCAAATCGGAAGCTAGAGAGTTAAGCCGGGACGAAATTGGCTGTGTACTCTCCCACGCCAACATGTGGCAACGCATGGTCGATGAGAAGATTCCAGAGGTCTTGATTCTGGAAGATGATGTACGAGTCAGTCGCGCCTTGTTCGATGTGCTGGCAAATCGCCATAAATTCCCCGACGATGCCGACTTCATCAACTTTTCCACGCAAGCGCCACAAATTTCCTTTGGTGAGTACATTAGCGAGATCTATCGCGTCTCCGAACACCAAACCGACGCCAATATGACATCCGCTTATTGGATTACAAACCGCGGCGCACAAAAGCTGCTCGCACAAACCTATCCCATCCGTTGGCCCGCTGATGGACTGACGGGGCGCACGTACATGACAGGTTTGGTCTCTTACGGCATCTATCCCAATGTGGCGATGGCGACTGAAACGTTTGAAAGCAACATCTGGAAAAACAGTTCCATGCCATTGCGAAACCATTTCTGCGGTGGGCTATCGTCTCTTTATCACGCATGTTGCTACAGCTATCGGATTTGGCGGAACGCATTTCGGCAAACCAGGGAGATCATTGTGTATGGGATATTAAAGCATGAAGCGAAAATATTGAACCATAGCTCACGACCGATATTGCAGAAAGAAGTCCATCCATGAATAAGAAGATATCAACCATCATGCAATCACTCTGGATCGGAAACCCTTTGTCCAAGTTAGAACAACTCTCTATGCGCTCGTTTCTCGCCAACGGCCATGAGTATCATCTCTACACATATGCTGATGTGGCGAACGTGCCAAACGGCGTCAAGCTCAAGGACGCCAATGAAATCATTCCAGAACAGGAAATCTTTGTCGCATTCGAGGGTCATGTCTCTTTTTCAGACTGGTTTCGGTGGGAACTTCTATATCAAAAAGGTAACTGGTGGGTTGATACCGACGTCATATGTCTAAGGCAATTTGATTTTAATGAAGAGATTGTATATGGCAAGGAAGGCAATAAACTTGTTGGAGCAGCAGTATTATGTTTTCCATCCAAGCATAAACTTGCTCGATTCCTGGCAGACACCTGCGCCGCTCCCAATCGCTTTTTGCCGTACGATTCCATAATGGCAAGACTGATGAAGCATATCCGCAAGAATCTGCTTGGAGACAAGCGCAGCAACATTTCCTGGGGTGAAGCTGGTGGACCAGCAGGATTCACAAAAGCATTGCATCATTTTGGTTTGCTTGAATTTAGCCAACCAACAGAAATTTTTTACCCGATACCGTGGCAAAAGTGGCAACGAATATTTACGCAAAGCCGGGTTCCATATACAACGATGTTTCCCCAAAGTTATGCAATCCATTTCTGGAATGAACGAACAAGACACAAAAAAGGGGTTGATAAGAACGGGGATTTCCCAAAGAGTTCTATTTTTGAACAGCTAAAAGATCGATATATGAAAGAGCTAGTATGACGCACTGGGTTGGATTCAATTCCCTTTTAGAAAAAAATCACCAAATTCAAAATATTGCCTCCCTACTCAACAAAATCAGGCAACAGGCCCAGCAATGGCTCACCAATCTCGGTCAGGCCTATGGCAACCTCCCCCAAGCCTTCCGCCTGATCTGGCAGGCCAGCCCCGGCGCGGCCTGGACCATGGCCGGGCTGGCCTTGTTAGGCGGCCTGCTGCCGCCAGCCTTCGCCTGGACCACCAAGCTGATCATCGACGGCGTCACTGGCTTGAGCCAGCAGGGCGTGGCCCCGTGGACAGGTGTCACCACCATGCTGCCGGTGCTGCTATTGGAGTTGGTGCTGCTGCTCATTATGACCGCCAGCAACCAGACCCGAACGCTGATAGAGAAAATCCTGCATGGTCGCTTGGGGTTGCACATCAACGAGCAGATCATGGGCAAGGCATTGGGTCTGGATTTGAGCTACTTTGAAGAGGCCCAATTTTACGACAAGCTGCAAAATGCCCGCCAACAGGTCGACACCCGCACGCTGGATATCGTTGTCGAAAGCTTTGCCCTCTTTCGCAATCTCATCACTTTTGCCTTTTTTGCCATACTGCTGATCCGCTTCAGCCCCTGGCTCATCGTGATTCTCTTTGGCGCGACGCTCCCCAGCTTTGGTGCCCAGCACAAATTTGGTCGCCTCGTCTTTCGCCTGCAGAATAGTCAAGCGCCGGAGCGACGTCAACTGGACTACATCAGCACCCTCCTCACCGAAGACCGCTCGGCCAAAGAGGTCAAGCTCTTTGGTTTGGGGACTATGTTTCTACGACGCTATGCTAATCTCTTCTGGCAGCACTTCCACGCTGATACCAAACTGGCGCGGCGGCGTAGCCTGCTGAGCATTGGCTGGGGTACGCTAGGGTCGGTTAGCTACTACGGCGTGGCCTGCTGGATCCTCTTTGCCGCGCTGGGCCGACAGATCACCCTGGGCGATGCGGTCCTCTTTTTAGAGGTCTTCCGCCAGAGCCACTGGATTGTGCAATCCCTGCTCGAAGCTTCATCCAAGCTCTACGAGAACAGCCTCTTTCTCAACAATCTCTTTGACTATTTAGCCCTAAAGCCACGTCGCCCAAGCGCCTCGGTTCCAAGCAAACTGCCCAGCCCAATGCACCAGGGCATCGAGTTTCGCAACGTCTCCTTTCGCTATCCTGGCCAAGAGTCGTGGGCGCTGCACGATGTAAACCTGACGCTGCATCCCAACGAAAAGCTAGCCGTAGTGGGGCTGAATGGTGCAGGCAAGACCACCCTGATCAAGCTGCTCACCGGCCTCTATGAACCGACCAAGGGCGAGATTCTGGTCGATGGTGTTGATCTGCGCCAGATCGACCAGCAGGCATGGTGGCAGAAGGTGGGTGTCATCTTTCAAGACTTTATCCGCTACCAGCTCTCCGCCGCGGAAAATATCGGTGTGGGACAGGTTGAAGCGCTGGATCAACGCGCGCAGATTGAGGCCGCAGCCAAGCAAGGCGGCGCCGACGAGGTGGTCGATACGCTGCCCAAGGGCTATGACACCACACTGGGCAAATGGTTTGCAGAAGGGCATGAATTAAGCGGCGGCCAGTGGCAGAAGATTGCGCTCAGCCGCGCATTCATGCGCAACGCCGACATCCTGGTGCTGGACGAACCGACGGCGGCCCTGGATGCTGAGCAGGAGCAGCGTATCTTTCAGCACTTCCGCCAGTTGACCGAGGGCAAAATGGCTATCCTTATTTCACACCGCTTTAGCACCGTGCGCATGGCCGACCGCATTGCTGTGATTGAAGGAGGGCGCATACAGGAGTTGGGGAGTCATGACGAGTTGATGGTGCGGGATGGGGAGTATGCGAGGCTCTTTCGGATTCAGGCCGCGGGGTATCAGGAGTAAGAATGCTAACCCGTTTACGTCTGCGCAAGATCCTGCGCGACCGCTGGAACTTCAAAACCCGCACAACCCTGGTTGTTCTAACCATCGCCATCGCCATCGCCATCGGCGTTGGTGTCACGAAGCCAACTGAAAATATAGATGGAAAATACTAACGATGAGATCGATCAAGTATCCGAATCAATCCATCACCAGAGATGACTTCAATGCCAAGCTCTTTCAGCATCGCAACGATATCATCAGTCAATAGGTCGTTATCTATCGTAACCAGATAATCGACCGAGCCATAAATTGCTGCTGCAATCACCTTGTCATCATCAGGATCGCGGCAGACACGCAAAGTCTCAAGAGGTTCAACAAATTCGATATCATGAAGCAGGTGACTATGAAATGCACGGAGAAGTTCAGGATAAATCAAGGCTGTAACATCAGGATACTTTAGCACACGAGCGTACTCATCGACCAATGCCTGAGACGCAACCACTGTAAAACGAGCTGATTCCCAAGCCATCAACAAAGTGGCAAGTTCAGGAGGGCGGACCAAAGCGGCCACCAGTTGATTTGTATCGAGCACAATGCGCATGAGCGAATCAACTCTCAGTAGACGCTTGGCGGGCACGTTTAACTAGCGCCACAATCTCTTCGTTTGAAGGGGCACTAGGCGAAAATCCCCCGTTAATTGCCTTGCTGATGGCTGCACGCGTCGCTGCAAATCGTTTGCGTCGCTCTGGATCGGTCAATAGCTCGGCAAGCGACGGCAATTTGATAATGAGGACACGTTCACCCACGGAGAGATCCGCAGGCACCTTAACTGTGTGATTCGCTTCGACTGTCGCAGTCCATGTGGTCATTGATTCACTCCTTATGATTAGATCGCCATCTGCAATTAGTGGCGTGAATCATCGTTTCGTCCACGCAAGCCCCCGGTGTGAAAGCCTGGCGGGTACGATGATCAATGCTCCATCAGTATACCATGATTGAGGCGGAAAATATAGTAGTGAGATGCACGTTATGCACTGTGTGGGTACTAAGAAAAGAGTGGTTGCAAACCATACTTAACACGATAAAAGATATCAAATGCTAACCCGTTTACGTCTGAGCAAAATCCTGCGCGATCTCTGGAACTTCAAAACCCGCACGACCTTGGTCGTCCTGACCATCGCCATCGGCGCCTTTGCCGTGGGCACGATTGCGCGCACGTGGGTGATTCTGTCCCGCGAACTGGCCCAGGAATACGCCAACGTCAACCCAGCCAGCATCATCCTGTGGACGGATGGCCTCTTTCATGACGATCTGGTCAAGGCCGTACGCAAAATGCCAGAAGTTGCCGAGGCGGAAGGACGCTATCGCATGGACGTGCAGGTGCAGGTGGCCCCAGGCGAATGGCAGCTGCTGCAACTCAACGCGCTGGGGGATTTTCACGATCTGCGAGTTGATGTGATTACGTCTGATCATGGTGCGTGGCCGCCTCCGGAGCGCACGCTGCTGCTGGAACGGTCGTCGCTTCAAATGATCATGCCTGGATTAACACCAATGGTGACCATTGCCAATCCGCTCCTCATTGAACTGTCCAGTAGCAAACAGCGAACGCTCACCCTCTCTGGCTTGGCCCATGACCTGGTGCGGTTTCCCACCCAGTTTTCGGGCATTCCCTATGGCTATATCAACCAGGAGACGCTCGAGCGACTCATCGGCACCCGTGGCTACAATCGGCTCACCGTGGTTGCCGCCACCAATCGCACAGACGTGGCCCATCTGCAAGAGGTGGCCGAGCGCGTCAGCGACAAAGTTGCGGCCCACGGTCTGCGGGTGACAGGACGGCAGATCCCGCCACCGGGCACCCACCCACTGAACAACCTGATCCAGCCCGCCCTCTACCTTTTGGCCGCCTTCAGCCTCTTCTCTCTGCTGTTGAGCGCAGTGTTGGTCTTCAACACCATGTCCGAAATTATGGTGCGCCAGGTGCGCCAGATCGGCATGATGAAGGCGATCGGTGCACGGCGTCGGGATCTGTTGGCCATCTACATGGGGTTGGTGCTGGCCTTCGGGTTGCTGGCCATGTTTATCGCCGTGCCGCTGGCAACGATGGCGGCCCGTGGTTTTGCCAGTTTCATGGCTGGCCAGCTCAATTTTGACATTAGCGACTTCAGCCTGCCGCTGTGGGTCCACGGGCTGGACCTGCTCCTAGGCTGCGGACTGCCGGCGCTGGTGGCCTGGGTCCCTGTTGTGCGCGGCACCCAGGTGACGGTTCATGAGGCGATACAGTTTACGGGTGCCACAGTCACGCAAAATGAGAAAGGACGCTTTGGCCAACTCCTGGGGCGCCTCCGTGGCCTACCCACGCCCCTCCTCTATCCGCTGCGTAACGTCTTCCGCCACAAGATTCGTCTGGCGCTGACCCTGCTCACGCTGACGTTGGCAGGGGCTATCTTCGTCATCGTCCTCAGCATCCAGGCCGCCCTGCTGAACACCATCGATGATGTATCGGGCTACTGGCGGCAGGATATCAAATTCTACATGCGTAGCACCCGCATTCAGATCGCAGAAGAGGCTGCCCAGCAGGTTCCGGGTGTTGTCTATGCCGAGGGTGAGCGGCTGGCTGCGGGCGCCGTGCGGCTATTGGAAGAGGAACAGGAGAGCAACACCAAGATCACCATCTTTGGCGTGCTACCCGATACCCGCTTTATCCGACCAACCTTGCTGCAAGGGCGCTGGCTCTTACCAGAAGATGAGAGTGCCATCGTACTCAACGTTGACCTGCTCGATGCCGAACCCGATCTTGCCGTGGGTGACGAGGTGCTCTTCCGCATCGGTGGTCGGGAGTCCACGTGGCGCATCGTGGGCATTGTCACCGGTCAAGTCATCGGCGGTGGTGGGTTGATGGATCCCATCGGCTACACCAATTACGACTACTTGGCCCAGGTGATGCATGTGCGTGGCAAGACGGGTCGCTTGCTCATCGAAATCGCGGACCACGCGCCGGCAAATCAAGCGACGGTGGCGCGTGCGTTGGAGAAACACTTCAAAACGGTCGGTCTGCACATTAATCTGACCGAACTGAATACGCAGATTCGTACAGGGTTAGAAAATGTCTTTGGTATCCTGGTCAGCCTGCTCATCATCATCACCGTGTTGCTGGCGCTGGCGGGTGGGTTGGGGCTCATGGGCACAGTCAGCCACAGCGTGTTGGAGCGCACCAAGGAGTTTGCCATTATTCGCACCGTCGGCGGATCTGACCGCATGGTGGCCCAACTGGTCATCATCGAAGGTGTTTTGATCGGGCTGCTCAGTTGGGGGTTGAGTACGCTATTGGCCGTGCCAGGCAGTCGCTGGCTCAGCGATCAGGTGGGTCTAATCTTTTTGAAGGTGCCGCTCAGCTATGTCTTTCCGCTGCGGGGGATTTTGCTCTGGTTGGGGGCCGTGATTCTGCTCTCGGCGCTGGCCAGCTTTTTGCCAGCGCGCAGTGCGGCACAGTTGTCGGTGCGGGAGGCGTTGGCGTATGAGTGAGGAGCGTTGGCGTGAATGTTTAAGGGGTGTCCAGACCGTCAGGTGCAGGATCGGGAAGGACATTCTGGTTGGATCACGACTGGCTCACGGGGTGACGCTGCACCTGACAGGTCGCGATCTGGTGGGCGACGTGGTCCCAAGGCCCCGTCAACGTCAACGAACGACTTGTCAGGTTGGGCGTGGACCAGAGTCTTGCATCTGTCCAAACGCTGACCTAACGAGGCAATCCAACCTGACAAGTCTCGAACCCTAGCGACACGATACGATTTAATACCTCATACGAATTACAAAAGAAATCATATGCTAACCATCCAACAGATCGACACAAATTCCCCCGACCAAGTCAACCGCTTCGTCGATATTCCCTATCGGCTCTACGCCAACTGCCCCCACTGGCTCCCACCGCCACGCGACCACGAAGCCAGCTACCTCAACGGCCAAGAGCATCCCTTCTACGAACACTCGGAGGCCGACTTCTTCATCGCCGTGCGCGACGGGCGAGACGTTGGGCGCATTGCCGTCCTCGCCCACGCCCTTGGCCACGAACTCTACGGCGTCAGCGAACCCCACTTCTACCTCTTCGAGTGTGAAGACGATCAGGAAGCAGCCAATGCTCTCTTCCAACAGGCCTTTGCTTGGGCCAGAGCCCGTGGCTTCAATAGCCTTGTCGGGCCGCTCGGTTTTACCGTATTAGACGGTCTTTGCCTACTGGTGGATGGATTCGACTATCCCCAAGTGACAACCATGAATCCCTACAACCCCGCCTATTACACAACCCTCATCGAAGCCGCTGGCTTTGTCCAATATGGTGAAGATACGGCTTCGTATCATCTGGATGTTGCCAACATTCATTTGCCTGCTTGGGTAGCGGAACTAGCCGAAAACGTCAAGCAAAAACACGATCTATACATGAGTAACCTGACCTCAATCGAGGAATTTCTGACGTTGGGGCCAGACCTACTGCAATTCTTGGCCATTGGCACGGGCAACGACCTATCTCGTCTTGAAAGTCGTTACATCATCCACCAAATACAATCCATGATTGACCCGCGCCTCATTCAAGTAATTCGTCGCCGCCAAGGGGGCGCTATCTCCAAACGCCGACCAGCCGAAGATGATATGGCCAAAGATGACATTGTGGCCGTCACCTTTGGCTTTCCCAATCTTGCAACGACCCTCAAGCAGGCCAACGGACAGGTTTCCACAGACGACTTGCGGACAGCCATGACAAACACAACAAGCATCATTGCCAATGGCATCATGATCGACCCGGACTACCATATCATGGGACTCTCGGCCCTGCTCTTTTGTGAAATGACCGAAATGGCGCGCAAAGCCAACATACAAGATGCATACATGGTCCACGTTGGCGGGCCTGACAATCGCATGGCCGATGATATGTCAGTTCTTGATGCACAGCCGGTTCATTGGCATCGCACGTACGCAAGAGAAGTATAACGTAACAGCTACTCACAGCTAGGGTTCGTTATAATCGAGATCCGTGCACCCCATCAGGCCATCAAAGTACGCTTATACGTTTACAGAACGATTTTCTCATGGCCATGATTTTGAGGTCATTCAAACAGGAATATTGACGTTATGAATTACAACAATCAACCCATTGCTATCATCGGCATGGGCTGTCGTTTCCCTGGCGAGGCTACGAATCCCCAGCGTTTTTGGAGCTTACTCTGCAACGGAGCAGATGCGATTTCTGAAGTGCCTACTGAACGCTGGGACTGGCGTCTCTTCTATGACGAAAAGCGGGAAAAGCTAGGAAAGACGGCATCACGGTGGGGTGGCTTTTTGCCGCAAGTCGATCAATTTGATGCGCCATTCTTTGGCATAGCCCCTCGCGAAGCAATGATGATGGATCCCCAACACCGCCTATTGTTAGAAATTACATGGGAAGCGTTGGAAGCGGCTGGTCAAATACATGAAGAGCTAACAGGGTCTAGCACAGGTGTCTTCATCGGGATTTCCGCCCATGATTATGGCGATATACAAGCTGGAATGACCGAACGGTATCTGGGCAATGCCTATACAAATATTGGAAACGCAACGAGCCTTATTGCCAACAGAATTTCGTACAAATTGGGTTTACAAGGTCCGAGCTTCGCGCTCGACACGGCCTGCTCATCCGCCCTGACCGCCGTCCACCTGGCCTGCCAAAGCATCTGGCAGGGCGAATCGAGCATGGCGCTGGCGGGGGGCGTCAACCTCATGCTGCGACCGGAATTGACCATCGGCTTTAGCAAAGCCTCCATGCTCTCACCCGACGGTCGCTGCAAGAGCTTTGATGCCCAAGGCAATGGCTACGTGCGCGGGGAGGGCGCAGGCATCATCGTCTTGAAGCCCTATGCCGCAGCGCTTGCCGATGGTGACTCAATCGCAGCAGTCATTCGTGGAACTGCCATCAACCAGGACGGCCGCACATCCAGCATTACGATTCCGGGTCAAGCAGCCCAGGAAGCCATGCTGGCGCAGGCATACGAGCAGGCTGGCGTTGCGCCCCATCACGTGCAATATGTCGAGGCGCACGGTACGGGTACACCCGTCGGCGATCCAATTGAGGCCAAGGCGTTGGGTGCGGTTCTTGGTCGCAATCGTCCCGTCGATGACGCCTGTCTGATCGGCTCGGCCAAGAGCAACATCGGCCACCTGGAGGCGGGGTCGGGCATTGCTGGGTTGATCAAAGCAGTGCTCTGTATCCAACACGGCCAGATTCCGCCATCGCTCCACTTCGAGACGCCCAATCCTGATATCCCGTTTGAGGAGTTGAAGCTGCGCGTGGTGGATGAGTTGGTGCCCTGGCCCGATAACGGCCATCCGCGGACGGCGGGGGTTAATTCGTTTGGGTTTGGGGGGGCGAATGCGCATGTGGTGGTGCAAGAACCCCCACCCCCTCCTAACCTCCCCCAAACTGGGGGAGGGACTGTTGTCTCGTCTACGGAATCACAGCTTCTGTCGCAGCATCCGACCGAGACTTCACCACATACAGTCGAGGTACTTGCGCCAAAAGCTACGAAAAGAACCGATCCTTCGTCGACGATCTCACAGCCCCCTCCCCTATTAGGGGAGGGCCGGGGAGGGGTCTCTTTACTCACCCTCTCCGCCCGCAGCGAACCAGCCCTCAAAGCCCTGGCCGCCAGCTATGCCGACTTCCTGCGGACCGACACCGACGCGTCACTGGCCGATCTCGCCTACACCATGACCCGTCGCCGCAGTCACCACGATCACCGGCTGGCGTTGCTGGTGCGCAATCGGCAGCAGCTGACCAATCGTCTGCGCGCGGTTGCCAACGACGAGCGGGTGCCCAATCTCTTGACCGGACGCTGCAACACCGAAGAAGCGCCCAGCCTGCTCTTTGTCTACACCGGCATGGGGCCGCAGTGGTGGGGCATGGGGCGGGAGTTAGCGGAGCGTGAACCCGTCTTTCGCCAAAGTCTGGTCGACTGCAATGCCGCATTTCAGAAGATTGCGGGTTGGTCGCTCTTAGAAGCCATGTCTGCTCCTGAAGAAACGTCGCGCATGGCCGAGACCGCGGTCGCCCAACCCGCCAACTTTGCCCTACAAGTGGCCTTGAGTGCGCTCTGGGCCTCCTGGGGCGTCAAGCCGACTGCCGTCGTGGGCCACAGCGTGGGCGAAATCGCCGCTGCCTACATTGCGGGTGCGCTCTCGTTGGAGGATGCCCTCTTGGTGACCCACCATCGTAGCCGCTTGCAGCAGACCACCGCCGGGCAAGGCACCATGCTCGCCGCCGAGCTTTCCGCCGCCGATGCCGAGGCCCTGCTTGCAGCTCATGAACAGGTCTCCCTTGCCGCCATCAACGGCCCCACGTCGGTCACGCTAGCGGGGGATGCTAAAGCACTGCAAGCCATTGCCGCAGAGTTGCAAGCCCAGGAGCGTTTTAGCCGCTTTTTGGAGGTAGAAGTTGCCTACCACAGCTACCAGATGGATCCGCTGGCGGATGAGTTGCAGGCAAGTCTCGCGCACATTCAGCCGCAGTCGGCAGCCATCCCCCTCTATTCGACGGTCACAGGGCAGCAGATTGAGGGTGATACCTTGAATGCCGACTATTGGTGGCGCAATGTGCGTCAGCCGGTTCAGTTGGCTCCGGTCATGCAGCGCATCATCAGGGATGATTACCGCATCTTCCTAGAGGTCGGCCCCCATCCCGTATTGGGCCATTCCATCCGCGAAACGTTGCGCGCCGAGGGCGAGAAAGGCCGTCTGCTCCCCTCGCTACGCCGCCAGAAACCAGAACAGACCCAGCTTTTGAGTACACTGGCTGAACTCTACACGCTAGGCGCGCAGGTTGATTGGTCCACCATCTCGCCGTCCGGTCGCTTTATCAAGCTGCCCACCTATCCTTGGCAGCGGGAGCGCTACTGGCAAGAGTCGCCTGCCTCGCGTCAGGATCGGCTGGGGCAACCGGGCCATCCCTTCCTCAAGCTGGATCAGGAGTTGCCGACGCCTACCTGGCAAGTGGAACTCAACGACTACCTCTTCCCCTATCTTCAGGACCATCGTGTGGAGGACGCGGTTGTCTTCCCCGCCGCAGGCTATGTGGAAGCCGGGCTGGCCCTGCACACCAAGCTCTTTGGGGAGTCGGCCTGCACGCTGGAGGAGGTCGCGTTTAAGCAGATCTTGGCCATTGATCCGGCGCAGGTTCACATGATGCAAATGAGCCTCGATCAGGCCAGCAACCGCTGCACCATCTACAGCACCGTCAAGCGCCCGATCATGGCAGACGATGAGAAGAGCGAGATAGAGTGGACCGAGCACGCCACCATGCGCGTGCTGCCGACGCCCGTCAATGCTCGTCCAGCGCTCGATTTTACGGCCATTCAGGCCCGCTGTCAGGAAGAAGGGTCGGTGACCGAACTTTACACAGCCTTAAGCCAAGGTGGATTGCATTACGGCCCTCACTTTCAGACCAATCGCCAGATCTGGCGCAATGATAACGAAGTACTTACACGGATCGAAGGACCGGACGATGCATCATCTGATGGCGATTACCTGCTCCACCCCACCGTGCTGGACGCCACCTTCCAGGCCATTGCCGCGATTATCGGCGATCAGAAGCGTCACGCCGATCAACTTTATCTCCCTGTTGGCATGGATCAATTGACGTTCTATGCCCCGCCGATTGATGCCCCACCGTTCTATGCCCCACCGAGCAAACATTGCTGGGCCTACGGCAAAGTCACGCGCGAGAGTGGGCGCATCATCGAGAGCGACATTGTCATCTTCAATGAGGATGGCGAGGTCGCCGTCGACCTGCGCGGCGTGCGCTATCAAGCCATTGCCCGCCGCCAGGAAGCCGTGCGCACCGACTGGTTCTACGAATTTAGCTGGAAAGCCGCAAAGCTGACCCCTTCAGAGGGGGAGGGGCGACAGGAAATGCCACACCTGAATGGCACGAATGGCTCGGCCCCTATCCAAAACGGCTCGTTGGTTCACCAGAACCTGGGAGACAAGCCGCTCAATGAAAATACGGTAGAACAAAAGTCGATAGAGGAAGCCGCGCATTGGCTCATCATTGGTGGTCGTGACCCCTTGACCGAACAGGTGCGTCAATCCCTACATGATCGGGGCGTGCAGTCGACGCTGGTCTGCCCAGGCGATGTCTATTCACATGAGGCGGCTGACCTGATTCAAATCCGCCCCGATCAACCTGAAGACATGGGGCAACTTCTGGACGATCTGGGAGAGATGCCATTCAGCGACATTGTCTACCTGTGGAGTCTCGGTGACAACAGAAACCAGGTTTTTGATAACGGGTGCCCTCTGGGCGCGGTTTCTTCCGCCACACCCATGACCGCCATCCTAGACGAGACCATGCCCGTCGTCACATTGGCTCAGGCGCTAGCCACACGTGAATCATCAGACAAAATCCACCTGACTATCGTAAGCAACGGCTCCCAGAGTGTGCCAGCCAACGAAGGTCAGATGCTCGACCAGTCCGACCTGTCAGGTGCGGTTGACGGCATCCAGCCAGTTGCAGCCCCTGAACAATCTCCGTCCTCAGACTCGCACCTGACAGGTCTCGACAGCCCCGATCTGTTGACATCAGAGAGCCTACACACTGCCCCGCTCTGGGGCCTGGGCGCACTCATCAGCAACGAAAACCCCAACATCACCTGCAAGCTGATCGATGTTGGGTTGAACAAAGCCGATTCTATCCACGCGCTCGTAACCGAGCTGCTGGACGACAACCTGGATGAGGATGTGGCCCTGCGCGGTGCGGAACGCTTTGTGAAACAAATCCTACCTGCGCCGCATTTGCTAGAAGATGCGGAACCAGAAACAGCAACCGTTCACACAAGCGACGCCGCGGTCACGTTGGAAATCGGCCACCCCGGTCAACTAGACAGCCTCTTCTTTCGCCAAAGCCAGCGGCGTGCGCCGGCAGCGGGCGAGGTCGAAATTCAAGTCCACGCCACTGCGCTCAACTTCAAAGATTTGCTCAAGGTGCTAGACCATCTGGATGCACAGGTGACCGCCGGTACCTACTTTGAGGATCACTTTGGCATGGAGTGTGCGGGAACGGTTGTGGCCGTGGGCAATGGCGTCAATGACTTGCAAGTGGGCGATGCGGTCATCGTCACCACGCCGGGCTGCTTCGCCTCATACGTCACTGTGGAAGCCCAGTATGCCGTGCGCAAACCATCGACGCTTGCCCTGCACGAAGCCCCCGTCTTAACCGGCTATCTCACCGCCTACTACAGCCTGATGGACGTGGCGCGACTGCAGGCGGGTGAACGGGTCTTGATTCACAACGCAACGGGTGGCGTGGGGGTTGCTGCCTTGCAAATTGCCCAGTGGATTGGTGCCGATATCTATGCCACCGCAGGAACGGACGAGAAACGAGGCTATCTGGCATCCCTGGGTGTTGAGAATGTCTTTGACTCCCGTTCATTGGCCTTTGCCGACCAGATCAAGCAGGCGACGGATAGACAGGGTGTCGACGTGGTGCTCAACGCCATAGCAGGCGAGTCGTTGCGCAAAAGCCTCTCCATCCTGGCCCCCTACGGTCGCTTTGTGGAGATTGGCAAGAAGGACATTGCCGAAAACAGTGGTCTACCCTTGGCCGCCTTCAACCGCAACCTGACCTTCACCGCCATCGACCTGGACCGCATCTGGAAGGAGCGGCTGCCGCTGGCCCAACGGCTCATGGCTGAGGTCTTGCAGGGCTTTGAAGAGGGCCACTGGCACGCCATGCCCGTCACCGTCTTCCCGGCCAGCCAGGCCGGCGATGCCTTCCGCTTCTTGGGGCAGAGCAAGCAGATGGGCAAGGTGGTGTTGGAGATGGCGCAGCAGGAGGTCTCTGTGGTGCCGTTGCCGGAACCGACGCTGCACGGTGACGGCACCTACTTAATCACAGGCGGAACCAGCGGCTTAGGTCTGGAGATTGCCCAATGGCTGGCGACCAAAGGCGTGGGACAGCTTGTCTTGGTCAGTCGCAGCGGTGCCAAAACAGAGCAGGCACAGGAAGCGATTGCTGGGATCGAACGGAACGGCACCGCGGTACACGTGGCGCAAGTCGACATCAGCGATGCCGAACAGGTGGCTGGGCTAGTCAGGCAGATCGCAGCCGGCTTCTCACCCCTACGCGGCATCTTCCACGGGGCCATGGTCCTCGACGATGCGCTGCTGGTCGACCTGGATCGCAGCCGCTTCGAGCGGGTCATGGCGCCCAAAGTGGCTGGCGCGCTCAATCTCCACGCCGCCACCTTGGAACAGCCCCTGGACTTCTTCGTCATGTTCTCCAGCATCTCGTCGCTGATCGGCAACGTGGGGCAAGGCAACTACGTAGCGGCCAACGCCTTCCTCGATGGCTTCGCCCACTATCGCCGAGCGCAGGGTCTGCCCGCCACCACCATCAACCTGGGCGTGCTAGCCGAGGTGGGCGTTGTGGCCCGCGATGAACAGATCGAGCAATTGCTGTCGAGTGCGGGCATCAGCGGCTTCACCACGCAGCAGGTCTTGCAGGCATTGGAAACCATTATCGAACGCAAACCAGTGCAAGTCGGCCTCTTCGACGTGGACTGGCAGCAGCAACGCAAGAGCAACCCTCGTCTGGCCCAATCCTCCCGCTTCGCCCACTTCATGCAGGGCGATATCCAGGCCAACGGCAGCGGAACCGCCCTACTCGCCGAACTGCGCACGCTTGCACCTGAAGAGCGGCTTGCGTTCGTCGCAAATCGTGTCCGTGACGGGCTGGCCGCGGTGCTGCAACTGCCTGTGGAGAAGATCGACCTGGATCAGAAGAGCAACCTGCTGGGCGTCGATTCGCTCATGGCGCTGGAACTCAAGCAGAAGCTGGATAGCGAGTTCGGCGTGGAGATTCCCACCATGCAGTTGTTGAACGGGCCGACGGTGACGCAGATGGCGCAGATTTTGTTGAGGGAGGTGGTTGTTTGAGGTGGTATTGGGGGATCGTGCGAGGGAATCCCGTTGTGTGGCGTGCTACTTGTATCTGCACGTTCTTGTGATGTCCGCTCCGCCATGAATGGACGGAGCTACATTACGACGTCCGCCGGTTGCCTTCTAGGCGCGGGCTTGTTGGTCGACGTCCAGCCCTATTCATGGGGCGTCGTATCGTAGCCCAGTGGCTTTAGCCCTGGGCGGGCATCAATTACGTTATGCAACAGCAAACTCAGTATGAGGACGCATGGAGGGATGATGAAAAGCCAACACGATATCATCTTTCGGAATGCCAGGTATCTCAAATATATTAATTCAGACATGAAACATTTCCTACTGCGCTCTGAGAAGTCGTACGCAGAGATATCTTCGCACCAATATCATTATCCATCCAGTCGCTAATCCGTTTAGCTGTTGAATCCGCTGTAGTTTCGTGCGTATGTCCGTTGTTTCAGACTTGCACTCACGCGCCGCGGGGGCCTGTCGATGTGTCGCTCTGCGGCACGGGACGCGGAGCGCCCTGTATGGCATTCCACGCAGAGCGTGGAACGAGTGATATCCCACGATTCAGAGGTGAATCGACAAAACACAAAACTGTTCTTATGCTTATTTGAGGTATTTTTATGAGTGAATTCACCGCATCCCGGACGCAGACCAAACAAACAACCCTCGTCGGCACCCTACGCCAACGCGCCGATCAACACCCCAACCAACGCGCCTTCACCTTCCTCACCGACAGCGAAACCGATGAACAAACCATCACCTATGCCCAACTCGACCAACAGGCGCGCGCCATCGCCGCTTGGCTGCAAGAGATGGATGCAGTAGGCCAACGCGCCCTCCTTCTCTATCCGTCCGGCTTGGATTTTATCGCAGCGCTCTTTGGTTGCTTTTATGCAGGCGTGGTGGCGGTGCCCACCTACCCGGCGCGCATGGAGCGATCCAGTCAACGGCTGCAATCCATCGTACGCGATGCCCAGCCGACCGTCGTGCTCACCGATACGGCCAGCCAGAGCGAAGTCGAACAACATTTCATCTCCGGATTTGCGCAGCTCGAGTGGTTGGCGACGGACAACTTAGCCTCATCTTTGGCAACCGAGTGGCAAGATCTCGGCTTGACAGCAGATTCACTGGCATTTCTGCAATATACGTCGGGCAGCACCGCTATCTCCAAAGGCGTTATGCTCACCCACGGCAATCTGCTCCACAATCTTGCGGCCATCGAAAGCTCCTTCAGGCTATCGGCGGTACAAAGTGGCGTCAGTTGGCTGCCTCTCTATCACGACATGGGCCTGATTGGCGGCGTATTGTTGCCCATCTATGGTAGTGGACACAACACGCTGATGTCGCCACTCTCCTTTCTGCACAAACCGCTGCGCTGGCTCCAGGCGATTGACCGTATGAGCGCAACCGTCAGCGGTGGCCCCAACTTTGCTTACGACCTCTGCGTGGAACGCATCACGCCTGAAGAGGCTGCCACGCTGGATCTGTCACGCTGGTTGGTAGCCTTTAATGGTGCTGAACCAATCCGCAGCCAAACGCTGGAAAGATTTGCCACAGCCTTTGCCGCTAGCGGATTCCAACGACAAGCATTCTATCCAGTCTATGGGTTGGCAGAAGCAACGCTCTTTGTTTCAGGCACTGTACGGCAGACACCTTCTAACAATGAGCATAGGGGGTTCCCAACATCCTCGCTGTCTGACGGTGGGATAGATATGCCGTTTCACCGCAATCATAACGGACATGGCCCAAATGGGAATCATCGCAACGCATATCGCCATGTAGATGTATTCAGTGACCCAAGCACCAAACAGCTACCCGTCAGTTGTGGCCAAAGCTGGCAGGGGCAAACCATTCGCATCGTCGAAGCAGAGTCCCAAATACTGTGTCAGGACGGCCAGGTCGGTGAGATCTGGGTAGCTGGTCCGCACGTGGCCCAAGGCTACTGGAATCGACCAGCGGAAACGCGGGAAACATTCCGTGCGTCTCTGGTCGACAACAGCGACGTTCATTTTTTACGCACAGGTGATCTCGGTTTCCTGCACGATGGCGAGCTCTTCATCACGGGACGGCTCAAGGATCTGATCATCATCCGCGGTCAGAATCATTATCCTCAGGACATTGAGTTCGCTGCAGAAGAGAGCCATCCAGCCCTGCGCTCCAACTGTGGCGCGGCCTTCTCCGTATCGCCAGAGCCCGATGGAGCAGAGCAGCTCGTGATCGTTTACGAATTGCGACCGACTACATTGGATACCGACGTTGATGAGATCGCCACTGCCATACGCTCCTCGGTAGTACAGACCCACGATTTGGAAGTGCATACTATCGTACTCATCGAGCCCAATTCGCTCCCAAAAACAACCAGTGGCAAGGTGCAACGCCATCGTTGTCAAGAATTATTTTTGCAGAAAAAGTTAGCTGTGATTGCTCAAAGCATACGGTCAAATAACGATCTTGCTTCTGAGCCCCAACCGCAAGCAGGGGATGAACTTGCGCCGTTAGAAATTGCTTTGCGGACCAAGTTAGCGGAATTGCTCAATGTCCCACCAGCCGAGATCGACTTTAGCCAACCGATCCACAGCTTGGGGCTAGGATCACTGGCTGCGGCTGCGCTCAAAAGTCACGTGGAAAGCAACTATGATGTAGAGCTGCCGGTCGCGCTCTTTTTTGAAGATGTAAGTATTTATGAACTCATTCCGCGCCTTCTGGCTACTCCGTCCCAGGATGAACAGGGTCAGGCGCACGGAGAGCAATCAACCGATAGGCAGCAAGTGCCGCAATCTGAGCAAATTACCTCAGCAGTCCACGGAAACGGCCTGCCACACCGTGCCACTCAAACCATGGAGTTCAGCCTGCTCTTCTTCTCGGCCAATGAGGCTGAATTCGAGCAGGACAAATACAGGCTCTTGCTGGAGGCCGCCCAATTTGCCGATGAACATGATTTCAATGCGGTTTGGCTGCCGGAACGCCACTTCCATGCTTTTGGTGGACTCTATCCCGATCCGGCAGTGCTGGCCGCGGCTTTAGCTACAACGACCAAGCGAATTCGTCTACGCGCAGGCAGCATCGTACTGCCGCTCAACAACCCGGTACGGGTCGCCGAACAGTGGGCTGTTGTGGACAATCTGTCTAATGGCCGAGTCGATCTCTCCTTCGCCGCTGGCTGGAACCCCAACGATTTTGTGCTGGCCCCAGATGCCTTTGATGACCGAATTGAACGCACCCATACCGGCATGCAGACGGTGCAACGACTATGGCAAGGCGAGAGCGTAGTCCTGCCCAACGGTGCGGGCGAGGAACGAGAAGTCCGCATCTATCCCTTACCTCAGCAGAAGTCGCTCAATATGTGGTTGACCTGTAGCGGTGGTCCGCAACGCTTTATCGAGGCCGGTGCCGCGGGCGTCAACGTTCTCACAGCGCTGCTCTTTCAACCGATTGAGGAATTGGGCGAGAAGATCGCTCTTTATCGCAAAGCCCGTGCAGAACATGGCCATGATCCCGAGGCAGGCCATGTCACGCTGATGCTGCACACCTATTTAGGTGAATCGATGGACGAGGTCCGGCGCATAGTGCGTGAACCGCTGACCCACTATCTAGAAACATCGGCTAATCTGTGGCAGCAGGCAGCCAAACCGCCAGAAGAACTGAGCGATAACGAACGACAAGACGCGCTGGACTACGCCTTTGAGCGCTACGTCCAGACCAGCACGTTGATGGGCACGCCGCAGCGCTGCATGACGATGGTGGAGCAGTTGCAGGAGGTTGGGGTTGATGAGATTGCTTGTTTGGTCGATTTTGGGGCGGCGCGGGAGGATGTATTGGGGAGTTTGGGGTTGCTATCAACACTTACAGACAAACAATCCTCATAAAATCTTCATGTCACCCGCTTGGATGAAGTTGACGTCTTTTACGTCGCCTCCAGCAGCGATACCAGGATTATCCCCTTGAATAGAAATCTCAATGTCAGACATGATCTTATCTATAGTTTTTCAGAAAAAGAGTTTCATCAACAGATTCCTTAGATTATACAGATTAGGGAGAAAAATCTGACAAATTTAGTCAATCTGTTGATAAGAATTATCTGAACATCTATATAGCATTTAGTTTAGGAGAGTATAAAATCAGCCGCCAGCTGTGAATCACGTTAGCTGAAAGCTATTTTATGCTTTACACCAACTGCTCCTTCAAATACTCGATCACCTGCTTTCTGGCTATCTCCGTTGGATCATCATCTTGCCCATTTCCGCTATAGCCCGTTAACACTGAATGTGTCTTATCTTCGGGAATGCCCGCTGCTTCACGTTGGGCTTGAGAGATAGTCGAAATGCGTCCGTCTGCGCCTTCATCCGGGACGATCATCTCTGTACCGACCTGTTCGCGTAGACTGTCGATTTTGGCTTGGGGGCAGAGGGGATCCTCGGCAAAGCGGAAGATGGGTAGGGTGAAATCGGGATTGCTCACTTTTTGTTCCAATGCCCATTCTTTGGTAGCGCTTATGCCCTCTTGGGAGACGCCAAAGGAGCGATGGACCTCCTCTTTATCTTGCAGGAAAGGAATCATCACGATCGGCAAGGAGGGCTGGCTCAGTACGGGTGCCATGACCGGACTGGGGTTGACCATCATAGAGAGAGCAAAGCCACCCGTTAAGCACATGCCGATAGCACCCACACCACGACCGTTACACTCTTCGTGGGCCAAGTCACAGAGGGCGCGTAGCCAATCGGTTATTGGCCCAGATGAATGATTGGCCAGGAAGTGAAATTCCCTGCGGATGCAGATGCGAACAAAGTTACCAGCCATATTGGTATGGCCTGGCTTGCCAAAGAAGAGGGGTAGATAGACTCGAAAGCCTTCTTTGATAATCTCTTCAGCCAAGCAGATGCATTCGGGCGACATGCCTGGCAGCTCATGCATGAGGACCACGCCAGGGTTGGCTGGATCGCCTTTACGGAAGACTTGATGAGAGATGTTGTTTGCGCGGAATGTTAGTGTACTGTCCCAGGTATGGTCAATCGTATAGCTGGTCATATTTTCCTTATCGTTAGTTTTTGTGATGTTCTACTCCGGATTGACAAATTGTTATAGTGCACTAGGGACAACTCGCCGGACGACACTGACTCGGTACCGTATCACCATGGCTCATGTGTGGAAATGGGTGAAAAGGGTGTAAACTATAAAGGAATCGCCGGAAAGAGACGCTAAGGAGCCAACCATGCAAATGCGATTTCCGATTCAGGAACTGATGAGTGAAGAAGCCTGTTATGAAAGGCTTCAA
>JBCCHB010000122.1:0-52440 GCA_039028975.1 Chloroflexota bacterium
ACCGGCTTCGTTATCAGGCGGCTCAAGCAAAATAAGTGAGGGGAGGCGGATACTTGGAGCCTACCTTTATCATTCAACATTATGTCTACTTATTTCTTGTTTTTAGCACTTCGTGGTCTTGACATTGGGGACCACTTTACTATGCCGACTATCAAATTTTCACTCATCTTGCTCTCCTTTTTTCTCTTTTCTCTTCGCTGGACTCGTTGCTAGAGGGTCCCGCACTACCTGGTATCCGAGCTCGCAGCTCTCGATTCTCTTCGTTCTCTCTAGCTTGGCGATTTTTCTCTGTTCAGACTCTATGGTCTTTGGGCACAGGCCCGCAATCTTTGTGCCTGTCCAGCTTTTTACGCTCCTTATTTAAATTTAGTGTAACTTTTTTGGCAAGAGGCTTTATCCTTATCTCTGAGCCGAACTCTTCTGTTCTAGGGCACCCACAGGCTTTGCCTCTTGCCTTTTCCATGATACCAGGGTACCCCCTTAAAAAAAACGCTGCCAGTTTCAGTTAATGACAAGCGCAAGTGCATAGAGCCGGACCATCTAGAGTTAAGTGTACGGCGTCAATGTGAGCTGTTGACCCTCAATCGGTCGAGCTATTATTACGAGCCAGCAAAAGAGAGTGCTTACAACTTGGAACTGATGAAGGAGCTTGACCAGCAATATATGGAGACTCCTTTTTATGGAAGACGAAAGATGACGCTCTCACTTCGGGAGCAGGGACATGAAGTGAATGTCAAGCGGGTTGCTCGACTCATGGGAGTGATGGGAATCCAAGCCATCTATCCAAAACCCAAGACAACGGTACGCTCAAGTGAGCATAAGGTCTATCCCTATCTGCTGCACAACAAGAAGATTGAACAACCCGATCTCGTCTGGTGTACTGATATTACTTACATTCCTCTCAAGGGAGGGTACATGTATTTGGTCGCTGTCATGGATTGGTTTAGCCGCTATGTTCTCTCCTGGCAGTTATCAAACACATTGGATGCTCACTTTTGTATCGATGCCCTAGAGATGGCCTTCGCTTATGGAAAACCACAGATTTTCAACATGCAGATCGTAAGGGGTCGTTTAAATCGGGTAGTGTATTGCTCTCATCAGATTGAGAACGCGGTCGATGGCTCTTGTGAGAAGTCAAAATGCGGTTGTGGCGAAAACCTGAATTTTCAATGCAGGAATAGTCAGAGAGTAAACTCTGGTTTTTGCACAGAGCGGAGAATAATTGGTGGAGGAGAATAAGCGAAGGCAACTGAGAAGCTGTCGTTGCACAACGCTGTCTGTAGAAATCCATTAGATTGTCTCCCAAACAAGGTTTGTTCTTAAGATAGCACAACAAAATACACCTACATCTTCTATGAAGGTGGTGAAATAGAAAGTTTTGATGTGCCGTACTTATAGAACCATCATTCGCATGGGAAATTCTCTAATAAAATTATGATTCAACAGGAAAAAAGCTGGAATTATTTGTCACTATTACACAACAGTAGTACAAGAACGAGTATAGCAGAGGATGAAGCGTTAGACAATTTCGCAAAAATACATCGGGATTTAGATTTCTTGCATAGTTCATTCGAGGTGAGCTTGAGTTTACAATTAGTGGATGAGGTGTTGAAACTGGGTGTCAATCACCTAGAAGGCTTGGGATCAAAAAGTCGTTCCATTTGAGTCAAGTTTTTAGTAACCGACGATCCAATCCTGAAAATCCCGAAAATCCGTGTCCTATTTTCTTGGGTCTGAGGTGGAACCTCGCTAGTTTTCTGTTATAATTCATTCAGGTAATGTTATGGCTTTTGTATGGCATGGGGATTTTGAAAAAGAGATAAATCGGTGATGATTGATACGCTATGGACAGAACTAGGAGTTCTCAATGATGATTCAAGTCGCCAAGCCAGAAGGGTTTGGCAATATTGTGCTGGAAGAAGTACCCATTCCTGAATGTGGACCGCGCGATGTGCTGGTCAAGAATAAGGTCAGCCTGATTAGCCGAGGCTCCGAAATCTTACGACGCTACATGCACGAAGAGGCTATTGATCCCGCCATTATGGGGTATTCGGTTGGCGGGGTAGTGGAAGCCGTAGGGAAAGAGGCCGCTTCACGCTTTCAGCCTGGCGATCGGGTTGTGGCCACCGCACCTCACGCTGAGTATGTGATCCAGGATATCGACCGCATGGATGGTTCACGCATCTGGCCAATTCCCGATGACATCTCATTTGAGCAAGCCGCCTTTCTCCCGCTGACCAGCGAGGCCCTATCTTGGTCATTGATGCCGAGCATTCAGCCGGAGGACACCGTCGTGATTCTGGGGCAGGGACTGATCGGTAATCTGGTCTTGCAGGCCGTCCGTCTTCAAATGCTACAGCGGCTGATCACGGTTGATACCATCGAAAGGCGTTGCCGACTATCCCAAACATTTGGTGCTGATCAAGTCATTAACGCCAAGCAAGACGATCCGGTGACCATTGTGAGGGAACTGACCGATGGGCGCGGTGCCAATGTGGTTATCGACTGCGTTGGCGGACAAGCCGGGGTAAACTCCTTCACCCAGGCCCAAGATATGCTTGCCTATGGCGGTACCCTTCATTTGGTCGGCATGTATCACGGCCAACCGCTTCCCTTAGACTCTGCTAAGATTCATCGCAAGCGTCTGATCAGTGGTTTTTACAACGTTGCTCCCCGTGGGGTGATGCTAGACAGAGCCATCGAGACTCTACAACGAGGTCAGATACGGACCGAGCCGCTCATTAGCCATCGCTTTCCTTTTCGGCAAGCCAAGGAGGCATATGATTTACTCTACGCACAATTGGAAGAAGCAATGGTGGTTTTGTTACTGTGGGAATAGCCGTGTTGATCGATTTTATCCATTCCCTGAATAGAATTGTAGAAAAAGAAAGACCCTGTGCATAATAAGGTACGGGGATTAACTAACGCATTCACTTTGTAGGGCTAAACTTGGTTGAAATGCGCAAGTGATTTACGACTCACCCCTTAGCATCAATGCGCTGCGCGTATATTCAATCACAATAACGCCATCTTGATTACGCCCGGTATGCTTAAATTGAACAATTCCTTGATTGGGTTTCGACTTCGATTCCCGCTTGCTCACGACTTCCGTCTCGACATATAGCGTGTCCCCGTGAAACATAGGATGAGGGTGTTTGACATTCTCGTAGCCCAGGTTGGCAATCAATGTTCCTTCAGTTAGTTCCGGGACGCTAATCCCAGTTGCCAGCCCTAGCGTAAAGATGCCATTGACAATCTGACGTCCAAATTGAGATTTGCTGGCAAAGTCTGCGTTGAGATGCAGCGGCTGAGTATTCATGGTCATGGAGCAGAAGAGTACATTATCCATCTCCGTAATGGTACGAGCAAGAGAGTGCTTAATGACTAAACCAACCTCTAATTCCTCAAAGTATTTTCCAGCCATAGTTTCTACCTATATTACAGTTGATTTCGAAGCAGGTGTTTTCCAAAGCTAGGTACTGGTTCACTTAGGATCGAGAATTGAATAAAACGTAATGGAAGATCTCTCGGGTACTCGAGATGACAGGACCGAAGTTTTGGGTTTTATTTGATCTTGACTCCTTAGATTTGTATCCAGAGATAAATGTGAATACTACCTCTGGTGTTCAAATTGAACTGAACCGGTGTCCTTTTTCGTTTCATTTTCTAATTTCACTTTCTAGCGTTCGTTCGTGAAGTAATGGTCTTAAGGCATTATAAACACCTACAGGTGTAATCACCTGATAGAGAATAATACCCGTAGTCAGCCCTAACCCAAAGAGTAGTGTGCAAGCAATACCTGCAATACCCGGTGCAATAGAGGCCAATAAATTTACACGCATGTTGGCTGCAAAGTCATCAGCAAGGGAAAATAGGGTCGGTAATTGAGTTAATGTACCGTCCATAAAGACAATTTGCGCCATATCCGTGGCGATTGATGTTGCACCGCTCAAAGAAATCGAAACATCAGCTTTTTTGAGTGCAATAGAATCATTGATACCGTCTCCCACAAAGCAGACTTTGCATCCTTTTTGTTGTAGCTGTTCAACCAATCTCGCTTTATCTTCTGGTAATACTTCGGCAAAATAACGGGTAATCCCCAAACTCGTTGCCAGGCTTTGTGTCGGTGCTTCATTATCACCAGAGATGATGACTGTTTCAATTTTGCGCTCATGCAAATCACTGATGAGTTTTTTAACTTCTGGACGGGTGGTCGGGACCAGTTCAATCGCACCTACAACCTGATTATCTAACGCAACGATTACAAGTGAATGCCCTTTGATATGACTCTCTATCTGTTTTGTATGAATCTCATCTGGCACAAGGATGCCTTCCATTTCCATAAAACGTACACTTCCCACCCACGTTGTGTATCCGGGCATCTGTGTTTTGATACCATACCCTATTTTGTACTGTGCATCTTCTAATACAGGTAATTTTAACTGACGCTCGTTGGCTGCCTGCAAAATGGCACGTGCGATTGGATGGCTCTGTTTGGATTCCGCTGCTGCTGCATAGCATAATAGATTGTCTTCCGATAGGCTCTCTTGCTGTGTGCCACAAATGTAGATATTATCAACTGTTGGTTGTTCCAGTGTAAGCGTTCCTGTTTTATCAAAAACAACCGTATCCACTTCATATAGCGCTTCTAATGCGCGACCATCTTTAACCAAAACACCCTTTTGTGTAGCTATCTGCAGAAAACTCAACATGCTCAATGGTCCAAAAAGAATCATGCGATAGCCCGGATGATACCATAAAACAGCCAACGCACCCTCGAATCCCCATAATGGCAATGCCAAGGCACTTAAGCTAAAGAGAGGTAGAAGCGTTCGATTGAGCCAACGATCAGTGCGTGTACGAATGGCTTGCTTAAAGTCTGTGGTTTGGTTGAGCATCTCTGTGATTTGTGCTGCGACTGTTTCCTCACCTGTTTTGTCTACATGTACGAATAGAGATCCTGACAAAACAATCGTTGAAGCAAACACGGTATCCCCAATACTTTTTTCCACAGGCTGAGACTCTCCTGTCAACATATGTTGGTCTATGGTCACATTCCCTGTGGTAATTATGCCATCTACAGGGATCATCTGGCCTGCATAAACGATCAGCACATCGCCAACCTGTACTTTTTCAAAGGGCGTTTCGACCTCGACACCATCCACTACTAACCAAACGGTACGTATTTGTCTACCAAACAAATTGGTAATACTTTGCTGTGAGCGATTTTCTGTTTTTGCCACCAGCAGCCGATTCAGGATGCCACACACAGCGGCAAACGCAGCTGCCCAGATGAACCCACCCAGTATCGTTCCAAGGATACTCAAGGCAAGGAGAACATGATGATCAAACCGATGCTCTTTGAAGACAATATCATACGCGTTTTGGTACACTGGTTTGGATGCGTAGAAAAGTAGTAAAACCGTCGGTATATAGAATATAGATGAGACCAATACACCGACACTGGCCAATCCCAGTGCAGCCAATGCAGCTGAAAATTGTCGATGGGTCATGCGCTCAATTGCTTGTTGTGTACTGACATTATAGCTACCATTGAGTGATTGTTGATATTGTTGGCGCGTATCGCCAAGAAACTCTTTGGCAAATTGTTGAATTTGGGTAACAACAGTTGGTTGTTCTATCCGCAGAATAGCTATCTCTGCCGGTTGCTGCCCGACAAGGGCATTGACCAAACGGATTTGTCTAAATTTTCTGCTACGATTTTTTGTCAGTATGTTACGATCTAATGATAGTGATTGAACAAATGGCATGGTAAATGACTCTCAAAATCTTTGCTGAGGCGACGATAGTTGCCGAGTTGACTCTGGACTAATCGACTAATCAACTAAGCGGCTGCGGGCTCCTGATAATTACATGCGAAAGATGCCATATTTTGTCTCTTCTATCGGTGCATTGAGACAGGCAGAGAGGGCCAATCCTAGCACCATTCTCGTTTGAGCCGGATCCAGAATCCCATCATCCCATAGGCGTGCCGTTGAATAGTAAGGACTGCCTTCGGCTTCGTACTTTTCCAGTGTAGGCGCCATAAACTCGGCCTCCTGCTCCGGTGTCATCAAAGGTTCCCCGCGGCGGGCCAGCTGATCCTGCTTGACAGTGCGCAACACGTTGGCAGCCTGCTCGCCTCCCATGACGCTGATGCGTGCATTGGGCCACATCCACAAAAAGCGCGGAGAGTAGGCCCGACCGCACATGCCATAATTGCCTGCCCCAAAAGAGCCACCAATGATCACTGTCAACTTGGGTACGTTGGCATTGGCCACTGCATGAACCATTTTGGCTCCATCCCGAGCAATCCCACCCGCCTCATACTCTTTGCCCACCATAAAGCCAGTAATGTTTTGTAGGAAGAGTAGAGGGATTTGACGAGAAGTACATAACTCAATGAAGTGGGTCCCTTTGAGGGCCGACTCGCTGAATAGAATCCCGTTGTTAGCAATGATCCCTACTGGGTAGCCCTGAATTCGCGCAAAACCACAGAGCAGCGTCTGCCCATAACGAGCCTTAAATTCGCGCAAGCGGCTTCCGTCTACAATCCTAGCAATGACTTCTCGCACATCATAGGCGACCTTATATGTCTTCGGGATCACGCCGTACAGTTCAGTCGGGTCATAGAGTGGTTCCTCTGGTGGCTGCACATCCATATCAACACGCTTGGTCGTATTGAGGGATTCGACAATATCTCGCACAATCCCTAGCGCGTGCTCGTCGTCTTCCGCAAAGTGATCGGCTACGCCCGAAAGTCGCGTATGAACATCTGCTCCACCCAACTCTTCAGCGCTTACATCTTCACCGGTGGCGGCTTTAACCAAGGGGGGGCCACCTAAAAAAATAGTCCCTGTCCCTTTAACAATGACCGCTTCATCACTCATGGCGGGAACATAAGCGCCACCTGCCGTACAAGATCCCATAACTGCGGCAATCTGAGGCACGCCTGCCGCACTCATCCTTGCTTGGTTGTAAAAGATGCGGCCAAAGTCGTCCACGTCAGGAAAGACTTCATCCTGCATAGGAAGAAAGGCTCCTCCCGAATCGACCAGATAGATGCAAGGAAGATTGTTCTCCAACGCCACCTGCTGGGCACGCAGATGTTTCTTGACGGTCATAGGGAAATAGGTACCCCCCTTGACTGTAGCATCGTTGGCCACAATCAGGCATTCCTGTCCCGACACGCGGCCAATGCCTGTGACGATTCCGGCTGCAGGGGCTTCGTTGCCATACAGCTCCCATGCGGCCAAAGGTGATAGCTCGAGGAAAGGTGATCCGTCATCGAGTAGCTTATCGATGCGGTCGCGAACGAAGAGTTTTCCTCTACTAATGTGTCGCTCCATGTATTTGGGTCCACCACCTTGACGCACCTGGGTCAGATTTGCCCGGAGTTCGTCAACAAGAGCCTGGTTATGGTCCATATTTTCAGCAAATTCAGAGCTATTCAGGTTGATATGGGGTTCAAGAATGGTCATTGCTCACTCTTTCATCAAATGCCGTCCGATGACCATCCGTAGAATCTCGCTCGTTCCCTCGCCAATGGACATCAACCGTGTATCCCGATAAAATCGTTCTACCTCAAACTCCCGACTGTAGCCAAAGCCGCCATGAATCTGAATCGCGTTACGGCAGGTCTTCTCACTAATGTCAGTGGCGAGGAGTTTGGCCATACCCGCTTCCTTGGCATAGGGACGTCCCTCATCCTTAAGCCAGGCGGCCCAGTAGAGCATATGGCGTGCTGCCTGAATTTCGGTGGCCATGTCAGCCAGCATAAAGGCTACGGCCTGATGTTCGCCAATGGGTTTGCCCATGGTCTTACGCTCTTTGGCATATTGGAGAGAAGCATCGTATGCTGCTTGAGCCAGACCAAGCGCTAATGAACCGATTGAGATGCGCCCTTTGGTCAATGTAGCCAGGGTTTGGGGCAGACCGGCACCTCGCTCGCCCAGTAGATTTTCAGCAGAAACCCGGGCGTTTTCAAAAGTGACTGCATGAGTGGGTGAACCGTTTAGCCCCATCTTATTCTCTGGCGGACCAATGACGACACCCGGTGTATCCGTCGGCACAACGATCTGACTCAATGATCGAGATCCTCCATCGCCATCTGTACGGCAAAGGACAATCATAGTCTCAGCAATGCTAGCGTTGGTGGCCCACATTTTGGCTCCATTAAAGACCCACTCATCCCCAATCAGCTCCGCTTTAGTGGTGATGTTGCGCAAATCTGATCCTGCACCCGGCTCGGTCAGGGTCAGGCAGCCAAGTTTACCCTCTTTGGAGGTAAGGAGCGGCAGCCACCTCTCTTTCTGTGCATCTGAGCCGTAATCCACAATGGGACCCATGCCCAGGCAGTTGTGGGCTGAAATGGCTAGGGATGTGGAACCACAGGCCCAGGCCAGTTCCTCCGTGGCAATAGTAGCACTGATGGTGTCCATATCTGCACCACCATAGCCCATTGGCACCTGCAGGCCCTTTAAACCCAAGTCGGCCATTTTGCGGGTCGCATCCCAGTTGAACTCGTGGGATTCGTCGGTGTGGCGCGCCACGGGGCGCACCTCATTGTCCATGAAGCGGTGAACGATATTGCGGAAGTCGCGTTGTTCATCGTTGAGATCGAAATTCATAGATGATCCTTACATGTTTTGCCTATTGCATTACGCCATCTTCGCCTCGGCGACCTTCTCCAACCCCAATTCCTCAACACTCACCGCACGCATTTCAACTTTGCGTACTTTGCCCGTCACCGTCATAGGAAAATCATCCACAAACCTCCAGTAGCGTGGCACTTTGAAGTGTGCAATCTTCCCCTTGCAAAAGTCGCGCATCTCGTCATCGCTCGCATCTTCGCCTTCTCGCAGCTTAACCCAAGCCATGAGTTCTTCACCGTATTTTTTATCCGGCACCCCAATCACTTGGGCATCGCTGACTTTGGGGTTGGTGTAGAGGAATTCCTCAATTTCGCGCGGGTAGATATTCTCACCACCACGGATGACCATATCCTTGATACGCCCCGCAATGTTGACATAGCCCTCTTCATCCATAATGGCTAGGTCACCAGTGTGCATCCAGCGTGCTTCATCGATGGCCCCAGCCGTCCCGTCTGGGTTGTCCCAATAGCCAAGCATGATGCTGTAGCCACGGGTGCAAAGTTCGCCCAATTCACCAATGGGCAAAACTGCCTCTGTCTCGGGATCGATGATTTTAACCTCCACATGGGGATGGACTTGTCCAACCGTGCTGACCTGCTTCTCCAGTGGTGCACCAATGCGGGTTTGAAATGAGACAGGGCTGGTCTCCGTCATGCCATAGGCAATTTCAACTTCGGTCATGTTCATCTCAGACTGAACTCTCTTCATCACCTCTACAGGGCAGGGGGAGCCAGCCATAATGCCCGTGCGTAGGCTGCTCAGGTCATAAGAGGAGAAATCGGGATGTTCCAATTCGGCGATAAACATGGTGGGGACGCCGTAAAGTGCAGTGGCCTTTTCTTCTGCGACGGCGTCGAGCACCGTTTTGGGATCAAAGCCAGCGTCGGGATAGATCATGGTGGCACCATGGCTTACACAGCCCAGGTTGCCCATGACCATGCCAAAACAGTGATAGAGCGGCACCGGAATCGCCAGCCGATCCTGATCGGTAAAGTTCATAATACGGGCTGTGAAGTAGCCATTGTTTAGGATATTGTGATGGCTAAGGGTTGCTCCTTTGGGGTAGCCGGTTGTGCCGCTGGTGTATTGAATATTAATGGCGTCGTCGAACTGTTGTTCACTTTGCCTCTGGGCCAAATCATCCTGGCTGACTGATGACGCCTGATCATAGATATCATGCCAAAGCCACATCCCGGCGGAGCGCTCTTCGCCCAACCGAATCACGCTGCGCAGGTTGGGCAATTCGGTGGATTGGAGCTGACCTGGTGCAGAGTTTTCGAGTTCTGGAGCTAACTCATAAAGCATCTGTGTGTAGTTCGATGTTTTAAATTCCGGCGCGATAATGACAAAGCTGCAGCCTGATTGGGTCAATGCATATTTAATTTCGTGGGTCCGATAGCTAGGATTGAGGTTAACTAGAATGGCGCCCAATTTACTGGTGGCAAACTGGGTGATACACCACTCGGCACAGTTAGGCGACCAAATGCCGATCCGTTCGCCCTTCTGAAGCCCCATGGCCATAAGGCCCCGAGCGCACTGATCCACCTGCTCTTTGAGCTGGCTGTAGGTGTAGCGAATGCCCTGATGACGTACGATCAGGGCTTCGTTGTTGGGATACTCAGCCACAGTCTGATCAAAAAGATCGCCGATGGTGGTGCCCAATAGTGGCGCATCGCTGGTGCCATTGGTGTAACTCCAGGTTTGTTTCATCATTTTGCCTCTTATCTATATTGCAGCCGTTTTGAGAACCACGGTTTTCCGAAGCTTTAGCAAGCTAACCAAACTACGGTTTTCAAACAGAGCTGAGTATAAAAATCAACCGTTACTCAGTTGGGCCCCCAATCTTTCAGAGTGGCATATACTCAGGACCGGATAAATTAACACTCTTTCTCTCGGGTAGTGGTGCTAATTTATTACGACTGTCGGTCTAGCTTCGTCGATAGCGAAATAAATTTTCGTTGCTGGGACGATAGCCATTATCTGCGCCGTCATGCCGATCGCCGGTGAGGACGCAATTATGTGGCTTCTTAGCGAAAAGCTAGTATACCAACTAACCTATTGAAGTGCAATTTGCCCACTAGCGCGGTATTATATACAATACTACTATGTCTCTCCCAAAAATCGTTATTGATACCAACGTACTCATTGCTGCCCAGCGTTCACGCCGCGGCGCATCGTCCAAGTTACTTAGCCTAATTGGTACAGGTTTGTTCGAAGTATATATCTCTGTCGCACTCATCTTGGAGTATGAATATGTGATGATGGAACAACGTCCTCATTTGGGCCTTACACAAGAAGACGTGAGTGACTTGCTTGATGCTATCTGCGCACTGGCAAATCATCAAGAGCAGATTCACTTTCAGTGGCGACCACAGCTCAGAGATACAGACGACGAATTTATTCTTGAAGTTGCTATTGCTGAACGTTGCGAATATATTGTTACATTTAATACAAAAAACTTTGTGGAGGCTCGTGATTTTGGAATTGAAGTCATGAGCCCCAATCTTTTTCTAAAGGCGATTGGAGGTGTTTAATGAGTGTACTAAGTCTACGATTACCCAATTCAATGCATGATGACGTGCGGAATATAGCGATGCGAGAGGAGATTTCGATTAATCAGTTCATCATGCTTGCGATCGCAGAGAAGCTTGCATCGATGGATACTGCCGAATATCTAAAGAATCGGGCCAAGCGAGGTAGTCGCGAGAAGCTGCTAGCTGTTCTCTCAAAAGCTCCTGATGTCGAACCAGAAAAAGCCGATCAGATATAAGTTCCTCCCTCCTATCCATGAATGTGTTCAACGACTGCTTGACAAGCGGCCAACATCACCCAGTCACTACTTTTGTGGAACGATCTTACACCCACCTGACCGACCGACGCCCTAAACCCATGGCCCGCCTTGTCTTGATGGTAGGCTGCCTGCTCCTCTGTCTATGGCTTTTACCCCTAACAGCCCACGCCCAAAGCACTGGCCCCCGCCGTCTCTACACGGTGGAGACTGACGGCCTCCTCTCCAACAACGTTCAGGCCTTAGCCTACCGGGCAGACCAACTGACCTGGCCCCCCTGCGATCCAGCCACCAGTGACTTTGAGTGCCCAGTGATTCCCGGCGTTTGGGTGGGGACGGACCTAGGGTTGAACTACCTCAACGGCCGGGATGTGGCCAAGTTTGTGGACCGCTTGCCCGACCCCAACGTGCGCGCCCTCCTTTTTACCCGTGACGGCAAGCTCTGGATCGGCACAGCGAGCGGCCTGATTTGGCTAGATGAGGGAGCAGAAGATCGGCCCGCCGAAGGTCAACAATTCCGCACCCCAACCAAGCCGAGCGACGATGAGTGGGGCGCACCGCAACTGGTTGGATACACTATTTCTTCTCTGGCCCAAACCGCAGACGGCGCTATCTGGGCTGGAACCGACCGCGGCCTCTTCCGCCTTGATCAAGCGACTGACCCAAGTAAGGAGCCAGAACCCTTTGCCTCTGGCCTCAAGATCACTGCCCTGCCCAAATGCCCCCTTTCCCTGGGACCAGAATGCAGCAGCGACTTAGACGGCTGGATCTGGTTTGGCACGGATCGGGGCGTCTATCGCGTGGACGCCAACGGCGCACCTGAGCAACCCCCTGAATCCATGAAAAACCCAGACCGCCCCATTATTCAGGTGAACGCACTGATGGTGGACGGCAATGATGATAGGAAAGGCATCTGGGTCGGCGGCGACAGTGATGCGGCTTACTGGAAGGATGGCACGTGGGAATCGCTATGGACCCAAACCTGGCTTCCCAAACCGAATATTCTTGACCTCGATATGGACAATAAAGGCAAAATCTTGTTAGCAAATAGGAATCTCGTTAATAGCTGGATACCAGATCTCAAAAATTGGTCAGCTATGCAACCTCTAGGCGATTCTAGGTCTACTGAAGCAATCCAATGTATATTGCGAGATACAAACGGGATACTTTGGCTAGCGACTGAAAAAGGAGTAACGGCCATAACAGATAGGTGGAAGACGATCTCTGGTGCTCAAGTTAGACATCGGCTAGATATTCCCATTCCAGATAACAAAATCCAATCCATTATTTTTGACAAGCAAGAACGAATTTGGGTTGATACTGAAAGCGGGCCAGCAATATTTAGCACATCCCTGGAAAGAATTGATCCTGTAGGTGCAACCAACAGTATCCTCGATTTGCATACGGTTAGAACTATGGCTTTGGATAACAATGGCCGGGTCTGGATGGGAACATATGATGATAGGGTAATGGTCTTCGAACAAGGATTGGATCCAATAGGTAATATTCCGAGCGATATCGTTGGTGACAATATAATTAGCTCGGTAGTGGTGGATCGCTATAATAGGTCTTGGGTTGGCACTTGGAGGGCTGAGGTGACTGTCCTTAGCAAAGATTGGGACAAGATTGCTACTTTCTCGGACGACGTGTTGGGAGATAATCCTATCGATCTTGTAACCATGGATAGCCGTGATCGGGTATGGATAGCGACGCGCGGAAATGGAGCTATAGTTATTAATATGGATCTAGAACAAATCGTGAACTTCTCTGAAGATGTTTTGGGATCGAGGTTCGTTAAATCCGTAGAAGTGGATAGCCAGGAACGTATCTGGGTCGGTACAACCGACAATGGAGTCACGATCTTTGATCCTGATTTGGTGAAAATTAAGACTATTTCAGAGGATGTCATAGGTTCTGAATATGTCACCACATTGAAATTTGACAAGCAAGCGAGAGCTTGGATAGGGACACAAAGCGGAGGCGTGACAGTATTCGATTCAAATTTAAACATGATTTCATCTCTCTCTGACAAATACTTCTCGAAGACATACTATGGTATCTCCCCTATCATTGACGTGCTATTTGACAGCCAGGATCGAGCATGGATAGGAACTGAAAGAGAAGGGATTGTGGTTTTTGATGAATCACTAAATTGGATAAAGACTATGTCAACAGATGTATCTAGGGATTCATTTGGAGACGGCGTATCTATGGCCATAGATAGTCAAGATCAAGTATGGACTGGGGCTAGGGGGAAAGGAGTATCAGTATTTGATCAGAATTTGCAGCCAATTAAGAGATTCTCCACTGCAGATAACGTGTTGGGTAATCACCCAGATAAAATACTTATTGACCTTACGCAAGGTAGTGGAGTGGTCTTGGACCGCCTTAACCGAGCCTGGGTATATGCAGGCTATGGCGGCGTTACGGTATTTGATGAGCATATCGTACCGCTCAAATCCTTTTCTACGAATGTATTCGGTACATACTGGATACATACTGTAATTCTGGACGGCCAAGGGCGAGCATGGATAGGAACTTGGGGGGGTGGGGTTACAGTGATTGACGAGGATTTGACAGAAATAAAGACATTTTCAACAGATGTGTTAGGTGGTAAATCCGTCAACAAAATAGTATTGGACAACAGGAACCGAATCTGGGTTGTAACAAACGGAGGTCTGACCGTTTTTGATGATAATTTGATACCCATTGAATCGTTCTTTGCCATCAACGACTTCTTAGAAGATAACCAGATTTATGCTATTGCCATAGACTCTATAGAACGAATTTGGGTTGGAACCAGTAAGGGATTGACTGTCTTTGACAGGGATCTGTCTCTTGTTTATAACATCTCTTCTGATGTGTTAAGCTCGGATGTTGTATGGGATATAATTTTTGACAACCAGGAACGCGCATGGGTAAGAGCGAGTGATGGAGCCTTGACTATCTTTGATAGGGATTTGTCTCCTACAGATAGCATATCAACAGATGTGTTGGGCTCAGATGCAGTCACTGACGTTCAGTTTGATAAACAGGAACGTGCCTGGGTTGGAACGAGGGGCGGAGGTTTGTCCATCTTTGATAGAGATCTGTTTCCGATTACTAACTTCATAACAGATGTTATCGGCTCGGGTAATATTTCGGATATCGTCTTTGATAATCAGGAACAAGCATGGGTCAGAACGGAGGAAGGGCACTATACAGTTATTGACGAAAACTTGAGATTTGCAGAACGTTTACCCGAAGATCTACCGAATGGAAATGTAGAATTCGATAGCATGCAGCGAGTTTGGGTAGCGACGTCGACACGTGGCGTAATAGTATTTGAGCGAGAA
Source organism: Chloroflexota bacterium (assembly GCA_039028975.1). Taxonomy (GTDB): domain Bacteria; phylum Chloroflexota; class Anaerolineae; order Caldilineales; family Caldilineaceae; genus JAHBNG01. Next base: position 14,778 of record JBCCHB010000122.1, read on the forward strand.
GGAGACGGCGGTTGGCTAAGACTTCAGGAGAATAATGAACTTACAGCTAGCTCAGACAATTCGTTAGTCTTGAAGGATTCTAGTCATCTATCACTCCTTATGGAAGGAGGCCATGTGTTGTTGCTCCCAGAAGTTCTAGGCTACAACTTACGACTGGCGAATGATCAAAATGCCGTCATTCAGGACAGCACAATTGCTATCGGAGAAGTCGGTGCGGCAGGGAAAGTGCAATTTTCACTAGATCGTGCTTCAAACGAAGAAAGTGATCCGAAACTCGATTTGGGAAACTATCAAGTGTCAATTTTAGTCAGTAGTGTAGGTCAAGTTTCTCAGCCAGTAAAGCTCTTTAATCTCTCTGTCCAAGCCAGTCCGCGCTTAGCGCTTCAAGCCATTGGAGACGAAGGTGTTGAACGACCCACAGTGACGCCGACGCCTACCCAAACCCAAACGCCTACCATATTACCTACCTCCACAGAGACATCCAGGCCGCGCAGTACACCTGCCTACCCACCGCCCGGGTCAGCGCCACCCCAAACAACTCGGCTCGATGCCTATCCACCACCGGGTATTACCTGGACATCAACGCCAACTTTTACGCCACTGCCAACCAGTACGCCGACAGTAACACAGACACCCACACCAACACAGACGCCAACTCCTACCTCAACACCCATTCCTGAAATCAACGATTTGGCCAGCGGAGATTCATTGGCGATTGCTCTCTTGGTGGAGGATGAGGATGATCCCGACGCCACGGCCACCATCCAGATCCAGTGGAGTTTGGGTGAGGAAGAGTCGGAGGAGCGATGGACGCCCATAGCGCCCAATCCAGATGGCCTCTTTACCATTCAAGTCCCCACTCGTCTGGCTGGCGAATCGGACTTGACAGGGGAGCTGCTTCTGCGTGCGGTGGACAGGGACGGCAATTCTTCAGAAGTCTGGCAGGGGCGGACGACCATTATTGCGCCCAAGAGCCTGTGGGATCGGGTGACCATTCCCCTTGGGACCGCAGGCGCACTTCTGGCCGTCTTCACTGTGGCGTTGGCTGGACTAGCCCGCAACAGCCGTCTGCCGCTGGGCTTCTTCCTGCGCCAAGGTATGAGAGGATGGCTCTTTTTGGGGTTAGGCTACCAGCCCTGGTACAGGCGCTGGCAGCAGCTTGAGCCACTCGAGCAGCTGATTATGCTATGCATCCCGCCTGGCTCACCCGTTGCGCCAGAAGAGACGACGAAGATGTTGCTTATTCATCAGACGCCTGTTGAATCCAATCGGCTGGAGCAAGCCATTCGTTCGCTTGAGCGCCAGCAGATGGTGCTCACCACCCCCAATCAGATCCAGGCAGAGAATGCAAGCTGCGTTCGTGCCTTGCAGGCCGATGAGGCGCGGCGTGATACCCTCAACACCTTGGCCAGCCGCATTCGGGCCGAACATCCGCTGGTGGCCATGACTCGCCAATTCTTCAGCGCTGCCGCCATTGAACTGGACCCTCTAGACGAGCCGCTCCTCTTCCGCTGCAATCCATCGGCTACCCTGTGGCCCCAGTTGAGTGACGGTTCAGTCTATGCCAAATGCTTCCCAGGCCAAAGCCTCAGCCAGGAGGCCGTGGTCGCCTTTAGCCAGGTCGCACCTCCAGACGCCACCATCCTCTTTGCCGTCATCGACCAGACGCCACCCGACGACGGCTGGATCGCCATTGGTGCCTTGCGGGTCAATGCGGAGCGACCCATCACCCTAATTCCCCTGGACGATGGTTTCATGCAGCAGGCCCAGGTCCAACAGCGAGAGCGCCAAGAGCTACAGAGTCATCTGCGCCGCTTCTTAGGTCGCCAGCGGGATCTCTACAACATGCGCGATCCGGTGGCCGATCGGCTCAACTTCTTTGGTCGTCAGGGACGTCAGGATCTGCTGCTGGAAGCGCTCAATGAAGGGCGACCCCTGGCCCTGTTGGGGCTGCGCAAGATGGGCAAGAGTTCTCTGCTCCAGGTGCTGCGCAAGCGGGTCACTTACCCTGTAGCCCACGTGGATTTACAGCGGGGTGTCGATCTGGATGGCCTCTATCGGCGTATTCTGGACGCCTGGCGACGCTCCATTCAGGTGCTCAACAGCCTCAACCAGGGCAACATGAATCAGGACGGCATGAATCAAGGCAATCAATTTACCTGGGAACCGCCTACCCTTCAGGGTGATAGGTCAGCCGAATTTGCCGACGCCACCGCCCATCTCATGGCTCGCCTGGAGCAGGCTGGCCGCCCGCCAACTCTGGGCCTCTTTATCGACGAGATCGAGCTGATTGTTCCTGGTCAAGAGGAGAATCCAGATAATCCAAATAACCTAACTCGTTCAAGCAACCAAGAGGAACAAGAGGAGGAACGCTTGGCGCGCTACCTGGCCTTTGCCCGCACCCTGCGCGGTCTGGTCCAAGAGACAGGTCAGTTGGCCCTTCTGGTGGCTGGCGTCGATGCTCGACTCAATCGGGTCAACCGCTGGGGCGAGCAGCAGAATCCCTTCTACCAATTCTTTGTTGAAGAGTATCTAGGGCCGCTGACCCGCGACGAGTCAGTACAAATGATCTGGAACATTGGTCGCCAAATGGGGCTGGTCTACAATCCAGAGGCCGCAGAGAGGGCTGCCATCATCAGCGGCGGTCATCCCTTCCTGGCCCGGCAGCTCTGCAGCACAGTGGTCCAGGCCCGCAACTTTGCCACCGACCGGGAAATTAGCGTCTCTGAGATCGAAGCTGCGGCCGAGTACTTTGTGCGCGCGCCTGGCACTTCGTCCATACTCAATGCTGATGGCATGTGGGGCGAGGTCACCAACCAGGCCCTCTGGTCTCCAGCCCAGGTGATCGAAAATGAGGCCCTTCTAACCACCCTGGCTCAGAAAGAGGGCGAAGCCGAAGCATCGCTATTGGCCCAATCCCAGGACCGTAACGCTCGCCAACAATCCCTCCTTGAGCTAGAGAATCGGGCCGTTCTCGGTCGCCTGGAAGAGCTGCTGCGCATCCAATTTGGCCTCTTCCGCCGCTGGATTCAGCAATACAGGCTATAATCGTTAGGAATATCATGCGAAATCCGTTTCAGTACAATCTACCGGTTGACCCGGACCGCTTTGTGGGTCGGTGGCCCCTGGTGGAGCGCATGGCCCTGGAGCTAACCATCGATCGAGGCGATTCTTTTGCCCTGATTGCGGGGCGTCGCATGGGAAAAAGTAGCCTCCTGCGCGCCTTGTCTCATCAGCTGCGTGCAGGCGTAGATGGCGACTGGCTGCCCTTGGTCATTCCCTATGATCTAAAGCGGGAACCCCAATCCGCCGAACATTTCTTTGCCCTCATTCTGCGTGCGGTGCAGCGCCGGGTGGGCCAGAATGTCCGTCGGCGTCCCAAAGATGCCTGGCCCCATCCCATTGCCCTAGATGAGCCTTGGTTTGGCGATCTGCTTGCAGCCGACGCCCTTGCACTGGAAGAGTTTGAGGACGCCCTCGGTCACGTGTTGGAAAAGCTAGAGACGCCGCTGGCCCAGGTGCGCGTTATTCTGCTGCTCGACGAAGGCGATGAGATTGTCAACAAGCCCTGGTGCGACACTCTCTTCAATCGGCTGCGCGCCCTCATCTACGACAGCGAACTCAAAAGCCAAATTCGCCTCGTTCTCACCGGCTCCCACCGCATCATCCGCCGTGCTGAGGGATCTCCCTTCTGGAATGTGCTGAAACGGGAGGATCTCCACGTCTTTGACCGCGACGGCTTTAATGAGCTTGTTACCCCAGCAGGAGAGCTACCCGAGGAACTCAAGCATACAATCTGGCAGCAGAGCGGCGGTCACCCCTTTATTGCCCAATATTTGCTCCATCATCTCTGGCTCGAACACGCTGAAGCCGGACTAGCCAGCATCGATCCCCAAGCCGTCGAGCTGCCCATAGCTAAGCTTACCACTGTGGATGTGGAGCATCTCAATGGTTGGGTCATGGGCATGGAGCAAGCCGGCCTTCTGTCCTACGATCTGCTGGCCGCCGCCCATGACTGGGTAGCGGAGCGGGCTATCATTGAGCGTGTCGCCAATCCGGCCATCGACATCAAGAGCGGGCTGACGGCCCTCTGTTATCATGGGGTGGTGCGCCACAACGCATCCTATACCCACTATCAAGCTGCTGGCCAACTCTTCCGCGATTGGTACCGCTCTCAGCGAGAGCGCTTGCATCAGACGTTTGGCGAGGCAGTGGCATCAGATGGGGAAAGCATAGCTACAGCGAAGGACCAGAGTTTGCGTCGACCCACCATCAAGATCCTCCTCCTCAGCGCCAATCCGCTGGACAGAGCCGAGATCCGCATTGATGAAGAGTTTCGCGCTATTGATGAGGCCATGCAAAAGTCTGCCCATCGGGAGAACTACCAACTGATTCCACACGGTGCGGTGCGCGTGGACGATCTGCAATCCCTGCTTCTGCGCCATACCCCCCACATAGTTCACTTCAGCGGTCACGGCTCTCCAGCCAGCGAACTCATGTTACAAGATGCAACCGGCCACTCTGTCACTGTTCCTACCCAAGCGCTGAGAAGCCTATTTGCACTTCTGCGCGACAACATTGAATGCGTTCTCCTCAACGCCTGCTATTCAGAAGCACAAGCCCAAACGATTGCCACCCACATTCCCACGGTCATCGGTATGTCCAACCTGCTATCAGACGAGGTTGCCCAGCACTTTGCCACTGCCTTCTATCAAGCCCTCGGCTACGACCGCAGCTATAGCCAAGCATTCCATCTTGGCATCTCCCAGATCGAACTACACGGCCTGCCTGAATTCGCTCGCCCCGTGCTCATTGAGAATCAGTAGTTAAACGCGCAGTGGACCACGCCACAGGAATAAAAAGATTCCAGAGAATTTCATCTGTGGAATCTTTTCATCTTTGTTATTTTCAGGGCAGCGGGGGGCTTGGGTAGCCCATAAACCCGCCCAACAAGGACGGGCTACGACAAACTGGACCAGATGACCAAACGACCATGCGACGGCAGACTATTCAGCATGGCATTGACCATTCGGTTGGGGCGCGACATCTAAGGCGGCGCTCCGTGGGAAGAAGCCTGCCGGTCTGAGCTTAAAGCCCATGTTGGCAACGGGCATTACGGGCCAATCTTCCAATGTGGGCAGATGATTGTGGCCCATTACGTACCACACGACGATGTCCGTATTCTCTACCGAGCGGTCTTCCTGAGTCCATTTGGGCAGCCCATCGCCACCTGCATGTTGATTCGGATAGTCTCCAGCCGGGAATAGTTCTCGTCGCTCCTCGTTATACGGCGTTACCCAAAGATGCTTCCACATGTAGCCGCCGCGCTTGGCAATGCTAGAGTTGGGCTGGGCAAAGGGCAATGTATTTTCGCCCGGCATTAGCTTGTAGGAAACAGGCTGACCAGTATGATTGAGCGAGTTGGGGTTGGTGATTTTCCAGTAGCGCGCCGAGAATGGATCGATGATGCGTTGCGCTTCCTGCTCTGTTTTCAGGGGTGTTGTTTCGCCGTAGTATGCGTTGCCGTATGGGTTATTCTCGCCAGTTGGATCGGCGACTGTGTTTAGCTCAACGACTGTATTTTCCTGACCATCGAGCGCCATATCCATGCGGAAGCAGAAGAAGTGCTGATGATTGGGGGCATAGAGCTGGTCGCCAAGCATGGTGCCATATTTAGTCGTTTCCCCTGGCACACAAGCCGCTGTAGTCAAGATGCCAGATAACTTCATGTCAAGCTCAATCGTGCCATCTTGATAGAAGTTCCAGTAAACGCCATACTCGTAGTTGCCAACCGTGGCAATGTTCGAGACAACCAAGCGGCGGGAACGACGAGTTTCGACTTCCTCGGTGCGGAAATCTGTATGTTTCCACAGCAGGCTAAAATCTTCCTCATGCATACAGACCGCATTTTTGATGGTCATCACTTCACCCTGGGCATCGCAGACGCGACCATCAAAGTAGCGAATTTCGCCCAAGCAGTCGCAGCCTAGCTCCAAAGAATTGGCCAGCATACCAAAGCCATATTCGCCCACGTCAAAGGCATTCTTGCGGTATTGGGTAACATTGGTATCGCCATAGGGCACGGTCATTTCGGCTAGAGAAAGACGATAGATTAGCGGACGCACTTTGCCCTCATCTTCATAGCCAATATTATAAAGAACTAGCCCCTCGCGATGGGTAAAGCCAATGCGGAAACTCCATTTCTGCCACTCAACAGCATGCCCATCCACTGTAAAGCTTGGGCCATCCGGCTGGGTAATATCCAGCGGTTTCAGATCTTGGCGGAACTCTTTGACGTACTTCTGGGAGTAGTTGCCATTCTCTTGCGGAACGGGAATGACCTGATGATCTTCTACCCGAATGACTTTCTGTGCATTGGAATCATAGAGAGCGATCAAGCCGTCGACCGGGTGGGCGTAGTTATTATCGCCAGGCTCTGATCGTACCCACGTGAGTGCGCGGACAATGCGCTGTCCCTGCTCAAGGTAATCGCCGTAGTTGCCTGCCGACCAGGGATCAACGGTGATAAGATCAAAGTCTGTAATGCCCCGCTTCTTCAATGCTTCTTGGAATTCAGGATCGTTCTTAAGTGCCTCTTCGCATTCAAAGAATTCATCTAGAATGACAGCAGGCTGCACCCCCGGGATATGGGCGAACTCTTTTACCTTTTTCTTAGTGATGGAAACCACCGCCTCATAAGTCGCTCCGTCCGCGTTGTCCAGCAGAATCATAAACGCTTCGCGATCGACTGATTTCCCTGGCTTATATGCTAGAACAACGCTTTTCGGTGGCTCGTTTAAACCGACCGAAGCGAAGCGCATCTTCTCACCAAACTCCTTGCTTTTGCGCATGATGGCGACGGCATTTTTGATCTCCTCTTCGGTTAGTGGCTCAAGCGGGTGGATCGTAACCTTTGGCTTTCGTTTTGTTGATTTCCTTGCCGTTGTTTTCTTCGCTGCTGGTTTTGTGGCTGCTTTTGTTGCCATACGTTATACCCCTTTCGTCGTTAAACTTTTACGTGTCAATTTATCCGTGATTGTTAATTGTTTACTTAGGGTGATTTACGAGATTACGTTTGATGTTGCCTCCTCTGCCCTACCACAAATGCCACCACCGCTATCGCCATAATCAAGATCAGGGCCAGTGAAATAGGTCGCGTCAAAAAGATGCTGATGTCTCCATTGGCGCCGCCCAACGCTTGACGGAAGCGAGCCTCGAAGATAGGTCCGAGTACCAGCCCCAATACAATTGGCACGGATGGAAGCTCTAGCCGATTCATGATGTAGCCAAGCAAGGCAAAAAAGAGTGCAATGAGCGGATCCGAGAGCCGATATCCACTTGTGTAGGTGCCGATGAGACTTAGTGTAAGGACCACAATGCCGATGAAACGTGGATCAACAAGCGTAATCCGCACCAGCCAGCGGGTCGTTAATAAGAGAAAGCCGAGGATCACGAAGTTGGTGAATAAAAGACAAAGAAAGAGCCCCATGATGAAATCGGGCCTTTGATCAAAGAGCGCCGGCCCCGGTACCACATTGTGAACATAAAAGACAGAGAGCATCATGGCAGTTAACGCTTCGCCGGGAATGCCCAATGCCAACAGTGGAATCATGGCCGAGGCAGGGACCGCGTTGTTGGCCGCTTCCGAGGCAATAATGCCTTCTGGCGCGCCGTCGCCAAACTTTGCGGGATTTTTGGAGAGTCGCTGGGCCAGCGAGTAAGAGAAGAACTGGGCCATAAATTCGCCCACCCCTGGCAGAATCCCCATAAAGACGCCAAAGCCAGCCGACGAAAAGAGAACCCGCGGATAGCGAAGGGCTTCCATCAACCCTGCCCATGCACTCGACGCTAGCTTGGGCATTTTGGGCATCTCTTGCTTGTCTATGAGTAGCGTCAAGCCTTGAGACATGGCAAATAGCCCTAGCACCATGGGGATCAATGGGACACCGCTTAGCAGCCACTGCTGATCAAAGACAAAGCGCTGAGAGTTGAAAGCCCGCTCCAGCCCGATGGTGGCGAAGAATAGCCCCATCCCCAACGTCATGGCCGCGGCCACAGCCTTCTCCCGGTGGGCCACCACAACAACCACCATGGCAAAAAGGGCAGCCATGGCAAATTCTGCAGATCCAAAGCGCTTGGCAAAGTTGGCTAATGGCAATGCTAAAGCCATCAACGTAACCACGCTGACGATGCCGCCCACAAAGGAAGATGTATAGGCCAGCGTCAAGGCCCTGCGCCCCTCACCACGACGGGTTAAAGGGTACCCATCGTAAGTCGTCAACACGTTGACCACGGTTCCTGGCGTGTTGATGAGGATCGACGGAATTGCACCGCCATACATGGATGCAGCATAGATCCCCAGCAGCAGGGTTAGCCCGGTCAACGGCTCCATAGAGAAGGTCACTGGCAGCAAAATCGCAATGGCTACTGCTGGTCCTACCCCAGGGATTGCGCCGATAATCACACCGACAATGGCCCCGGTGAATAGTGCGATTAAAACGGGGGCTTGCAAAAGCTGGTTAAGCCCAGCAAATACATTTTCCATTAAAAATTATTCATCAAAAAGATGCGGATGTCTTTAGGGAAGAGTGCATATAACTCAGCCTGTGGTACCCAAATGCCCAACGCCCAGCGGAACATGGCGATCAGGACGATAGAAAAGAGGAAACCGGTCAGCATCCAACGAGGGCTGCGCAGCCCAATCCGCCACGAAAGCACCAAGATAAAGAGCAAACTCGAAAGAAAATAGCCGATGAGACCCAGCAACCAAATATAGACAATGTAATAGACAAAAAACTCAAATGGTTTGATCCACTGAATCAGCTCATCAGCTAAGCTGGAATCATCTGCACTTTCAGCCGCCGAGCGTGTCGAACGGAAGTGCTGAAAGCAGAGGTAGGTTGCAGCCAAAGCGATCAGCAATAGGCTGAGCAGCGGCATGAATGCAGGTTGTGTCCACCAGCCCTGCTCCGCCGGGCCAGGCGTTGTGGCAATCGGCACCAACAGCAGCAAACCCGTACCTACCACAAACATAAAGCCATAAAAAATTCCAATGCCAGGTTTGGGCATTTCCTGTTCGTTGTTCATAGCGTATACTAGGCTAAATCGTTCCCCTTACCCCGTCAATTGAATAACAATCTCTTTGAGGGCTTTTAGGGTGCGAAAAATATCAAAAACTTCATCGGTCAGGGCAGAAAAATCGTGGCTGATGGCATACGACGTTGGGCAAAATGGTCATATTCATGCTCAAGACTCCGGCGAGAGCTACCATGGCTTCACTTAACGCCATTGACCGGCTACTGACGTACCGACCAACCGACCACCGACCTACCGACCACCGACCTACCGACCACCGACCTACCGACCACCGACCACCGACCTACCGACCTACCGACCACCGACCACCGACCTACCGACCTACTGCCCCATCCGTTCAACCATATCGGCAATCATATCCCAGTCCGCATCAACCTGCGCCTGGGAGGCTTCCGCATCCATCCAGTAGATTTGAGCACCAGTGGATGCAGCAACGTCGTTTGCCGCCTCGCTAGCGAGCGCGGTCTGGGCAAATTCAGAGATCATATCTCGAATAGGCTGTGGCGTGTCCTTCTTTACAAAGAGACCGTTCCAGAGCATGATGTCGATACCACCCTGCTCGCCCAAAGTCGGGGTATCCGGGCTAACAGCCAGCCGATCAGATCCAATGGAAGCAAGAATCGTCACCTCATCAAGACAAGGTAGCAGCAGCTGGATAGTTGTGTTGATCACATCGACATCACCTGCCGAGATCGTAGCGCAGTCCAACACATCGAAGGCCGCTTCCGAAGTGAATGAACCGCCTAAATCTTCCATGCTCAGGATAGTCGCACGGGTTGGGACAAGACCAAAGCCAAAGTGGCCCAGGGTGACGTCATTCTCTTTCGAATAAGCAACCAACTCTTCCATATTGGAGTAGGGTGCATCGCTTGCAGCGGCAATAACGAAGGGATAGGTGACAAAGATGCCCAACGGCTCGAAGTCGCCACGCTCATACGGAGCATTTCCGTTTTGGATCTGCACAGTGGGAATTCCGATGACAAATGAACCGATGGTATGGCCATCCGCATCAGCCTGGAAGACTTCAGTGGCACCGACAACCCCACCACCACCGGGTTTATTGACCACGGCTGCGGGAACGCCAGTTTGGCTCTGCATCTCTTCCGCAATAAGACGGGTCAATACATCTTCGAGATCACCAGGAGGCCAGGGGACCACAAACTGTACGGGGCGCTCTGGGTAGTCACCCACATCGGCCATTTCTTCAGTCATCTCCTCAGCACCGTCACCACTGCTCATCTCAGAATCACCAACTGGTGCATCAACCGCAACACAGGCTGTTCCCAGCAGACCGACCAATAGTAAGGTTGCGATCAACCATACTGATTTCTTCATGTTCATCTCCTTGTCATTGTGTGAATTAAACTTTGTAAAAAAGGGCTTCGCCCAACCTCACCCGCGGAGTCCGTGACTCAGTCCCAGAACCGCTGAGTGCGAACTGGCTATGCGAATCCACTCGAGTGATTTTATACTTTCCTATACTACAAAAAATGAGTGAATAAACCAAGTAACGTATCATCATTTTATGAGGGCAATACGATGAAAATGATACCGTGAGAAATTATCAAGTTGAAGGTGAGGGAGAGTATGATAAGGTCTGATTCTGTAGAAACCTAATGATTGTAAACAGATTGGTCTTTCCCGTCAAATTAAGGCAGAATAAAGCCGACTCCTTATCATCCAGGCTCCAGATTATGAACCATCAACTTGATAAACCCTACGATGCCGTGGTTATCGGCGGCGGCTTTGCAGGATTGACGGCAGTGCGCGAATTGAGTGGGCTAGGCTTCCATCTCGCTATCATCGAATCTAAAGCGTCTCTTTCAGCCAGAAATAGAGGTTCTCGACGTCACATTTCATAACTGGGTGGAAGATCCTCATGCGCTGGGCACTTGGTGCAGCTACCAACCTGGGCAAACGTCTAGGTATCTCAAACAGGCCCAAGCGAGCGAAGGACGTCTTACCTTTGCGGGTACAGATATTGCCAATGGGTGGCGTGGATTTATTGGCGGTGCCATAGAGAGTGGGCTGCGGGCTGCAGGTAAGATCAAAAGGGCGTACACAACGTCTAATGGCGTGAATAAGACAGAATGGCCAATGAATGTTCCGTATTCATCTGTATAATCTTCAAATCCCTTTTGTTTTGTAGGCGTCCAGCCCCCTGAGCCTGTCGAAGGGGAGAATCGGCTTCGACAGGCTCAGCCTACATGGGGAGTGAATGGTTACTTTGTTTTCAGGGCGGACCGCCATAGCAACGACATCGACAGAGCCGACTCTGGACTAAGCGACCATACGACTGAGGACTAATGATTCTCGCTCTTAAAGCGTTTGCACCTGCTCATACCAAATCCGTAGCCCCTCCTCTGGTGCAGGGTCTGGCAGCTCATACTCGGTGGCAATGTGACCATCATACCCAATCTGATCGAGCTGCTCCAGAATCCAACCAAAGTCGATATCCCCTTCACCAAGCATGGTACGGCTGAAGCCATGGTCATCGACCTTGCCGTCTTTGAAGTGGACATGAGCAATATGCTCTTTCATGATCTCCAGGGCCGATCGGTAGTCGGTCCCTGCCCCCATTAGATTGCAGGGATCATAGAGAACGCCAAAGTAAGGGGAGTCAACTTTGGCACACAGAATTCGGCACTGTTCAGGATCACCGCCGAGAGGACCGCCATGATTTTCAAAGCCCATATAGACTTGCTTTGTTGCACCATAGGTCGCCGCTTGCTGAAGCCAGGGCGTAATCCGGTCGATCATTTTCGGATCATCAATCTCACTGCCAGGGCGAAAGACGCGGATCGAACGGGCACCATACGCAGCGGCCACATCAATGGTCTGCTTAACTTCTTCCAGGGCTGTTTCTTGGGTGCTGGGATCTGAGCTGGCAAATCCAACGCCTACGTAGGTGCCTAGATTGGCGATCTCCAATCCATGCTTTACGGCTAGCTTCTGCACCGCAGCGGTATCGCACTCTGCAGAGTCCAGGGAAAAGTGAGGCATTCGTCCCAGGAGATCGATTCGCTGATAGCCTGCTGCTGCGATAATGGGGAGAGCTTCTTCTAACGCTCGCTCTCTGAAGGGGAATGTACAGGTTGAAAGACGGCTAAGTTCCATTGGGATTCTTCCTTATAAAAATGCTCAAACATCTATGATAATGAGGATCATATTATGACACAAATCATCGACCTTACCCTAACAGCCTATCATGGCTTGCGAGGTGTAGAGATCTTTCCCAATACCAGTGTAGCCCAGGAGGGCTTCAACACGACGAATCTCCATCTTTATAGCCACGCAGGAACCCACTTAGATGCGCCTCGTCACTTTATTGATGAGGGCAAGACGTTGGAAGAGTTGGATATACAGAAATGTGTGGGGCCGGCTCTGGTGGTGGATCTATCCCATAAAGAGCCACGGGATCTGATCACCGTGGCAGACCTGGGCGAACGGGCGGCGGAAATTGGCCCTGGGAGTCGGGTATTGCTCTATACAGGATGGGATCAACATGCTGAGTTGCCTGATTATCGCACACATTTTCCCCGCATCTCGTTGGAATTGGCCAATTGGTTTGCCCAGAAAGGTATCTGGTTGGTAGGCATGGAGATGCCGTCGGTGGCTTCCCTCCAGGACTATGAAGAGTTAAGTACCGTTCATCGCGCCTTGCTCGGTGCCGAAATTGTCATTGTGGAATGCCTCACCAACTTGGACAAGTTACCTGCTCAGGTCCACTTCACCGCACTCCCTATGAAGATCCTAGGTGGGGATGGATCGCCTGTACGTGCGATAGCAGCTTTTGAGCGGTAATAATCGTTTCTTCTTAGCTCGACTTTGTAACATGGTACTCTTACTAAAGCAATAACCTCAATGACAAAGACAATGCGATACAATCATTCGGCCCATATGGCTTCTTAGGATTAAACTCGTCCAGAAAGCACAAATCCATGCTCCAAAGCCTTAAAACATTGTTGATTGTCGCTGGGATCGTGGCATTGTGGGCAGGATCTAGCGCTCTGTATGGCTGGCGCTATCAATTTGTATTGCCATGCATGTCATTGGGGGTAGCCGTCTGCGCGTTACTACTGATTTTGGTGAGCCGGAATGAAGACAATTGGCGGCAGTTAACTTGGCAACCTTATAGTGGGGAACAATCTGCGTGGCTTTTGTTTGGATGCTTATTTGGATTGCCTGTCATGATACTTGTTGGAGCATTGGTGACGTGGATAGGTACCCTTGCGCTGAAATGGCTAAGCATTCTTGCTTTGGCTGCTCCCATCTAGCCACATACAGGTTAAACCAACGGTTGTGTAGCCCGTTGTTGCCATAGCAAACATGTGAAGCCCAACATGCCAGTAAGGGGCTTCTGGGAAATAAAGTGGTTGCGTCGTCATGGTTAGTCCTAATCCTGGCAGAGTGGCTACCCAAGCAATCCACAGCACCAAACTAATCCCAGCAGATAACCAAAGATACTTGGCTTGAAAATATGGCTGCTTTCCAGAAAATTTTGATGCCTTATTCGATGGTGAGTCTAGTATAGATGGTTTTGAACTCATGTTGACATTATACCACGTTTCATTGATTTCTTCAATCAGATGGTAGGGGTAGGGTGCCTTTGGGTTTCGGGACGAGAATGTTAGCCAGTCGAGTGCGTCGCACTGTTCAGAGAAAGATCCAAGCGCCCATCCCCAATTGAACAGTGCGACGCACTCTTGTACCCCCAAACTAAAACGCACCCTAGGGGTACCTCTCTGTCGGGGCGAGGTACTCATTCTTCTGCCTCGTATAACACCAAGCTATCCCGCCAATGATTGAAGCAACTTGGTCCGAATTCGACCAATTTGCCGTGGGAGATCGGGTTCGCGTTCTGCTCCTAGCTTGTGTAGTCTCTGTTTGTGAAATGCCAATTCAGCGCTGAGGTGAAGGCGTCTTGCTTCTTGCCGCTGATGTTTGTTACCCCGCCGCAATGGGCGGTGCCAATTGTCAAGAAGTTTGCGATATTCATCATTCGTTATAGTAAAACCGATTTCATCGAGCAATTCTACCTCGAAGATGTGGCGTTCGCTATTCCAATTGACTCGGATAACAATGAAAAAGAGGAAGAGGCTTAGCATAGCCAGCAAGAGACTAAAGATGATGCTGAGCTGATTGAACGCAGTCATAATAATGGCTAGATTGTGGATCGCGTGGACAATAATGGCAGCGATTAACCCAATGATTGGGTAGCCGAGTCTCTCTCGCAGCTTAGACTTCTCGCGAGATAAGCCCAAACAGATGCCAAGTAGGCTAGTATAAAAGGCATGGTTAAGGCCAAAGAGAATCGCCCGCAGAAAGATGACCGTTGTGAGTGCTGTATAGCCCCCCGAGCCAAAGGCGCCAACGAAGTAGAGGAAATTCTCTGTCATGGCAAAGCCCAAGCCAACCAGGGCACCGTAGACCAAGCCATCTAGCGCGTTGTCAAATTCGTTATATTTCCAGATGAATATGGCAAAGAGGGCAGCCCCTTTTATCACCTCCTCGACAATGGGGACAATGACAGTTGTTCCTGCCAACGTACCCGCTACCGAGTTGGGTGACTGGATGAGTGCAACACTCAACAAGAACTCGCCATAAAAGCTCACAATAATCGCAGGAAGTGCGCCCCATACAAAAGCGGCAATACCCAGCCAGATCGGTTCCCGTTCATACCGATCTGCCCAGTAAAAAAGAATTGCATAAAGGAGTGCCGGAACAACCGAAGCAATCAAGCTGAGGATGATTGCAGGAAGCATTTAGAGGGTCAATCTCCTCCCGCGGCTTGCGGACTCTGTTGCGCCTCTGCCGAACCGGCCAACAGGTCAGGCCAGAGGAAAAAGCTAACCACACCAATAAAGACACCGAACCAAAGGGTGCAAAAGCGAATCAGCAGCGCGGCGGCAATGGCCGTTGAACCGTCCATGTTGAGCAGTTGGGTGCTAAATCCTTGTAAACTTCCTTCTACTCCGCCCAAGCCACCGGGTGTAGCAAGTACGGCCCCGATGACCACGCTTATACTAAAGATGAAAATAGCAATCAGCGCCGTCTCCATGGTAAAGGGCTGGCCAAAGCCAACCAGCACCACAAAGTAGGCCAACCCCTCGGAGAGCCAGCTGATGAGGCCGATGCCTAAAGAAATGAGCAAATTACCCGGTCGGAAAATTGTATAGCTACTTTCATAAAATTGGTAAAGTTTGGCTGCCAGTTTATTGATCACAGGCAACTTCTGCCCTATCTCCAAGCAGCGCATGGAGAGAGAACGGGACTGGATGACGCCAATAAAGACCGTAAAGGCAATCGCGGATAAGATGGCTACTGTCCGTGCAACCGGATGGGGAAAGACAATCAACCCAACGCTTGCCAGAAGCAACATGGCAATTCCATCCGTTATCCGTTCCGCCAATACCACAGGCGCAGTCACAGCCATTGGGGTATCGCTCACATTCTTCACCATATAGCTCTTCAAAAACTCACCAGCCTTACCCGGGGTCATGACCATCAACATGCCCACGCCAAAGATGCGTCCGCTGTCATAAGACGAAATGGGTATATTGAGCAGGTTTAGATACCACTGCCACTTGAGCAAACGGCCGACATAGTTGACAAGCGTCAACCCCAACACCAAAGGTAGCCAAAGCCAGGGCCACTCGTTCAACAGAGCCGCCAGCTTCTGAACATCACCAAAGAAAATAAAACCAATATAGATTAGAAGGCCAAACATCAATGACCAAATCAGTTTTCGTCTTAAATCAGGACTCATAAATTAATCTCAATCATCCTTTATCAACAGAACGCAAGAGAGGCTGTTTAGCCTATGCCGTGTATAATCGAGCTACTATAGTTTTTAAGAAAAAGATTTTCCGCCCTTACCCTTCGACACGCTCAGGGGGCGGTTGGAAAATCTTTTTCTTGGTGTCTATACTTTCCATCTACTGCCTGTACAGCGCATCGACATTCTCTGTCCATGCCAGTAACGACTCATCCTCTCCAAAGCGGCCAATGAGCTGAATACCCAAAGGCAGGCCATTAATCATCTGATTGGTTGGTATAGTAACGGCTGGCATACCTGTATGGGTCCAGGGCAGATTTAGTAGGGGGCTACCCGTCGCCTGAATCCCTTCTGGAGCAGGTCCAGGTGCAGGGGGGCAAATCCAAAGGTCGATGGCATGTTGATCCATGAGGTGGTGAAGCTGCTCACGCACAGCGATACAGCTCTGACGTCCTGCCGCCACTTCATCATCCGAAACAGTTTTCCCGATTTCAATGATTTCAGCCGTTCGCGGGCGGTATCTATCAGAATGCTGGGCATACATTGTACGATGTTCCTGCGCAAATTCAGCAAAGGTCAAACGGCGATGTAGCTCATTCAGCGGCTCGATATCATCTAGGGCCGTCAACCGTTTGACAGGATAGCCTGCTTGCTCTGTCTTTTGGACTGCCTCCTCAAAAAGTTGAAGCGCTTGCGGCTCAGTCTGGTGAAGATACCTTCCATCGGGGATAGCCAGGGTCGGCAGAGCAGAACCACTCCCCACGTCAGCACGCCAATTTTGACAGAGAACCGACCCAGCCAACTTCATCCCAGCCACATCTTGGGTGAAGAGACCGACATGATCCACCGTTCGCGAAAAGTAGACGACACCCCGGCTTGGTATCCGATCATATGTCGGCTTATATCCAACAACGCCACAATAGGCTGCCGGACGAATCACAGAGCCAATGGTTTGGGTCCCAACGGCCAAGGTACAGAGGCCTGCCGCCACAGCGGCCGCGGAACCACTGCTGGAGCCACCAGGCGTATGCGCAAGGTTGTGGGGATTCCGAGTCGGGCCTGGCTCAAAGTAAGCAAATTCAGTCGTTACCGTCTTCCCGGCAATGAGCGCACCCGCTTTTTGCAGAAGTTTGACGCACTCGGCCTCGTCACCGGCAAAAAGCTCTGGTGGAACCTGGGATCCAGCCCGAGTTACGTAGCCGTCAACATGAAAGATATCCTTGAACCCCACTAACGCACCGTAGAGTGTAGGTGGTGCATAGGAGGCCCCATAGCGCTTATTAAGTGCATCCGCATCGTCCAGTAAGCGAGCGCGCCGATTCTCTTCCGGTAACAGCGCCTCAACTTGAGCGTCTACGGAATCGATTCGATCACACATTTGGTTAATATGTTGCCCTAGAGAGAGGTGATTCTGACTCAGCGCATGCACTGTCTCGGCCAACGGTGCCGGATTAAGTAGATTTGGCATGGTCGATTTTGTTTTTTCCTTCCTCACTTACTTATTCAATTTGATTCCAGCTAACCTTATCACCTACGCGAATCGTGCTGTCATTCATCACTTCCCCAAAGGCACCCCCTCGCCACTCGGGTCGCATAGCCTCTTGCAGACCAAGCAACAGTTCATCCATGGCGCGACATGGAGCCGTAACATTGTAAATACGAATCCGACAGTCGCCCACATGCAACGTCTGCCCTTGGGTATGAGCCAGCCGAATCCCGCTAACCATTAGATTGGCTCGTCGAGACGAAGGGGGGAGGGATGCACCCAATTCGTTCATCAACTGGCCCCACACCTCTTCCTCAATAATCGTAACCTGACGCCGTCCGCCCTGGTCCGCATTGCCAACTAGGCCAAGCCCAGCCTTGGCCTCAGCCGCCTCAACTGCATCCATAGGGGCACCGTGGCCGCGTTTAATCCATATGGACTCTAAAGTGCCTGTTGACATATAGTTTATCTAACTCCCGACGAATCCCTTCTCTATTTCCGCCCAATCAGCTTTCCAAATCCGCTGACAGAGCGCTCTCAACCAACCCATTCAGTTCGTCCTCCGACACCACAGCAACCCCCAACCCCTCAGCCTTGGTCAGCTTGCTACCTGCCTTTTCACCAGCCAACAGATAATCGGTCTTAGCCGATACACTTCCCGTCACTTTGCCTCCGTGGGCCTCAATAAACGCTTTGGCGTCAGAGCGGCTCATGCTAGGCAACGTACCCGTAATCACAAAGGTTTTTTCGGCAAATGGCTGTAAGCTATGCTCAGAGGGTGCAGGTTTGGGATCCCCCTTTAAGCGGACGCCTGCTGCGCCAAATTTTTCGAGCAGTTCACGATTGGGAGCCAAGGCAAAAAACTCGACCACACTCTGGGCAATCTTGGGACCAATGGCCTCTAATTCGGCCAACTCTTCGACAGTGGCCTCCATTAAATCACCTACGCTCACATAATGGTCCATAATCGTCTCAGCCACGGTCGAGCCAACAAAGCGGATGCCCAATCCTGTAAGAAGGCGGCTGGGTGGCTGTTCTTTGCTCGCTTCTACGCCCAACCTTAGGTTCTCAACTCGCTTTTCCTTATATCCTTCTAGCGCCAATATCTCATCCCAAGGGAGATAGTAAATGTCCGCCAAATCCTTGATAAAGCCTTCTTCCACAAAGAGTTCTGCTTGCTTAAAACCAAAGCCTTCAATGTCCATGGCTCCCCGGGAGACAAAATACTCTACCAAGCGGACCAATCGTGCTGGGCAAGCATTATTGATGCAATAGGTGGCTACCTCACCCTCTGGTCGGTTGAGCGGTTGGCTACAATTGGGGCAGGCTGGAGGCATCTCCCACACAATCTCACTGCCGTCTCTCAACTCGGTCACTGGGCGAACAACCTTGGGAATAACCTCACCAGCCCGTGTAACGACTACCTGATCACCGATACGAATATCCAGTTCTTTAATGTAGTCTTCGTTGTGGAGTGTGGCATTTTGGACAGTGACACCACTCACTTGGACTGGCTCTAGCACAGCGTTGGGGGTGACGGCACCCGTTCGGCCAACGTTGATGACGATCTCCAGGAGTTTTGTAATGGCCTCTTCCCCGGCAAATTTATAGGCTACGGCCCAACGGGGATCCTTCCCTGTAAAGCCCAGTTCATCTTGCATGGCCAAGGAATCGACCTTGACCACAATACCGTCGATTTCGTAAGGCAGTTTGTCTCGTTTCGCACCGAGATCTTCTATATATTCGACCATCTGCTCGAAATCTTCATCGGTGAATTGAGCAATCTCATCGCAAACGGGCATGCCAAGTGACTTCAGATACGCCAAACTCTCCCAGTGGCTAGTTGGCTCTGTGGTGGCTCCCTCTAAGATCAAGATCTGGTAGACCCAGGTTTTTAGAGGCCGTCCAGCGCTGATGCTGCTATCTAGCTGGCGCAGGCTGCCCGCGGCAAAGTTACGCGGATTGGCATAGGTGCGCCCCTCCTGATCGGCTTGCTTCTGGTTAAACGTCTCAAAGTCGGCCTTGTCTACATAAGCCTCCCCCCGGACGATCAACCTGCTTGGTGCTTCTGAGCCTTCCAGGTTAGCATCCGGGTTGGCTTTTTGAGCGTGGGGAATGCGTAGCGGAATCGAATTGACGGTCCGCAGATTGGCGCTGATGTTCTCACCAACTTCGCCATCTCCTCGGGTTGCGCCCAGGCTAAAACGTCCGTCAGCATAGTGGAGCACCACCGTGAGACCATCGAACTTTGGCTCGATAACGTAGGCTAGCTCGGCCTGTTGCTCTTCCGAGAGCAACCGCTTCACCCTTTCTCGCCAAGCCCACAGATCTTCACTACCAAAGGCATTGCCCAAGCTCAACATGGGCATGGGGTGTTGGGTCTTTTCAAACCGTTCGGCAATAAAGCCGCCCACACGCATGGTTGGGCTATCATCACTTAGATATTCGGGATGTTCCGTTTCTAGCGCCTGGAGTTCGCGAAAGAGCACATCAAATTCGGCGTCGCTTACGCTTGGCGAATCCAATATGTAATATTCGTATTGATAGGTACGGAGCAGGTCACGCAAGCGCTCAATTCTTTGCAATTCAGATTTGGCCATAACTCGACTCTCAATTTTAGAAATTGCTTCAGGCCCGTAGGCATATTGTCAGTGCTGGGGTGGTTGACAAGTTTTCCCAGAGTCAAGATAGTTCTTGCTCTACGGAAAACCACCTGGAATTGCAATGAGCCAGACTCTATCCCGCAGGCGTGGAAGTTGGTATGCTCTCTTCTGGCTCTGCGCTATTCTGAGTAGACGTCTCGTTAGACGTTTCGCCAGATGTCTCGGGAAGAGGCGTCTCGGCTTGTTCTATAGCTGGTTGAACCATTGCTTGGTTGGTCCAGCCAACCAAGCCCCGACGATCTTGAACACGAATCCAAGAGATGCCGTTGCTCACAATTGGATATCTTGAATATTCACCGCTCGGTTCCAATACGACAAGCTCTGCCCCCGGGGAATAGACGTTGAGTACGGCTGAGCTCTCCCCGGCGTCAGCCAGTAAGCGAAGGTGGCCTGATGGTCCAAGGGTGGAGGCATCAGCAACCACAATAGATTGGTTTATCGCAAAGCTCGATATAGGGCTGTTTGGCTGTTCCGACGCGCTATTTTCCGTTTCGGATGCTTCAGTATTGTTATTAGGTGCTGCACCAGCTTCTCCATTATTTCCCACATTAGCATTGCCATCAATGGCCAAGTTGGGTAATGGATTATTGATGGGAATGATTGTACCTGCTGCGGTCGGTGTAGTGGCAGTTAACAAGCCAGTTGGACGCTCAAATCTTCCATTTGGACCCAGCAGCAGCCAAAAGACTAGCAACAATAACAATGAAACCAGCAGGATGACCAGGACTAGGTTAGCGGATGAATCTGAAGTGGCTCGAGTTTCCATGGGCTTCTCATTGCTTAAACATGGCCAACAGCGCTTTCCTTGGTAGGGTGTTCACTACTGAATCGGGATCTACCCAAGCTCGGCGGGCAAGGGCAATTCCGTAAGGCATGAGGTCAAGGTGATTGGTGTGATGAGCGTCACTATTAATGGCGATCTTACAGCCTAACTCAACAGCCCGTCTGGCGTAGACATCATTCAGATCAAGGCGGCTAGGATGGGCATTGATCTCTACCACAGTACCCGTCTCTAGGCAGACCTGTAGCACCTGCTCTACATCCAACTCGGATGGTGGACGCCGCCCCAACAGTCGTCCAGTGGGATGCCCCAAAATATCTACATGGGGATTCCGCACAACAGTTAGGCAACGTTGGGTGATCGTCTCTTTGTCCTGGCGCAGAGAGCTATGAATACTAGCAACGACCACATCCAATTCGGCCAATGCTTCGTCAGGCAAACCCAATGTCCCATTCCCCAGCACTTCCACTTCAACCCCGCGCAGGAGCCGAAAATCGATGCCTTCATCGGCATAGCGCTGGTTGATTGCCGCAATCTCCTCTGCTTGTTGCTGAAGCGCTTGGCTATCTACTCCCTGGGTAACCCCTAGCCCCACACTATGGTCGCAGACGGCCCAGTAGGTATAGCCCTTGGCCCTAGCGGCTTCTGCCATCTCCTCGATAGAGAAGCGGCCATCGCTCCATGTACTGTGTCCATGCAGTTCGCCCTGGATCTGTTCAAGCTGAATCAGGGATGGCATGGTGCCTTGGCGGATGGCTTGAATCTCACCTCGATTCTCTCGCAGTTCCGGTGGCGGATAGCTTAGCCCCAAGAAATTGTAGAGGTCGGCTTCTTGCTCAAAGGTGCGTAGGTCACCCGCCGAAATGGGGCCATCCCCATCTTTCCCATCTTCAACGGCAGTCAGGCCATACTCGTTCAAGCTCCACCCTTGCTTCTGGGCAATCTCACGAATGGCAATATTATGGGCTTGGCTGCCTGTAAAGTATTGCATGGCCGCACCCCAGTGCTGCCGTTCAACCACACGCAAATCTGCTTGCAGGCCCTGGGCCAAAATAACGCTGGTTTTGGTTTCGCCGCTGCCAATCACGTCGGATACCTGAGGGAGAGAACGAAAGGCCTCCATCACAGCAGAAGGCTGTTGACTGACGACCAAAATGTCCAAATCCCCGATGGTCTCCCGCCAACGACGAAGGCTACCGGCAATTTCAATGCGTTCAAGCGTACCCTCGGGCAGAGCATCTCGCAGGCCGTCAACCAGCGATTCAGCCAGGGGCCGAGCATTACCAATGGGTGTGCGTTCGTCTCCGCGTTGGGCCATGAGTGCAATCCCCTTGAGGATCTTCTCTTCGCTCTTGGCCCCAAAACCCTTTAGCGCTCGAATCTTACCCTCTTCGGCTGCACGTTTGATCTCATCTATGCTAGTAATGTTGAGCTCCTGCCACAGTTTGCGTACAGTTTTGGGTCCAACATCAGGAATCTGTAGGATCTCTAATAGACCAGACGGCACTTCGAGCTTCAGATCTTCCAGCTCTGTAAAGGTACCCGTATCCAGAAGATCTTGGATATGGACGGCAATTCCTTTGCCAACGCCCTGGATGTCAAGCAGCTTCTCCTCAGCGGACATCTGATTGATATCCTGACTCAAGGTACGAACGGCTTCTGCAGCATTGACGAATGCATTGACGCGAAAGCGGTTCGCCCCTACAATTTGTAACATGTCTGCCATCTGGTCGAGTGTGCTGGCCACGTCTTGATTGTTCATAGGCTATGGGTATATGCTTAATGGATAAATAGTGAAATATAGACTCTTCACTGTGGCACGAGAATAAGCTCGATCTCATAGAGCCTGGGCCACAGTTTTCCCGTTACAAATAGTCTTTCTTCAGCCGCATCGTAGGCAATGCCATTCAAAACGTCGAAGCGCTGGCCAGGCTCTGGTGCGACGTCTAGAAGCCCTTCTAAATTGATCATGCCCACCACTTGGCCACTCTGGGGATCGATCATCACAATCCAGTTTGTCTGCCAGACATTGGCATAGACCAGTCCATCAATATATTCGAGTTCATTCAACCGCTGCAGCGGTTCACCTTCCAAGGTCACGTCAACTGAGCTAGTCTGCTGTAAGGTATCGGGATCCATGAAGTAGAGTTTGGGTGTGCCATCGCTCATGATCAACCGGGTTCCATCGTGGGTAATCCCCCATCCCTCCGTCGGATATGTAAAGGTATCGATCTGATCAAAGCTCTCTAGCTCGTAGACAAAGCCAACTCGGGATTGCCACGTCAGCTGAATAATCTGCTCGCCCCAAACCGTGATGCCTTCACCAAAGTACTGATCCGGCAGGTTGATCTGCTGAAGAACCTGGCCATCAGCCAAGTTGACTTTTCTTAGAGAGGAGCGTCCTCTCAGCCCCGTTCCCTCATAGAGAACCCCATCCAGCCAAATAAGGCCTTGGGTAAATGCATTGAGGTCGTGGGGATAGCTGTTGACGACTCGATAGGTATACATTTGCACAGCTGAGTTATCTACTGGGTTATCTGCAGTCGGCGTTGCATCAGGTGCAGACGAATCACCCTGGGGACATGGACACGTCGATGAAGCATCTGACATCGACGTGTCACTCTGCGCAGTATCGTCTGTAGCAGCATTGATACCCGAATTTGTGTCAGAAATTAGGGTATCATTTGCAATGGTAAGCGTTGATGTAACAGAGGCCGTCGATACGGTTGTGACAGAGATAGAGCTACCTGCCGATGCAGAGATATCTACAACTGTCTCTGGTTTAGAAGCCGCGGGGGTGCCAGAGATCGTATCATTCAGCAGCCCACGATTCAACAAGATGAAGGCAATAAGAACAATTAGCAAAGTTGTAGCGACTAAAACAAAATTACGAGTTTGCATAGTTGCATTCTATCCAAGAGTGGATTGATTACAAAATCCCCTGCCGTATGGCGGTTGCTTTGAAAAATTCATACGAAAGGCATAATTAGCATCGGCTTTGACAACGACTGCTGTCTAGCCATTCGTCAGAGTTGCCAACAATGGATAACCTGCCGTATGATATTGTTGTAATCTATCATCACCCAATCGCTTAGGTCGTTCCAAGAAAGTAAGTACCATGGAGAAAGCGCTCCCTTACGCTGGCGTCAGCCAAGTAGAGCCGCGTTAGAGAATGCTCCCTCCACTGAATTTATAGGAAGTCTATTTCTTGGAACAGCCATACATCCTTTATACACCCAATTTATGAACCCAATTCGTCAAAAGTGGGAAGAGCGCTATAACGAGGAAACCCAGCCTTGGGATAGCGGCATCACACCTCCAGAAGTGGTTGACTTCTGGCAGAGCAGTAGAAGAACCCAGCTTCCTCATCAGAATCTAGCCCTGGACTTGGGCTGTGGTACAGGAACCAACGTGGCTTATCTTGCTGCCCTTGGATTGACGGCCATTGGCATTGAACTATCCGGTAATGGACTCAGCATTGCCCAATCGCGCCTGCCCCAAATCCCAAAAGAACACCAAAGCCGAATTGCATTGATTCAAGCTAGTGTAGCAGCCATTCCGTTCCAAAATCTGAATTGTTGCTATATCTTGGACATTGGCTGTTTACATAATCTTCCCCATAAAGAACGTCCTCACTATGCTGCTGGCGTTGTCTCCAACCTCAGCCCAGGTGGCTTCTATCACCTTTATGGCTTTGACAAGTTGGAATCACCGGACGAACAAACGGAACATGGGCTGGGTGAAGATGAAGTTGTGACATTGCTCGGAGATCAGATGGAGGCCATTTATATTGAGCAAGCCAACCCAGCACCCAATCCGTGTCGCTGGTATCTCTTTCGTCGGAGGGTTTCTGAATGAGCGACGCAGAAACTCCCCAAGCACGTATACTGATTGTTGAAGATGAACTGGATCTCCTTGAACTCATGGTCTTTTCTATCCAGCGGATGGGCCATATCCCGTTCCCTATTGACAAAGGGGACGAAGCCATCACCCTGTTAACTCAGGAATCATTTGATCTGCTCCTGTTGGATGTAATGTTACCTAGTCTAAGTGGCCAGGAGATCTGTAAATTTGTTCGCTCCTATTCCGACATTCCTATCATCGTTGTCTCGGCCTTAGGGCGGACAGAGACCGTGGTCGAGATGCTCGAGTTAGGGGCCGACGAATACATCACCAAGCCATTTAGCTTTCAAGCCTTTGAAGCCCAGGTTGGTGCCCAACTTCGCCGTATCGAATGGAGTACGACCCCGCCTGTACGGCCCGTCATACAGGTTGGCGACATTAAGCTGGATACCAAACGGCAAATTGCCACTATCGAAAAAAAGCGCATTCATCTTTCTGAGCGGGAATGCAGTGTACTCCATCACCTCATTCAAAATTATGGTTCGCCAATCACCAGCGACCAACTGTGTGAAGCCGTTTGGGGAATAAGGCCCAAGTCCAAATCAACTACCTTGGTTCAAACAACGATTCAACGTCTACGCTCCAAGATCGAAACCAACCCTTCCAAGCCCGAATGGATTGTCACGGTAAGAGGGTATGGTTATAAAATAGAGAGCCCCCTGGAATAAATTTACTTTGGCTCATATGGGATTCCAAGGATCTCGGAATAACAGCCCCCATTAAGTATTAATTATTCGCTATTTATTATTAATTATTGGCAATGGCTCAGTCAGAAGAGGTCTGAATAATTAATTTTGAATAAACAATAATTAATACTTAACTTTGGCGTTCAATCAGTTCCTTGGAATCCATTAAGAGCCTTTACTTTAATCCTGCTGGTATACATTCAGAATGGTAGGTCACATCCCCAGCTTTCTGAGAACAAGCTTGCAATGTGACAGATATGGATGACCCACTGGAGATCAAGTCTCTGACGGAACCCGCCAAGCTTGTCACTTTTCAAAAGTGACCTACAGCATCTCATTATACCCTTTTCATCTAGTCGCCTACATGAGCGTTTCGCGATTTTTTGACCGAAAAACACAGGTTCTTCAGTCGCTCCGCTCTAGGTTGCTTTGCAACTGTAACCAAGCAGAATGACACGATCATACCTTTTTCAGACAGCTTCTTAGTTTGGTCTATCCGGTATAGCTATGGAAAGCTACTGTTCTGAAATCGACCACAGTATAGGAACGAGATTAATATAACTTCGAACAGTTGGTAAGTCTACACCCGAGTGAAACGCACAGGTTATTTACGACTCATCCCTAATCTTGTTGCCAATGCCTCAACTCCAGCAGGGTAGCTCTTTAAAAGCTCTGCTGTCGCCATGACGAATGGGCTTTTCTGAGCGTCAGAGCCATCGCCTTTGGCAATGGGCTGCTCCGCGACCACAGGCTCAATGCCCAATCGGGTGGCCAGAGCACTTACATTGTCATCATAGTCTCTCAGCAGTTGGGCAGTATGATAGACAATCGGATCATCGCTCTCACTTTGAATAACTTGCTTATGAGCCTCCCCTGCTCGTTGCCGCCTTTCCCAAGGGAATTGCCAATTGTCAAGCTCACTACTAGTGCGTGGAAAAGCCAGCGCAGCTTCTTTTATTAACGTTCTCGTAATAGATGAACCAAGAGGTCGCAGGGCGACAATCAGTTTAGGCAACCACGGCACTAAAACCTCATCAGGAAGTTCGGCGAACGCACGGCTGATTAACTCCACAGCCAATCGTGTAATACGCTGGCTAAATTCTAATGCCAATAAAAAGCCAGCCACATACTCTGGGAAGGCGGGCAATAGGAGCGGGTTTGTCATCAAGTGAGAAAATTCACGGCGCAGGCTCTCCTCGTCACGCAGATTGAGAATCCACTGTCCGGCCCATAAAAGCGCCACTTTGGCTGGCTCTTTGGGGGTTGCCTGGGCCATGGCAATCAAGATTTGAGACCGTTCACACCCCATGGAAAATGCCAGGGCCTCTTGGGTAAAGATGAAGGACAACATGGCCGCGAGTTGCTGTGGCGTGGTTGCTTGATCATCAAAGGCCAGAGGCAAGAGCGTCGCATAGTGCTGATAACCCGTCTTAACAAAATCCTTAATCCAGGTTGGTAGACCCAGGCTGCGATAAAAGTGGACAAGACGGCGGATCCGCTGAAAGATGACCGGCGCATCTGCTGCACCCGTCTCTTCAACCAGTAAAACGGTGGCCCGCATCCCGAGATCTCGCGTAAAGCGGGGACTCTTCAAGTAAAGGATGCTATCTTCAGCAGCCTTCAACGCAGTCGCCGCGGTCGCTCGTTCTCCATACCCTTCCTTGCGCAGCCGCTGCTCCAATACCTGCTCAACTGTGGTTCCCTCATACGCTAAGTTGATGATGGCCGTCTGCCGCTTCCCAATGGCAATATCCCAGGATTCCATCAAAGGCTTGTGGCCCAGCGTGCGTTCTCCCATAATCGGACGCACGTCGATCCCCAAATAGTGAAGCTTCCACAAGAGATCCGATGATACAATCAATTCGGGCTGTTGGTTGAAATCCATTAGCGCCCGCTGGATGTGGCTCGACTCTAGATCAATACCCAGTGGAGCCAATCGATCATAGACATCCCGCGCCAATGGAGGCAACGAATCATACCCCACACGCCCTATACGGTCGCCTCCCAGCATAATCTCTGTCAGGCGTTGAATATTGCGCTTCTTGGGAACCCGATCTTTCTCCAGGCAGGTGATGGCCGCTTCCTGAAAGTCATAGGGCGAAGGGTGAGGCCGATCCCGCAGATTGGCCAGTAAGTTGGCCGTTTGAAAGATGGCAATGCTGTCTGCCGTGGAGGCGGAGTAGCCATGCTTGCGTGCAAGACTCGTGATCGAGCTGCACCAGCGCAGCAATTGAGCGCTATCTTCTTCGATAAAGTCGGGCGGGCGCGTTAAAAATTGAGCAAACCCCTGGGCAGAGTCGGTAGAGTCTGTAGGGGATAAGCTAGCGTTTGTTGGGCTGGGTGAGGGCTGGGCTTTGGCAGGGTGCTTCTTCTCTTTGTTGCCTGATGGTTCGATTTTGAAGGCCTTCAGCTTTTGCGCCCGCAATGCCTTCTCCCACATGCTCTTGGCAATGGCAATCTCACCGGCTGGCAAGCCAAATTGGTGTTCGATAGCGGCATAGCTAGATGGGACAATCCCGTGGAGCCATTTGGTCTCAGTCGGAGACGGGATGGTCCACAGGGCTGTTCCACCCGAACCCTGTGGGGCAGAATCTGTTGTCCCTGTACCAAATTCAGGGATATCAGCCACTGCATGAATGGCCCCACAGATATAGATGGCATCGGCAGGATCGATATGGCGGCTGCGTAAATGTTGATTCATCCTAGACCACATGAACCGTTCACGCTGTTGATCATTGGCTCGATCCTCTTCACTGATTCCCAAGCGACGCAGCAGACTTCCCATCAAAAAAAAGACATGACGATAGGTTTCGTAATCTGCGGCCAGGGTTGGCCCTTCCACATATTGGGTCCACCATTCGCTATAGTGCTTAACTCGGGCGTTTTGCAAAAGGAGCGCCAAAAAGTCATCAAAAGCGGGCGTCATATTTCCCACCTGCAGCGTTGTAGCTCCTACATGTAGATTGGCCCCTTCGCGCTCTTCTGAACTGAACGCTTGCTCAACGGTGGGCGTTTGCATTGGGGCGGGCGATTCAGCTTCTGAATCTTGCCCACCGTTCTTATCGCTCTCATCAATCGCTTTCGGCAACCACTGAAAATAGTGATCAGCCGAACGATCGACAAAGACCAGCTCTGTTTCGGGATGGGCTTTGGCAAAGGCAATGGCTTGATACTCGGCAGAGAATTCTGTCAGCGGAGCAATCAAATTGAGGGGTAGCCAATCCGCCGGAAAGGCATCCGATTCAGGGGCAAAGGCTTGTATGGCAACCGGAAAGCGGCAATGTTCCAAGCCATTTAAGGCTGCCAGCATATCTTCACAGCCTTCCATGTAGATCACCTTGGGTGGCCGCTCACGTAATCGGCGAACCAGATGCAGAGCCGACGCGGGCGAATGGTGTTTGACGGGAAAGATCGCCAGTGGCTCTTGAACAGCCCGTTCCACGTCGGCCATCATCATTTGAAGCAATTCAGCCAAAGACTCGCTGCGACCTGCCTGCACTTGCCTGTCAGCTTGTGCATCAGATGGCGTGCCAGATGCAGTGTTGGAGAGCGGCACATCCAGCGACGGATGAAGTGCCTCGGCTGCGGCCAGAATCTGTTGATTAAGCGCCTCGAATGATGTGAGCGCAGGCTGGGTACTATCTTGCTGCATCATGTTAGGCTACTTCCCCAGTGCTTGCAGCGCGTCTTTGCCACCTTCCAGAAATGCCTTGTACTCCTTGTCACGGCTCTTTTTAACTGCAGGTTCAATCGTCGCATGCCAAAATTGATTGAGAATGCTTACATCTTCTGGCACCCGGCGCACCAATGTACCGATCATGGAACGGGCCATGACGCCAGGGTCCATATTAGTATCACCAAAGAAGCGACTATGCAACATGGCATCTTCCAACACGCCAATCTGTTCGGCCGTAGAAAGAGAACTTTCTAATCGCTGATCCTCACCAGCCGCGTTCGCGGTCACCTCACGTAGGTCGGCAAAAGTTTGGAGCAGAATGTCAAGCATAGTGGGTGGAATATCCAACTCAATTTGATTGCGCGCCATCAGCTCTTGGGTGCGAAAGAGAATAATCTCCCGTTCCTGGCGCTTGTTGGTCACAATGGGAATCGTTACGAAGTTAAAGCGTCGCTTGAGTGCCGTGGAGAGTTCATTCACTCCTCTGTCCCGGCTGTTGGCCGTGGCGATTAGGTTAAAGCCGGGCTGAGCAAAAGCCAAGGAATCTTCGCCATCCAACTCAGGAATGGCAACATACTTTTCCGAAAGAATAGAAATCAGTGCATCTTGCACATCCGAGCCGCAGCGAGTCAGCTCTTCAAAGCGCCCCATTTCCCCTCGATGCATGGCGGTCATCACCGGCGACGGAATCAACGACTCCCGTGACTGCCCATTGGCAATGACCTGTGCTACGTTCCAAGAGTACTTAATGTGATCTTCGGTTGTTCCTGCCGTGCCCTGAACCACATGGGTCGAATTAGCAGAAATGGCCGCGGCCAAAAGCTCGGCCAGCCAGCTCTTCCCCGTACCCGGATCACCGATGAGCAAAAGCCCCCGATCAGAGGCCAATGTGACGATGGCACGCTCCACAAGGGACGGATCGCCGAAGAACTTTTGGGGAATCTCCCGCTTGAGCTTGTCTCCTTTGCGAGAACCCAAAACAAAGAGCCTCACCATACGCGGTGAAAGTTGCCAAGCAGAGGGTTTGTTTCCTTCATCGATTGACCCCAAGTAGGCAAGCTCTTCGGCATATTTTTCTTCTGCCGGTAAGCGTAACTTTTCTTCACTCATCAGATCATACTCCTATACTCGAACGGCTTACAGCCGCTTCTTTATCTGCTCGATTAGCTTCTTAGGACTGCCATTCAGAATAGGCGCCCCCAACTCCTTAAAGCGCTTTGTGAATTCTGCATTGACTGAATGATAGCCACTGCTTTTGAGCGCACCAACTGGAATAAGGTAACATCCCGACTCTTTCCATGCTTTGAGCACGGTAAAGAAATCACTCCAATCGTAAAAGTCGCTAATGACTACCACGGCCGTGTGCTGAGGGCTTGTAATGCAATGGGCAGCCGCGTCCAACGCCAGCCGCATATCATTGCCACCCCCTAGCTTGGTACGAAGCAGAACCTCGACCGGATCGTGGACATAGTCACTCAGATCAATGACACGATTATCAAAGGCGTAGAGAAAGACCTCCACATTGGGCAGCCCTGCAAAAATGGATGCCAATATGGTGGTTTGCACCATCGAGCTAGTCATGGAGCCAGATTGATCCACAATAATCAAGAGCGTCGTGGGAAGGCTCTTCTTGGCAGTGGCCAGATAATGAATCTGGTCCACATAAAGCTTCTGGTCATCGGGGTTGTAATTGATCAGGTTCTTCTCGATGGTTCGCTTCATGTCGATGTTGCGAAAGATGCGCTTGGGGGGCAGGCTGCTGTCTCGCTTACTGCTCATCACCTGGCGTACCTGAAGCTTGAGGACGTCGGCAAGCTGCTCTACGTACTTTTGAATCAGACGTTTCGCATTGCCCAATGCGGGACCGGAAAGGTTGCCTTTGTCCCAAAGAAGCTGCTCAACCAAGGCCATGGAGGG
This sequence comes from Chloroflexota bacterium, assembly GCA_039028975.1. Taxonomy (GTDB): domain Bacteria; phylum Chloroflexota; class Anaerolineae; order Caldilineales; family Caldilineaceae; genus JAHBNG01. Next base: position 45,764 of record JBCCHB010000122.1, read on the forward strand.
CGTCAACTTGCGGGCCAAGCTATCGTCCTTAAGCACTTCACGCAGCTCCATGCGCTGTATCATGTCGGCTTCCAACGTCTCTAAGCCAGCCTTCAACTCGACATCGCCGATGGGTGGACGCGAGGCCTCTCCACCACCGCCGGTAGGCATACTATCCCTCTTTGCCCCCTTAGACCGTCCCTCTAACAAGCTGCCTGCTGGCAAGCCCATCATCTTCTCTAGCCAAGCAATATCCTTGGTCCACTGGGCATATTGGTGTGCGCTGACGCTGGCACCCTGGGTATTGGGGCCAAAGGCATTCAGGAGAATTTTAGAGAGAACGAGGGTCTGTTCCACATGTTCCTCAAAGGTTTCTGGTTGATAATTGGGTGACATGGGACCAGACGGAAGTTCAGCACTCTCTTCGACATCTTCCTCGTCATTCGGTTCATGATTTGCATCTTCACCAACACCAAAACCAGGGAGTGGCCTCTCAAATGCTTCTTGAAGCTTAGGAAAGCGATGTACGAGCATCTCAATCGAAATAGCTGGGTCAAGGATTTCTGGCGGCAGATCAGCTTGTATGGCCAAATCCTGGCTGATGCCCTCCAGGTTCTGCCCAATCTCTTCTTGCTCAAAGAGCGTACTCAGCAGGCGCCAGTAGAGAGCTTGTCGCGCTTGGGAAATAGATGGGATCTTGGTCATTTCTCTGCTAGTCCAGTAGACGGTGGCGTATTTCTGGCTAATTCTAGAGCGGCAATGAGCGAATACGATTAACCCACTCATTAGGTGAGCTTGCCGCCCAAATAAGCAGTAGATCTTCTGCTACCCGAGCAACTGGTAACCTCTGTGACACAATGAGAATGCCAGGACTTTCTTCTGACAAGATAAATCGGCCAAAGTGGTGTAGCATTGTCTTTCGATCATGGGAAACCAAAACCCGGCCCTGTGCAGCGGCTAATTTCAATACATCTGGATCATTAACACCAGAAAGTTCAGCGGTGGTTGCCGCTTGAAAGTCAATACTTGGTTCCAAGCGCAGGGTTGCTTTGACAATAACCTGGTTGAGATCTGCGTCGGCCTGAAAGCGAATCTTCATAATCTACACAAACTGCAATTCGCGCCGAGCTTTTGTCATCTTTTGTGCAAACTCAGGATCGTGAGTTGATTGATGAAAATCTTTGAACTCAGCGTCGACCTGCCGAAGATATATGTTGGTCTCATCCCTGTTGGCAAGATAGTAGGTTATGGCACCATAAACTTGCTCCAAAGAGAGTGCAGGAAAACACTCAGCAACGATAGTCTCCGGTGCCAGGCCATCCAAAAAAGCAAAAAGAACCGATTCTAACGAAACACGAGAACCCGCAATCCAGTAACCTTGGTCTCTTTGCTCAACATACTTTTCACTCATAATGCACCTTTTCCTGGCGGAATATAACGAACGATTTCCATCAAAGTGGAAATGACATTCATTCACAATTTATACTCAGCTCCGTTTGAAAACAAGAGTTTGGCCGCTCTGGTAGAGCATCGGAAAACTCCTGTTTTCAAAACGACCGCAGTATAGAATTCATCATTTGCCATGATGCCAGAGTCTTATTTCTTCCGCAACAGCCGGCTTGCTCGTTCACGCAGTTGTGGAAGGGTCGACTTGGCCTTTTTTCCCTTAGGTTGGACAAAGATTCCTTGGGTCTGTACCGCGCCTTTTTTCTTGCCTTTGCTCAACACACTTAATGGTTGAAGTGACCAGCAGCCAGCGTCAAAACAGAGAAGGGCTATCATGCTTGCCCCCTTGGTTAAGTCGGCCAAAGGCATGTCTGGGCTATCAGCAATACGCTCTAAGGCCAAAGGGAATGCCAACTCACCCCAATAGATCGCCTCATTCTCAATACGATAGTGCTCCAGGTAGACAAACTCGTGTATGAGAGCAGGGTGTCTGTCCTCTGCGCGTTGTGTCCAGCGGGACACCGGGGGTTCGCTATGTAGACGGCTAGCCAAAGCCGCAAGATCAATGCTCTTTCCCAGCTTCACATTTTTCTCTTGCCACAACATATCCCCGGTATTTTGCAATAGGATTTCCTCGATAAAAATGCTCTTTTGCTCGGCCAAGGCCGTCAGTAAAGTGGCACCAATCTCATCAAACAAACTCTTCAGTTCGATTCCCGTAATGACATCAACCCTAAAGGCAGAGAGGTTCGTCCGCAACAGCATGCCACCCTCTTCTCCTTCAAGCCACCCAAAGATGACAAGGTTGACGACCACGTCACTCTGTCTTAAATGAGCGCCAAGCGGATAAAACTCTCCGGATATGGGTATAGCGGGCTGGGCTTCCGGCGGTTGAGCAGCCAGTACAAAAGCCCGCGACCAAAGATCAACCCAGCGAAAGAGGGGAATCTCCGGCACTCCTTTGGTCGGGAAGTACTGCAAGATCTCAGCTATCAACCCATTGAGAAGGGCTGCATGGCGTACCATTCGCGGCTCGGCCTGAATATCGGCCAACGTAGCCTGGAATGCCAACACACTTTCCACCTCTAAGTTGGTAAAGCCAGCCAGAACCAACTCCATCAACCAATGGCGGATGCTTTCACACCACAGCTCGAGTTGCCCTGATGGCGCCTGACTTGGCAAATCGGGGACAGGAATCAACTCTGGCACTGTACGCCCAAGGGCCTGACAAGCTTGAGCCAACAGCGCATCATGCTGGGCACCTTGTAGTGCGGCTCGTGCTGCAGCGAGGAGTAAGAAGTGGTTTTCCAAAAATTCACTTTGGCTAACGGCTGTAATCACCGCGGTTAAATTGGATGCCAGAGGCGTAGCTGCAAAAGCATGGTTTAGTGAGGAGAGGGCATCAAGGTGTTCGCTCTCCAAGCGAGCAAAGCCATCAGAAAATATTGCATCAAGGCTGGCAATCAGCTCATTGCTTTGCTGGACGTTTTCAGGGAGCGATTGAAGGAGGGAAAGATTCATTTTGTACTGAGAAACAACTAAGTGAACCAAACCATTTCTGGCAATGGCTCTACACTAGCGGGTAAATTGACATATTGCAGATAGCGCAAAAATCGGCTAAAGACCATGCTGGCATCTACTTTATGGGGACCGCCCTTAATTGCCGACATCAAATCGCGGTGAGATTCAACCTGCTCAGGCGAAATGGTAAGGCCCAGGTAGTTGACGATACGAGTTTCCGAAAATTGTAGATGGGCTTCCTTAACAAGGGCATCCAGGTGCTTACAGGGTTGCCCACGCAGTCCACCGCAGGGACGGTTATTGTTGGTTGAACAGTAGAAATTCGTCGTGTCTGCTTCAATGTATGAGACGTAGACACGCTCAATATCCGATCCGCTAGAGACCACCCCCTGAAGTCGACCGGCATACAACTCGACAAAGGGGACTTTCTTGACATCTCGCGGACGGCTTAGGGTAGGATGTTTAAGAATGCTGCGCTGGTTAGTTGACATGGTGACATTTTAGCACATATGTACTATGTATGCAATAGGACAGCATCAAGCCCTTGAGTTTTAGAAATTTCATCCAAGGTCTTAACAATCTCACGTCGTAATGCTATCTCTTCTTGTAGGGCTTCATATTGCGCATCGGTCAGATGATGAATCAACTCATGCCGTTCTAGCTCATCGAGGCGATGACGTAGATAAGCCTGCTGCACCCACAGATCCATTTCATCTTCAAAGCCAAAATGATGATGCCACCGTCGGCTGCCAGCATTTGCCAGAAGAAATCGACTATGAAGCTTCTTGATACCCGCGGCATGCAATTCATTGAGGGCCGTTGCAGCCAATGCCGTTGCCACACCCTTATGCTGCCATTCCGGCACAACGAAGAGTAGATCCACTAATGGAGCCTCCTCTTTTTCTACGATGAGAATTGCCCCAATCGGTTCTTCAATACCATCCTTGTTGGATACTACTGCTACTTGAGATGTCGTTACTGGGTTACCACGCTTTCCAGCAAAGTGGCTGACCAGATCTTCCTCGGCTCTTTTTTGAACATAGTCTGGCGGATAATCACAATAGTCTGCCGTCTCTGCAAAGGCGGCAAAGTAGGCAGGAAGCAACGATGGGATATCTGCTTTCTTCGCTGGACGGATTAAGCAGGGAGCAGTTACGGAGCGAGGCTTGACCATCACCGTAGTGAGCACAATTGCATGTCCAGGCCGAATGTGAGCTTTATCGCCATAATATTCATGCTTCCAGCCCAATTCCTTGGGCATCCGCTTAAACTCTTCGTTAGTCATCGAGAGGTGTTGGCTCTTCATGAAGGTCTAACTCAGCACAGGCGGACCTTGCAAAATCCGCTCCCGAATCGCTTCCATAGACCACGGACCTTCCCCTTGATGACCAAATCGCTGGGCACTGATCACCTCCAACCACCAAGTTGCGCCTGCTTCGCGATAAGGCTCAATGATCTCGACCGTACGGTCCATATCGTCACCTGGGGTCTCGCCTTTTTGGATGACGTCAAAAGGAGTGTCGTCAACTCGGTGTTCTTGAATATAGGAGACCATTTTGCGTACTTGAGCGGGCGTCATGTCGCCTTCTTGTTCATAGCTTGGCAGCGCATAGACTCCGTCCCAACGGGCAGCACGTCGCATGGGTGCCTTGTTGGGCCACAAGCCGGCGACCCAAATGGGAATTCTTGGACTCTGAATCGGGGTTGGCTCAAAGAATGTATCCTCAATTGCGTAATGGTTGCCTTGAAAGTTAAATGTGCCACCTCGCCATAATCCGGTTAGAATCTCTAAACTTTCATCCAACATCTCGGCCCGTGCCTTGACCGAAGTCTCTTCGCCAAGCTGATGATATTCGGTACGCCACCAGCCAGCGCCAACCCCAAGCGTGAGGCGTCCACCGGAGAGTCGATCCAGGGTTACGGTTTCGCGCGCCAATTTCCAGGGTCGACGACGGGGCAGTGGTGTAACCAGCGTCCCAAAGCGGATCCGCTCTGTAGCAAGGGCAATGGCTGTGAGGGCAACTGTAATGTCCACCACCCGGTCGGGCCAGTTCATAAAGACGTGGTCCCAAATGAAGAATCCATCCCAACCTGATTGGTCCGCATCTTGCGCTAGTTCAGCGAGAACGCGGGCATCGGCACAGTCACCAAATGGAGGGAGTAGAAGTGCATATTTCATAGCGATGGCTTGATGGCAAATAGATGGCTACCGTAGACCCGCTTCATGTAACAAAGTATCGATCCACTTTGCCGTATCGGGATCTGCAAATGGCGGGACAGGCTCCGCCCGGTAATTGATACGTAGATCATACCCAGCCCGATCGTAGAGATCATGGAGGATCTGGTTGAGATCAACGGTTGGCTCATCATCGTTTTCAGTCAAGGGTAAAATAAATGGCGGGATTGGTTCGCGAGCGGTGAAGGGAAAGATGTAGGCACGTGGTCGAGTCCGAGATGCGCTGATGATGATGCTGTAGTCGTAGGTTTGCTTTTCCAGTTCCAAAACGCGGGTGCCGACCCGCAGCAGGTCAATCTCCACCAAATTGGTTTTGGTATGAATCACGTCAGAGCGTTTGCTCATATACTTGGGTCGCCCGCCGGACTCGCTTTTGTTCCACGGGGATAGAATCTCGATGAGGGTGACGACATTGGTGGCTGGGCCGTCGGGTCTATCGCTATAGGGATACGGTTCTACCTCGGTGTCCAAAATTTCAAGATAAGTTTCGCGGATGCGATCCGTCATTTTGAGTTCGATTTCAATGGGTTCAACAGCAGCCGGTGCCGTGGCGACCATCGTCCCCTCTTGCGAATGTAAGGACGCAGATGTGAATGGGCCAACCACCCCTACATCTGGCACGCTCAGCAGACCAACGCCCATGGGATCGTCAAAATAAGAACGTTCCTCAACCGAAACGAAATAGCGCGGCCGCAGAAGCGGTGTTAAGTAATCACGCAGAGCAGTGATTAAACTCGCATGAACATTCGCCCACAAACTAGCTCTCTCTAAATATGGATCCATGCCCGGAAAGGGTGTAGCCATTTGGCGCTCCTTGGCTCGCTCAGGAACGAGAATTCAATAAAACCAGAAAGATCTCTCCACTTCGGTCGGGATGACACGAACGAAGTTTTCGATTTTTTGATCATGGTTCCTAAGTTGAAACTGTACAAATCGTTGTAAAGATCCTAGCACAGATTCGATAGCTCGTCTACCAGTAGAAGAAGTGGGGAGCATCTCAGTTTGGGGGCAGATTCTACCTGCTCACTTTGGGCGATGTCATTCTAGTATAAGAAATAAGGGAAAATAGAGTAACCTAAAGTCGGCAAAACGAAGTGTAAAGAAAAGAACCGACGAAAGGAAACTCAATGAAAAGCACATTAACACGAAGAATAGCATATGTCGAACAATTCGAGTTGTTAGTAGGGATAGACATAGGCAAAAAGCGCAATGTGGCGCTGAAAATGGATAGGCAATTCCAGATAAAAGGTAGACGCGTGTTCGGAAATGACCGAGAGTCGTATGCCAAGTTGGTAGAGTGGCTAGGAGTCGACGGAAGGTCAAGCAGTCCGAAAGTGTTAATCGGCCTGGAGCCGACCAACGATTACTGGCAATGGATAGTAAGGTACCTATCAGAGGAAGGAATGCCATACAGACTGGTGAACCCGTTTGCAGTGAAGCAAAGCCGAAATGCGACCCAGCTGGGCTATGGAAAAGACGACGATAGGGATGCGCT
>JBCCHB010000123.1:0-52337 GCA_039028975.1 Chloroflexota bacterium
TTTTCCCTCTTTTAGGGGCGGAACGGCTTTTTTAACCAACTTTTTTCTATTTCGGTCATGATCCTATGCTTGACCTCTTTTTTCTATGCCCTAACAGCCAAACTCAAGAAGTAAACAGTAAACGGTAGATCAGTAATCAGTGACACGTGCCAACACCTTCGCGAATGGTGCAGTTTGTACCAATTCGTACTACAGAGAAAGATTCAATAGAGAAGAAATTTCTCAGTGAATCTCTGAGAGAACTCGGTGTATCTCTGTGTCATCGCGACTCAGTGTAATGAGCGAACTACAAGCTTTGACACGCTCTTACCGAGCATCTGCTGGGATATATTCAAACGTCGGGCCGGGCAGATAGTCAGTCCAAGGTACATAGCCATAATTGTGACGTAACAGAGCAGCCAATTGTCCCAATTCATCCATATAGTTTGTGGCCGCCTTCTGCTGCTCTAAATGGCTATCCGTCAAAGGATATTTCGGAAATACGTCTGGTTGTTCGCTGGTTAAGGTCGTTTGTAAACTATCAAGGAGTTCGCTATATGCTACGTTAAATTGCTTGTTGGCTGCTTGCTGTTCGGGAGAATAGACAGCAGCTGTGGGATTAGAAATGACTGGATAGACATCTTGGGTTGGCGTAAGCGAACCATTTTCAATGGCTGCCTTAATCTCCATAAATTTCCAATAGTGAGCCAGCTCATGATCGCCATCATCATGAGTCTCCGACGAGGTTCCCTCACCTTGGTCTACGATAAGATTGAGTGCCTTGAGCGCGTCGCACTGAGAACGAACCGAAATCAAGCACCCAGCTCCAGGATTATCGAATTCTGGCAACTGTCTACCATAGCCAAATGACCCTGTATAATCACAGATTTTTGCTTCAACTTCTTCATAAAACTGACCAATCGTCGACCAGCCAGATTTAGGTGGGTCTGATGTCTCTGACTCAGGCAACTCAATTTTTAGGAAGGTGTCAATGGCCGTTCCAGAGAGTGGCAAGAGGGCAACCTCCAGCCCGTACGTACCCGTTGCATGTCTTAGAAGTTGACCAGGATAACTTGGCACATAATAGTGCTCGGTAATGGCCGAACGTCCGCCTAATGCATTCAGTACATTGGCCGCTAATCCCATATGGAGCATCTCTTCCAGTACAACAGACAGAATTGTCCTGGCTGCTTTGACCCCTGCTTGTGAACCGCCATCTTCCAGCGGCCTGATTGACCAATAGGCATATAGATAGACCGGCATCGTAGATAACTCGATTGCCATGGCTGCCCGTAGGTCATCTTGTAATGATGAAAAATCATCACGCTTACACATGTTGAAACTCCTTTCTCTGGTTGTAACCATTCAGTTCCCTGCTGTAGGCTGAGCTTGTCGAAGCCGGATTCCCCTTCGACAAGCTCAGGGGACTGAACGACTACCTCTAGTTTTACGTTATGACAATTTACTTCCCGATGTTTGAACGTTCCATAAGGCGAGATAGCTCAGCCTGGAGATCCCTCTTATTATCTGACCCGTTTCAAAATAGGTCTTTGGGTTCTCTGGTCGCGTTTTGAAAAAGACTCGTTTTGAAATCGACCATAGGTTAGAAGCCAAAATATAGTTGCCACACCCATGACCAACAGAAAGCTCCACATCGCGCTATGAAAACGCATGGCGAAATTACCCACCAGCGCGTAGATAGCTGCCGTTGGTAGAGCGCCAGCAATGGCTGAGATCAACAGTTGTTGGACACTCATTCCTGAAGTGCCTGCAACAATGGCGGTTGTCTCAGCCAACAATGGCATGGGACGGGTGATGATAATGGCTACCATGCCCCATCTGGCAAACATCTCTTGCGCAGCATCCATTTGTTGCTCCGACACCATATGATTAGCGACCCAAGTCCGACTCCGTTTTCCAATGGCGAAGCCAGTCAATGTGGCACCAACGCTTCCAATGAGAGAGAGCAACGTACCGAGCAGAAGACCATACATGGCCCCATTCGCGATCATAATGAGACTGGCTGGTATGGGTAAAAAGATATCAAGGATCAAGAGAGCAATTGACAGTAGGGCCATACTGATGCTTTGGGCTTCCATAAACCTATCTGGGATCTGAAGGATAGGTAAATTAGCCTGCTCAAAGAGAATAAAGATGACCAGTAAAGCAAGTAGAATCGTGCCTGCAAAGGCCCAAAATTGTTTCACAATGCACCTCAATCCTGTTGATTCTTGGGGAACGGCTAAATGTTATAGATAGCTTCAGTAGTTCACGATTTTGGTGGAGGAGGCGTTCTCTTACGCCGGACTTCTCGAGGCAGATTCGCATTAGAGAATGCTCATTCTACGGAAACGAGTAACTTTCGTGAACTACTGAGCTTAGGATTTTCGGAAAAGAGAGGACTAAAGGATGCTTCTCATACAGATTATTTATCAACCCAATTCTCACCTGTATTCATGACCGCTCTCATAAAGGCTGAAATCGTGTTTGTATACCCTTCATCGTCAAGCCACTCTTTCTTTGGGAAATAGTGACAACCGACACCGAGATGGGTTATAGCAGAGTCAAAGATAATTTCACGATGCCCTCGATCTGGCACATTATGATCGATAATGAAACCAGCGACGACGGCAAATACAGTGTTCCCTCCACCCAGATTTTCACCTCGCCCCCCTGTACCATAGCGTGCCATTCTTTGATGCGCGCTGCTGCCATCGCCACCAGTATGTTCACTATTATTTGGATCTTTGGCAAGATCCATAGCAGATTTGCTTAACCCCGCAGAATGTGCCAGCGCCGAAAGAGACGTTTGGTTCTCCAGAAATGTTATAGCCTCTTCCACATCATTTTGGTACTGTGCCGACTCTGAGGGGATATTAAATCCTTGGGTCGATTCGCCGGGTAACGTGAGATAAAGTTGTTGTCTGCCATCAGAATATGTTTTGATTTGATAGTTTGATTTGATCAAATCCTTAATTTTTGCGGCAAATTGTTGTGGGTTGGTGCGGGCAAGGTTCGTTTCTTGCAAAATTTCTTGTTCCAAACTTTTCGCATCAACATCGGATGGGTCAACGGTTACTGACTGAGGCTCAGGTGCCTTTTCCTGTATCAGTCCCTGGGCTTTTGCTTCTTCCAATTCCATTACCTGCCCGGCAGAGACCTCCTCAGCATTCCCATAGTCAGTTGGACCTTGTGCTCCCGTCACTTTGTAGCCAGTACCGTCTCCATAGCCAGTTCCCATCACCCTTCGTTCTGTCCAGTTTCCGTCAGTGCCTTTTACAGCAACAATATCTCCCATGTCAAATTGCTTCATAATGTACTCCTTGTACTAAATATTGTAATATCAAAACCAAAATAAGTTTAGCCCCCGGGTTCTTCGCGATCGACAGGGGAAGATATAGGGCGCGCCTGCTGCGCCGACTAGCAAGATGTTGTGCAAGCGAAATAGTGGGTCCGACAAAGTCGCGTCGCACGTGTACATTGTCCATATTGGAGGATGCAGATCTGCTCCTCTTTGGCTGTTTTATTCCAATTGGCTTTACTTGCGAACTAACTATCGAACTGATACTGTAGTCAATTCATATGAACCAGAATGCATAGACTATCTTAAGCCATTGCAGGGAAACATGTCGACCAATGAAAAAGCCTTATCGAGTTGGGCTATGGTCTGGAGAACAACTCTTATTATGCAGGAAAGAAAATGGAATTCTAGGTACGAGTAGCAGAACAAATTTGCGTTGTATGATCGCCAGTAAAATTTTGTCCCGACTTCTGTCCAGAGTCTACTCAGCTCCATTTGAAAAGGACCATAGTATAGCTTAGGATATTCGTAAAAGGGAGGACAAATTTTATCTGGCCATATATTAGGAGAGCTACAAAAGTTTATTGGGATACAATCGGCAAATCTTGAAAATATAAACGGGTCTGAGAAATGATAAATTGTTGCGGTGATGTCAAGAGTGAGATTAACTTATTGTAAGGTTTTATTGTTAGGTTGTCAACCCCTTTTTTCCAATATTGCGGGAATTTCGGGAACTAAATGAGGTTAGAATGAGGTTGGCGTGAGGTTTGGATGAGGTTTATCGGGAGGACTACGCTTCAACTAGCTCAAACGAAAGCTTACCAAATGGCTCACCGTTAACCTGCAATGATATCCGGTGTTCGCCTGCAAAGAGCCGCCGGGTCGTCATCAGCTTCATGGGGTGCTTCTTTTTGATGTTCACTACTTGGCCCTTTTCAAGATCGAGCTGCTTGAGCTTGAAAATTTTCTGTGGTCTCTTCTTCATTTTTTTACCCGGCTCGGTTGCAAATTCCATCAGATAATCGACCACCAACTTCTGCTTCTTATTGGATCGGATGGTCAGCGAGAATTCAAATGCGTTCCCGATGACGACTTCTGATGTGCTAGTCGCAAAATCGGTAATCCCAATGTCGGGCTTGCCGCCAAAGCCCAGCAGCTTTAATGCCGCCCTGTCACCCTGCTTTACTAAGGTGCGTAGCGAATGCTGAAGAATGAATGCCATCTCCTTTTCCCCTTGAGCTTTACTCTTTTGCCAGCGGTCCAGGATGTTGATGACTAGGTCTGGTTCGAGCTTGCTAATATCGTTTAGATGATTGGCGACAGAGCGAGTCACATAGCGGGTTGGGTCGGTGTAGAGCTTATCGAGAATCGGTAGCGGCTCGTGGTAGCCGATGGTCAGCTTTTGCGCCCATGGCAATTTGGGACGCGTGCCTTCACTGGCCAAGCGACGGACGTGGTAGTTGGTATCGCTGGCCCACTCATTTACAACGTCCATGGTCTCGACAGGAAATTCGTTGATGAAATACCGAATGGCGTCTTCGGCAGAGAAACGCTTGGTGATGGTTCTGAGAGCATTGAGGGATAGGTCAAGATGCTCCGGTGTGCAACCGTAGATGGCCACAAAATGGGAAAGAGGCGCAAAGATAAAATCGCCAAAATCATCATCCGTCTTGGTCGGATCCAGCTCTGGCGGCAGAGAGCGCAACAAGATATCCAGCGCTACTGGGTATTCGGATGGCAGGTGAGTTTGGAGACAGGCGGCAATGTGGGCGATGCGCTCCTTTAATTCTAGCTCAGGGAAGGCGGAGACGACATCATGGCTAAAGGTTGCCTTAGGAAACTCGGTATGTACTTCGCTGATCAGCGTCGCCAAATAATCGACTTTTGCGGGATTAAATAGCTGGTCTTTGAGTGAGAAGGTGGTCTCTGCTTGCACAATCGTTCCTTATATTTCATTAGGAAGCCTTGTCCCGGCTCTTATCTAATTTCAGTAGATGGCAATGTCACTCTGTTTGGTTACAGTCGCTTGCGACGGAACCGAAGAGTCTCTCATTGACGTTGCAGTCTACTGAACCTGCTCTATCGATGTCCTGCCCATTGCGGTCTACTGGTTATACGCCACAACCTGATTTACGGAATCATAGATTCCGGTTGAAAGAGAATTTTACCATGAGTCTGACGGATCAATCTACTGCCGACCCTTCCATGGAGATAACTTGAAAAGCCCTAACGAAAGTCAATTCGTGAGGAGATGACCTGAACGGCTAAATCTCCACAACGCTCTATTTGGCAGTGAGTGGCAGTGCATTGACTTCACTCAGCAGCTAACGAAGTGTATCCTGAAGTCGACCAATAATAGTTTGCTTTGTGTAAAAACTGGCGTAACTATCTTTGTGAATTGGGCACAGATCTCCGGTCTTTACTACGACCGCAGTATAAATCAATTTCAGGATACACTATGAACTCACTAATCGATCTTCTCTTTCTCACGGCTCTAGCATTTCTCCTTATCGGCCACGAGCTTGACGCCATCCGTCAGCGAGAATGGCGTTTCTTCTTTGCCAGCATCTCGGTCAGTGATCAAGCCGCCTATCGCATCTTCACTGCGCTGCATGTGCCGTTGGTGGTTGCCATACTCTGGTATATGGAATCGTTCTGGCTCCAGGCATCATTGGACATCTTCGCCATTGCCCATGCTGGTATCCACTGGCTCTTGCGCAAACATCCGCTGATTGACTTCGACAATGGTTTTTCGAGGTTTTGGATCTATGGCGCTGCAGCGTTGGGCGGGATCCATCTAATTGGGTTAATGATCTGTTAGACGTCTCTTCGATAGTTCGCATTGATTTTCTCCTTAATAAGGTGACTGGCACTCACGAAGTCAATTGCTTTGTGGGCCATATCTTCGTTCGCATGGAGGGTTAAGTACCAATCACCAGCACGCAACTTATGTACGACCCTAAGTCGCAGCCGTACCATCGATGAGGTGTCCGATTGCCGTCCGCACCACCTCCGATAGCCGAGCCGATTGATTATGGACAAGCATTCCTTCTTTAATCAGCATGGTCAACCCGTGGACCAGCGCCCAGTGAGAGTTGGCCAACTCGTTTGAATCCCCTGGGCCAATCTCACCGGCGGCCTGTGCATCTTCTACGGCCTGAACCAAACTTTCATACGTATGAGAAGCTGCTGCTGATAGCTCCTCGCTTTGCCCCTGACTAAGCAGATTGCTAAACATCAGCGCAATGTGAGCCGGGTACTCCGTGCCAAAGCGCACGTAGTTTACACCGATTTCGATGAGGCGTCGTTTGGCATCATCGGGATGATCGCCGATGACCGCTTCCATTGCTTTGTCCAGCATCTCAAACCCTTGGGTTGCAATGGCCGACAGCAGTTCATGCTTGTCTGCAAAGTGGCGATAGGGTGCAGCATGGCTGACATTTGCGCGTCGAGCGACACTGCGTAACGTCAAGGCTTCGTTGCCTTCCTCCTGCAAAATAGCCAATCCAGCATCGATCAACGCATTGCGCAGGTCGCCATGATGATAGGTTGATTGAGGTGACTTATTTTCCATACCCTCATTATAAATGTAATTGCTCTTACTGTAAAGCTCATGTTTACGTCGTAAACTTCTGGCTGTTAGCGATGTTTACAGTGTAATCATTGAGTAGACCAATGTAGTAACTCAAAATTTTTTACCCAAATGTTTACAGTGTAATCATTCATTTGATGGATGACAACATTCAACAGGTTATAGACAACATTTTTACCCAAGTGTATGAGAATATTGAAGAAGTCATTATGCAAGAAACACAAGCCAACCAACTCAACCTTCGACAGCTACTGCCGGTCCTCTTTATCGTCTTTATCGACACAATGGGTTTCACCATTGTCATGCCCGTTATTCCCTTTTATGTACTGGCCTTTGATGCACCGCCATCGGCCGTGGGCTTGATCATCATGTTCTATGCTCTGGCCCAGTTGCTCTTTGCGCCTATCCTTGGCAATCTGTCCGACCGCTTCGGCCGCAAACCAATTCTGGTCATCTCACAGATCGGCACCTTTGCCAGTCTACTGCTGATGGGCTTTGCCTGGACGTTGCCCATGCTCTTCCTGGCCCGCATCCTGGATGGCATTACGGGTGCCAACTTATCGACTGTTCAGTCTGCCATTAGCGATAGAACAACAGAAGCCGATAGGGCTAAGGGGCTTGGCTTGATCGGTGCTGCGGCTGGACTTGGTTTTGTGGTCGGCCCGCTCATTGGGGGGCTGGCGCTACGGCTGGCAGACAACAGCTACAGTGCACCTGCCTTTGTCGGGGCAGGGTTTGCCTTTGTCAGCATTCTGCTTACAGCATTTGTCTTTCGAGAGACGCTTGCAACAGAGCTTCGCGGAACAGCGAAACGGGCGCGCTCTGGCCTTGGGCAGGTCGTGGCCGGTCTACGCTCTCCACAGATGGGTCCACTCTATGTACTGATATTTGCGGTGCAGTTTATCTTCACCATGTTTACGGCCTCTTTCGCTCTCTTTACACTGAACCGAATCGGCTTCAACAGCTTTAACAACGCCATCTTCTTCGGCGTCTTCGGTGTGATGCTGGTCTTGATGCAGGGGGTATTTGTGGGGCGATGGGTGCCGCGCTATGGCGAATATCGGCTGTTGGTGGTCAGCTTTATTCTGGCATTTGCGGGTTTTGGGGTGGCCAGTTTCACACCTCAGCAGGCGGTTCCCTGGTATTCAGAAGCGGCCATGATCGCTGAATTATCCCAACAAGATGGTGCTGTTCAGCAACGTACCTTGCTGCCGAGCGAGGTGGGCGCAGGCATTGGTTCCTTCTTGATGATTCTGATTGGGTTAACGCCTGGCCCGTTGGCCTTTACACTCCAGATGCCCATACTCAATACGCTCATCTCCAAACGCAGCGCGCCATCAGAAATTGGGCAGGCTATGGGCGTCAGCGCGGCGGCTGCAGGTGCCGGTTCTGTTGTGGGACCCCTGTTGAGCGGCTGGCTCTTTGACCAAGTCACACCCTTTGCGCCGTTTGCGCTTAATTCTTTGCTGAGCCTTGCCCTGCTGGCTGTGGTGGTGTCTCTCCGTTCAACCATAGAACGACCAACTCAGTCAGTGCAAGACGCGTTGCCCAACGAGTTGCCACAGATGAGCGCACCGACCCTTCATAAAGCTACGACTGCCGCTGGCAATTGAGTGAACGATTGAGTGTGGCGTCTGGTGCAAAGAGGAAACTCTGCACGTCGTGTATCATAAAATGGAAAGATTCAGTTAGCACAGTTTAGGAGACATAACCATGACTAAGCAGAAGAATGACCATCCACAAAGAAAACACGCCATCGTCATTGGTGGCAGCATGGCCGGAATGTTTGCGGCTCGCGTATTAACAGACTACTATCAGCAAGTCACGATTCTTGACCGAGATCAGTTCCCGGAAACGCCTGACCATCGTTCAGGGGTTCCCCAATCTCAACATGCCCATGCGCTGTTGGCAAAAGGGCAGCAGATTGTAGAAGGGCACTTCCCTGGCATTACAGCTGAACTGCTGGCTAAAGGTGGTGCGCCCGCAACGGGTGGGTCAATCGTCGTGATCACACCCTATGGCAAACTCGCAGGGAGCGAAACGGGCAATGCTAGTCAAGAGTCCGTGGATTCAAATCCCCTGGAGAATAGAAATAACGCAGACACAGGCGTCTTCGCCAGCCGAATCATGTTGGAGTGGCAGATTCGAGAGCATCTGCGCAAGCACACAAATGTGAAAATTCTGTCAGGGGTAGAAGTCACTGAGCTGATTGCATCACCTGACAACAGCCAGGTTACCGGCGTGCGCTTGCGGCGTCGCGGTGCTGATAGCAGAAGCCGTCCCGAACAGCTAAACGCCGACTTAGTCGTAGACGCCAGTGGCCGTCGCTCCAAAGCTCCAGAGTGGCTCACTGACCTTGGCTATGGCGCACCGCCCGAAGAGACGATTAACTCCCAAATCGGCTACGCATCGCGGTTCTATCGCAAACCGGCAAACTTTCCCGCTAGCTGGCAGGGACTGATTATCAACGCCCGCGTGCCGGATAACCCCCGTGCTGGCTTAATTCTGCCCATCGAAAATGACATGTGGCACGTCACAGTTGGTGGCTTTGCCGGTCACTACCCCCCCAGTGATGAGGAAGGATTTATGGCATGGGCCAAGGCATTACCCGACCCTAGCCTCTACGAGTCGTTGCTTGCAGCCGAGCCAGTAACCGAAATTCGGCAGTACCGAACGCCATCCAACCGGCTGCGCCACTTTGAACGCTTGCCCGCCATGCCTACCGGCTTCGTTGTCATGGGGGATGCCGTCTGTGCCTTCAATCCCATTTACGGTCAGGGCATGACCACCAGCGCAGTCGGTTCGCTTGTGCTGAAGGAAGCACTGGCAGCCGATGTACAACAGCCACAGCCTGATTTCGAGAAGCGTTTCCAGCAATCATTAGCCCAAGCTGTCGCTGATGCTTGGTTTATTGCCACCAGCGAAGATCTGCGCTGGGCAGGTGTGGAGCTAAGTGGCGCAACGCCTAGTCGGCTACCCGCCCTGATGCGACCATACATGAATCAACTGCTCAAAGCCGCCCGCCACGACGCCACAATTTCCGCGGCGTACTTCGAGATGATCAACATGGTGCGGCGTCCCCAGTCGCTCTTCCAGCCGGCTATCATGATTAGAGTTCTGCGCTCGGTCTTCCAAAGTCAGTCAGTGGAAACCGAAGAATATGCACTGACCCATCGCCAACGCTTGCAGTTGATGACGGCGCAGTAGTCCTTGTGAAATAGCTTGTCTGTGAAGACACCTTCTATACATATTGTGCCTTAGTGCAAGATCTTCTTGTCTATCGTACGAGAAGGTTCTAATCGCACCGGGGCGCATTGCTGACCCAGTAGTCCCCACCAGCAAAGGTTCCCCTTCGTCCCGACACAAGCGGTGGACGGTATATACTCCCTGCCACAAGGTTGTCGCAATAAGCTTTGCTTGCCTCCGCGAATGTGGCGAAAGGACCAAAGACCTGGGTTAAGCTTGTGACTTCGGATACTTTTTCTTCACAGTTGATGCCCCAACCGATCAGTCCGCACGTTGCTCGGTTTTCAATCTCTGAGCGTTGCCCTACAAGAACGGCTTCTTTTTCGGTTGCAATGAAGACGGCGTAGGGTTCAGCCTCCCCAACCGCGGCCGAGTCGTTGGCATCGGTGGTCGAACTGTCAGCTGCGGTTGTGAAGATGCGCTGCAGTGCCGGTCCACATTGACCGCTGCGGTATAGCTCCGCCACGGCATCCAGGTCTACTTGAAAGCCGGTCCATTTTTCGAGGGTGGCAAGATCGGGCACCTTGGCAAACGAGTTGCTGGATCCAGCGACAGACCACTGTTGGATAGTTTGCCATTTGGCTTGTAGCTGATCATCAGTTAGGCTTCCGGCCCGCGCCTGTTCTTCTAGCTTGGCAAGCGCGTTCAGCCAGTTGAGTGACGTCTCCATGTATTCAGCGTTTCGTTCGGCTCGCGCGGTGTAGGAAGTGGAAAAAAGATACGGCGTCCACCGATCCCAATTATTGACCTCGAGGGCATGGGTAAGCTCGTGCCAGAGTGTCTTAGCATAATTTTCGCGTTCAGCGGCGGATAGCTCTTCTGGCGGTTTGAGTAGGGTCAAAACTTTACCGTCGGCGCTCATCTTGCCCTGTACGTCGCCTGCATTTCTGTCATAGACTACTTTAATCGTGTCGAGCAGGCCGCGGTAGCGTTGGGGATCACCCAGGCTGACTTCTGAGGCGAAACAGACGTTTGCCTGTTGATAACGACCGATGTACGCGCTAATCATATTCTTTAATTCAGCAATTTGTTGTGCATAGAGGTCTGCATTTTCCTCACGTTGCGTGGCATCCAAACGTTGGTCAAGGTCACCGGGGATGTTATCGGCCATGAGGGCAACGGGGGCCAACGCGCTGAAGTGGTCTACCTGCACAGTGATGGTCCCTGCATCGAGATCAACGACGACGTCTGTCTCGCCGAGAATCTCCCAAGTCCACACGCCCTCTTCAGTGCTGCCCAATAGAACCCAGAAACCCAAAGCGCCAGCAGCAACGACACTTGTATCGACAGGCACTTCAATAACTAACGATGTATCAAAGGTTAGACTGCTGGGCTGCAAGTGGAGCACAGGACCAACTGGCACGACCTCACCCGTTGCCACGATTGCGCCCAAATCAGCATCGTGTAGGGAAGTGGGTAGATCGTCGGAAAAGTTGGTGATGAGTCCCACATCGAGGTTACCGGCATCGGCGGGCCATGTATTTGCGGGCACATCAATGGTGATGGTACCTGCGTCTCCTGCATCGACCGTAATGGTCTGGTATTCATCGACGGAAATTGTTGATGAAGTCAATGGCTCGACGGTGAAGTCCGGCTCAGCACTCGTTGCATCATTAGAGAGAGCGGGCGACACGTCAGCAGGATCGATGGGCGACATGCTAAAGCGCAGCAGGTATGGATCGATGGCCCGCGCGCTGCTCCCATTGTCCCGCACTTCGAGGAAGTACATACCCGGTTCTTCGATGGGGAACGAGGCGGCAACATCTCCACCGGCACTCAGCGGGCGCACCCAACTGGAGATGGATCGTTGGTCACTATTCCACAGGCGAAACTGAATCGTCAGATCGGGTGCAGCGTTGGTGACGAGGACGTGAAGATCGCCCGCTTCATCAATCTGAATCTGGCACCAATCGATGTCGCCTGCGGGCAAGATGTTGGCCGGAATCGTCTCATCCAAGTCAACGGGCGTGGCGGTCTCAACGCTATTGTTTGGTTCGCCTTGATCTGCCGCTGCACGGAACTGGGTGGATAACAGGAATGCATCGATGTTGCGCTGGCTGTTATCACCTGCGACTACCTCGATAAAGTAGGTGCCTGGCGCAGGCAGATCAACCAAGGCGTTGGTATCCCCGCCTGCCGCTAGCGGATTAAACCAGCTTGAGAGGGTGCTCTTCTCGGCATTCCAGACGCGTAGCGAGATGGCCAAATCTGCAGGCACCTGGGTGGCGGCTATCTGAAGCTCACCCTGATGGTCGGCATCGATTCTAAACCAGTCCTGATCGCCCGAGGGCAGGATATTGACGGGCGTGCTGCTGTTCAGTGCCAAGGGAGCGGCCTGACCAAAATAGTTGTTCGGTTCGTGGTTGTCGGGAGCAGGCGTAAAGGTGACCTGCATGGTGAAGGGGTCAACACTGCGCTGGCTGCTATCGTTGCCCACCACCTCCAGAAAGTAGGTGCCAGGCCCAGGCAGATCGATGATGGCACGTGTCTCGCCACCTGCGGTGAGGGGGGCAAACCAGCTTGAGATGGTGCTCTTATCTGCGTTCCACGCGCGCACGTTAACGGCCAGCGTGTCGGCCACATCGGTGATGGCTAGCTTCAACTCGCCGTGGTGGTCCACGGTAAAGCGATACCAGTCTTGATCGCCTTTGGGTAGCAGCGTCACCTGAGTCGGCTGGCCAAAGGTGAGGGGTGCAGCCGCGCCAAAGCTGTTGTTCGGTTCGCCCTCGTCGTTGCTCTGCGTAAAGTTCGTCTCTATTGTGTAGGGCTTGACGGAGCGCTGCTCACGATTATCGGCCACGATTTCCAGGTAGTAGCGGCCAGGGGAAGGCAGGTCCACAGTAGCGAGCGTGTCGCCGCCCTGGGCTAGCGGTGAAAACCAACTGGTTACCGTGCTTTTGTTGCCATCCCAAATTCGTACGCTCAGGGCCAATGCCTCGTCCACATTGGTGATGGCAATCTGCAACTCACCATGATGATCAACGTGAAAGTAGTGCCAGTCTGCGTCCCCCGCGGGAAGAATTGTAGCTGCCAGGGGTTCACCCAGCTTCAGTGGTGCTGCGCTGCCGAAAGAGTTGTTCGGCTCACTCGCATCGACGCTGGGCGTGAAGACGGTGTCGATACGGATGGGGTGCAGGGACATCTGATCGCTCCCATCGGCCACGATTTCCAGAAAGTAGGTGCCGGGCGCAGGCAGGTCGATCACAGCCTCGGTATCGCCGCCGGGAGCCAGGGGTGTGTACCAACTGGTGACGGTACTTTTGTTGGCATTCCATACCCGCACGTCGGCAGCCAACTCTGCAGCCACCTCAGAGATGGTCAGTAATACCTCGCCATGCTGGTCAACAGAGAAGGTGAACCAGTCAGCATCGCGCGCCACATCCAGCGTGCTGTAGAGCGGGCAACCTAATGAGAGAGAATTCGCCGTGCCGAATGAGTTATTTGGCTCTTGCTCTTGGCTGCATGCGTTACTAGGCGTTTGAGATGAGCCGTTGGTCGCAGTATCGCCTGTATCATTATCGACTGCATCGCTATCGTCCGCTCCGTCGTCTACTGAAGCGGAAGCCTCTGACGTCGCGGCTTCGTCGGCGTCAGATGAGCCAGCGTCAGACATACTAGCGTTAGATGAATTAGTATCATCCGCAGCGACACCTTCGGGTACTTCAATAATTTCTCCATTTGAAGGACAGACATCGCCCGCCGCAAGATTAACCAGGAAGACATAGGGCGGTGCATCCGTATTCCAGATCAGGGTATCGCCGACCTGGGCTGTTGCGTTATGGCTATCGACTGTGCTTGGCGTTGTGACCATAAAGGTTAAGTTGATATCTGCCCCAGTACTATCTGCCTCGCCGCCCTCTGATGAGCCAAAAAGATCGTCGCTGCCTGTCGGCATGATCATGGCCAGATAGAGCTGCCCCGCCTCTTGCGCCATACATCGCACGTCGAATGCAGGTTCACCATCCTCATCTTCCGTGAGCAGTAGCGCTTGTAGGGTTGCCAGCGATTCGACTGGAATCCCAATCATGCACCAGAGTTCATTGCCGCGTATCTCCACGTCCACAGTCGTGCCTGGGGGTAGCTCGCTGAGTTCCAGTTCTTCGCAGCCCACGTCGGCGGCGTCAGCTAGTGGGTATCCAGCGCCCATCACGAACTGGCCGGTACCGTCATCGGTAAGCTGTAAGTGCATTTCAATGTCGATTGGGATACAGGCCACACTAAGCAGGGATAACAAAATAAGCACAGGGAGCGTTTTGAGAAAGGTAGGCATATGCAAACTCCTAATTATATCTTTTGCCTCTGGAAGGACCATGAATGATTCGAACTTTCTACCCACTCCAATACATCCTGCCAAAGGCTTTTCGCTTCGGGGCGAAAGAAGCCAAAGTGGCCGATACGTTTCAGACCGACTTCCGCAGGAACAACGTGCCTTCTTTCAAGAGATGCATTTACGTAGGCATTCATCATAAAGTCGACGGAGCGCTTGGTTCCCCAATCATCATCGCTGAAGCTGTATGCCAAGAGAGGCGCGTGGAATTCGTCGTAGCGCTTGTGTTCGGTTAGTGTGGGATCACCCAACAGATATTCTGGCGAACGACACCAACGCGCCCATTCGATGGCTACCCCTTTAGGCAAATCTTCGGCTTTGGCAAAGCGGCTCCACGGGAAGTAACCGAGCAGTCTGCTTACCATGGGAAAGAGGAGATGCATGGCATACCAGACCCGATAGCGCTCCGCTCCACCTTGAATCGCCCAGTACCCACTTTGAGCCGAAAAGGTAACCATTGCGTCAATAATTGATGCATCGGGGAGCAGCCCGACGCCCTGTCCACCAAAACTGTGGCCGACGTGAATCAGTCTTTCCCCATGATCACCTATACCATAATTTTGAACCAGCCAATCAAGAACACCCGCCATATCGAGCAGCGCCCAGTCGCGCATTCGTGCTTCAAATCCTCGTAGAGACGGCGGGCGCGAATCTCCGATGCCGCGGTAATCATACGTCACAACCCGATAGCCAGAGTGGCATAAGAATTCAGAAAAGTTATGGTAAAAGTGGCGCAATACGGCTGTTGCGGAACTGATCAGAACGACTGCTCGTGCATTCGCTTTTGGCTCATATAGCGTTCCGGCCAGCTCAAAGCCATCCTTTGCGGGAATTTTGATTTTCATTGTTTGTATGTTGTCGGCTAAAGAATCTTCGTTTGGGAATCAAGCTCAGATAAACCCCAAAACTTCGGGGCTGTCATCTCGCGCCCAGAGGGCCATCCGCCTGAGAGCTCTTCCATTAGGCTTATTAAATTCTCGATCCTTATTCAAGCGATATTCATCGTTTGATCCCATGAGAATCCTGTGTAACAGCACAAATTTTAACAGTACGTAAAGCGCATGACTAATCCGCCCCCGCCGATACGGTCGGAACAAAATCTGGCGTCAAATCTTCTAACATGCGTAGTCTAGGTGCAAGGTACGAAACCACGGCCAGCACCCCAAGAAGTAGCCCTACTAGAATGAACATCAAAGCCATCCCACGGCCCGGCCCTGTACCAATGAATTGACCGACGTTACCAACCAAAGAACCACGATCCATGAACAACGGTTCAAAAAATCGTTCTGCCATTGGGCCTGCAGCCAATACCCCTAATGAGCGAGCACCTACACCCAATGCGGTGCGGAGGGAAACCACCCGCCCCAGCACGTCGGGGGCAGCCTTTAGTTGCCAGATCACCCGATTAAGACCAAGCACGAATACGAAGGTAATACCAATCAAAAGATACCCCAGGGAAATCGTCGTGACGCTCTCCCACAAGCCAACAAGTACAAACGCTACGCTAGCCAAGCCCATCGAGGCCAACAGTCCATGCATACGACGCTTGGGGCCACCCCATATAGTCAGCAAGAATCCTCCTAATAAGGCGCCGATTCCAAAGGCGGCGTGAGCAAATCCTACGGCAATTTCGTTGGCGAAGCTCAAAACGATAGGCGCAGAGAGTGCATAACCGACCCCTGGCATTAACAACATGGCTAGCGTCACAATACTCATTAGGTAGAGAAACGTCGGGCGCCTCCACACATAACGGATGCCAAAGAGAAACTCCTGCCAGAATGATTCTTGAGGAGATTGAGCTTGGGGCCTAGGTGGCTGGGGAATCACCGATAGCGCGAGGGCAGTGATGCTTGCGGCAAACGTGACAAAATCGACCAGGAAAATGGCGCCGAGCCCTACGGTGCCAACAAGTAGACCTCCTAACACAGGACCTAGAATCAGCTGGACCGAATTTGACATCTGCATCAAACCAGACGCTTGCCCTAACCGCTCTTGTTTCACGAGTAAGGGAACGCTAGCTTCTAGCGCAGGACCGCTAAAGGAGCTAGCAACGCCGTTGACGGCTACGGCCACATATAGGTGCCACAGGGCCAGGGCATCGGCGAAGTATAATAGCGCCACTACAAGTGTGCTCAGGCTGGCAATCGCATCACTAGAAATGAGTACCCAGCGACGATTCCAGCGATCCACAAAGGGGCCCGCAAACAGCGAGCCTAGCCCCAATGGCAGAATCGAAAAGAAGAGTAAGATGCTGTAGGCAACTGTGTCGCCAGTCTGGTTCAGAACCCAAATGCTTAAACCAAAGCGTGTCATGCTGGAACCAACGGTCGAAACGATCTGACCAGCCATGATGGCGTAAAACGCCTGCATTTTTGTAAAAAAAGAAGTCATTGATGCTTACCCTTATCTGTTCCAACGGATAGTTGCTAAAGCATTCGATGCTGTGCAGCTAATAGACAACGCAAATAAACATTGAACAATGGAGGATTGAGCACGCCCCGTGCAGCTCGAACGGCACGGGGCGTGCCTACTGGACCATTGTCTAACTTCTAATTGCGTTGTCTATAAGGTCGCCATGTAGTGCAGCGTGCTGACCTTATCGATGATTGATACAGTTGTCATGTCGTTTTCCTTTGCATGTTCGTGATTGCTGGCATGAGAAATTCTTCGAAGACTTTCCCGATGTCGTAAGAAGTATACGGTGACGCGGTAATCACCACGACCATGTCTCGCTTGGGCATGACAGCGATGATCTGGCCACCGTGTCCTAGTGCAAATGCACCTTCCCCTCCGGGAGCGAGTACCCAGTTGGAATAGCCGCTGTGCGATAACTCGATGTGAGGTCGCAATGCATCTTGAGCAAAACCGCTGGGCAGCAACTGCTGATCATCCCAACAGCCACCCTGCAGGTATAGAAAGCCAAATTTAGCCATCTCGTGCGTTGTCAATTGAAGACCAAACGCACCGCTGGGCGTGCCGTTCTGGTCCTGTACCCACAGGGCGGTTGATGACTCATCCCAAATGCCAAAGGGGTGACGTTCGTCAATCAGGCTGGCATCTTTAGTCCAAGGATAGGGCTGGCCTGCTTCATCACGCCAAATGCCAAGCGGTTCGAACAGGTGAGTATCGGCAATCTCGGCAAGTGATGTATCGGTAACGTACTGCAGAATCAGCCCAAGCAGATGCATACTGAGATCATCATACCGGTAGCTTTTGCCCGGCGCATCGACCATAACTCTATCCAACATCAGTTCGATAGAAGCGGTGCGATCGAGAAACTCCTCAATCTCGTTATCTTCTCCAGACTTGGTTGACGTATCGTAGCCGCTAGTCATGGTCATTAAGTGAATGAGGGTAATCTTTTGCTTGCGCGGATCCAGATTTGCAGGCTGATATTCGGGAAAGTATTGAAGCAATGGCTGCTGCAAATCGGGCAGGAACCCTTTGTGCAAAGCAATACCCACCAGCGTGTTGATGACGCTCTTGGTACATGAGTTAATATTGTGATAGCGTCGTTCGTGATAGCCCTGGTAATATCTCTCAAAACAGAGCTTCCCATTGCGAACAATGGCAATGCTGTGAATGGCTTCACCAGATTCGGCAAAAGCATCTAGCTGGTCAAGGTATGTAGGGTTCAAGTCAACCTCTTCGGGTGAAGCTGTGTGCCATTGGGTTGCGGGCCAGTGAATTTTGGTTTGTAGGTTGTTCATCGTTTGCCTCTCAACACGTGATGATAAGTGACTTATTGGTCACGTATTCAGTAAAAAAATTATCTTCTTGCAGAGTGAATGTCACTTACCGTCATCTTTAGAGCGATGGCCTTATTTCTGAGGTGACAGTCACCTAATTCCTCTTCTCACATAGGCATAGCCTGTCCCGTCTCTAATAGCGTTTTCAGGCTAGAGATGATCTGGGTCCATCCTTCCATTAATCCCTTGGAGAGCGGATGGCTTGGATCCAGGTCATCATGAATCAGCTTGAGCTTGCAGGTGCCATCAAAATCTTCGATCTCAAACGTTACTTTAGAGACATGCTGACCACCCTCACCTTGAGCAAAGACAGGCTGAAACGTCTTCACCAAACGTTTGGGCGGATCCACTTCAATCAACTGCCCCTTCACCATCGGCTCTCCCGTGTCGTAGTTATAAGCATATGGGCTGCCCGCTTTCCAGTCTGATTCAACCCGCGTGGCAAAGTAGTACTGTTGAGTAATATCGCCAGTGGTAAGGGCCTCCCACAACTTGTCCGCCGTAGTTTGGATATAAATTTGGTAGATGTTTGAATGTGTGTCGTTCATAATTTTGTCCTTGGTTATTGGTAGCTGGTTATGGGTAGCTGGTTATTGGTAGTCCGCATACTGGTCGCTAGCCACCAACGGCCAATATGCAACTAAATCAAACTATTTTGCACTTCCAACGGCGTCGCTGTCTCTAATAGAGTCTTCAACGCCGACAGGAGCTGTGACCATGATTCGATGATGTAATTTCCTTCAGGTGTATTCTTTAAGTCATCATGGATTAGCGTCAGTTTACAGATCGCCCCCTGCTGCTCAATCAGCCACGTGTTTTTTGATTCACCCAGTTCTTCTGCCTCCGGTCGCCAATGAGGAACGAAGGTTTGGACGAGTTTGTAAGGCGGATCGATCTCCAGGATTTCGCCGTCAAGCAGAAGTCGGTCGCCATCTGTTGACTCATACCGGCTACCCTGTTGCCAGTCTGAATAGACAGGACAGCCGTGATACCATTTGGCCGTTAGTTCAGGGCTAGTGAGGCCGTGCCACAACGCATCTGGCGTGGTGCGGATAAAGATCTGGTAGCGGCGGCTTAGCCTCTCCTCAACTGCTTTGGCCTCAAGTTGGTATTTGAGATCAGCTAACGACTCCGTCCAGCGTCGTGAGAATTTGTTAACCCAACGATCATAGACAAGCTGAATCGGCACCGAGTTGAGGTAGTGATGTTTCTCTCTCCCCACTTTTTCTGTGGTGATTAGATTCGCCTCCTCCAAGATGCGTAGATGCTTCATCACCCCAAACCGGGACATATCCAGATGGGATTCTAGTTCTGAAAGGGTTTGACCATCTTGCCGGAACAGTTGGTCGAGTAGCGTACGTCGGCTCTCGTCGGATAAGGCTTTGAAGACACTGTTTTCATTGTCCATAAATTGATTATATGTGACTTTTTGGTCACGTAATGTAATCACGTTACCAATTGGTAACATAAATAAAAGACCAGAGAGTTAGGGCATCTCTGGTCTTTATCTTAGCTTCGGTAAACCACCAACTCTCTACATCTGGAATGTCTCATAGACAGACACTTCCCCACCACCCACATGGACATGGGGATGATCTTGCACCTTGGCAACGGCATCATCGAGAGAGTCAGCGGAAATGATCGTATAGCCAGTGGCTGGGGGAGAACTAGCTGCACCATCAGCAGTACCGCTAGCGCTCACATGCTTAGACATGCTAAAGGGATTGCCCCCATCAACAACCGCCGCGCCCATCTTCTCATACCAAGCACCCCAAGCAGCCATTACTTTGCCTTGCTCTTCTTCACTTTCTGGCATGCCACCACCGGAGTAGATTAATACGAAATTGGTCATTTTGAGTTCTCCTTGTTTTTGTACTTACCCATTTTACAACTCGCTGTTATACTTATCTTCATTTGACAACCGTACGTTCCAAATCGACCGCAGTGCAACTGATTATCAGTAGAGGATGCGTTACATCAATCACTAAGCTCAACGAGGAGGCGTTCTCTTACGCAATAGAGAATATACATTAGAGAATGCCGGGTACCCTAGGTGCCACTGCGCCCTGTCCTGAAAATTGGACACGGATTCAGAGGGATTATCAGGTTCATTTTCATCCTCCGTGGTGCTTCTTGATCCATGAAAACTACTGATTACACTTGTGGTCTCATCTATACGACGAACGGCAATTCACCAGATCGACACATTTATCGTATAGAATTCAAAATGTGAGAATGCCCACCTGTAGAATATATCTTTTGGGTTCCTTCGAAGCCCGTTTCGATGATTCCCCTGTTACCCTTCGACGTAAGACGCGCGGCCTTGTTGCCTATCTGGCAATGTCCAATTCTCTTCACAGCCGCTCATCTCTTTGCGATCTCCTCTTTTCTGAATCGAATGACCCGCTGGGCGCTCTGCGTTGGCAACTGAGCCAGATCCGCAGTAAGTTAGGAGCAGAGATATTGATTCGTCAGAATGATTTGGTGGGGCTGAACCGCAATGCTGTCTGGATCGATGCCGTTGAATATGAACGTCGCTTGATGAGGGCGGTCAACGATGTTTCATACAAGCATTGGCAATCGGTAATCGAGCTATACCGAGGGGAATTTCTAGAAACCCTCAACATGCCTGATTCATCAGCGTTTGAACTATGGATGCTGGGGCAAAGAGCAGAGATTCGTCTGCGGCATAGCCAGGTACTGACTAATTTGATCAATCGTCTGATTGAGCAGGAACGTCTGGCTGATGCCCTCGTTTACGCACAGCGATTGGTCATGCTTGAACCGCTGCAAGAGGGTGTCTACTACAATCTCATATGGTTATATGGGCAAACAGGTCAGTTCGAAGCCGCTATCCAACAATACGAGAAGTACCGTGACATCTGGCAAACTGAATTTGGCGAAGAGCCATCGAGCACACTGCAAGAGTTGATGACTGAACTGGCTATTGCTCCAAAACCAGTAGCGCAAGCCGACAGCCAATCCATCACACAATCTTCCCGGGGCTTGAAAGGTCTTGGTTCAATAAACGAACAGACAAACGCCATACTGCTCACACAGGTAGTCTCGCCTGATACAGCTCTACTGTCCAATCGTTTTAATCAGCCAACCAAACAGGCAACTCTCTACCCGCAAAATTTGCCTAATGATCCGCTCCCTTTTGTTGGACGCAAGCAAGAAATTAACGAACTCCGACAGTTGCTTGCCAGCATAGCCGACTGTCGTCTACTTACGTTGGTTGGTCCCGGCGGGATGGGCAAAACGCGCCTTGCCATTGAAACGGCTCGGACGTTGCTACCCGGTGGCTTAGGCAATGTAGCAAGTAAATCACTCCAGGGTACAACCCAGCATTCAGCTCCGGCTATAAATAATAAGCCTAACAACACAGCCACCTTTGCGGACGGCATTATCTTTGTCGAGCTTGACTCTGTTGCCACCAAAGAGGGCATTCCGGCCACGATTGCTGATGCAATTACGGCCACCAAGGGAGATGCATTTCACGCAGATATTCCCTTAGATGCCCAGCTGATCAATTACTTAGGCGAGCAGACACTATTGCTAATACTTGACAATTGCGAACATCTTCTGGACGGTGCGTCCATACTCTCGGACATTCTTGCAGCTTCACCCAATATCACGATCTTGGCCACCTCTCGCAGTGCGCTAAATATCCGCGAAGAGTGGTTTTTTCCGCTAGAGGGGTTGGCCTATCCTGCTGAAGATCATGTGGGTTACAGCCAGACATCGCTGTCTGATAGCGGTCAGAACCTAGTCACTGAGATGGAGAGCTATGATGCCGTTCGTCTCTTTATCAATAGCGCCAGTCGAGCCAGAGCTGACTTTGATGCAAAAAACGAGCTTCTTCATGTCATCCACATCTGTCAGCTAGTTGAGGGGATGCCCCTTGCTTTAGAGTTGGCTGCCATTTGGCTGCGTACCCTGCCTATCCAAAAACTCGTCGGAGAGATCACCAAGGGGCTAGATTTGCTTACCACGCGCCAGCAAAATATGCCTCGTCGACATCGTAGCATGAGGCTCCTATTGGAGCAATCCTGGCAGGTACTCTCCACTAATGAGCAAAAAGCACTCAGTCGCCTTTCTATTTTTCGTGGTGGTTTCTGTGCAGACGCAGCAGAAACCGTCACAGGTACATCATTCTTCACCTTGGCTATGCTGGCCGATAGCTATCTGATTCGGGTTAGCCAGAGCAACATTCGTACGATTGCTTCATCCCAAGGATCCACTACAGAACGCTACCGCATTCATGAACTGTTGCGGCAGTTTGCCCATGAGCAGCTATTGAAAGAACCTCAATCCCAGAATGCAACTTGTACTCAACATAGTCGCTACTACCTGGATTTACTTAGTCAATATTCCAGAGCGCTAAAAGGAAAAGAGCAGGCGTCGGCGCTTGCCGCCATTGATGAGGAAATTGACAACATTTATGCGGCTTGGCAATGGGCTGTTGATCACAGGCATTTGGACGACTTAAGCAACTCTGCCGAGAGCTTTTACAAGTATCAGCATCTGAGTGGAAGATACCATCAAGGCGTGAGCACATTCGAAGCTGCATTAGCTGTTCTTTCGGGCTATGAGCAAGCATTATCAGAATCAACAATCGAGTTAACCGAATCATCAAAAGAAGCGGGTACGCCTGTCGAATCAATTGGGCAGATCACCCTAATACGCTGTCGCTGGCTGGCTTGGCTCGGAGTTTTTTACCACTATACCAATGATTTCGTTAAGTCTCACGCTTCTTTGGAGGAGAGTCTGACTTTAGCTCAGAAATTTGGGCATCAGCGAGAAATTGCCTTTGCCCTAAATGTTTTGGGCTGGACTACTGGCTTTCAGGGAAATGAGGAAGGCAACATCGGACGGTTGAGCCAGTCTCTAGCCATCAGCCGAACTTTACACGATCACGATGCTGTGGCGGATACGCTCATCCGACTTTCCAACTTCTATTCGCATCTGGACCGATTTGTCCAATCCAAAGAGATGGCACTTGAAAGTGTAACGATTGCCCAATCGATTGAACGAGCAGACCTGATTATTGCAGCCTCCAACGCGGTCGGCCTTGCCTGCTATCGGCTTGGTGAGACTGAAGAGGCAGAGCGTTATAGACGGCAGGCGCTGGCCATTGCCGAAGAGGTCGGTCACCAAGTAGGCATTATGCACGCATCGGGCGGTCTGGGTTTTGTTGGTATTCGTGGTGATCAACGCAAAGCTCAAGCCATGCTGCCCTATGCCGAGCAGGGCCTAGCCATCTCTCGTCGGCTTGGTATCCAGTTAGACATTAGCGGCCAATGCAATATCATAGGGCAGCTTCACGAGAAGCTGGGGAATTATGAAGAAGCAATTGCCTATGGTGAAGAAGGCCTGCAAGCCGCCCAAAAAGCGGATAGCCCCTTCTTTATTTGCTTCAACTACAATTTGATGGCTAGTGTAGCTTGCAAGCGTAACGACTTTGAATCAGCCAAAGCACATGTTGTTCAGTCCCTAGAAGCGGCCATAAATTCTGGCACCACAAGGTTGTTGCGTGCAGGGGTTGCTCAATCTCACTCTGTACTCTTTGCCGAAGCCGACTTCATCGCCGAACCATCCAGGCAAGCTGAACTTTACGCCTTTGCACTCTCCCTGCTGCACTGCCATATTGTCTCTCATACAGAAGGGATTGACCTCAGTCCTTTTCTCCGCGAAAGGGTCTCTACGCTGGAAGAATGGCTGCCGCCATCTGTTGCCCATTCCGCAACTGAGCGCGGATACGATTGGTCACTCCTAGATGCAGTCCATCAAGCAATTCAGCACTTCTCTTCATAATTGACTCCACATGCACAACCCTCTGCATATTCCTCTGCACACGCTTTTGCACACGCTCATGCAAATCCCATCCTGTCACAATTCTCCGTATTGATTGCAGCTAGTACGTAGCGGCCTAAAAGAAACCAGGGGTTTGATGACCTAATTTTAGCGTAATTCCAGCCTAAACCCCTGGTTTCTAACTATTGGTCTATTTGAGCCATCTTGTACTAGTAAATTCAGCCCCGTTTGAAAACAGGTGTTTTCCAACGCGCTACCCAACAGACTAATCGCCTGTTTTCAAAACGACTGCAGTATAGTTCAAAAGGAGACAAGATGCTCAGAACAGGATTTGTTGCATCAAAACTGTATAAAATATCTGCGTTTCTCCATGCGGATTCCGCACAGGCCAATCTGTTGAAAGTATTCGCCACGTTCATATGCGTCGGCTGCCTACTGACACTCGATGGTCACCTTCAAAGCTCATTTGCACTCGAGGTGCAACCTACTATGCCAACGCTAGCCTTGATAGCTCCAGAAGATGGAGTAGCGGCTACACAACCGTTTGAGGTTCAAGTCCAGTTAACCAATGTCCAGAATGTGAGCGGATTTGAGTTTGACTTGATTTACGATCGAGAACTCATAAAAGTGCTTGAAATTGCGGCTCTTGATGGATTCGGCGTGACGGATGAGTGCGATCCCAATCAAATTCGTTGTACTGTCATGCTAGGGCCATGGGACCACAATGAGCTTACCGCTGTGGGGGGGTACGCCTTTGGTAATGGTGAAGAGGCTTCTGGCAACATATCGGTAGCAGAAATCCGCATGGAGCCTAAAGGAATTACGGGGACTGTGTCAATAGAAGTTATCAATGCATTAATTGCAACCTCTGATTTATCTTTGGCAATCACACCAGAGACAAAAGGCGCTACTTTCGTACTTGGCAAAGGGAATAAACAGAGTAGTGCTGCAACCTATTTACCCTTTATCGCTCAGGACGACACTCTGCCAATCGTGTCCGAATCTGACATATCTCCGCTCTTTGCCCCACTGGATGTAGCGTCTGGTGGTGCGGTCGGTGCTGGAAGTGGCCCAGACATTGACGGAAATGGACAAGTGAATGTCATCGATGTTGTTCACGTTGCCAAAGCTTTCGGCGCAACACCTGGTACTACCATGTGGAATGTAAACCTGGATTTAGATGTAAACAACCGTGTTGACACTGTCGATATTGATCGGGTGGCTCAACGGTGGAAGCGTGGTTTGACACGCCTAGTTAGCAGTAGTCCATTGGACGGTGAAAGTGATATCGCTGTCACACGAGAAACTGTCTTTGAATTCAGCCATCCGCTTGACGCAGCAACTGTTCAGAGCGCCTTTGCGGCGACATCTGGCGGTCGTCCGCTGAGTGCCCGAATACATCTCTCACCAGATGAGAGGCGGGTAACGCTCTTTTACCATACTCCGTTATCTGCCAACGCTACCGTCGCTGTGGCGATTGATGGAACCAAGCTGCGTGATAGCCAAGGGTACCTAGTAGATCTCACTAGTGATGGCTTAGCTGATGAGCATCATCAAATAACCTTTGAGACACTCGGTCTTACTTTGATACCCAACACGTCCATCTGCGGCACGGTTCTTGCATCTGAACGTTCGGCTGGCACAACGGCTGATGTTCCGTTGTCAGGGGCGACGATCACTGTCGATGGTATGGAATCTACCTTGCGCACCACGACCGATGACACAGGCCGCTTCTGCCTTGATCCAGCCCCAAGTGGTCGCTTCTTTGCCCACGTGGATGGCCGTACCGCTACGAATGCCGTACCCAATGGGGCATACTACCCCTTCGTAGGCAAACCATGGACGGCACAACCTGGTAGGCAAACCGAAGTTGGCCATGTCTACCTTCCTATGGTTCAGCCAGGTACTTTGCAAGCAGTCAGCGCCGATGAGGATACGACAATCCGGGCAGCAGCTTCCATCATCGCCGATAATCCAGCCTTTACTGACGTTACCATCACGGTCCCCGCAGATTCACTCTTTGCCAACAATGGCAGCCGCGGGGGACAGGTAGGTATTGCGCCAGTGCCCCCCGACCGTCTGCCCGGCACCTTACCAGAAGGACTTGAATTTCCGGTGGTGATTACAGTGCAGACTGATGGGCCAACCAACTTTGATACGCCGGCACCGGTCTGCTTTCCCAATCTGCCCGACCCGGTGACTGGCGCGCTGCCGGAGCCTGGCTCAAAGGAGGAACTCTATTCCTTCAACCACGATTCTGGTCAGTGGGAGGCGGCTGGCTCCATGACGGTTAGTCAAGATGGGCAGCTTGTCTGTACTGATCCTGAAATCGGCATACGTGCGCCTGGCTGGCATGGTAGTGGGCCATCCCCTTATGGTCCCGGCCCCAATCCGAATCCGCTGCCGCCGCTCCAATGTATGGCCACTGTCTCTGCACAACAGTTGGTCCCAAATGCTCAGGATGATGAATTAGATAAGTGTCTCCAAAAGTGTGAAAGCAAGGGCCACACCTGCGTCACAAAATGTGCGCTGACAAGTTTGGTTCCATTTGCTCTATGTGCCTTAGGTACCGGGCCAGCCTTTCCACTCTGTGCTGGTGGGGTTATAGCTGGAGCAGCTGTCTGCGCAGGATTGTGCGTCTATGATACGCATGAATGTGCAGAGGATTGCAACAATAAGTGCCCAGCCGTAGCTGCACAGGCAAGCTTGGTCGAACGGGGAATGTCCCCTTCGAATGAAGAGGTGATTAATGCGGTCCATCAACTGACTCAGCAGGCTCAATCCCTCACTTACGATCATGTTATGGCTGGTGAGCCACTACCTGAGAATGTCGTGGCTCAGGTCCAAATGTTGATCGATCAAGCCAACGCACTGGCTGACGGAGACGCACTGGCTTTCATTCTGAAGTACCTCCGCGACCTTGAGCAAGAAAATCTGCCCCTGACTGCTGAGGTAGGTGAGCCATCGGGAAATGCGCCACCATACCCTGTGCGCTACGTGGCAGATGTAGTTCGAGCTGGTGGCACTTCGCTCAAAATTCGTGGGAAGACTGCTGCCAACGGCGAGTATTCGATATTTGTCCCACGTGATGGAACACTAGTATCTGTCAGTTTCTACGACTCACAGGCGAATGCTTGGGGGCAAGTTCATCCTAATCAACGACCAGGAGCTCGCAATCGGCTGCCTCGTTTCTACCTCAAGCCAATTGATGATTCATTCCCTGACTTTGATGGCGATGCGCTTCCAGATGTTGTCGAATTCATCTATGCTACCGACACCAACAATCCCGATACGGATGGTGATGGCGTGACTGACGGGGCAGAAGTCGCTCAAGGGACGAATCCAACCGATGGTTTCGTCATCGAGACGGGCGTGATCGGCGCTGTAGATACGGCAGGTTATAGCTATGCGCTCTGCATCGAAAACGATATTGCCGTACTGGCTGAAGGGTCATCTAATCGTGGCTCAAGGCCAGGCGTTACCATTGTCGATGTAAGCGAGCCGTTGATGCCGGTACTGCTAGGGCGCCTGGATACCCGCAGCGCCGGGGATGTGGCCTGCGCTGGGGAGCGAGCGGTGGTCGCCGATGGTCTTGGCGGTCTGCTTATTATCGACATCACCGACCCCAATGTGCCACAAATTTTGCATGAAATAAGCTTGGGTGAGGCCAGCAATAACTTTGTCGAGGCGATTGTGACGGATGGTCGCTACGCCTACTTCAGCACAGCCCAGATTGCGGTTGGGCAAGGCAATGGACTGCTCGGCGCTGTCGATCTACAAACTGGTGTACTGCACGAGATGCTCACCCTGCCAGAGGGGATGAAGAGCCTAGCCATCTCTGAAAATCGCCTGGCAGGGCTGGATGGCCGCTACGTCAATCTCTTCCAGATTGTAGATGGCCGCCCTCTCTTCATGAGCCGGATTGCCCACAACCGGAATCCCTTCCAGCAAAGCTTTGTTCGTTCGCAAATTGGGCTAGATGGCTCGACCCTCTACTATACCCATTTCGATGGCTATGACACGCTTGACATTAGCGATCTGCGCAATCCGACCCTGCTGGGCCGCTCGAGCGAGCAATTTGGCACCAATCGAGGTCTGGCATTAGGTGGAACGGGGGCTGTTTTGATCACCCTTTCCCGCGGACCAAGTGACTGGGCGGTTGCTTATTTCGACGGGACCAATCCAACCAATACCGATGCGAACATCTCTGAGTTCCCCGTGCCCGAAGGCGCCTACGAGGTTTTGATATACAAAGGGCTGGCCTATGTGGCCAATGGTGAAGACGGGTTACAAGTCATCAACTTCCAACAGGCTGATCGAGCTGGCATTGCGCCGACTGTCTCCGTTTCGTTAGGTGGGACCAAGCCCCCAGGGGTAATCGGGGAGAGTGGTTCGTCTGTTCTGGTTGCTACAGTTGCCGATGATGCCCAGATTCAGCAGGTGGATTTTTTTGTGGACGGGATGCAGGCAGCCAGCGATATGTCGGCACCATTTGAGTATCTCTTCAGCACGCCTGCCAGCAGTCAACAGATAAGTGTTACTATACAAGCACGGGCTACGGACACGGGGGGCAACAGAGGCGAAAGTCCGCAAACAACCCTAATGCTGGTGCCCGATGCCACTGCACCAGAAATTTTGCAGGTTGCCCCCATCAGTGGCACTCTGGTGATGACGCGCCAAGTAGATAGCATTGCCGTTCGTTTTAGTGAAGCAATGGACGCAAGTTCACTGACCGGTGAAACGCTGATTCTATTCGACGAGAGCGGCGTAGTTATCAACGGCGCCGTTACCTATGATGGAGCAACCCGTACGGGACATTTTAGACCTAGCCTGCCCCTTGCCATTGGGACCTATCACGCAGAGGTAACAACGGGTGTTAAAGATCAAGCAGGCCATGCACTTCTGCGTGGGGCAAGCTGGTCTTTTGAGGTAGTTGCTCCTGTGCGCTGGGTTGGCGCGCCAGGTGCCACAAACTGGAACGACCGCAGCAACTGGAGCGGTGGCGCACGGCCAGGGCCAAAGGATTATGTCCTCATAGATGTGCCAAGTGCTGCGCCAAGCGATGTGGTGTCAATCACGCTTACTGCGGGTGGTACGATTTACGGCATTATCAGCGAAGAGCCCCTTCTGCTGGCAGGTGGCAACTTGCAGCTAACCGGCCAAGGGATCTTCAACCACAACGTGACGGTCGCTAATTCTGCTCGACTAGGTAGCGAACAGGGCCTCGTCTTTAACCGCGATCTACACTGGCGAAGCGGAGAGCTATATGGAATTGGCGGGTCAACTGTCTACGGTACGCTGCTCATGGATACCGCAAGCGATAAATACCTGGGCGACAATCATCGGCTGAACGTGGCGCAGGAGGCTATCTGGCAAGATGGGCGGATTGTTCTCAACGGCCCATTCCTGCCTAGTGGTCAGATCAATATCCTGAGTGGCGCACGCTTCGACATCCAGTCCGATGGAGTGATGATCGGTGAAAAGCTGCTCATCAACAACGCTGGAACAGTTGTCAAATCAGCTGGGGACGGCCAAACGATTATTCATGCAGCTGTTAGAAACGAAGGAATTCTATCAGTAGAGAGCGGCGAGATTGTCTTTAAAAATGAAGTTGTACGCAGTGGGTTGGGCAGTGGAGCCGCGAAAAGTCCTTGCATCTGGCCCGAGTTAACGTTGAGTGCTTCTCAACCCCTGACTGAGTTAGCGTGCCCGAAAGATTTAGGAGTGTATGAGCAGTGAATCATTGGCACATGCCTTTGCACATGCAGATGCACCTAACTCACGCTTAGACTAGATGGCTTGAGATCGAAAAGTCGCTGCGATTGAGCCAAGTTTTCGTTAGCCGCTTTGATTAGACACTGATACGGCTAAATACTGATATCAGTGTCTAATGATTCTTGTCGGTCTGAGGTGGAACCTCGCTAGTGTTTTGTTATGAATCGCTAAACCATAGGCGCAGAACACTCAGCCACAGATGGGGTAAGAATCCGACTGCGGTTCTTTACATAGCGTACTGTACAGTGGAGGCATCCCCAACCTACTGCCCAACCAGCGGCAAATAAACGCTCGGTACAACTTGACTAGGCCCTTGCGGCGCATTCTCCAGATCGACCATTGACGAATCAACGGTGAAGGTCGCAAGCGGCACTCGACTCGCAGCTTGGGTTCCAGAAACTTCAATCCCATACATCTCAAAATTCAAAGCCCACGGCACCCCACTAACACCCACATCAAATGCTACGGTCAGATTCTCTGTCTCTTCAAACAGATTCGCAGCAGGGCTGATATCATCGGGCAGATCCGAATTGTCAATGGAGAGAATAGAGCCAACGCCGCCAGCGCCCGTCCCGTCGTGGGTTTGCAGGAACGAGTTATCGGCCCGGGTTACCTCAAAGAAGATATTCTCCAGGGGATCGCCACTGTTGTAGTAGAAATTAAAGTCGATGTACAGTGTCCCTAGGATAGCTCCATTGTCGGTTCCTTCGGAATCGTAGGAGAAAGAGGCCAGAGATTCGCTCATGCGTTCCTGTAGACTGACGGTCTCACGGCCAAGCAAACCAAAGTCGGTCAGGTGGTCAACGGTAAAGACGATGGTGTTGTTGGCCAGATCGTGGCTGATCAACGTGATACCGTCGGTGAGCCAGCTTTGTCTATCTTCATCATAGTAGAAGAGTTGGAGCGTGGACTCGTCTTGCCCTGCCACATCCTCATTGGCATAGGTGAAGGTGAGTTCGATGGGCTGGATAAAGGTGAAGTCGGTCTGCTCTTGACTACCGATGTAGGCATCCAGCGTAAAGGCTCGACCGGCCAAGCTAAAGCCCTCTGGCTGGCCGTCTGGCTCTGGCGCGTTGACATCTTCTTCGTAGACGAGGACAAGTTCTTGGCTCACGGCACCGGCAGGGACGTCGATTGTGGTGGTGGCGCTCTCTTCTTCGTCACTTTCGAAGGTAAGGGTCGTCTCTTCATTCGGATCAACGGCCCCAACTTCTGACTCGGGCTGTGCGCCACCGCCAGCGCTACTTTGAACCGTTACCATGACCGTGCCGCGGCTGGAGAGTAGGCCGTCGCTGACCCTATATTCGAAGAAGTCGCGCCCAGTAAAGCCAGGGTCGGGCATGTAGGAGATAGCATTGCCGTTGATGGATATGATGCCGTTGCTCGGTTCCAGTAACGCTGGGAGTAAGGCTGGGTCATCCACAACGTTAAATGGATCGCCTTCTCCATCCAGATCATTGGCAAGCACATCGATAGAAACAGATGTATCCACCGTGGTTGTCACACTATCCGAATTGGCGATGGGCGCGTCGTTGCCGTCGGTAACATGGATTTCGATCCCACTATACCCAACAGAGGAACCACCAGGATCGATGGCAAGGATATCAATGGTATAGAGATTCTTCTCCTCAAAATCAAAGCTTTCGGTTGGCCGTAAGATAGGTGCAGGGCCAAAAAATGAGGCAATGTCGAAAGAGGCCGCATCCTCACCTTCGATAGCAATGGTATGCAGCCCCATGTCATCCATATCGGGATCAACCACGGTTATCTCACCAATCATGTAGAATTCCAACTCATCTTCAGGTATATTTTCCGGTACGGTAATCGTTGCAAGGTATGCTTCAACGCCATTGATCAATATAGCCGTTGGCCCTTCATTAATCTGATTGACTATGATCGAGGCCGTCTCTTCGGCAGAGAAGCCACCGCTGTCCGTAACGCTGATTTGGAGGTCGTAGAAGTCGTTGCCCATATCGGCATCCAGAACAACTGTCGTCATTAACTGATCACCATTTGGCCCGCCGATTTCAAAGTCGCTGCTGCCCCCCACAATTTCATAGGTGTGGGTATCCGTGGCATTGATATCATCGGTCGTCAGAGTCCCAACCACCGTGCCGACGGGCTGATTCTCATCCACAGAATCGTTGCTCAGGAAGACGCCCATGGGCGGCTCATTCATCTCTACCATGACGTTGACCGTGGCCGTATCGCACAAGCCGCCGCTGTCGCAGATCTGATAGGTGAAGTTATCGCTACCCACATGGCTTGGCGTAGAGGTGTAGGTGACGGCTCCTGTTGTGGCATCAACCGTAGTGGAACCATTTAGAGGTCCGCTTGTCACAGAGACGGTGGTCGGGTCCAGATCCATATTGGGGTCTGTATCGTTGGCCACCACGTCAATCAGAGCGCCCACGCCTTGGATGGCGATGGCGCTATCGTCGTTGGCTTCGGGCGGCAGGTTGCTTGATGGTTGCATCTCGCCCAGCAGGGCAAACTCAGTCAGGTGGGCCAGGGCAAAGACAATGGTATTGTTGGCCTCGTCGTGGCTGGTTGGTCCACCGACCTCTACCCAACTGCCGCTGGTCTCTTCCAAATAGTAGAGCGCCAGGGTATTTTCGAAGAGGGTTGCAATGTCTGCCTCTGCATAGGTTAGGGTGATCACGACCGGAGCGTTGAAGATGAAGCCGAGTTGGTGGGTGCCGCCGCTGTAGGCATCCAGGCTAAAGTGGCGTCCCGCAGAGCCAAAGTCGGCGGGCAGGTTGGCTGGAACACTTGTCACATCTTCGAGGTAGACAAACGAATGGACTGTGTTTAATGCACCAGCAGGGAACTGGACCGAAGTGGTTGCGGTGGCCTCGGCGCTGCTGGCAAAGGGCAGAGTCGCCTCTGTGCCGGGCAGGATTGTCTGTACCGCGACTTCGGGCGTGTTGGCTGTTGGTCCATCGCGCACGACCACCGCGACCGTTCCCACGCTGGTCAATGTGCCGTCACTAACAGTGTAGCCAAAGACCTCATCTCCGCTAAAGCCATTGTCTGGCGTGTAGGTTATGGTGGTGCCGTCGGTAGCAGTGCTACCGTTTGTTGGATCGTCGACCGTGGTGATCGTGAGTACACCATTCTCTGGGTCCAGATCATTGGCCGTTGCGTTGATGTCAACCGCAGTGTCGACGTGGGTGATAGCGCTGTCAGCGATGGCCAAAGGCTCTTCGTTGATATCGTTGACCAGAATGGTCAGCACCTTCTCCAGGAAGAGGCCGCTGCTGTCGGTAGCTCGCAGCGTGATGTCGTAGCTGCTCTGGGCTTCAAAGTCAAAGCTCTCTTCGGCCCGTAGCTGGGCAAATCCGCTGCCGATGACGGAGAACTTGTCGGCATGTTCTCCCAGAATGGAGAAGCTGTGGGTGCCCATGTCATTTATGTCTGGATCAGTGGCTTCGACGGTATCTACAATGTAAGGCAGTTGACTTTGTGGAATATTCTCGTCTACCTGATTAAAATTAAGAATGACATCGGTTGGTGCCTCGTTGACGTCGTTGATCATAATCATGATGTCCCGCTCCACCGAGAGCCCTCCACCGTCTGTCGAGCGAATCTGGACCATGAAATCGGTGGGACCCGATTCATAGTCCAAGAGGATCTTGGTCACCAGCTTATCGCCGTCAATCTCGAAGCTGTCGCCGCTGCTCAAGATTTCGTAAATGTGGGTATCGTTAAAATTCGGATCATCGGACGTTAGTGTGCCAACGATGGTGCCAGCGGGCGCATTCTCATCGACACTGCCATCAATGTTGCCGTCCAGATAAATCTCTGCCGGTGGGACGTTAATGGTGATAATCACATCGGCACTGTCACAGAAGCCGACTGCATCGCAGACTTGGTAGGTAAAGGTGTCGTCCGTAATGAAGTCATCGTTGTTGGGGGTATAGGTGACCTCTCCAGTGGTTGCATTAATGCTGGTCGTGCCGTTGAATGGACCATCAGTAATCGAGACGCTAGTTGGGTCAATATCATTATCCACATCGGTATCATTGGCCAGCACGTCGATGATGACGGCGGTTGCTTGGTTGGTGGATGCCGTATCGTCGTTGGCCACCGGGGCCTGGGTACCACCCGGGCCAGCTACGTAGATGGGCACGTTGGAGAATATATCGTCCGTATCGTTCCCCAACTGTCCCCAGACGTTGTATCCCCAACATTGGGCCACGCCGTTGCCCAGCAAGACGCACGTATGTCGATAACCAGCCGAAAGGGCGCTGGGGGCCGAGGCCAATCCCATAACGGGTGCGGGCGTATATCGACGGTCAATATTAGTCCCATCGCCCAACTGTCCCACAAAGTTCAAGCCCCAGCACTGAACTGTATTGTCGTCCAGCAAAGCACAGCTGTGATTATCGCCCGCGGCAATGGCCTTCACGCCAGACGCCAGGCCAGCCACATCCACCGGCGTTTTGCTACCGACAGAGATAGGTGGTCCCACATAATCACCCCAGCATTTGACGCCACCACTGCCGTCGCCGTCTGGATCGAGCAGCGCGCAGGTATGGTCGTGTCCAGCGGAAATGGCCGTCACCCCATCCAAGAGATCGGGTACATCTATGGGAATGGTACGGTCGCTCAACGTGTTGTCACCGAGTTGCCCAGCCCCGTTTCTTCCCCAGCATTTGACGCCACCAATGCCGTCACCATCCAGATCGAATATGGCACAGACGTGGGAAGCGCCCACTGATATGGCCGCCACATTTGCATCGAGGCCAACAACATCGACGGGTGAGGTGCGGGTGGTCTTTGTGCCATCTCCCAGCCCTCCGTGGCCGTTGGGTCCCCAACACTTGACGCCGCCAGCGCTAGTAAGGGCACAGGTGGGGCCGCCAGCCGAGACGGCAACCACATCTGAACTGAGGCCGATAACATCCACAGGCGTAGTCTGCCCAGCCGACGTATCGTTACCGGCATAGCTGCCCCAGCACTTGAGGCCACCGCTGGTAAGCAAGGCACAGGTGTTGCTGGTGCCGCTGGAGATGGCAAGGACGCCTGAACTCAACCCCGTCACATCGACCGGAATGGTGCTCGACAGGATTGTGCCGTTGCCCAACTGACCCGATTCATTGTCCCCCCAACAACGCACGCCATCGCCCGGACCGACTGCATCCACGAGCTGACAGGAGTGATCGTAGCCCGCTCCGATGGCGTGGGCTTTCCCCACTACGTTAATGGAGATGGTGACGGTGGCCGTGTCGCATTGGTTGATTGCATCACAGACCTCGTAGACGAAGCTGTCCGAGCCGCTGATGCCAGGGTTGGGGGTGTAGGTAATGGCTCCAGTCGTCCCATTAACGCTGGTGCTGCCGCTGCTGGGGCCGCTGGTCACGCTGACGCTGGTGGCGTCTAGATCGTCATCTGGGTCCGAATCGTTAACCAGCACGTTGATGGTGGCTGGCGTCTCTTGGTTGGT
This sequence comes from Chloroflexota bacterium, assembly GCA_039028975.1. GTDB lineage: Bacteria > Chloroflexota > Anaerolineae > Caldilineales > Caldilineaceae > JAHBNG01. Next base: position 35,236 of record JBCCHB010000123.1, read on the forward strand.
GGTGGCGCTGTCGTCGAGGGCGATAGGGGGGTGTCCAGCATTGGGATCGATAACGTCAACTGGGGTTAAGCTTTGGTTCCCAGTGCCGTTGCCCAATTGGCCGGACCTGTTATATCCCCAACATTTCACGCCGCCTCGTCCGTCGCCATCCGCATCGACGATAGCGCAGGTATGAGAGACACCTGGCGCAATGGCGATCACGTTGGTGGCTAATCCTGTTACATCCACAGGGACCGCGCTATTGCTGGTTGAACCGTTGCCTAGCTGTCCATAGTGGTTCCATCCCCAGCATTTGGCCCCACTGCTGCCGTCGCCATCTGTATCGACCAGTCCGCAAGTTTGATGGTAATGCACTGAAATGGCTGTAACGCTGGCACCAAGGCTAGACACATCTACAGGGCGGCTAACGCTATTGCTGGTTGAACCGTTGCCTAGCTGGCCTTGGCTGTTATAGCCCCAACACGTGGCATTGCCTCTCCCGTCACCGTTCGCATCGCTAATGGCACAGGTATGAAACCATCCGGCTGTGATGGCAATGACGTCAGCAATGCCGCCAACATCAACGGGTTCAGAGAAGTGCTGGGGACCCGTTGAGCCGTTGCCCAGTTGGCCGTAAGCGTTAAAACCCCAACATTTGGCATTGCCTCGTCCATCACCATCTGGATCGACGATAGCGCAGGTATGGCGATATCCCGCCGTGATGGCAATGACATGGCTAGAGAGGCCGGAGACATCCACCGGAACCGGACTATTGCTGAAGGAATTATCGCCCAGTTGACCGTCCCCATTCCAGCCCCAACACTTGACGCCGCTGCTGCCGTCACCATCGGCGTCGACCAGTGCGCATGTATGATGTACACCCGCTGCGATGGCAACGACGCCATCAGTGAGGCCAGAGACATCAAACGCTGTTGAGCGACTGATGAATGAGTTGTCGCCAAGCTGCCCAGTCCAATTGCCACCCCAGCATTTGACGCCGCCCCGACCATCCCCATCAGCATCGACCAAGGCGCAACTGTGGACATCACCTGTGACAATGGCCGTGACGCCAGCCGATAGATTGGTCACATCAACGGGCGTCGAACGCTGGTTCGTTGTGCCGTCGCCCAATTGGCCGTCTCCGTTATGGCCCCAACATTTGACGCCACCGCGACCGTCACCATCCACATCGACCAGGACGCAACTATGTACACCGCCAGAATCGACGGCGCTGACGTTGTTGAGGAGGGGCGTTGCTTGCGCGTCTGTTGCGGCATGGGCGGTGGGTAGCCCGCTCGGCAGTGGTGAATGGAAGGGCAGGATGAAGAGCAACGCGCTAAACAGCATACTCAGCAGGAGACGCCGCCGGGGGAGGCAGCGTTCAAGCCAAGCTTGATTGTGTTTAGTAAATCGAATTTGTTTGGTCATGGTTCACTCCTGAATAGTATTGTTAGACTAGTTAGATAAATGCTATCGAACCCGAGGCTAAAGCCATCGGGCTACCAAACAACGCCCACTAAAGCGGGCTATCAGGTCGATGAATCAGCCCGATTCATGGGGTGTCGTTATTTAGCCCAGAGGTAAATCCGCTGGGCGGGCATCACATACCCGACAACTGAGTACACGTTGACCCTACTGCCCTACAACCGGCAGGAAGATCGTCGGCTCAAGCACTGTCTGCTCCTGGGAGACACTCTCCAACTCCACCATCGTCGAATCGAGCCGGAAACTAGCCAGCGCCACCCGACTCGCCGCCTGAACCCCCGAGACCTCCACCCCATACATCTCAAAATTCAACGACCAAGGTACCCCACTCACGCCCACATCAAATAGCACGGTCAGGGTCTCTGTCTCTTCAAAGACATTGAGGCTTGGGCTGACTACATCTGGCAAGTCTGTGTTGGCTATGGAAAGATAGGAGCCAACGCCACCAGCACCCGTCCCATCATGGGTTTGCAGGAATGAGTTGTCGGCCCGAGTCACTTCAAAGAAGATATTCTGCAGGGGATCGCCACTGTTGTAGTAGAAATCAAAGTCGATGTGTAAAGTCCCCAACGTCGCCCCGTTTTCGGTTTCGTCAGAATCGTAGGAGAAGGAGGCCAAGCTCTCGCTCATGCGGTCGCGCAGGCTGGCCGCAATCGATAGACTCACTGTGGCGGTATCGCACTGGTTGTCGAAACCGCAAACTTCATAATCAAAGCTATCACTGCCAAAATACCCTGGGTCAGGTGTGTACGTGATTTCTCCTGTGGTCGGATGCACGCTGGTTCCGCCATTGGCCGGGCCGCTGGTTACATTGACGGTAGTCGGATCCAGGTTGCCATCGATTCCAAAATCGTTGGCTAAGACGGCGATGACAATCGCCGTGTCTTCTGTGGTCGATGCGGCGTCATTGTTGGCTACTGGGGGACACAATGTGCTAAATTCCCCTGACCAGAGAATCGCGTTCTTCAGGATAGCCAAGTCCTGAGGGCTGGCAAGGGAGCCGTAGACGTTCCAGCCGATATAGACGAGCCGTCCAGCTTGATCCTGGCGAGTAACTAGCGCTTTGGACCGCCCCCCTACCGTTGCCCAACTAGGATCAGACGACAGGGCATATCCGACCCAGTCGGTAGAAGGAAGCCCGTAAGCCCAGTATCCTCTAGTCGACCAGGACGTTGCGTTAGCGCACAGGACTAAAGGATGGGATGGGTTAAGATTAACTGTTTGCACGGTACCACCTGACGATGGAACAGCACCGTTTGGGATATAGTCAGGCCCCCAATCGCCGATCTGAACATGGCCATGGCCGGAGCGCACCCAGGATAGGGTGGAACCGTTTGCCGCGTTATGGCCCGGAAAATTGATATAGACATCACAGTTTGTGGCCGCTGGATTCGTTGTGATGATGACTTGGTACCCAAAGCTCGAGAGCGTGTTGCGCAACTGATTCCATTCTGCACTGGCTCCTCCGCCATTATTGGGAGGCATACAGACAATGGGATCGGATTGGGCGTGAAGGGGCTGGGTGCTACTGCAGACCCCTATCCAAATGGCAATGGCTGTGAGGAAAACCGAGCAGATTCTTATATACCATTGGTGGCTGAAGTGACAGTACTCATTGGCCGGAAGTTTTAGATTTGACATAACTATTCTCCTATAAACGGTAAGAAGAGCATTGGCTACTTGTTCATGAGATTCTCCTGAAACCGTGAAGCTAGTATGAATACCCTAACTATATAATTGGCCTATCCCCACAATGTCTCCATGTCGCCCTATTTGAACGCTTTAACCTTAGGATCCTGTAAGGTTTGAGGGTCTATCTGAAAATTGATCTATTTTCACTGTGTTATTTTTACTAAGCCTTTGCAAGCTTCTTCAAATGCTCGATCTGTGGCTGGCGAAGGCTGTAGATCAAGGGCCGCTAAGGCTGTTAGACAATGCTCGTATTGGCGTAGGGCCGCGGTCCGCTGATCAGAGGCTGCGTATAGTTCAATCAACTTGCGATGGATTGCTTCGTTAGCTTGATCAATTTCCAGCGCGTTGCGCGCGTAAGCGATGGCGCAATGCCAGTGGGCTTGGCCCATAAAATAGTCAACAAGCTGCTCCAGAAGAGAGAGAATGCGCTGCTCCCATTTGGGCTGCTGCCCAGACACCCATAGTTCTAGCTCAGGATAGCCAGCCAGGTCTACGCCTGAAAGCAGCGGACCGCGATAAGATGTTACGGCGGCCTCGATCTGGGAGATGGTTTCAAGAAGATTGGAGGAATTCGTTGGACCTGGGAGGTTGTAAGGCTGGCTGGCTGCATCGATCTGCCATAGATCTACGTTAGCCAGGTTGGGGTCTATGCCGACGTAATCTTGAGAGACGAGCAACAGTCGAGAATCGGGCAGACTCGCGCGCAGTGCACTCAATTGACGGGTTAACAGGCGCTGAGCACGCCAATCTGGCTCTTTTGGCCAAAAGAGGTGAGCCAAAAACTGTCTGGCCACAGGCTGAGGGGAAGCAACAAGGCAATACAGGATGAGCCGCTGCTGGCGGCGAATAATTCTGATCGGTTGCCCCTGCCACAAAATCTCAGGCGGGCCAAACAGATTGATAGTGTACATCTAAATGCACTAAAGTCCTGGAAAGGTGGTCTGTCTATCTAGAGCTTCAGTATGACATAGCGCGGCCATTCGTGATCTCTACAATGTCTGTATGAGGACTCAACGCGCTCTACCCTATACTCAGCTCCGTTTGAAAACAAGTGTTTGGTCTCTCTGGCAGAGCTTGGGAAAACACCTGTTTTCAAAACGACCGCAGTATAGGAACGAAAATTTAAGGCTCTTTGGGATCTGATGAGGTTGACAAGAAAATGCGCATGTTTGTAGCCTGCTTCGGTGGAACCACGTCACTTTTCAAAAGTGACCTACGAGTGTCAACTGTTTTCAAAACGACCGCAGTATAGGAACGAAAATTTAATAAAACCAAGCGGAAGATCTCCCGGATACTCGAGATGACAGAACCGAAGTTACGGATTTTATTTGATCTTGATCCTTGGGGCGATAATTTGAGTGAGCTTGGGCAGAATATAATAAAAAAGGGGAGAGCGCGTTCGCGCTCTCCCGTAAACTGATAAGATGATCTTTAATTAATTGAGCTTTATTCGTTAGCAGCGTACCGAATCTACCCGATGCTATCCGTCGACCGCAATAGGAGTGACACCAGCAGAGCCGACTTTCGACTAAGCGACTAACCCCCATCTTCACGGGGACAACCTGGCTGCGGACTACTGACTAATGACTATTGATATGCCAACGTCTCCCGCACCGTCATACGTGATGCATTGTGGGCCGGCAGGAGGCTGGCTAGTGTAGCAAGCACCAGCACAATCAGCAGCCATAGACCAATTCCGTTGGGAGAGAAAGCGTAATTGAGGGGAATCTCAAACATGGCGTAGCCGATGCCGTCGCTCATGAGTCGACCCAAAGGTAGAGCCAGAAGGGCACCAACTACCCATGATATAAAGCCGATCAAGATTCCTTCAATCAGGATGATCTTCCGCACTGCCATATTGGATGCCCCAATGGCGCGCAATACGCCGATCTCCCGTGTACGTTCCAGTACATTGACGCTCATGGTGCCGGCCAAACCCAGCGCCCCTACAGAAGCAATGAGCACGGTCATCACCAGCAGCAGGGTGACAATGACGCCAAAGAAGAAGGTCGGGCCTTCGCGGATTTCGTTGACCGTCATGGTTCCTTCCACACCCATTCCCGCCCGTTCATAGGCTTCCTGAAGCTGCTCTGTCACCCCGTTGACAAAGTCACTATCATTCTGTTCCGTAATGATCTGGACTTGGCCCGCACGACCTACGTTGCCGGAAATGCGCATGTAGTAGGGGTAGTTGACGAAAGCCTGAGGTTCGTTGCCCAGAATCTGCACGGTGCCGACCACCGTCCATTCCCGCTCCTTGCCTTCCACCTCCATGATAAGGGTGTCACCCAGAGTCAAATTCTCATCCTCTCGTAGGGCCTGATTGATGACCAATGCGCTCTCATCACCCTCTACCAACCAACGTCCTTCGATGAGAATTGGCTGAAGCATCTGGGTGTTGGCCGGAACGGCACGCACAAAAATGCCTTCGCTTTCGGTCTCATTATCATGCTTGATACGCAAACTGGCAAAGCCCCAACTCTCCACATCTTTGACGCCCGGAATCGTATAGGCCACGCCCTCGATCTGATCCACTCGGTAGCCGCGATTAAATGAAACTTGCGTGTCAAAGGCCCAATACTGGAGTGCAAAGTCCAACGTACGCAGCAGCGAACCATGGACGTTGGTGACAGCTATGAAGATGGCACCACTCATCACCAGCGTGATGAGAGTGAGGATCAAGCGGCCACGGCGGCGGAAGGTGTTGCGAATTGAAATGATATTGGGGCGAGACATATGCCGGATGTGGGTCAGAGCTCGGTCAAAGAGGCTGCTGCCAAAGACGCCTTTGCCCACCCCATAATCACTAATGGCCTCTCGGACCGTTGTTCGGGTACCGCGCCAAACAGGAATTAGCGCAGCCAAAAAGGGAGCCACAAGCCCAATCAGCACTTCCACGCCCAACACAGGCCAAGGAAGAGTGTACTCTGTAAAGGTGACATTGAGGAAGCTAGAGAGCAGGCGGGCCGTTTGGACGGTTGCCAAAGCTGCCAGCGGCACTGCTACAAGAAGCGATAGGATGCCAAAGAGAAAGATCATGCCCATATACATCTGGGTGATCTGGTCATTTCTTGCGCCCACTGCCTTCATCATACCGATTTGGCGAATATGCTGACTGAGCAGAGCCGAGATGATATTCACCACCAAGAAACCACTTAGCAGGAGCGACATGATGCCCATGGGAAACATAATGGCTGTGAACCCTTCCAAAATGTCATCCCGAGGAGAGCGTCCTGGCGTATGGACTTCCGTAAAGTAGACGGTCCGCCCGCTCTTGCTGAGCTTTTCCTCTACCTCTTCGGCTACAGCAGTGATGTGCTCCTCATCCATGTCATCACCCGTAACCCGAATGTTGAGCTGATCATAAGTCGAACTACCGCCCAGCCACTCCAATGTCTCTATATCAACATAGCCAAATCCTTGTCCATTAAATGGCGCAGGCGCCCGGTTTGATTCATGGGCTAGACCGACTACCGTTAGGATCTTAATCTTTTCGTCACTAGTCTTGAAGGTAAGCTTGTCGCCCACCACCATGTCAGGCGGAATCATGCCTTGATTAAAGTACGAGGAGCGCTCAATTACCACTTCCCTGCGTCCCGGTGGCCAGATGCCGCGCTCTGCTCCGACATCGGGAAACTCACGAAAGGTGTTGATGGGCAATACTCTATCAATCAGTAGATTCTCTGGCTCGGGAAAGGCCGTCAACTCCAGCGGTGCCCATTCTCCATCCGAGATCTGCACCTGAACCTGAACCGAGCTACGCCCCTCGGCTGCAGCGACGCCGCCCATTTTGGAGACTCGAGCAACCATCTCATCAGTGATATTCTCTGCATAGAAGGTGGCGTTGGCTGGTCTAGCGGCGACAAAATCATCTCGTACCCGCTCAGCAACAAGCAAATTTGTGTGGAGCACCATGCCTACGGCAAAGACGCCAATGGCAATTGAAAAGACTACGAGGATTGTGCGGGTTTTGTTGTACCAAAGATCGCGCAACACTTTGCGCCAGCGGGGACTAAGCATGGGCATTTCTCCAAGGCTATACTGCGGTCATTTTCTCAACAGGGTTTGTCATCACCTTTACGATAAGACAAAGCACCAGTTACGAAACGGAACAGAGTATAATCTGAATCGCACTGTTGGTCTACGTATCAGTACGACTTGGCCTTTAGAAAGTTGCGAGAAGGCGAGGGGATGAGTCACCCATATGGCGAATCAATTATCATGAATCAATCGTTAGTGCCCCTTATCGCTGCATCTAGCACTTTGCCCAGTCGAGCCAAACCTACATCAATTTGCTCCGGGGTAGCAAGACTAAAGCTGAGACGTAACGTATTTTTGCCATCGCCATTCGGGTAAAAAGGTGTGCCAGGAACGTAAGCTACATCGGCAGCCAGTGCAGCGTCGAGAACTTCACCTGCGTCCAGCTGTTCAGGCAGTGTACACCAGACGAACATACCACCATCGGGGGCATCATAGTGCACTTCAGGAGGAAAATACTGATCCATTGCTTCGAGCATGAGGTTGCGCTGCTGATAGTAGTAAGCACGCACTTGCTGGATCTGTTCTTCAATAAAACCACCCTGCAGTGCCTCGTATATCAGTCTTTGGGTATAGGTGGAGACTTGTAGATCTGCAGCTTGTTTGGCGAGGGTCAGGATTTCGCGAGCCTCCAGCGGTGCAATCAACCAACCGACGCGAAAACCGGGGGCCAGAATTTTGGAGAAGGTTCCCGCATAGATGGTATGGCTAGGTGCAAATTCGTATAGATTTGGTTTGGGATGGCCAGCAAATCGCAACTCGCCGTAGGGATCATCTTCCAGAATAGGAACATCATAGCGCACAGCAAGGTCAGCTACAGCTTGACGGCGCGCCAAACTCATATCCACGCCGGTAGGATTCATAAAGTTGGGGTTGCAGTAAAGAAACTTGGGTGATTGCTCCAGTGCAGCCTCCACAGATTCTGGAATCATTCCCTCGGCGTCGCACTCAATAGGGAGATACGATGGTCCAAATGGCGCCAGACTACTAAAGACCCCTGTATAGGTTGGGGCGGAGATCGCTACCTTATCACCTACATTAAGGAAACTACTACCCACAAGTCCAATGGCCTGCTGAGAGCCGGAAATAATCTGGACGTTGTGGGCTTGGGCGTGAGGCATTTGGCTAGCAACCCATTCGCGCAAAGGCTCAAAGCCTTCAGTGATTGAGTATTGCATGGCGTGGGGACCGTACTTATCGAGCATGACAGCGGTTATCGATTTGATATGTTCAATGGGAAAGGTAGAAAAAGCTGGCATTCCAGGGGCAAAGGAGATGGCTTCGGGCGTTAAGCGATTGGAGATCGAGCGGATGGAGGCGGGTCGGTAGCGATTGGCTGCATCCGAAAAACGATTGGAGAAATTCATGGGTGGTCCTTATATTTGATAAACTCTTGGGCTAATTTCTGGGCATAGTCAGGCTCTACATGCCAGCAGACAGCAATCTCCCAGGCGAGTAGGGCCTGTCGCTCTTCTGGTGCAGCTTGCCCCTCTTTGGCAATGGCCAGCCAATCGAAGCAAGATAGATCCACCCTAGATTCGTCCCAATCTATCAGGGCTGGTCTTTTATCGGGCGTTATCAAGATATTGGATGGATTAAGGTCACCATGCACAACGGATTGAGGCTTTTGAGCCAGGGTCCGCCAAGCTTGTCTACATGACACAACCAGATGGCTCGGCATAGAAGAAAAGTCTACATCACCCCCTGTATCTTGTTCCAAAAGTTGTATAGAAGAAGCAAAGGTGGGGCGTTGAGGTAGGTGAGAGGTCAGTTTATGAAATTGGAAGATTAGTGGTATGAGTTCGAGCAGATTAGCGGCAGTACCTGGCTCATCATCAATGTAGGGTTCCACCGTCAGCCCATTGACAACAAGCGAACCGACCTGGCTAGGTATCAGACGTGGCACAACAAATCCAACGGATTCAGCGGCATCAAAGACAGAATTCAACCATTGCATGGCGGATTCGCAGCGGCGGGTTGTCTTGGCAACGTAGAGTTGACTACCCGATTGAATTAGCCACGCTCGGTTGCGATATCCACCGCTAAGCGACTGGAGCACTACGGGTTGTCCCCAGCTAGCGAGCGCCGATTCAAGCTGATGAGGATTCATGGAGTATTGGTATAATAGTGAACAAACGCTAATTCGACCAATCCAATGTGTCAGTCTTTGAAATCACTTGCGTCTTGGTAACTAAAGCACCGCCTCCAATTGAGCAGTCTAGGGACAATTTATTGAGATAGAAGAGAGCTACCACTTAACAGATAGCCATTTAACGCTTATTCAGTCGCGGATCCAATGCATCACGCAGGCCATCTCCTACCATGTTAAAACACATGGCTGTTAGAAAAATGAATAGCCCGGGGAAGGCCGTTACCCACCAAGCATCGCGCATGTAGCGACGCCCTTCGCGTAGCATGTTGCCCCAGCTAGGAGTTGGTGGCTGGGCACCTAGCCCTAAATAGCTCAAGCTAGCTTCTAAAATAACTGAGAATGCAAACCAGAGCGTGGCGTAAACAATAATAACGGCCACCGTGTTGGGCAGCAGATGATGCCAGATAATACGTGCGTGGGAGGCTCCGATGCTGCGCGCGCTGGTGACATAATCCTTCTGCCGTTCTGCCAAAAATTGACCTCGCACAATGCGTGCAGTGGCCATCCAGCTAGTGAGACCGATGATGATCATTGTGTTGCGCAAACTGGGGCCAAAGAGGGCCACAATGGTCAATAGCAAAAAGAAGTTGGGGATGGAGAGCATGACATCTACAAAGCGCATGATGACCGAGTCGGTCCAGCCGCCATAGTATCCGGCAATCGCTCCCAGTACAATTCCAATAGCCATTAAGAGGGTGACAGCTGCCATGCCCACCGAGAGGGAGACGCGACCTCCATAGAGAATTCGTGCTAACATATCCCGCCCAAAGCTATCCGTGCCAAGCCAGTGCTGTAGGTTTGGACCCTGTAATCGTTCACGAGGACTCATTTCAATCGGGTCGTACGAGGTGAAGACAGGCGCGCCAAATGTAGTAACGAAGAGCAAGATGATGACCGTAATGCCAAATAGCGCCAGTTTATTCCGTTTGAGTGCTCGCCAGATGATGGCTCGTTGGGAGAGAGGCTCTTTAGCCAAGAGCACACTTTCGGATCGTCTCGCTGGGAAGTCTGAAGTTTCAGTAAAAGTAGCCATCATTAGGTTCCCGATGAGTCAAAGGTAATCCGCGGGTCCACAAAAGCGTAGATGATATCCACAAGCAGATTTAAGATTAACACAAACGCAGCGGTAACCATGGTAATCCCCATAATCACGGGATAGTCGCGACGCAGCACCGAATCGACAGCCAACGCACCTAACCCCGGCCATGCAAAGACAAATTCCACAATCACCGCACCACCAACAAGCCTTGGCAACTGTAGCCCCACAATGGTGATCATGGGAATTAACGCGTTGCGAAGGGCATGGGTTGCCAACACCGACCAACGGTTGACCCCCTTCGCTCGAGCCGTTGTGATGTAATCCTGATGAATTACCTCCAACATGCTGGAGCGCATAAAGCGCGTGAATGAGGCCAGACGTGCCAAGCCCAATACGATGACAGGCATAACGTAGTAGAGCAGACGCCCCGGAAAAGGTGTACCTGCGCCATCCGTCGACGAGGGCAACCAGCCCAATTGCAGCGTGAAGAATAACTGGAGCATGAGGGCAAACCAGAAGTCGGGCATGGAAATACCAAAGAAGGCAATGCCCGATGAGAAGTGGTCAAAGATCGAATATTGGCGAACGGCGGCGATGATCCCAATGGGGATAGAGACGACTAGCGCAAAGAGGAGCGCCAAGCCTTGTAACTGGAGCGTAGGAGGTAGCCGCTCGCCAATGAGTTGGGCAACCGGAACACTAAAGCTAAACGAGCGACCAAAATCACCCCGTATCGCATTGCCCAACCAACGCCCATATTGAATGTGGATGGGCTGATCCAATCCCAACTTGGCCCGAATGCGCTCCTGCTGAGCCGGGTCAAAATCCGTCTGAGAAATAAAGAATGCCGCCGGATCACCTGGGGCAAGCTGAATGATCACAAAGACAATGATGCTGATCATGAGCAGCATGGGGATGATAGAGAATGCGCGGCGTAGTAGGTAAGTGGTACGGTTCATGACAGTAGGTCAGTAGGTGGGTAGATCAGTAGGTCAGTAGGTCAGTTGTCAGATACCGATGCACCGAATACCGACCTACCAATTTACTGATTACTGACTCATATCCCACTCATATAAGGTTCGATAGAGGCCGCCTGTTAGCATACTGTTCTTCAGCCAAGGACCCTCGAACTTCTTGTCGACAACGCTGATAAAGGGGCGATACCAATCGTAAGAGACGGGCAGCTCGTCGTGGACAATTTCCTGAACCCGGTTATAGATGACCTTCCGTTCTTCGATGTCCACGGTCAACCGACCCTGCTCTAGCAACTCATCTACCTCGGCGTTGCTATATTGGCCCATGTTGTTGGAGCCTTCGGTATGGAACGCCTGATAGAGCTCATCTGGCTCTACCGTCGCCCCCGCCCACTGGGGCTGGATGGCCTCAAAGTTGCCTGTGCTAGCATCGTTAACGATGACAGACCACTCTTTAAATTCACATTGCCAATCGATGCCGATGGCCAGAAGAGCCGCCTGCTGATAGGTGCAGTAATCTTCGCGCATGACGTTACCAGCATTGGTCTCTGCTGTTACCCGTGCAACGACGCCATCTTTCTCAACAATCCCGTCACCATCCGAATCGGCCCACCCTCCGTCAGCTAGGATCTGTGCGGCAAGCTCAGGATCGTAGGCATATGGCTCTAGATCCGCGTTATAGGCCCAGTTGCCCGGTGCCACTGAACCCAGCCCTGGCGCACCTAACCCCAGCAGAAATTCACTGGCGTAGATCTCGTTGTCTACGGCATGAGCAATCGCCTTCCGAATGGCCAGATCGCTAAGAACAGGGTTCTCCAAGTTATACTTAAAGCCATTCGGGACGTTGAAGGGTACGACCAGAACCTCCAGGTTTTCCTTCTCGCGCAGGGCATCAGCAACCGTTGGCAGAGCATAGAGTGATGAGTCGATTTCCCCTGCTTCCAAAGCAACTACGAGCGTCTGGGAATCAGGAATGTTGCGATGGATGACGCGTGTAATCTTCGGTACCTCGCCATGGTAGTCGGGATTGGCTTCCATCTCGAAGACATTGCCGATCTCCCACGAGACGAACTTGTATGGTCCATTACCCACTGGCGCAACACCAAAGTCTTCCATGCTCATGGCGCCATCTTCCAAGATGTGCTTGGGGATGGGAATAAAGGGTGTTGAGGCAATCGTGTTGACCAGGAATGGCGCGTTAACCTCTTTCAACGTAAAGGAAATGGTGGTATCGTCAATAACCTGGATGCCTTCGGCTTCCGTCGCGTCCCCTGCTTTAACCTCTTCCGCACCTGCCAAACTGGCCCAGTCTGAGTAATGGGGGCCAGTATAGTCAGGGCTGAGGATCTGATAGACAGTAAAGGCCACATCCTCTGCCGTGGTGGGTACACCATCATGCCACATAACATCATCACGAAGGCTAAAGGTATAGGTCAACCCATCATCAGATACCTCCCAGCTAGTAGCCAAGCGACCAAACGGCTCGAAAGTTTCGGCATCAAGCTGAAGCAGCGGCTCGAACATCATCATAGCACGCCAAGTGCCTTCTGTTTCGTTGGCAATGACAGGGTTCAGCGTTTGGGCCTCACCCAAAGTCCCGATAATGATGGTCTTTTCGCCTGTATCTCCAGTATCGGCTGACATTGAGCCAGTGTCACTTGCTTCTCCATCACCAGCAGGTACTGGCACACCACACGCTGCTAGCATCATCACCAAGACCATCAAGATGGCCATTACCGAAAGTCTCTTCATCTGTTTCATTGTTGTTTTGTCTCCTTATTGGGAAAGTGAAAATTGTATAGTGCGGTTGGCCATAGATTGAGACTAATCTGATAGCACTTCAGACAGGCAGATTGCTCTCATCTATGACAGAGCCAAGCATAATCTGGTAGACTAATTAGGTGCTATAGTCAAACTCTCCAAGTCACGCGGATAATAGGTCATCATTTCTAGCCCATCTTCTGTAATGGCCACTGTGTCCGAGTGGCGAAAGCCGCCTAAATTTTCCACATATAGTCCAGGCTCCACTGTGAAAACCATCCCTGCTTCCAATACAGTGTGATCACCGATATCTAGAAAGGGGCCTTCATGATACCGTAGACCGATGGCATGGCCGGTATGATGCTTCCAGTAAGGCATGAGGTTGTTTTCATCGTAATAGTCTCGTACGGCCTGATCGACTGCGCTGCACTTGACACCTGCCCTCATAGCATCAAAAGCCACCTCCTGGGCCGTCTTGGCGTGATGGAAGAAGTGGCGCTGCTCCTCACTGGGCGTATCCACAATCATGGTGCGTTCCAATTCGGAGTGATATCCCCACATGGCGCAACCCGCGCCTGTCACCAATACATCACCCGCCAAAAAGCTGGCATTGGTTGTCATTGCATGAGGGATTGCCGCGTTCCGTCCAATCTGTCCCCGATAGCCTGCACTAGCGCCTGGTGAAAACATGCTTTGTGCCCGGTAGAGCGGGCCCAATGTCTCAATGAGAGCAAGCGTCGCTTCTTGGCTGGCCCGCATGCTGACCTCCGTTTCGGTAATGCCGACTTTGGTATACTTTTGCAGCAGGCGATGGGCCAGATTGCCCCACTTACAACTTTCGCGAATCAGTGCTAATTCTGCCTGGCTCTTAATGGCCATTTGGGCTTCTACAAATGCACTAATTCGTTTGACCTTTGCACCCATTTGGTCTGAGAGGTCAGGCCCCTGATACCCCAATATCCAAGGATAGCCATCGCTATCTGCACCAATGGTTTCCTTTATCCCCATTTCGCCGAGCAGGTCAGCCAATACAGATGAAGGATGGGGTACGCTTGGATACTCTGCATAGTGGGCTACTTTGTCGACGTGGGCGGCTGATTGGGCATGTTCCAGCTCTAATCGAGGAACAAAGAGTGCGCGTTCCCCTTCGGCATTCATGATGAAAGCCATAGGGCGTTCCGTGGGGATAAATGCAAAGCCGCTATAGTAGCTAATGTAATAATTATCGTAAAGTACAACGCCAGAGAGCAATTGCTCATTGAGATGAATCAGCAGTCTTTGCTGACGTGCAACATAATCAGAGGGAGGTATCTGAATGGATGGCTGCATAGGCGTATTCTCCAGAGAGCCATCAAATCTACTTTGATAGCATACGATTGACCAAAGACGTGGAGCAGCGGGAGGGCGACACAACAAGCAGATTAAGTCGCCAAGCTCATGAAGAGGTTTTGATAAGGTATTCTAACAGGAAAGCTAAATTCTGTACAGCTTAGACTTCCCCTTCCCCTTCTATCCTTTTTCCGAAGCCTAAGCTTTGTGAATTGATTGTCCGCTTGTACGAAGCCAGGATGATGGTGAAGCCCCGGTCCAACGCTTAAACGCTCGACTAATGAACAGAGTTCATTATAGTCGGGTGCGCATGCGACCTCCATCATATTCCGTTTGCCACTTTGTAACATCAACATGGCTTGCTCTTGCCGATAGAGGTCCAGTAGTTCTCTGAAGGCCATCTTCTCTGTTGCAAGCTGTCGTTGTAATGTGCGCTTAGACAATCCAAGTGCGGCGGCAATATCTTCAGCCGAGAATTTTCCCATTTCTATGTGACCCGGAAGCCGCGTTCGAATCGCATAAATCAAGGGTGCCTCGGTAAATTGCTTTATCTCAGCCTGTTCGGCAATCGTACGTAATGTCTCTTTGGGCAACGGATCCGCACTTTGATTCTTCATTCCCCATGCTTCATCCGACAACCGAAACCCCGAATGCTGTTGACCGAGGTGAACGGGCATACCCCAATGAGCTTCGAACAGATTGGCATCTAATCCCGATGCTTTAAATCCAGCCAGAGCTACCTTGATTGTGATGGCCGGAATCATTAAGTGCATGGTGCAAGTAGGTAGCTGTCCTTCTACAAAGGTCGGTTAACAGACTCAGGGTTCAGTGGCCACAAGCTGTATAAGTGCTGAACCATTTTATCTTATATAGACACCAAGAAAAAGATTTTCCAACCGCCCCCTGAGCGTGTCGAAGGGTAAGGGCGGAAAATCTTTTTCTTAAAAACTATAGCAACGACCTTTAAGTCGATTATAGCAAGTGGCACCAAATGACAAAAGTTTGGCATGGTCCGGCAAGAGGAACGTCTGACATCCAACTAAACTATAGTCAGCTCTGTATTGACTGGCGAACGATAAATGAACCGTATTCCCCTCAATACGGTCTGTATCGCCACTAACCATCAATAGAAGTTCAATATGAAATAGTTTGGTAGAAGAATTACATAAAAATCAGACCGAGTGGTCTTAAATTGTTTATAGAGACCGGACGGTCTGAAATGGTGAAATAAATAGTTAGGGCTATCGATGAATAAGGGCCAAGCAACCCGAGAATACATTATCGCTAAATCTGCGCCGCTTTTTAATGAAAAAGGGTATAGTGGTTCAAGTATGTCAGACATTATGACGGCTACGGGCTTGAAGAAGGGGGGCATTTATAATCACTTTGCCAGCAAAGACGAAATTGCTTTAGCCGCCTTTGACTATAATTGGAGCTTACTACGAGCCAAGTATGAGCACGCACTCCAAGCCGCTGACGATTCTGCGACTGCTCAGCTTTATGCGGCCATCAATACCCATGCCAACATTGCTTCTGATCCAGCCATGGCAGGAGGTTGCCCTCTGCTAAACACAGCTATTGAGAATGATGATGGTCATCCTCTGCTTCGGGCGCGCGTAAGGGCAGCAGTCGATTTTTGGCACAACTTGCTAGAGGGAATTGCCTCCCGCGGCATAGTGGAAGGCGACTTCAAATCAACGCTCAATCCAAAGGAGGTCGCTACAGTTATTATCAGCACCCTAGAAGGGGGAATTATGCTGAGTAAGCTTTATCAAACACTTGACCATATTCATATTGCAACCGAACATTTGCGGGCTTATGTGGAGGCAAATGTGGTTGTATAATTTGCTCTACAGAGATCCAATACTCTCATTGGATCAGAGCATAAATTCATTCTTGTATCCCCTAGATTTCGAAATCAGATCCTGGTGACACGTATAGACCTAATTTTTTTGTTACAAAAACAGACCGTTCGGTCTTTTGCGTATGAGGACAATACCTATGGCTATTCAATTGGAAGAACATCCTATCGTAATCCACTATCGCGAACGAGAAAGCAAGCGCGAGGCACCAATCTCTACTTGGAGCGAAACCCAAGAAGTGGATGCCAGCTGGCTACGTCAACTCATCCTAGACGCAGGTGCGGATGATGCGGGCTTTGTTGAGATCGACCGCCCCGAATTAGATGAGCAACGAGAGGAGATTCTCTCCCTATTCCCAGCAACAAAGACAGTGATCAGCCTGGTTGTTCGCATGAACCGTGAACCCGTGCGCAGCCCCGCACGCTCGGTTGCCAATTTGGAGTTTCACAAAACGGGCGAAAAGACCGATGAAATTGCCCGCCATGTGGTGAGAGCCCTGCAAGACCAGGGAATCCGTGCGCTCAACCCAGCCATGGCTTTTCCCATGGAAATGAACCACTACCCTGGAAAGGCGTGGCTTGTTTCCCACAAACCAATTGCAGAGGCGGCCGGACTCGGTGTTATGGGGATTCACCGCAACGTGATTCATCCTAAGGACTGGGAATTAAATAAAACCGAAAAGTTCCCATTGACGAGGACGGGCGACATAGTTCCACTGAGGAAGAAACTCATCAAAGAGAATAGGCATGTTTTCTTTAAATTCATCAGTGGCTTTGCGCTTGGTCTCAAAA
>JBCCHB010000124.1:0-51972 GCA_039028975.1 Chloroflexota bacterium
AACGAAATGCGTGGGCGCGTCTCTGCTGTCACCAGCGTCTTTACTGGCGCATCTAATGAGCTGGGTGGGCTAGAATCGGGCCTCGTTGCCGATCGGTTTGGCCCCGTTGTTTCTGTGGTGAGTGGCGGCATTGGAACGCTGGTCGTGGTGGCAGGGGCCGCTTGGCTTTCCCCCCAATTGCGGGCGCTGGGCCGGATGGAGGATACGGAGCCGGTTTCAGTAGGGAGCAACAAAGGGGAGGAAGCCTCTTAATTTCATGCACAATGGTTTGGCCTGGGCTTTCACTCATTTGCAGCGTATGACCTTTGTGCCCTGGCTGACCTCCGCTCTTGCGTCCGCTTTTCTTGCGCAAGCTCTTGGTACGCCGTTTTTTCAGACCGTCACTGCTCGAATGCTCAGTCCGTTGTGGTCAAATGATATTCATGATTCCTACGGGTCTCATTCGTCATCCGTCGGCAACGCTAGATCGACTTCCGAAACGCTCCGGTTGTCCCAAGGCAGTTCTTGGGGTGCAGGAACCCCATCGATGTAAATGCGCACCTTCCGGCCAAAGGCACCGCAGCCTGCTTGTTGACTATCTGAGTTGACAACGACCGAATAGAAGATCCGCCCTTCCTGTTCCGATGTTTCTCCTCGTCCACAAAGCAGAGTGTTCTCCTCAACCAAATCATCATTACTTGATACCACGGTTGCCGTAACAATCAACCCGTCGGTTAGTGGGCTGCCTTCGGTAGAGGTAACTTCTCCATAAAATAGAGCCGGTGGAGAGGGTGGCAGTAGACCCGGCTGGGAGATGCTATTGGATCCTATAGTATCTCTGCGTTTTGTTTCGACTGGGTTTCGTAGATAGAGTGTAATCGGCTGTGTGGCATGTATCCAGTATCCCTTGCCAAACTCCAATTCCTGTAGCGTTTCCATATCATGTAAGCCAGGTTGGTTGACCGGATAAAGACGCCATGGCTGCTCCGATGTGGGTTCGAAACCATAGACTTGACTAAACTTCCCATTGAGCGATGACAAGGCTTGGGTAATGGGCTGACTGGCAACTGCGGGATAACCAATCAGATTCCATCCGCTTTGGAGGGGAAGCTGAAAAGAGGCCATTAATGCATAAAATCCTGGCTCTTCTACCAGGGCGCTGGCCGTATTCAATTCGGTGTTCACAAATGTATCCAATGGTTGCCATACATTTCCTGCCGATTCGTTCACTGCTAGGGGCGCATAGTACAGGGTGATAAATGATTCATCTATGGCCCGAACATCGCGCGCCAAATAGCTAAACAATAGCGATGTGGGTGTCGATGTAAACGGCGGCGCTTGAGAAGAGGCAGTTAGCCGATATGCTTGTCCAACTTGTGTCGCCCAGGTAGGAAGACTAGGGACTCTGCTCAGCGCTTGCAAGCTATACAAAGCGTCTGTAGTTTCTGTGTATGCCAATGAGTAGAAGATGACCTCACCGTCGGGTGATACTTTTAGGGTTCTATCGCCAAAGTGATGGCAGCAAGGAGAACCACCCAAGGTGAAATCGATCACGAGTTCATCATCTTGGCCGGATGGGCCATTTCTGTCCCGCCCGCGCCATACGTGTACATAGCCACTAACCGCACGATTAAGTTTAGGGAGCGTAAACGTTCCCGAATACTGAAGCGGGTTATCATCAGAGACGAGTTGGAGTTTTGTCGTCAGAGAAGTTGTCGATGTAGGAAAATTTATGTTAATTGGGTAGAGTTGTGCCCACAATCCTCTTTCATCGGAAGAGTCAGTGGGGGGTGTGGAAAATGTAGCCGTAATATTGATCAGACTGGCTGGCGGCTCCGTCTGACTGTTTGGCTGAATGACAACTAGAGGTGGCCAGTCTGGAGACGGTTTGCGCATCATGATCTCGTAATCACCTTCCTTCACCTTTTCCTTACATCCAAATAATGGTTGCTGGTTTGAAAGATCATAGACACACAAACGATCATTAACGTATATATCCGAGACGATAATCTGATCGAGCTGTGGGTTGCCTAAATCAATAAGAGGATATGTTTTAGCTCTTTCATCGCGATTTCCGAATAAGTAAACACGGGCTTGATTGCTTAATCGGTACTCTTCACCCTCTTTGTCGCTGGGTGTAGAGATGACAAATCGATTCTGCAATAATCGAGCCATCTCATTACGATTTGACTCACCAAAATCATTAATAATCTGTGTCACAGCCAAAGGAAGAGTTGTAGGACCGCTGAGAATATTGCTTTGGGAAACCGGCGTATTGAGTGCCGAATAGGTTGCAGATATAATTCCCCAGTCAGTTAATCCTGTAACAAAAGCACTCAACGTACCTTGAATGCCATCTTTATTTGCCGGACCACCACAGTCGCCATCCCCTTCCTCTCGGCCGTTGACCGGTAAGAATTCGCTATAGTGATCAGTACGATATGGATTCGTCATTGCGCTCGGACAATCATTAAATGTAACCAGTCGCCCTTGCTCGTCTATCCCCATGTAGCTATCTTGCAGCCGCAATAGATAATGAGCCAATTCGTGGGCGAATGCACTGGGCCAATCTTCGCCGACCACGCCATCCAGGTCACCATAACGATTCCACACAGTTCCCATTCGTACTTGGCCGGGGCTATAATTCACCTTGGTCCGCGTTGGTACATGAGCCACTGTGAAAGTTAATGGTTTTGGCAATGTGAAGCTTTTATGTTCGGAGATGTTCCCACCAACATCGGCGTTGGGGCGCAGACGATTCGACGCGTAGATCTGGATATCAACCGCTTGGGACCAGTCATCCACGTCGTCATCGGGCTGATAGATCGGTGCCCAACGGGTGGGATCATAGCCATAAACATGAACATCCCCCAAAGCGATCTGTCCATCACTCCAATCAAATAGAAGTTCAGATGCGCGCAGAATATCTTTATGCAGTTGCTGAACAAATTTGCTGTCAGGACGTGCATCCCACTGGAGAGCGATGTCCAAGTCGAAGAGAATGAGAGGATTCTCGGCAGATACGGTTATTGTATGAATACCATGTTGCGAAATCGACTGCATATCGAGCCCACTTGCAGAGGGCGTAGCGCTAGTATGATAAAGAGTTAGTGCTGTGCGCTCCTGTATCTCATTGGCTATGGGCAACGTTGCAACCCACTGTTCGCCTGGTTCAAATATTCCTGGCGCGAATAAATAGCCCTCTTCATTTGTAACAAACGGCTCTCCAATAGAGTTCTCGTGCAAACCTGCGCCCTCGCTCTTGCCAGGAGGTAAGCGATATAATCTGGCGAAGGGTGTCGAGAAATCGCTATCGCCATGTTTTGCCAAGATCCGAGGTAGCGCCCCACGCACGCGGAACGGATAAGTAGTGGCGCTCATGTAGGGCCACAGGTATGGCCCAGGTACACCATTTGGAATGGGTTTGACGATGGGATATGCTTCAACCCGAAAGACGAGATTGTCTGCTTGGCCAAATAGACCTGTTATGTGGGAAGTCCAAGTAAATGTATGAGTTGCATTGACGGTTAAATCATCGGTAATGGTCCCAGCATGGTGCCACTTCCCACCTCCATTGAGTGAGAAATAGGCTTCGACTTTACTGGCCCGGCCACCAGCCGGGCCTGATAGTCCGAATGGAACCAAGATCTCAGCCTCTGTCAGAATGGTGCCAGCGGAAAAGAAGTCCGCATCGGCTGTGGATAAGGGTCGGGTTACGGTGATGAAGAACGGTGGATTGACCAAATTCTGTAGCGAGCGTGCATGATTTAGGTAAATCGATGCCGCTCCTGAATTTTGCCAGTTGCCTACGGCAATATCCAGCGTACCATCATTGTTAACGTCACCGAGAGCGATGCTACTCGTGTCATCGCTCCCATCGAAAATCAAGGTACGCGAATTGTCGAAGTTTCCCAAACCGTCGTTTAGGTAGACAAGATTGTTTGTATTCTGTTCCCCGACAAAAATATCTAGGTCGCCATCGCCGTCTACGTCTCCAACGGCTACTGAGTTAGTATTACTCGGTTGCCCAAAAGGGAAGCTCTGTGCTCGTGAGAAATGCCCGTTGCCAGGGTTCTTGTATATGCGATTGAATCCAGTCTGAGTTCCCACAATCAGATCGAGATCGCCATCGCCGTCTATGTCCCCATAGTCAATTCCTTCAGTGTCACCACCTGTATCTTCACCGGTATTCGTTTGAGCCTGATTGAGCTCGAACCGAGGGCGAAAAACCAGTTGATCTTTTAGGATGGTAGTTGGATTGAAATAGATCGTATCGTCACCGATACCATAATTGCTGATTGAATCATAGGTAATAATATCGGGTTGCCCATTACTATCTAAATCGGCTATAACAATGTCCTTATGCGCATTTTTCCCCAAAAGATTGCCACTCGAGAATTGAATCGAGTCCGCAGCAGTTTGCGCTGGGCGACTCAAAAAGATCTCTGTAGCCCCTCCACCTTCTTCCATCGCCTGCCCAATCAAATCCAAATAACCATCCTGGTTGATATCTGCCCAGGCAACACTCCTTGCGCTTTCGGCATCTTGTTCTACTGCACAACAATTATCTATTGGCTCTGTCTCCAGCACACCATTCTGATTAAGATAAACGCGGTAAAATCCATTCTCAGCAACAGCCAGATCTAAATCATTGTCATTGTCGATATCCCCCCATGCCATATGGCCGCCATCATGCTTACTATTCCAGTAGGGACTCATCGCTATAGCTTCTGAAGCGACATTTCCTTCGTTACGATAGACCGTGACGACGCTCCGGCGGTTGATAGCCAAATCAAGATGTCCATCTTGGTCTACGTCACCCCATGCCACACTTCCTGCCACTTCATTGTCCGGAATCTCCCATGCTGGGGTGATAGGAAAGTTGCCGGCACCGTTACTAAAGCGGATTTGGCTCTGCAAGTTGTTATCGTTGCCATACACAACGTCCAGATCCCCATCCTTGTCTAGATCTGCCACAGCAATAGCAAGGGTAGGCGTTTTGAGATCAACCAAAACGCCATCCGGAGAGCCAGCCTGAGTCTCGTTCGAGCGAATTAACAGCCCTTTTTCAAGGACCAGCCTTTGGGGTGTTATGGACGTTATCGCGTAAAGAATATTCTCTTGTTGGTAGTTTCCTGCAATAATGTCTAACTGCCCATCGTGATTCATATCAGCCACGGCCAAACTTGTCGTTTGGGGAAAAAGAGGAGAAAAAGGCAGCGGCGGTAGAGATTGCAGACGCTCTATCTGCTGCTCGGCACATGGCGAATGTTCTTCTGGACACGGATTGAGGTGAATTAGGCTTGATTCACCGTTATTGCCTTCAACGACGTCCAAAGCGCCATTGTTGTCTAAATCCGCCAAGGCAATGCTTGACGTCTTCTTTACAAAACTAAACTTTTGGCAATTGCCGACATCGCCGGGTTGAATCTTGCTATTGTAGCAAATAAAATTATTTGCCAGATGGTTACCGATGACAATATCCAGTAGTCCATCACCATCCATATCGCCTAGTGACAGACTACTTGTTGTGCTGCTGATGATCTCCGCCTGCGCACTGGAAAAGCTGCTCGTACTATTACTTCCATTGTTAAAGTATACTGTGCTAGTCATGCCATGATTGCCAACCACAATATCATAGTGGGCATCTCCATTGAGATCGCCTATGGCAAGACTTGTCGTATTCTCATCAGGCGTACCTACTGGAATTATATTCGAATCTGTGAAGATTCCTGGCTGGTTGGGATCATTTAGATAGACCCTATTTTGCTCGTTATACAGACCAACGACAATATCTAAATAGCCGTCACTATTCATATCGCCCAGTGCCACAGTCGATGTAACCATATTAATGGGACCAAATGATTCAAACCGTTCTTCGGTCAATATCTCTTCGAACGAACCTTCATGGAACAGAATTTGATTGGGGATTCCTCGGTTCCCCAAGACAACATCAAGATTTCCATCACCATTTAGATCACCAATTGCAACGCTTGTGGTTGCTGCTTCTATATCGAACGTGGTTTTTTGGACAAAGCTCGGTACCTGAATTAATAGTGGTTCTGTATCAAGAGCAAAACTATTGAGAGCGTTTGGTGATACCGGCACGATAGTCTCTACGCCAGCTTGGCGCATCGGCTCAAGGATGGGGGATGCTGCATATGTTTCATCGGCCTTGAATGCGCTTATCAATAGCAATATGCCAACCCCGGCCAAAATACAAGGGATTCCAAGTATGATTCTGTGTTGTAATACGGAAGATAATTTTTTCATTGAGCTAAACAATCGCATAAGCATTGAGCATCTCCCTAAGATGTTCAAATCACTGGTAATTTGTTGGATAGGACTTCTTTCACTTTTGTACTCTCTACTAACTCTCGTTTGGCACCCAACTGGGCAAAGACTTCCATAGACTTGCCTAAAAGCAACTCACCTTCAATATTCTCCCCAAGAGCAATCATCGTTTTGGCTTGTTCAAGATGTGTACGTGCCAGGTCATATGGATTCTCGGCAAGGTGATGAATGGCCACTTCATATTGGCGCAACGCACTGTGTGGCCGATTTAAAGCAGCCAGAACCTGACCATATACCCGTCGGCAAGTTCCCTGAGTCGTGGCCGCGTTCTGTTGGTCCGCCAATGTGCAGGCATTTTCTGCATAGACCAAAGCGCTCTCTAACTGTTGTTGAGCCAGATAAGCCCGTGACCAGAATTGTTGAACATACGGTCGTAACATCCCATAGCCCATCTCCTCAACCAACTGCTCCGCCTCGGTAATCTCTGATAATGCAGCGTTAATATCCTCTTGCCGTAAGTAGAGATCCGCCAAGCTGCAATGGCAATAGAGGGCAAACTCACGGAATTGGCCATCTTCCTTTGCGCGACCCAATGCCCGTTTCAAATGGCCAAGTGCCTGTTCATCTTCACCCATGTCTTTGTAAGTCACCCCCAAATTTAAGGTGACGCTTATCTGCTGCTGGCTGTTGCCCATTTGAAAAGCGAGATCGAGGGCCTTGTGCCAGCTATTTATCGCATCATGCCATTCCCCAACATACTGTTGAGTGTATGCGAGTTGATTCAAAATGATTGTCATGCAATGATAATCGTGCAGCTCTTCACTTAGCGCCAAGGCACGCATCGAATGTGTCCGACATGGCTCAATTTTGCCTTGGGCACCATATAGCTTGGCCAGTCCCATTAGTGCATCGATCTGGACATGGCTTGGGTATGAAGACAACAGCGTTTGGCCTCTGTCGAGGGATTCACGGGCCGCTGTGAAGTTGCCCAATCCTACATTTATATTGCCTGCTATGATGTGCAGTTGGGCGGCTTCATCTGCATCTTCTGAGGGATCGATCGCTTCCAGGCCACGGTATACCCAGATAAGCGCTTCATCTGGGACTCTGCTCTTTTCCAAAACGGCCATAAAGCGGTTGGTGCGGGTGCGGAGTCGATTCACCAGTGGCGAATCTGTACAACGCTCAAGAATTTCGAGCGCATTCTGCAATACATTACGTGCTTGTTCCGATTCACCAGTGAACCAGTAGATGCGGCCTAACGTGCCATTCACGGCTACCCACAATTCATCGGGAAGATGGTCTTTGGAAAATCTTTCCAACAGGCTCCGAAGTGGACCTATCTCACCTCGGCCGATGAGTTCTTCCCCATGATCAAGGGCGGCTAGCTGGGCAGACAAGCTATATGCTTCGGCAAGATGATAGTGACGTGCTGCTGCCAGCTTATCATTTTCTACCTCATCGTAATAGGCCCCTGCACGTTGATGTTGGGCCAAACGCGTACGACGTCCCAACAGTCCATAATAAAATGCCTGAACGATGGCATGTTGACCATAACTTCTTTTGCCAGACTCGTTTTCAATTTGAGATGTGAGTAAATTGCGAGTGGTAAGGGTGTAGATTATGCGGGCAATATCGTCACGTTCGAGGATGGCTTCAAACAAGTCGCGCGAACCAGGATAACCCTGTAAAGTTGCAACTGCTCCCATGATCAAACGCTCATCATCGCTGAGGTGGGTATCGACAGCATTCATCAAATAGCGCTCAATATTGTCGGACTTTGTGAGCAACTTCAGAAAGTCGTCGATATCTGAAACGGTACGCAATGCATTGACGGCTAAGGTTAGAAATTGGGGATTGCCTTCGGTATGAATGTAGAGCCGATTAAGCGCATCATCGTTTAGGTGTATCCCACGCTGGTTAACAAAGTGATATGTATCCACATCGCTGAGGCCATCTAACGCCTTATCGTCTTCCGTTTGAATAAAGTCGGGTTGACTTCGTGTTGTAATCAATAGCCGTAGGCCATTGCTTCCCAGCGAAGGCTGTAAGCGAGTCAGAAACTGGTTGAGTATCGGATCAGCTTGCACAAAATGAAGGTCATCCAAGCATAGGAGAAAGGAATTATCTGGCAGCGTTTGCAAGAGATAATCTTGGAGGATTTCAGGAGGAGGTAGCTGCCCACCACTCAGCTGAGCGCTGTTTAACATACGCCATAAGGAATCTTGCTCGTGCCAAGCCAAAAAAGCGGCCAGCTTCCAGAAGAGCACGTAGCTATCTTCTTGGGCATGAAAGGTGTGCCAGAAAATTCGTTCAGGTGCTTCTTCTTGCAAAGCGAGTACAGAAGCAAGTGCCGTTTTCCCAATGCCGGCCATTCCACTAATGACAGCCAGTCCATGCGTTGTTAAGGATTGGCAGTAGTCGTTCTGCTCGTCAATACGCCCAACAAAGTCATTGACAACAGGAGGGGCTATGGGATGTTGTGGCTTTGGGATCGACATCCCCCCAGACACAGCTTCGCTTTGTGGCTCATCCTGGCGTTTCCGCGGACGTTCCCTTTTGGTCAACCGACTCCACTCCTGATCCCCTAAGGGTTCCCATCCCCACTCTTCTACAAACGTCTCCCAGAGTTCTTCGAACTGTTCAAGATCGTTACGTAGACCAAGATGATCCCACAAATAGTGGAGTACATTGAGGCGACGGGTGGTGTGGGGGATACTGGCACCTCGCTCCCATGCACCGAGGGAGATTCGTCCCTGTCGGCCCATCAAACCACATAATTTAGCGGCCTCTGTTTGGCTAATGCCACGTTCCTCGCGCAGGAGACGCAACGTGTCAAGACGCATTGCGTCGGGCAATTTATGTTTGGGTATTGGCATGGGGGATATTCGGCTCCTAATCTGCTAAGTACACTGTAAATTAAATAAATCAGTATTTTCGCCCTCCCCCTCCTCGCCCAGTCTGGGCTTACCTTTACCCAGAAGTCAAAAAGGTAGGATGGCAAAGGCGTGGCCCCTCCCGGATACCCTCTGGGTGCCTCCCCAAGGTAGCTTACCTTTACCCAGAAGTCCAGATTGGGCCGAGAAAGGGGCTAATCTTACAGAAACTGCCCTGTCATTCTGAGCCATCGCCCGTCTAACAAGAGAGTGTGGTGCAATAATGAACTGACTTCAAGCTTATCCGCGCGTGGAATGCGAAGAATCTCGCGTTTGCAGGAGCGAGATCCTTCGCATTCCACGCACCCATCGAGTCGAATTGACCCGTCTTTCGCTTCGCACTGCCATTGTGGGTAGATTTTGGCTCAGGATGACAGCGAAGTCTATGGTTTCTACCACTGATAATGACATATATCCCCCTCTAAAATTATGTGGGTAAAGCCAAGCCCAAAGTGGGGAGGCAACCGTTGTCGGCTATGCAATCTAGTCGGCTTATCCGACCAGCGCGGCGACAAATCACCTTCTCCCAAAATGGGGGAAGGACGGGATGGGGTCCTAATAAAAACTTAATTTACAGACTGCATTGGTTCAAAAAAGACAAAAAAACGTAGCTCTTTGGAATTTCATGTGGTTGACAACTTTATGGAACAAGGATTTTAAAGATTACGAAGATTTTTCTCTTCTAATCTTAAAAATCTGGCTAATCCCTGTTCATTTTTCTGTCAACCATGTGAATCCGGTTGAACCAAAAACGTTTTCGGCTCCAAATGGAACGCTTGATTGTTCCGGACGCAACGCTTACGCAACGCTGCTTCGATTAAACTAACCTCATCCCAACAATTCCAAAGCGATTCAGCGATGCTTCTAAGTGAAACCGGAAAAGTAATTGGAAAACAAAGATTAGAAGATTTCGCAGATGAAAGAGGCAAATCTTTGTCATCTTTACAATCTTTGTTTCTGCAGTGAACTTCTAAGTGAAACCGGAAAAGTATTTGGAAAACAAAGATTAGAAGATTTCGCAGATGAAAGAGGCAAATCTTTGTCATCTGTACAGTCTTTGTTTCTGCAGTGAACTTCTAAGTGAAACCGGAAAAATAATTGGAAAACAAAAATTAGAAGATTTCGCAGATGAAAGAGGCAAATCTTTGTCATCTTTACAATCTTTGTTCTAAAAACTTTCTCGCTTTTACTTAGCGCTGTTCTGTTAAAAAGCATGTTATCAGGCTAACCTCAGTTGAGCAGTCATCCCGATTTTTCAGAGCAAGCGCACTTTTGATGGGTATGATGTTGGGTTTGATGCCCCCATTTGATCGGTTTGATGGGTGCAGAACCAACAGCCAGCCCGCTATACTGAGGTCATGTACGTACCAGGACCTAGCTAGTCCAAAAGAGTTATTCAATTATTCACAAACCTAAGTTCATTGTGGGAAGCACGTGCGCCGCGAGGGTGGGTAGTCGGTAGGTCGGTAAGTGACTACTGATCTACTGACCACCGACTACTGACTACCAAACCGCGGAGGGTACCCACAACTCAATGAATCTCTAAACCCCAGGAGACTTTTTGAGATGAACGCAGGAAACATTTTGAACATTCGTCGTACTGTTTTGACCCTAGCAATTGCCGCTGTTGTTGCTCTGTCGACTGCTTATGCACCGATGGTTTTGGATGGAGTGGCTGGGACGTCGTTAACACCTTCGGCGTATGCATGCCAAGGTAACGGTACGGGCTGTTAATCCGAATTTTGAGTAGAGGCTGATAATCGTCAGCCTCTATAAAATGATTTTGCCTCAGTTAAGTGCGTATTCATAGACTGATACAGATATTGATAATTCGGTAAATCTGGTAGTTGTGATAGCTCCGCTATAGCTATGTTAAGCACCTCAATCGCTGTTCGATAGTCGTGTTGGGCGATTAGGCTGAGCGCCCAACCGTCAATCGCGTTCAGGCGTAAACTATCATTCTTTAGTAATTGAAAAATTCTTATTGCTTCTTGAAAGCTTTTTTCGGCACAATTCGGTTCGCTCAATTCGAGAAAGGACAACCCTTCATTTACGTGAATTCGACCAACATTAAGTTGATCGTGCAATCGTTGAAAAACCAATCTAGCATGTCGGTAAGTTTCTAATGCCTTTCTAGGCTTCCCCAGAGCCTGATTCGCAAGCCCTATGTTCATTTTGACAATTGCTAAATTAGCAGGATCATTTAACTTACTTAATATGGAGCATGCTTCTTCATAGTGTTTTATGGCTTCTTTAAACCGGCTTCGCATTCGTAATGTGTACCCGATGTTTTGTAAACTCCAGGCGACCTTTCTGTGGTCACCAATATTCATGCGGATTTCAAGCGCCTCTTGATGATATTCCTCTGCCATTCTTAGATTTTCAGATTTGTTATCTTTCTGCCAGTATGTGCGTTCAGTTATAATCAATCCAAGAATTGAAAGGCTTTCCGCTTTTTCCTGATAATATCTTATAGCGAGGCTGAGCCCCTCGTGTGCATACTGTTCAGCGATATCAAAGTTGAACCGATGGAACATAAGATAAGCCATCTGATTTCGTACTTTAGCTTGACCTATCTTTTCGTCAATTATGCCGAAAAGCTCGTAAGACACTTGTAGATTTCTCATTGCCTCTTCATGATTACCTAATAGGCGGAGTAGCATGCCCACAAGCAACTTGAGCTCTGCTTCCGAAGAGGCGTCTTCAAATTCAATGCTTCTTTTCACACCAATGGTCAGATAATTTAACCAATCCTCCCGAAACCCGGCCATCTCCATCCTTGGGGCCAACTCAATCAGTAATTGACTTGCCTCTTCCCACAGTTCATCTCCCTCAAAGAGCAACTTTAACATGTGCCAAGCCTGTTCTCGTACTTCTTCCGGTACCGTATATTGATGTGCTTTGACATTGTCCAGAGATTTCTGCACTGCGCGCGCCAATGTGCGGCGAAATAACCCGCCATAACGTACACTCATATCAATTTGTTGTTTTTGTACCACTGTGGCTTTTTGCATGAACCTTTGAACAAGTTTGAACGTGGGTCATAAGCCCCGGGCTTATACTCGATACTTTTTTCAAACCGATTTGCATCACGAAAAATATCCGACTATAATATAGATGCTTAAGCAATGAATAACTGACTGCTTGTTTGTTAGATTTTTTTACGTATCTGCGCGCCAATAATGGATAGTAGATGAGTAAATCGATCTCTGCTCATTAGGGAAACATGCATATGCTGTGATTCTCCATAGCGGAATTCCCGAACTTGATGAGCCTTTATTCCAGGAGGAATGTGAGATGAACGCAGGAAATATTTTGAACATTCGCCGCCACATGGTGGCCCTGATGATTGCCGCAGTTGTTGCCCTGTCGGCTGCTTATGCGCCGGTGGTTTTGGATGGAGTGGCTGGGACGATATTAACTGAAGCAGCTTTAGCTTGCACTGCTAGTGCTGGCGGCTGCTAACTAGACTGAATTGGGGATCGGATGCGCGCGATTCCCAATTTTTTTCTTTACACTCGTACACCGGGGCGTAAATAACTATACAGTTACGACAGCAGAGCGATCTCGATGCATGTCATTCTGAGCGGGTCTACCTGGCGATGGGTTCAAACGTGAGCAAATTCTCTACCAGAGTAGCCTCATTTGAACGGGTAGACTAGTCGAAGAATCTCGCGATCGCCCATTCAATCCTGCTATCTGTATAGGCACTTACGCCTTGCTGGACTAGTCAGTTCCATCATGTTCGACCCATCACCCTGCCACTCCTCACTCTGCCGTATCCCCATCCTGCCCCCACTTCAACACCTGGACCTGTAAGAACGAGCGGGTTAATGAGTGAATAAAATAGCGGCTCTCCCGTAGATTGCCCTGATGTTCAACCAAGTTGAGTGTCACCAGTTGAGCCAGGGCATGGCGCAGATCCTCTGGCTCCATATCGGTAAATTCAGTTAACTGTGGCCAGGTCATTCCATTTCCATTGACCAACGGCATGAGCAACCACGCCTCTCGGGCAACCTCATTCAGGCTGTTCCAGGCGTTCCAGTAGATATAGGTGTAGAGACTCTCAATCGGTTTTCCTCTAGCTTGGGTCAAATCGTTCAGCACATCGTGTAGCGCGTGAATGTGGGTCTGGCCCACCACAATTCGTAAGGCCAGGGGATTTCCACCCACCGTCTTGTAAATGGGGCGCAGATCTTCATCACTGGCGTTGGCCAATATGGCCAAATTGCGCTGCTCCGCTTCGTGGCGGACCAGTTGTAGGACATCTTTCTCACCTAATTCATTTACAGGATAGTGATAGATATCGGGCTGGCTGAAGAGGTTGTGGCGGGTTGTCAAGATGACCCGAGTGGGATTGATCAATTTGCGCAGCGTCTCAATCAGCGTATCTGTATCCTCCACCGTCTCCAAATTATCCACCACAATCAGGTGAGGCTGCTCCGCCAACCGATGTTGGATCTTAGAGAGCATCTGCTCTGGATCCAGCCCAATGGGACGCCCTTCATCGGCAAAGAGCTGGGTAGCCAGCCCACTAATCAACCCCGCACCGCTGAGCGATGCGTGGGACAGTTTTTTTTGTTCCCCCCCAACGGTTAGAAGATTGTTGCGAGCGGTCACCCACCCACACCCTGCAAAAGGACCATGGCCAATGGTCCCGTTCTCAATCAGGTGCCGCACCAACTGGTCCGTCAAGGATGTCTTGCCGATCCCCCCTATTCCTTCGATGGCAATGATGCGGGGACCATTCGGGTCTTCCAGCAGGCTACTCAATGAGGCCAGATGATCATCCACCCCCCAGAGCTGGGCATAGGACGGGGCCTCTAAGCGAGCCAGTAGCTCCTCATGAAGCTGGCTACGCAGGTGCTCCTCTTTGGCCTTTACCACCTCAGCCAGCTTTTTCCAACCGGCACTCTGCCACTTCTGTATGGTGCCCTCTTCGACGTTTTTGGCATTGGCCGTCTGGCGAACGGTGCGCCCATCAGCAAAGCGCATCCGCAGGGATTCAGCAAATTTGATGTCATCCCCGTCCAACTCGTTAAGGAGATTGAGCAAGAGCTGATTGATGGCGCTGCGCGGGCTAGCCACAGGGCCTGGATTGGCCCGTTTGTAGATCTGGAGCTTGGTCAAGGGGCTTTCTTCGCGATACTGTTTGTCCCACTGCTGGAACGCACGTTTGATCTCTTCTTCTAATTCGGAGAGGGATAGGGATCTATTCTCTGCCATGGCAGAACTTCCTTACTGGGTACTCAGGACACTTTCGCAGTTGTCTTGAAGGAACCTCAACAGTACTCTGTCAAGACTTAGACGCAAAACGTTGGCGAAGGTATTTGAACAATTTGGATCAACTATCAGCAGTCCATAGTCAGCTTGTCCCCGTGGAGACGGGGATTGGTCGCTCGGTCCAATGTGTGCCTTTGAGAATAACAAAGATGAAAAGGTTAGGAAGATAAAGAGCTGCGCCATCTTCTAATCTTTGTTGATTTTCAAACCGACCATACTATAGCGCTACTTACTTAAGGACGGGGTCATCTGACCAAAACTTTCATGAGGGACATACGCTCTAAAATTGGACATATTTTCGGCTGGGGGAGGTCATAACAGTTCATCAAATTGTAACCGTTCACTCCCCCATGTAGGCTGAGCTTGTCGAAGCCGGTTGCCCCTTCGACAGGCTCAGGGGGCTGAACGCCTACATCAATTTTAAGAATCAAAACTCACCGTACGAATGCTCTACGATAATTATACGACAAAATGCATAATTTATGAAGTGGCTGATAAGTGTGGGGCGCATCGTAGTTTGGGGGCGAATGTGAGCAGAGATTCTTCGCGAATACAATGTTACGTATGTTTCGATAGTTTGTTCCTATAGTCTTTAAGAAAAAGATTTTCCCGCCGCCCTTCGACAAGCTCAGGGGACAACTGGAAAATCTTTTTCTTAAAGACTATATATGAAGATACTTGGTGTGCTGTCGCAGGGCAAGCCTAATGCCTTTACGCAGATTTCTCTCGGGCTTCGTGAGCGCTTCCTTTGCGTCCAACTCTTCAAGGAGCGGCACCAGCATAGGCTGTACCCGTTCATCATAGGGCTGCAAACTCAAGCCGTGTACCACCTGACTTCTTATCTTCACGTCATCTTCGGTCGATAGAATCTCAATGAGCCGCGACACCAAATTGACGTTTAGTGGCGCAGATTTGCAGCGATCGCAGAGGAGGGAGTGCATTGCCTCTCGACGTACCCTGGGAACGGGGTCATACGTTAGTGCGATCAAGGGTTCAATACAGCGGTCGTCACCCATGTGGTCCATGAACGCAGCGCAATAGCCCCGAATTCGCGCAATAGGGCTATTGAATCCTGCGAGTACAGCATCCATAACCGCTGGCCCCTGGTCGAGTAAGGCATCATTGGCCGCCCAATGAACGATACGGTGGCGCGCACCAAGCAATTTAACAAGCTCTTCCGCTGTCAAAACTTTGCCTTGCAATTGCTCTTGAAGCTCGGCTGCTGCAGTCTGTTCCTCTTCGGGCAATATGTGCTTATACTGTTGGAAGGCGTCCTGTGCCGCACACCGTACCGCCAGCGAGTTTGTCGGGTTCAAATAGATCCTGAAGAGAACCACTGCGGGATATAGAATCGGTGTGACCTTGGCCATTGCTTCGATGGCCATCACCTGCACCTGCCCATCTGGATCACTTAGGGCTTTTTCTAGCAAAATCTTTCTTATGTCTGTGTGCCCCTCATTGAGATATCCATAAATCCACCCCAATCCACGGATGACTTCGGCCCGTACCGCAACGGATTTGTCTTTGGCTAGACGCCTAAATGGCCTGATACAGCGCACATCCGTCATCGATCCCATGGTATAAGCACACCACCAGCGCACGTCGGGATTGGGGTGATTGACGCCCCGCATTAGCTGCTCCAGGCCCTCATCCGTAATGGTGAACTGGGCTATCTGCTCCTTGGGCATTTCATACAGAGGGGCGATGGCTAGCTTGCTGCTTAGCCAGTGCTCAATTGGTTCAGATTGATACTGTTGCTTCTTGTCTACCTGCTTTGATTGCGTATTGACTTGGGACTGCATAAATCTGTCTCCTTTTCTACAATGATATACCCCGACGGTGTATCATCTAGTGAGCCAGTAAAATTTTGTCCCGACTTTTGTCCCAGTTAACCTGGAACGTCCCAAATTGGGAGGACAAGTTTTATCTGGCTATATTAAAGAGAGCAGCAGATCATCCAGCTGTGGGAGGGCTCAACATCTTTTATGGTGTGGCTATACTGCGGTCGATTTCAAAACCGTAGTTTTCCACGGAGCGAACAGGAAGACCAAACTACGGTTTTGAAACGGAGCTGAGTATAAAATACTTGTCGTGAACGCCAAACGCGAAACAACCTCCCACGGCGGGAGGCTGCATGCTCATCAGCAATTCGTTGACTCTAACAGATTCTTTCTTTGGAAAGATCTAAAGCACTCTGCTCCCGACGCTATATAGCTGTCTCTACCGTGGGTACGGCAGGGGCAACAACTATCGCAGCGATTCCGGCGGAAGTGGCTTCACGCAGAACCCGCAACTGGACAGAGTTTAGGTATAGTAGATGTTGATGGTATAAATCGTTTGCGTTCACAAGAGATAGTGTAACATAGTTTTGGCGGGCTGTCTACCCCATTTTGTTGCCCGGGTGCCTTTGGGTTTCGGGGCGAGAATGTAGCCAGTCGAGTGCGTCGCACTGTTCAGAGAAAGATCCAAGCGCCCATCCGCAATTGAACAGTGCGACGCACTCTTGTACCCCCAAACTAAAACGCACCCGTTGCCCACTTTTAGGGCAATAGAGACGGCCGCATATCGGGCGCCCTTCCCGGATCCAGAAAGTCGCAAACCGATGCTGGTCATTGTGCGCTCAATTCGTGTCGATGGCGAACCGGCTGATGTACTTGAACGAGTTGAGTCCTACAACGAAAGTTTCGAATCTTCCCGGAAGATGGGTTACCAGAAACTACTGTTCTCTAGCTGATTTCACTATAGATGATTGACCAGACTGGCGAAATCTGCATCAACGTCACGCAACTCCATCAACGCATATTGGGAAATGTTATGAGTTGCCAATATGCGATGGGTGTGGCAGATTACAATGAAAAATCAACGCTTGTAAACCGAAAACGGTATGAAAACAATGACTCGACACTTTATTCCTGATAACTTTGTCGTTCCAGTACAGTTTGAGACTCCTGACTTTATTCTCCGGAAATTGACAACTGGTGACGTTGAGCAGGACTTTGATGCCGTCATGTCGAGCAAAGAGAGTTTGCGTCAGATTTTTGGTCCGAATGACACATGGCCTTCTGATGAGATGACGTTAGAAGACAATTACAAGGATTTGCAAGAGCATGAAAGCGATTTTGATCAACGTGCGGGATTTACCTACACTGTAATTGAGAGCGATGAGCAGTTTTGTCTTGGTTGTGTGTACATTTATCCCTCACCGCCCAAACAGTACGACGTGCGTGTCTATTATTGGGTACGAGATAGCGCAAAATCTCAAGGGCTGGAGGAGAAACTGGGTGATTTCTTGCATCACTGGTTAGCGGATGTATGGCCATTTCGGAGTCCAGCCTTTCCTGGTCGTGAGATTCCATGGAAAGAATGGGAGGTTCTTATGAGTAGACAAGTTGTTGATTCATGGTTTGACGCATTTCGCAAAAAGGATATTTC
The DNA here is from genome assembly GCA_039028975.1 of Chloroflexota bacterium. GTDB lineage: Bacteria > Chloroflexota > Anaerolineae > Caldilineales > Caldilineaceae > JAHBNG01. Next base: position 17,925 of record JBCCHB010000124.1, read on the forward strand.
TCTACTTAAACTCGCCGAAGACTTTGTTCATACGAGCCCTTTTGGAGAGATCAAGGGTCGAGATGCTTACCTTGCCATTGTTCAGGAAAATCCCGAAGCTTTTTTTCGCCCGACGATCGAAGTCGTTGACATACTTGAGGATGGCCATAAATTTGCGGTTCGCTATCTGCTTGACGGCAATCCCTCTTGCGATTGCATCTACGTGCGCAACGGCCAGATCGCGGAAATCTATTCTTACTACCATTATGGGGATAAGCCAACTTTTTGAAGTATATAATGCGGGCATAGCGCTAGACCAAATTCTTCCTGGACCAATGGACATAGATACCCTGCTCCTTTGTCCAGCGCCGAATCAACTTGTAAGCTGTATACTCGGAACGTAGTGTTCTAATCGGCAAATCGTTTCAAAATCGACGGAGGCAATGCTATGTTTCGCTCAAAGATCCGTAATCTAATTTTCCCCCAACAAGAACATCTGCGGCTAACAGGTGCGTTTGTGTTATATTGGGGAAACGACAACTTTGACCAACCGGCCTTGAATTTTGACTCTTTTCAGATGGGTGTTGCGCTACACGACTGGGGGCATGGTTTTCTGGACCAAAACGAAATCGGGGCAATGGACGCTGAAGAGCGGTTGCGCTCAATGGCAAACCTTGTCCAGGCACAATTGCCCGATACTACGGCAGAGCTTGTGATGCAGCATCACGTGTTGCGACTGATGGGTGATGAGCCAATGTATGATCAGCTCCGACACCAACTGAAGCACAGGATTAGCGAAAACATCCGCCAAGTTAATCTCGATGAACAAGATAATCTTGACGAAGAGATCTTTTTGCGTGCGGATCGAATTACCAACTTGGCCGACATGATTTCGTTCGACTTTTGCTTCGGAGAACCTCTCAGCCGTACCATACCTGTCTATGCCCATCTGGGTGACGAGACACAGACCGATATTACATATTCAGTTGCCGATGGAGTCATTCAACTCAATCCGTGGCCACTTCAGGTTGACTCACTTAACGGTTACATGTTGGCGTATGAGGCAGATGGCTATCCCATAGATCTAAAACCACATGTAGTTGCCTACAAGATCACGAATTGAAGAAACTTGGACTCTATGCGACAAAGTGTAGACGGTATCCCTGTAGCCCCGTCCTTGCAGATACTGCTGGCAAAATATGTCATAATTTCCACCATGCTTTGTCAATGAAAATATCGTCAAGAAGTTTGTAGAACTAGGTAAAACGGGTCGGTTCGTGATGCCCACCCTGCCGTGAACAGTCAGGGCTACAGAGCAGACACCCGCTCAACCGGGCTTGTTGGTCGACAAGCCAGCCCCACCGATGGGACGTCTGTCCGGTAGCCCAACGTCTTTAGGCCTGAGTTGGCATCAAGGACCATGAACGCACGGCAAGTCGAACAACCCCATTTGCTTTTCTATACTCAGCTCCGTTTGAAAACAGGAGTTTGGTCACTCTGGTAGGGCTTCGGAAAACACCTGTTTTCAAAACGACCGCAGTATAAATTACCCCAATGTCTTGTAAGAAGTATCCTTGCAGAGCGAAAGGCATCCGGTGTGCCTGAGTCCCCAAGGACGAGCTACAAACTGAAACATTATTAAGTTGCCGAAGCCCAGCGATTCAGCGGCCAACCGTCACGGCTGAACCATGCTACAACAGCAGCTAATGCAGCAAGTACAATGTTCACCAAATAGAACTCGCTTGCACCAACGGTCATGTTGGAATAGAGGGCACCGATCATCGTGGCAACAATCAGCCCTGATCCAATCAGCCGGGTCTGACGCGGCCAAAGAAGAATCGCGGCGCCAGCTTCGATAATGCCCGTTAGAATGTAAAACCAGTAGGGATAGCCAAAGTTTACAAACTGCTGCCAAAGTTCTTCATTCCCGATCAGCTTCATGCCGCCAGCAAAGAGCATGGCAACAGTTAACAAAGCCATCAACGCATAGACTACATATTGCATAACCTTCATCAGTTTTTTCTCCATCAATTTCAGCCCCTAATTTAAGTGATTCCAAGAAAGAAATCAGAAAACAGGGATTAGAAGATTACGCAGATTCAAGAGAAAAATCCGTGTAATCTATGCAATCTTTGTTCTGAAAACTCTCTTGGCTTTACTTAAAAAAGCTTAATCCGGAAGGAATCCCACAAGCTTTGCACCACCGGCCCGAATGGTCGGTCGGCTCGCCCTACAACGCAGATTTCACTCTCGCCTACGCGATAATAGTTTTCAATTTCCAGGGGAACTACTTTCTGGGTCTCCAGCTCTTCTTCCATCATGAAATCAGGGAGCGTTCCCCAGCCTAGGCCCTCGACGATGATCTCTTTCTTAGTCTGCACGTCATTTACATGCCATTGGCGGGCTTCTTCAATGACTCTATAGTTTTGATCGGGTGCGTTCCTTGCTGAATCTCGTAGGATCACCTGGACATACTCCTTAGTATCTTCAAGCGGCACGTCGTTTTCATATTGAGTTAGAGGATGCGTTGCAGCCGCTACGGGGAAAAACCTGAATTTGCGTAACGGCAGGGAGCGAAATAAGTGATTTTCTTCGAAACCGGTCACAACCGCCAGATCTACCTCTCCTTCCGTTAAACGTTCCGTCACACCGAATAAATTTTCAGCAAACAACTCCAAACTCGTTTCGGGAAAATCAACCTCACACTGTTTTAATACCTTAGAGATAAACCGGATAGGGATACTACCATCAAAGGCAATTTTCACCTTCGGTTCATTGCCCGTCGCCAGTTGGCGCCCCAAATGTTCAAATTCTTCGGCACGTTCCAACACACGCTGGGCCTTTTGCACCATGGCCTGACCAATCGGTGTGAGGGTGAGGCGCCTATCTTCTCTGGAAAAAAGCTCAATGCCGAATTCTTCCTCAAGCTTTTTCATGGCAACGCTGAGCGTTGGTTGAGTACGATACAACACCTCCGCAGCGGCACCCATGCTGCCATGCTCCACAATTTTGACTAAGATTTGCAGTTGATCGAGGGTCATGATTGTCTCCTATAAGTATCTATCCGAAAAGCTCTGTGGTGAAGCTCTCGTGCTTAGGTAGATGTTGGTCCCACAACCGCTTTTCGGGTGTTAACCAAATAATCATAGACAAAATCTATTAAACAGATAGAAAATTAATACTTTAATTCTATGGCAAATCAGGCTATACTGCAAACGTAGTTCAAGCAAGTTTAGTCAACTGAATTTGATAATCCTTTTAACCATTAAAAACTAACGGAGAGTGACGCCAAGAAAATTCTTGGGAAACAGGGATTAAAAGATTTCACAGATTTGCTTCTTCATCTGTGAAATCTATGCAATCTTTGTTTGAAGGGTTTCTTATCTTTGCTTCAAAATTGGAGATAAACATGGAAAAGCGAAACAAAATCATTTACTGGGGTGTAACGGGTCTGTTTTCCGCATTCATGCTCATGAATGTCGTGATGTATGTGGCGCAAAATGAAATGGTCACAGAGACATTTGTTGGGTTCGGCTATCCAGCCTATCTTGTCTATCCCCTGGCACTTGCCAAGTTATTGGGCATTATCGCCATCGGTACGAGACGATCTGCATTGCTCAAAGAGTGGGCATATGCAGGGTTCTTCTTTGATTTTCTGCTAGCATTCGGGGCGCACATGATGGCAGGTGATGGAGGAGCTATTGCCCCTTTGGTCGCCATCGTCATTCTACTGGTATCCCGATATTATGATTCGAAGGTATTTGGTTCTACTCTGCAAGCCGATCAGCGCACTGCAAATCGAGCTGATGGCCAAATGAATCTAAATTTCAGCTAGCTAGCTGTCGAGAAGATCAGAAAAGCTAGAACTTGCATCCGGATTGACGCAGATTTTTTTGCCGCAAGGTGGGCGAAAAATCAGACTAAGGAGAATATTAAGGTGACGGCAAAATTTGAAAACAAAGTCGTTCTGATTACCGGCGGTGGCACAGGAATTGGAAAAGCGACGGCAGCCGCCTTCATAGCAGAAGGTGCAAAAGTTGTCATTACGGGACGCCGGCAATCGGTACTGGAAGCGACAATAGCGGAGTTGGGTGTTTCCGCACATTTTGCGGTGGGCGATGTTAGCAAACGTGGTGTTCCGAAGGCTATGGTCGATGAGACGCTCGCAAAACATGGGCAATTGGATGTTCTGGTGAACAATGCAGGGACGCTTACGATGGGTCCCTTGACTGAAACGAGTGATGAGGAAATTGAACGTGTTTACCGCATCAATGTCTTCGGTCTGCTCGCGTTATCTCGGGAGGCCCTACCTCATCTCAGTAAAACCAATGGCTCAATTATCAATGTTTCAAGTACGGTCTCTACTGGTGCGATGGCTGGCCAATCCATTTATGGCTCATCCAAAGCGGCGGTCGATCACGCAACCAGAAACCTTGCCGTTGAATATGGCCCCAGTGGTGTCCGCGTCAACGCGGTTGCACCTGGCATGACGGTAACGGATATGACTGCGGGAGCCACGTCAGATGAAAATATGATGGCAATGGTTATCGGCCAAACGCCACTAGGACGCGTAGCAGAACCTTCAGATATCGCAAAAGCGATTCTGTTGCTGGCCAGCGACGACGCAGGCTGGATTACGGGCCAGGTCGTAAAAGCTTCGGGCGGGTTGATGATTTAAGTAAAGCCAAGAAAGTCTTTAGACGCAGATTTTCAGGATTATCAGGATTTATATCTGTGTTTAGTAGCGAAGCGGCTTTATCTGCATAAATCTGTGTCCTATTTCTGACATCTTTCTTGGAATCACTTAATCGTTGAACTTTGTCGTGAATTTGAAACAAAAAGATCTCGGCATCAGCCACAATTACAAGGCTTTTGGAACTGAACCAGATAGGTTGAATTAACTCATGAAAAAACTCTTCTCAACCACTCAATCCTTTACAACGTTTGAGGATCAGAGCGTTAACTTCGTCGAGCTATTCTTCGACTTGGTCTTCGTCTTCTCCGTAACCCAGATCGTTGGCATCTTACATCACGGCTTTAGCTGGGAATCTGTCGGGCAATCCACCCTAATCTTCTGGCTGGTGTGGTGGGCCTGGACCCAATTTACCTGGGCGCTCAATGGGGCTGATACCACCCATTCCTTGATTAAGCTGGCCACTTTAGCCGCAACCGCCATCACATTTTTTATGGCGATTGCCGTTCCCGAAGCGTTTGGTGGGCGCGGGTTGTGGTTTGCCGCGGCCTATGTCCTGGTGCGGCTCATCGGGATCCTGATTTCGCAGTGGGCATCTTCACACGATGTGCGGAGGACACGCGCCTTACGCAGGTTCATCCTAATCTCTGCGGGTGGGTTTGTGGCCATTCTTCTGGGCGGGTGGCTCGGCGGGATAGCCCAATACTTGTTGTGGGGCATCACCATTGTCATTGATATGGTTGCTTCCACGTTCAGCGCTCAGCAAGCAGAAGAAGATCTTTCTATGCACCCTGAACACTTTACCGAGCGGCATGGTCTATTCGTCATCATTGCCCTGGGCGAGACGTTAATTGTGGCGGGGAGCGGCATCATTGGCGAAGCGTGGACAGGCCCTCTGTTAGCCGTTGCCATGCTGGCCGTGGGGCTGACTTGTGCATTGTGGTGGAGCTATTTTCACCAGGCCAAACCCGCGCTCGACCACGCCCTGGGCGCGGAAGAGGGGCTGGCACAGGGCAAGATGGCCACGGTCGTCTTCAGCTTCCTGCATTTCCCCATGTTATTGGGGGTGATTTCCTTTGCCTATGCCATCGAAGAGGCCATTGCCCATCCAAGCGATCCGCTCTCATCGACAACCTTACTCGCGTTCGCGCTGGGGCTCGCCCTCTTTGTGGGTGGCATGGTCTTATGTCAGTGGCGAGCCAAGCTAGGGTTTCGTTGGCCCCGCACGCTTGCTATCGGCGGGACTGTGGCCACAATTCTGCTACTGGTAGACGTCGCCCCAGTGGTTACATTGGGGATTGCTTTTGTGGGGCTGGTTCTGATTGCTTTTTGGGAACAGGTGGCAGGCAATTCTAGCCTATCGGTTTCGCGTATTGATCCAGCGATTGGGCAATCTCAGTCGGCCTGATGCCGATCTAGCAATTGCATGCTATCAACAGGTTTCACAGATAACGAATAGAAAACATCTCTAATCTGCGAAATCTGTTGATTAGCATTTTCTCGACAACTTCGCGGGCGTACCAGTTTATACCAATCAGGTTTTAGCACTATGTAAGCCCAAACTAGTACGCCCAAACTAGAAAGTCTCTCCTTCGTATATCTTTTTCACCTTTGGTGAGACAGTTGCCAACAGTTGCCCAGGGTTATCCGGTCTGCCATTGGTTGAGCGGTCGAATATTGTGTTATAGCCATAAACGTCATCACCGACATTGAGTGCCAGCTCTAAACCGTCTGCAATCTTTGCTTGGTGGTACCGCCCTTTCCCCCGATCACCTTCATCGCGTAGGATTTCGACCGTGAGTTGATTGTTACGAATCTCTGTGACCTGCGCGAGAAAGAGGCGATAGAGTGTTTGTGACGATGTTGGACTCTTGTGTATGACAACGACTTGCTCAGGCCGAATTTTGATCTTATCCTGAATCTTGGCTGAATAATGGGTATCCACCAATTCATCAGTTTCAAGTAATCTCACTAGGCAACCGTCGGTACGACACGATACTACTTTGGCTAGGGCTAAATTCATATGTATCTCCTTATACAATGCTTCGTTTTGTGAGGGTCGATACTCAATTAAAAGCTCCTTCTGCATCTGAGTCATCGATTCTTTCAGGTGTTTACGAGCGGCATGGAGGCGCGTCTTGACTGTGGCTACAGGAATTTCAAGGAAGCTGCTGATCTCCTTCTGTGCGTATCCACTGATATAGAAGAGAGTCACCACCGTTCGTTGATGCTCTGGCAGGGCTGCGATAGCTGTCATGACGGCATCACGTATCTCAGCTTGCTCGATAAGAGTAGCCGGCATTGGTACACTTGACGCAGTTTCGAGGACAAGTTCAATTGGCACAAGCGTCACAGCTCTGGTGCGTTGTAGGCGGTTAATTTTCGTAAAGACGATGCGCCGGAACCAGCCGGGAAAAGCAGCCGGATTGCGTAGCTTCGGCAGATCATAAAATGCATGAATAAACGCCTCTTGCGCGACATCCTCTGCAAGTTGCCAATCGCCAAGAATGGCATAGCCATAGCCAACCGCCATATCCTGGAAGTCTTGTATGATTCTACTAAACGCGTTCTGATCGCCGTCTTGGATGCGCTGGATCAGTTCTGGTAAACGTTCGTTATTTGACCGTGGCACCATACCCCCGTTTATTGTGAACGCAGAAGACCTGCTATCAATAAGAGCCATTTCCGCGTGAAAAGGTTCGTACTCTTGTAAAACTCAACACATAGCGAAAGGAAAATAGTATGAAAACTAAAATTCACCCCGTTGCCGGGGTTACAGGATTTCTCGTCATCTTAGCCTTTGTGATATCGACGGTCTTCTCTCTGCTCTTCGGCAGTGTTGAAACCATTGCGACCGTTAAGCAAACAATTTTCATAGGTATGTTTGTCTTGCTTATAGCTTTGGCAGGTGCTGGCGCTTCAGGTATGTCCCTCCTTGGCAAGCGCACAGAACCAATGGCCCTGACCAAGCAGCAACGAGGGCCGATCGCATTTATGACAGGACTGTTTGTCTTGTTGCCATCCTCATATTTCCTTTCAAGATGGGCTGCTGCCAATAGTTTCGACGGGTGGTACTACGGCGTTCAGGCGCTAGAGCTAGCGGCCAGTGGCCTGTGTATCGCTATGATAGGGTTAAACATCCGTGATGGTCTGGCCTTGACCAGCCGGTTTGGCCTGGGTGGTGCAACGAATCCCTCCATACAGGAACGCGACGGAGGCCCGCTGATTGCGACGGCAGTTCCAGCGCTTACCAGCTCTCGTGGCGAAGCGTTTGAGCACAAACCAGTGATGGCACTCTGCCGCTGCGGCGCATCAAAGAACAAACCCTATTGCGACAGATCTCACAACGAGATCGGTTTCGACAGCAATCCTTCGGACGATCGGACCAAGGACGAGATTCTGACGTACGAAGGCGAAGAGATTACCGTACACTACAACCGCCTACTCTGCTCCCACGCGGCCGAGTGTGGCAAACGCCAAAAGGCCGCGTTTGACTCGTCTCGCAAGCCCTGGATCATCCCCGACAACGCGCCGAAAGAAGGCGTAATGGAGGTGGTCAAAGCCTGCCCATCTGGTGCATTGCGCTTCAGCCTGCCAGGAGAGCAGCCGCAGCATGACCAACCGGACATCGATGGCGTAACGGTGGAAAAAAACGGTCCCTATCGCGTTGTCGGTATTCCCTTGGCCGAGCCTCGTCTGGCAGAGGGCGCAAATGCGGAGAAATACGTTCTTTGCCGTTGCGGAGCGTCCAAGAACAAGCCATATTGTGACGGCTCCCATTATGACATTGGATGGAAAGATTCAAACGGGTAGACGATTCAAATTCAGGTAAATCAACTTGGGGTTCGTGTAAATGAAAGGGTGGAATACGAGCAATAGAACGAGTTAAAGTAGACAGAACCGTTGAGATTGAGTTACAAAGATAACCTAACTTTAATTCAGTTATTCCTAATCACCGAGGAGACATATTATGGCATCCGCACCACCCAACCTGTTTTTCAAGCTAATGACTCGTACTCATACCTTTTTGTACCGCCTAAGTGGCGGCAAGATAGGGAAGAGCATGCAAGGCATGCCGGTGTTATTGCTAACAACCATTGGCCGCAAATCAGGGCAGCCGCGTACTGCATCACTTTTATATCTACGTGATGGCGATGATTATCTAATTACCGCTTCTAAAGGAGGCGCTGCTTCTCATCCAGCTTGGTACTTCAATTTAGAGGCTACGTCAGAAGTTGAGATACAGGTCGGCGATCAGGCATTTACAGCAAGGGTGACCATAACCGAAGATGAAGAGCGCGACCAGCTTTATGAAAGGTTTAAGTCCTCAAGTAACGAGTATGCTAAATATGAACAAATGACTCAACGAACCATTCCTGTGGTTCGTCTGACGCCTGTCTAAGAATGTATATTATATGTTGCGACCTTTCTCTCTAGTATGTCCAAAACCCAATAAACCACCATATACAAATCCTTGCAGCAGATGCCCGATTGGCATCTGCTGCAAATTGGTGGCTTGATGATCATGGAAGCTCATCACCGTCTGGTGGCTCTTCTGTGTCTGCACGGCTAAGAATTTCCATAAGGTTACTTCGATTGGCCCTGAGTGCTCGTTCATAAGAGTAAGGCTATTACATCATGTTTGCCCAGGATTTCATCACGCAATCACCTTATTATCAAAACTAGGCGAGGTCGAAGCGGTCGAGATCCATAACCTTGCCCCATGCAGCCACGAAATCATGTACGAACTCCTCCTCCGAGTCCTCACAAGCGTAGTGTTCCGCAAGGGCGCGTAGTTCGGAGTTTGAGCCGAAGACGAGGTCCACACGGGTGCCAGTCCACTTGAGGTCGCCCGTCTCGGTATCGAACCCATCAAACAAGCTTTCGGACTCCTCAGATGCCTGCCATACCGTGTTCATATCGAGTAGATTTACAAAGAAATCTTGAGTCAGTGTCTCGGGTCGCTCGGTGAAGACGCCATGTTCGGACTGCCCAGTGTTGGCATTCAGCACACGCATGCCGCCGACGAGGGCCGTCATCTCAGGTGCGGTTAGCGTCAACAACTGGGCCCGATCCACCAGCAATTCCTCTGCCGTTCGCCGGTGTCCCTCTGCCAAGTAGTTGCGGAACCCATCTGCCGTCGGTTCGAGTACGGCAAATGACTCCTCGTCGGTCTGCTCTTGTAACGCATCCGTGCGCCCCGGCGAGAAGGAAACCTGCACCTCATACCCAGCTTCCTTGGCTGCCGCCTCAACAGCTGCACACCCGCCTAGAACGATCATGTCGGCCATGGAGATCATCTTCCCGTCGGTCAGCTCACTGCTGAACGCCTCTCGAATCTCCTCCAGTATCTCGAGTACCGCTGCCAATTCGTCCGGCTGGTTGACTTCCCAATCCTTCTGCGGTGCAAGGCGAATGCGTGCCCCGTTAGCACCCCCACGCTTGTCGCTGCCACGGAAGGTTGACGCCGAAGCCCAGGCGGTTGAGACCAGTTGGGAAATGGAAAGATCTGAGTCTTCTTCGAGGATTCGCTCTGTGATGAGTTCTTTGAGAGCAGTAACGTCGTCCTCGTCAATCAGTTCGTGGTCGACTGCGGGGATGGGGTCTTGCCACAACAGCGTCTCGTCAGGAACCAACGGGCCAAGGTAGCGTGATTGGGGTCCCATATCGCGGTGGGTTAGCTTGTACCACGCTTTGGCGAAGGCTTCCGTGAACTCTTCTGGATTCTCGAGGTAGCGTCGCGCGATCGGCTCGTAGATAGGGTCGAAGCGCAGTGCGAGGTCGGTCGTTAGCATGATGGGTGCGTGTCTCTTCTCCGGATCGTGAGCGTCCGGCACAGTGCCATCTGCAGCGCCGTCAGCAGGAATCCACTGGTGGGCACCAGCAGGGCTCTTTGTCAGCTCCCACTCGAAGCCAAATAAGATGCTGAAAAAGTTGGTGGCCCCCCACGTTACTGGGGTAAAGGTCCAGGCACCCTCCAAACCACTGGTAATCGTATCGCCACCCTTGCCGCTGCCAAAGCTATTTTTCCAGCCTAAGCCTTGCTCCTCTATGCCGGCGCCTTCGGGGTCGGGGCCGACATACTCGCCTGGGTCGGCAGCACCATGGGTTTTGCCAAAGGTGTGTCCACCAGCGATGAGCGCCACCGTCTCCTCGTCGTTCATGGCCATGCGTCCAAAGGTTGACCGAATTTGCTCGGCTGCGGCAAGCGGATCTGGATTCCCATTGGGTCCCTCTGGGTTAACGTAGATCAGGCCCATCACATTAGCAGCAAGAGGCTGTTCAAGTTCCCCATCGTCGTCGAAGCGATCGCTTGCGAGCCACGTGGTCTCTGGCCCCCAATAAACGTCCTCAGGTTCCCAGACATCTGCACGCCCACCGGCGAATCCGAAGGTCTCGAATCCCATGGTCTCCAGCGCACGATTACCGGTAAAGATCATCAGGTCAGCCCAAGAGATCTTCCGACCATACTTTTGCTTGATCGGCCAGAGCAAACGGCGTGCCTTGTCGAGGTTCCCGTTGTCGGGCCAACTGTTGAGGGGCGCAAAGCGCTGCATACCAGCACTTCCACCGCCTCGGCCATCCGCAACGCGATAGGTACCCGCGCTGTGCCATGCCATCCGGATAAAGAGCGGCCCGTAGTGGCCGTAGTCCGCCGGCCACCACTCCTGGGAATCCGTCATCAAGGCATCGATGTCTTCCTGTAGTGCATCTAGGTCTAGGCTGTTAAACGCTTCCGTGTAGTTAAAGTGACCGCCTCTGGGATCTGCTAGAGGAGAGTTTTGTTGGAGCACCTTCAGGTTCAATTGATTTGGCCACCAGTAGTGGTTCGATATAGTCGCACTCGCCTGAGCTGCATGGCCCAACACTGGGCACTTACTCATGCTTTCAATCTCTTCCCCAGTCGTGTCCTCTGGTTTTTCTTGTGCATATGCTAGTACTTCCCCACCATAGGCCGCTGTAACGCCACCCGCTGTAGCAATAGTCGAAAGGCGAACGAAATCGCGCCGATTCATACTGTGTCGATTTTCATTGGACGATGCCATCTTTGTCATTCTCCTACGTTAATAGATAATGCTTGGCTCTTTTGCGTCGTACCTTATTGGGTTTTATGTCTTAGGGGGAGTAAGATATCCCAAAATAATGCTGTTGCAGTTTCTCAAGAATTTCTGGTTTCTTCCTGTAAGACAGCCTACCCGACACGATTGTTACACGAGTAAATCTAAACGCTGTTAATACTTAGGTAATAAATTGAAATAATTTCGTAATAAGTAAAATATCTAATTTAATAATTTCAGCATTGGTTAGAGGTCTATTTCTCCGAGCATAATGTTTTTCAACGGACGTGAACGCGGCCTGAACGGTTTCTTGGGTAGCAGGACGGGATCTAACGACCTGAACCGACGTAGCGTCTGATGCACTCGCTTAGGAAATGGGGGAAGATGCTCTCTTTGCTGGTGACCCAAAGCGGCGAATCATTGCATTACAGGCGTTCGCCAAATGGTGCCAGAGAGCGGCGACATACAGGTGCGTAGCCAGCTTATCGCCATGAGCGAACGCTGCCCGTCAGGGACCTACAGCTACAGCCTTGAACCAGACGGTGAAGTTATCGAGCCGGATCTCCCCCAAGAGATTTCGGTTGTCGATGAAGGCGTCGTCGCTGGCCCGTTATGGGTTTCTGGCGGCATTCCCATCGAGCGGGCCGACGGTCAGCCAGTTGAAACCCGCAACCGGATGACGTTATGCCGCTGCGGCCACTCGGACAATAAGCCCTTTTGTGACGGAACTCATCATGAGATTGGGTTTGTCGGGTGATGCACTTTTATTAAAGGGTTCGGAATTTTAAGTGAGAGGAAATTAGGGGATAAAAAGGCGCATTGTGCCTCGGAAATTATCAAGATTCCCGACAATTTCTGCCATACTCTCGCCGCAAGCACGGCAGTAGCCAGGGTCAGCCATAACACGTTTGAGATTACCGATGGTCAGCACAGGTAGACAATCAGGAGTCACGAGGGTGCGGATTACGTGTTCGAGGGAAAGTTTACCATCTGAGCCTGATCGGTTACCAGTGAGGAGGATGTAATCCTCTTCTTGACACGCTCGCCAGACACGTTCATCTGAGGCTTTTCCTCCAACTCAATGTCAGTGAACCAACGCAGTTCCATCGGTACGAGGTCTAGCCAAATGCCATCATAGTGTAATGTGTTGAAGATGGCTTCTGCCTGACCTTCGCAGTTATGGTCGCTGAGGATAATTTGCATCAAATTGCACCGCGCTCTTCTGGCGACTCTCTTCGATCAATGCTCTTAATTTCCGACCTCTGGGAGAGTGATCGATAGGAATTTGCTTGCGACGTTCTTCGGCAATTGCGCGGTGATATTTTTCATTCTCAGCTTTTTTAATGAGAATCTCTTTAAGTTGGGGCGCAAGAATGTCACGGTGCTCTTCAATATAGTCGAGCGCAACCTCAACCTGATGCGGAGATAGGTTATACGTATCACCAATTTGCTGCGGGCTATCCCCATCGTCATGGTCAATCATTACATCATATACGCTAACGCGACTGGCACTAATAATCGGGGCAAAACCGGTCTCGATAATTTTTATCTTAGAATTATATCGACCATTCGCAGGCCAAAGTGGGCAAACTTCAATCTCCGTCACGAAATCGTAATCAGTGAGCTGTTCAACGATTTGCTCCACCAACGTATCTGGCTCGACCCAAACAAATAGCTCTTCGACAATGCCCTCAATGGCGGATGGTTCCGGCAAAAGATTATACTCGGTTAGCAAGTAGAAAATTTGGCCGAGTTGCTGTCTGGTTTTGACTGTAATTCGTAGCTGCTTCATTTTTGGCTTCCAGAAGATGCATCTGTTCGTCCTAACAGGGCACTATTATAGCATAGGTTTCATCTATGTCGCGTGTGAATCGAGCCGGATCTGCCCCTTGTCACATTAGACATTATCTGGAATAACGTTAGGAGACGGATTAGCAGGATAAACACGGATTTTTTAAGGGCTATCCGTGAAATCTGTGTGTATCCGTGTCCAATTTTCGGCATGGTTCAATAGCTGTGAAAAGAAGTTAACAAACTGTATGCGCTGAAACACTGCCCTGAAAATAACAGGGATAAAAGATTTCACAGATGAAGAATTGAGAACATCTGCGTAATCGGCCGAATCTTTGTTCCCTTTTCATCATCCGTGGTGCATCGAAGATCAATGAATGTCTGCCCTGAAAATAACAGGGATTAAAAGATTACACAGATGAGAAATCTGCGCAATCTGTGAAATCTTTGTTGATTTTCATCCCCTGTGGTGCAGCCCATTGCATGTTTAACTACAGCGAATTCAGATTCAAACGAATTATTCGTTGGTTTGACTACATTCACTCTGAGAATGAACCAAATATTACAGACGATGCCCAAAATTAGCTCCCATCTGAATTCGCTGTAGTGCGTGGATATGTTAACCAAATATATTCACAGATGAACCATGCCCAATTTTCTTATTCCGAACAATGTCTATTGTAGGTTTCAGTGTGCGCTTAGTGGCTTTGTCTCATGAGGGAGATTTGCGCGACCGTTTTGACTTTTGGAACTCGTCGAGATCTGTTTCGCCGGAGAAGAGGAATTTGAAGAAAGATTTGTTTTGGAAGCGGCAGGTTTGATGGATACCAAGAAGTACTAGATAACTTTGGGCGACCTTGGCACAATAGGAAGTAGACATATCACGTTGTTTTGCCAAATGCCTAATGGCAAGTTCTGCAGTATTATTGTGCCATGGAATGTCGTCATATTTTAGAAAGAGAAATAAGCTATCTCGATATCTTACAAATCTGGATTGATATTTTGTTGCAAGTTCTGACTTATATGTCCTGTCCGTAATAACCTCATTATAAAATTTGTCAACTTGCTTCACGAATTTAGTCAGATTCCGTTTCCTCAATCCATATCGCTGAATGGTTTCCATGATTGGGATGATCATATCTCGCACATTCGAAACAAAATACTCATACTCTGTATCAAACGGGTTTGCCATTAAATCACTGTTTAGATCACGAATTAGGTGGACCCAACATTTTTGTTGCTTGCATGTTACTGAGTCATATCCTGGATAAAAATCAGTGATCAATGTACCCTTGTAATCAGACAGTAGTTCATGTACATATGTTGCCTCTCGAGTCTCACTATGCTTGAAGAATACGTGCTTCCCATCGGTGAATACCCATACATATTGATTGAAACCTTTAATATTGATAGGTGTCTCATCAGCATGAATTACGGGGCTAGCGAGTATTTGGCGTACAATCCATTCCTCGGATTGAGTATAGTATCGACTCAAATGTATTACTGTCTCCGCAATATACCCAGGACGAATTTTTATGCTGAAATGTTCTTCCATAGTTTCTATAAGATTGCCATAAGATTGTCGAAGAGCTACCCTTTGGTAAACTATCCAAGCTCTAAACCCGTGTCCATATAATTGTGCCTTATATACCATATCTATTTCTGGTGGACGATAGTACTTCTTACAGCACGAGCAATACGTATTATATCCATAGTATTGCGTGATAGTTTTTTTTATGCCGTTCCTCATTAGAACCAAGTCAATAATTAGACGCTTGCTTGTCTTCGCGGACAATTTTAAGATCTCATTCGGATGTGCGGGGCAGGTGAGTAGGGGCGCTACTTGAACCAGCTTGTTCGGTTTTGGCCTTTTCCGTATTTCTCTCCTAACGGTCTGGTTAGTTTTTTGACCTTTACCATTTGAGCAAAAACGGATTTTCGATTTATCGCAATTGGCATGGGCAAATTTCACTATCGCTTTAAACTGGCGCTGAACCTCCTGTCCATTTTCCGTGGAAAATTCCTTTGGATTATTAGCAAAGTCAACTTCCGACAGAGTGTCTGACGACTCGCTAATTTCAGATAATTTGCAAATTAATAATCTAAGATTCGAGCAATCCTCCTGATTATATCTAACAAGCAGATCTTGGTAATCCTTCTCTTTGGTATCCCCCCAATAATACCGCCAAACCAAACTCTGCAACCCCGAAGCCTCAGGCACCGACCACGTCGCCCCAATAAATTCTCCAATCGCCTTCAAGCCATTCGAGTAGACGGGAAAGTAGACCTTGCCATAGATATAGCCATTGACGTTGACCAGCCGCTTGAGCAGTGGCTCGCCATCGGTCTCGTACCGCTTCGCCATCTTTTTGAGGGCTTTGACCTCATAGTTGCCGTAGTGATAGATGAGCGCATCGGGATATTCGTTGGCCTTGTCCACAAACTGCTGCCAGATTTGCCCCTCATCCGCCAACGTGTCGGCCCAGAAAGAGTGATGGGCAGTGGTCTCTCCTTCACAGACCAGCAGCCCAATCAAGTAGTAGGCGTTTTGGTCGGGGATGCCCTCAATATCCAGATAGAGTTCAACGGGCTGTCGGGCAATTTCGGGCAGCTCTTGCAGATAGATCTTGCCTTCGCGGATGGCCAGCGCCTGCAGTTCCAGCTTGTGGGTAACAGGCGGCGGATTCTTGGCCCGCTTCTTGCGCTTGCGCGGCTTGAAGGTGTAGGACAACTGGGTCACGGTGAAGATGCCCTTGCGCTCATACTTGCGGATGATCTTGGGCGTCACCCGATCCAGCAGGCTGAGGTTGTTCTCCTGCTCGGCTTTGGCTCGGCAGGCTGCACGAAATTGGCAAAGGGGGCAGTGCCTATTCAGCATCACGGGCGGTTCCACGGGCGACTCTTCTGCAATCCACTCTTGCAGCGGCTCCAGAACGGGGATCAGGGTTTGGGGGCTTTCGGCCAGCTTGACTTTGTGGGCCTTGCCACTCACGTCGATGATGCGACCAGCCGCGGGCGCTTTGGCTTGCAGGGCCTCCAGCACCTTGGCCGTGAAGAAGAGGGCCAGCCTGTCCTGCTTGCTGACCGTGTGTGTGCCGATGAAGATGGTCGGCTCGTAGCTGTAGTGGCCCAGCGCGGAATGGCTCGCCACCTTGGTCAACAGACCACAGTCCGCGGTCAGTTGTTCCGCTGTGAGGGTGGCGTCGGTCAGAAACTTCTGCTTGCCGGCCAAACCGTTTGTTTGAAAGGCGACCACGCCGGGCTTCTCTTGGGCCAGTTTGGCCAAATAGTGGGTCTGACTGGTGCGTCTTTGCGCCTCAAGAATCTGGACATATTCATGGGGCGTTCCTGCTTGGTTGCTATAGAGGAGCAAGTAGGCTTTTCGGGGACAGTGAGCGTAAGCCAGTACCATGTCGGTACTGATGATGGGGTTCATGGGAGCCAGTTGCCTTTCGCAAAATCTTGCGCCATACAGATCAATAAGTATGCGTCGTGGGAGATACAGCAAAAGACTGCGTGATACTTTTTATGCGTAAATAAACATCATACTCAGTAGACCGCAACGAGGCTGCTAAGTGTCATTTCGAGGAGGAACGACGAGAAATCTTTCTCCTGTCGCAGGCTGAAGATTTCTCCTCATGCTTCGTCGAAATGACAGATTGCCGTCTACTGATACTCAGTGTACGACGCGTGCTCAGAACTGGCTCAACGCTTTGTTGGCATTTAGGCTGTATTTCCTGAGCGAATGGCCACCGTAGTGGTTCTGTTCAATACCGTAAGGGCATTTTTCAAGTGGCTCTTGTTCGAGAGGAGCTGCTATGGAATCTTCCGCTCAGGTCCCATAGGACCGCTCACCAGTTCTGAGGGTCAAGCGATGTGGTGTTGGTGCCGCAGTGAGAGGAAAGGCCCAAGCCGTCGCCCACTGTTCGTCTCGAACCAGGAGGAAGAGTTTTTGTTCCAACTCATTGAGGATAGGGAAACTGTTAATTTATAACGATGAACTGATCCTGACTGCGTGCGACTAGGCGTCAGATGAGCTCCAAAGCATCTGCTAAAGTCAGATTTGATCTTGATTCCTAAGCGTTTACTGCACAGAAATTAGATCAAGCGCGTGTCGACGGAAATTATCACGCAGTACATTGTCTGTGACGGTCATCGCCAACTCATCGACGATGGTCTTCGCCGTGGCAAGGGCTCTTTCAGCCTCATCAAGGTCACCCGTGGCCTGATATACCCGCCCTAGCGCAAGGTGTATCCGCCAGAGATCCATCCGAACGCCCTGTTCTTGGTATAGCTCAAGTAGGCTATGTAATTCCGTTTCGGCCTCGCCAGACCAACCCAGTTCGGTGAGCAGTTCGCCCCGCAGCAGGGGAATTGCGCCATAGAAGTATGCCAGCCAGCCGAGCCAGTTCGACCGTTCGGGTAGCGTCTGCTGGTCGAGCAGATGGTGCGCCCGGGCTGCGCCTTGCTGGATGAGAGTCAATTCCGTAGCGGGTTTTACCAGCCAGTGATCCCGCCCCATCACCGGTTTGACGGGCAAATCAGGCAGCAATCTGGCTGCCGCATCAAAGTGCCGTTGCTGGATATAGAGCGTGGCCAGGAAACCGGAGGCATAGGTGATCATAACCGTAGACCCCACATCTTCGGCGGTCTCCAGACCACGTTCCAAATGACGGCGCGCCTCATCGAAGGCTAGCAACGCAAAATAGATGACGCCGAGGTCAATCTCACATGCGGCTTGCCACACTCTCTGGCCGATGGCTTGCGCAACCTCCAGTCCATTTTTGGCAGCCGCTAATCCTTGCCCGTAGTCGCCGCGAAAACTCAGAACGGCACTCAAATTGTGTGACGCAAATGCTTCACCGGCTCGCCACTCGATTTCCTGCGCCACACGAATTGCCTCCCGGGCTAGTCTCTCGTTTAGGGTCATGGTAGCCAGATTGGCCAGACAGGAGATCAGCGTTTGTTGATTGTCTATACTCAGTTCCGTTTGAAAACCGACGTTTGCTTTTTCCTGTATACGCTGTGGGAAACGTCGGCTTTCAAAGCGACCGCGGTATATATCACGCAGGATAGGGATGGCCTGTTTGTAGTAGGCAACCGAACTAGCCCCATTTCCACAAAAAAAGCTAGCCGCAGCTAATCGATCAAGGGTGGCAGCAACGCCTAGTCGGTCGTCAAGTGCTTCAAAGTGTTCTAGCGCCTCGCGGTGGCAACCAAAGGCTTCAGAGGGCTGGCCAGTGTTCATCAACCAGTTGCCAAGACGGTTGAGGCTTTGGCCGATGGCAGCTTGGTCATCCATCGCGTACGCCAGCTCTAGCGCCTGCTGACAATACCCTTTGCTCTCTTCATAGTCACGTGCTGCCCATAGTTGCCCCAGATCGAGCAGGGTTTGCCATATCAGGTATTGATCCCCGAGCTCGGTGGCTGCTTCCTGGGCTGCCTCATAGTCGGCTCGGGCTTGGTCAAAGTGACCCAAGGTATCGAAGGCCTGCCCGCGTAAACGGTACAAAGCAGCCGATGGCTGTTGTGATAAATCGCGGTCGCTTTCAAAACCCGAGTTTTCCATTGCCTCTACAGGGGAGACCAAACTCGGGTTTTGAAACGGAGCCGAGTATAGACGCGCTGCGGCATCTAAAGCCTGCGTAAATTGGGTAATCGCATCCTGCGGGGCCTGTAGCGCCAGGGCCTTCTCTCCCGCTTGTTGTGCATAGGCTAGTGCTTTGGACCAGAGACCAGCCGCGTAAAAATGATAAGCCAATGCCTCCGGATGAGCCTCTAGTGCTGTGGCTTGGCCGCCGTATAATTCTTCGAGCGCATGGCCGACTGCATCGTGTAAGTAGGCCCGCTCCACCTCGTCCAAACGATTGTATAGATACATCTGGATTAAGTTGTGGCGGAATTGATAGCGGGATAGCCGCCGCCCCTCCAAATGTTGGCTGCCCTGAGCTTGAATTAGGCGATGCTCTTTGTCCGCTTCTCTACTCAGCTGTCGAACCAACTTGGAGGGCGTCATACCATGAACCTGAGCCACGACTTCAGCCGTAAACTGTTCCCCCTCAATGCTTGCAATAGTTAGGGCTTCTTGGAGTTCGGCATCCAGCCGACCGATCCGCTTCTCAATTATGCCTTCAACTCTAGCCGGTAGCGCCCCCCAATCCAGAGTTTGTGTGGCTAGCCAGTGTCCACTGTCGTCCTGAACCACTACTGATCGATCGCGCAGATCGCGCAGCAGCTCGACGGTAAATAAGGGGTGGCCGCCCGTATGGTTGTAGAGAGTCTGGCGGAAGTTCTCCTCAAAGCGATTAGGTTCTGCGTCTAGTAATGACTCAACAAAGCGCTTTCCATCATTCAACTGGGCTTGATCCAGGTCGACCTGGATATCCCCCCAGGAACGCTTAAATTCACTCACGACGTTGGCCAGCGGATGGCGCTCGTTTCCCCGCCCCACGGCAATTTCTTCCGGTCGATAGGTACCAATCACCAGGATACGGCTCCGTACAAGTCGCCGACACAGATGAAAGAGCAAATCGGCCGATGCCGGATCGACCCAATGTAAATCATCTAGCCAGAGCACAAGCGGCTGTTTGGCGGCCAGGGTTTGTAATACGGCGGCATATTGTTCAAAAATGTACGCTTGGCTTAGATCGAGCTTGTCCCTTGCTTCAGTTGTGGTTAACCTTTCTACTCTTTCTAACCAGCCCACTATGTCTGTCAAATCTTCTGTTGCACTCTCTGTAGCGAAACGCTCAACCCGACTGGCCAATCTCGCCCCAGACACCAACGTATTGATCAACATTGGTCCAAACTCGACCAAAACCTCTCGAGATGTGTTGAAAAATCCCCACAGGCGCTGGGCGTTCACGGTAGAAATGGCTCCCTGCGCCAACTTATCCTCCACATCGCCGATAAGTAGGAGCAGAATTTCGCGGAACGGCAAATATGGATCGCCCCGTCCGGTTTGGGCATTACAGTTTCCAACTACAGACAATAGGTGGGCGTGCCGTTGCTGGGCATGAAGAATGAATTCGGAGACCAAGCTGGTCTTCCCGACACCGGCTTCGCCTGTAACAAAGACGACGCTCCCTTTTCCAGCAATGGCTTGGGTAAGAAAGCCGTCGAGCCGGGTCAGTTCAGATTCACGGGCCACAACTGGCGGCCTGTCGGTTGGCTGGTCAAGGATCGCCTCGTCGTAACCGTTCAGCTCCCCATGCAGGCTGAGCTTGTCGAAGCCAGATTCCCCTTCGACAAGCTCAGGGGACGTGAATGGCTGCGTCTCGTCTGTCTCTTCCGAAGAAATCGGCGGTAGTTGTTGGCTTTCTGCCATTTCCTTGGATTTGGCTCGAATAAGTTCGGCCTCCCCCGGTTCCGCACGATGCACGGGCGATGAGAGTCGATTAGCCCTGACCGCTTGATAAAGCTGCTCGGTCTCCGCGCTTGGCGGCACCCCCAACTCTTCCTCAAGCAGCCGCAAACACGTTTCGTACTGGCGCAAAGCAGCCGCCCACTGTCCGTGCCAAGCATAGAGTTGTATCAACTGTAGGTGGGCCGGTTCGTGGAGCGGGTCTAGCGACAGCCAGCGACGGGCGTGGGGAATGGCGTACTCATAGTTAGATTTATCAACGTAAATTTGGAGTAGACTTTGGAGATTTAGCGCCATCTGCTGGCGCAACCCTTCCGTCTGGAAGAATTGCCACTCGTCATAGTCAGGGCAATTAGGAAGGGTAAAGCCAGTCAGAAAGTCATCACGATAAAGACTAACGGCTTCGGTCAGGGAATCAAGGCTGTCAGAGCTATTTGAGGAAGACTCAGTCAACTGCCAGAATCGGTCGACGTCGCACCAGACCTCACCAGCTAGCGCGACGGTCTCCCGGTCAGCGAGCACGTGATCTTCACCGATGACCTTGCGTCCTTCAGACAGGTGGCGAGTCAACGCAGCTCTGGCCTCACTTTGACCCACATCCGGCCACAGCAGGGTGGCCAGCGTATCGCGACGTTGTGCCTCGCCACTCACAGCCAGATAGGCTAGCATCGCCAGCACTTTCCGTCGCTGAATCTTGACTGGGCCTTTTTCTGGATCTTTTTTGGGGCTGTCTTCCAACTCGAGCCAAGGAGGACCGAGTAGGTATAGCTTCAACTTGGCCATGAAATACTATACCGCGTTCGTGCGGAGTTCATAAATATCCTCAGGTCCATCTTCGTCATCCATTTGTGACCCAATCTTGACGAAGCCGAAATGAGCAGCAATGCGTAAAGAGGGTTGATTCTCTGGGCTGATTGAGAGAATAAAGCGCGCTACCCCTTGTTGTTGCGCCCAAGTCATCATTGCCTGGCAGGCCTCCGTTGCATAGCCTTGACGTCGAAATTCGGGAAAGATGGTATAGCCAAATTCAACACCATCCGGCCCAAGCGGTCGCACGGGTTCGGGTTCGGGTGCCATATGAAATGCAATAGAACCCACCATCGTTTGTGATGAACGGACCACGATCGCCCGTTCCATCCATGGCCGGAGTGCTGGGTTCGCGCGGACTTGCTCCAGCCGCATCTGTTTATGGTGAGAGATCGGCCACCACGCTGCGTGGATGGAGACGCCCAACAAGTGGGCCGCTTGCTCTTGCTCATCACGCATCGCGGCATCAAAGAACGCGGGCGTCATCAAGCGTAAGTCTAGCCGTTCCGTATGGATGGTTGAAGTCATTTCTGGCAACCTATCTACTTCCTAATTAGGGGCGAGCCCGATACCGGTTTCTGCCCTCCATTATAGCCACATCCCCCCAATTAACCAATCAAGCGCTAAAGAAAGGGTGCCTTTGGGTTTCGGGGCGAGAATGTTAGCCAGTCGAGTGCGTCGCACTGTTCAGAGAAAGATCCAAGCGCCCATCCGCAATTGAACAGTGCGACGCACTCTTCTACCCCCAAACTAAAACGCACCCCTAAAGAAACAGTTGCGTCACTAGCCGCCACTTTTGTCCTCTCAATTAGTTGGCTAGTACAGTCCGGCGTAAATCCTTGCGCAGATACATCGTTAGATATCCTGGCTGGAAGACCACTTCTATCTATGTAACTATTTATGCGAAGATTTACTAGGTAGTGATGGTGAGTCGGGAGCCGGAAACCGAGCGGCATTATCAAGTATCGAGCATGGCCCGCAACTCATCCGCCCGCTCTAGCAATAGGTAGGTTACCTGCGCGCTTTGCTCGACCATACGCGCTTGTGACCAGCCGTAATATTTTTCCAGCCCCTCAACATCCTTATCAAAGGCATGATCCACTGCCTCCATGTCTAGCGTGAAGATGAAGACCGAACTCATTAGATACGCATAGCGAACCTGAGCTGGATCCGCTTGCCAACCCGCATCGGTCAAGCCCTGGATGTAGCCGGCAAAGACCATCTCTTCTAGCCGTTCTGCCTCAGCAATATCCACTTTAAAATCAAGCAGCGCGGCCCACACCAAACGGCTAATCTCCTCGCCAGGTGCGCCATAGCCAGAGAGTGCCCAGTCGAAGAGTACGGTGATTTCTGTATCGTGGTCTTTTGTGCAGTGGTCTTCTGTGCTGTTACCTTCTGCGCCACTTTCGTTGCCATGTGTGGCCTCTTTTATGGCTGCCATGTTCTCGGAATGGGCGTCGAGATGGCAGAATGTGCGCGGCAGTTCTGCGGCCCCGGCGAGAATTCGCTCACGATCCGCAACCAAACGTTCCAGTTCGGGGAGCACAGGAGTGGGGAAAGCACTACGCAACAATGTGTGTGCCCAGATTTCAGGATCACGTAACCGTTCAAGGGCCGCTTTGTTGACGGCCTCGGAGCGCAAGCCTTTGTCCGTCAGCCAGGACGCGATGGGCATGGATTTGCCCGTTAAGTAGCGGCCATTGAAAATGCCCAAATGATAGGCGGCCAGCGCATAACGTTCGAGAGGCCAATCGCCATCATAACAATCCTGAAGATCTTCCAGCCAGATCCAGCGCAAATCGGGCGTCGGTTCCATAACGCCAAAACAACGCGGGGAACGCAATCCGCTGTGGTGAGATCCACTTTTGAGGGATTGAGGAACACCTGCTTCATACAGTAAACTCTCACGCGGCCAGTAGCACCAGGATTGCTCATCGGTATCGGGGGCATCTGCGCTTTCAGGTGCCTTTATCTCTTTGAGGATGAGCGACCACGGTCGCGCCGTCACGCCATCATAGCCGGTGCCGGCAAAACGGAAAACGGTCCGTCGACCCTGCACACTCAGCGTCGTAATCTGCCACGTTTCAAGTCGCAGGGTCGAACACTCGATTGCCGCCCGCGCGAGCGGTGTAAGAATCTCGCGGTCTATGGTTTGAGCCGTCGTAGGCAACTGTCGATGCATCATCTATATCCTTTCTCGGCAAACCGAATTCAATCTTGCTTCCATAGTGGGCCGCCCACTTGTGTATACGGCTCTTTATCGCGCAAACGCCTGAAAGGGGTTGACGCACGTAAGCTGGTGAATCGTTGCTTCATCGAAGCCAGATGAGCGCATCTTGGGCAGGAAGTGGTCAACGAGGTAGGTGTAGGGTTTTGGCGTTCCGCCCCCTGGCTTGGAGGGATCATACCAGCCATGATCATGGCTAAGGAGAAGTTGGTCTCCATATCCTGCATCTAGCGCCCCACGGATGCGCTGAATATAGTAGTTGTCATCATGGGGTGCGCGTCCAATTCCATCATATTCTATCCATGCACCGCGCTGAGCAACCGCTAAATGCAAGGTGATGTCTGGCTCATTTTGAGTATGTATCCAGATAAAGCGGTCCGTGGTGTAACCAGCCTCTTGCAGCACATCAAGCTGGTCGTTGACGACGCTACCGCGAATTGTGTGGCTGCCAATGACCGCGCCGGTGGCCGCGCCTGCTTCCGCCGCAGCGCGTAGAATTTTCTCTTCACTGGGCGTCATACCATCGTCGCTGGCACTGAGCTTGATCCACGCGGCCTGAACACCGCTTTCTTCAATTTCATCGGTTAGTTCTCTCAGCATCCAGTCACGCATTTCTGCTTGGCTAGCTGCGTGCGCCCACTTGGGTACCCATGGCTCATGGTAGATGCCCGTCGGCACCAGCACCGGAAAATTCGTTGCCTCGGAGACTGCGCGATCGATGTCGGCCCGTCTCCCCACACTGGCTGGCGTACATTCGACCAAAGCCGTTACACCTTGGGCCTTGATCTTCTCAATTTCTGGAGCCATCACGGCAATCACGTCGTCGGCGTTTGCCTTACGATAGTTCTCTTCTTCGATGGGACCCAAATCAACAAAGATATGTTCGTGAGGGAGGATTAGACTTAGCTCGTCCGCACTTTTGGGGCCGAGGGTTGTGATTAAAGTTGGCATATTTGCTCCTCATCTTGCCTGAATTATTTTGCCCAAGTACCGTAAGTATCGTATCTGACTCATACGCTTGTTTGCTCGTTTTCGACCTTTTTATGGAACTCTAGCCAGCCTGGCTTGGGCTTAAACCCAAGCTGCACATTGATCTGGTACATAGGATTGTTCTCTTCATTGCCGGTAATTAGATAGGTCGCTCCTCGTTGCCGTGCATATTCGATGATACCTAGCTTGAGCGCAGTTGTAATGCCTTTGCGCCGATAACTGCGCCGCACACCAGTAAAGTTGGTGTTGAGCCTCGTAGGGTCGGCTTTGTTGTCCCAGATGCTTGAACTCCCTACGCACGTATCCCCATCAACGGCGATTAGCCATCCTTCTGGAAGAAACGACGGATGATCGAACATTTTGGCATATTCTTCAATGGGTTCGGGCGTAAATTCACCTGTGCTTGGCTCGTCGGGCAATATCTCCATGTCCATCTCGTATATCCGTTCTATCCAGTCATCGAATCTTTCTTTTAGCTGAGAAATTGAGAGAATTTCAATGCCAAGTGATTTGACCTGATGCTGCTTCCCGGCGAAGGGCAATGGCTCAAAGGTCGTAACGTCCAACTCAGAATCTTGGTAGCGCATTTCTTGCACGTAGCCCTGGGCTTTGAGAAAGTCGAGCCGTTCAGTTTTGTCCTCCCGCCAATAGGTGACTAATCGCGTTGGTCGAGGATTTTGGTTCATCAGGCTCTGCGAGAGAGTCGTCATTGCTGCTTGTGCGATGCCGTCATCGCCGTACTCCAGAACTGCGTACTGAGGATCAACATGAAACTCAACAAAGTATCGACCCGGATCACTCTCATATTCCATCTGACCGCACCACGCTTCCCCAATAATTTCTCCTCGTAGTTCAGTCGGCAGTGACGACTCGTCTAGTTCAATGACAAAGCGCTGAAAAAAACGCTTCACATCTCGGGTTTTGTCTTCATACTTGAGATTTTCAACGGTATTGAGTTCATCTGGCCAGAGTGCGTTGTTGATTTCAACAATTCGCCTATATTCTTCAGCGGTTGAGTTAAACCCTCGAATTTTGAACATTCTGCTTTCCTTTCTCACTGGTCAACCTCTTACTATCGCTCACGATCGTTCATGCGCCACATTGCAAGGTCGCCAGCTGATTCAAATCCGATTCTCGTGTAGATCGGGACTGAGGGCGGGTCGGGATGGACACAGGTTGATAATTCAGGACGCAGTGCTACGGCGGCATGAACCAGTGCAGCGGCAAAGCCCCGGCGTCGATATTGTGGCAGTGTTGATAGGCCATAGATACCCAGCATGTCCTCAGTTGCGTGGACAATAACGCTGGTCACCACTTTGCCATCAAACCATCCGATAATGTAATCCATGTGTGGATTTGCTAGTGTAGCGGGAGAGTGCTGTGTGAACGACTCCCACTCGGGATCAGGCAGATCCCTGTCTCCAAAACCCAGCCTGCTGGCCTCTTCGAATAGCGCAAGCTGATCTGCCGTTTTTACTAGGTCAATGGTTAGACCATCGGGTGGATTAACCTCGGAAATGGGTCCTGAGGGACGCATATACCACGGGCTTTGCATAACCTTCTCGAAGCCCAGCGGCGTTAGATCTCTTGAAGCCCAGCAGTCATAAAGTCCAAAGCCGCTGGGCTGCCAATCCTCAACGACCCTGTTCAGACCGGCGGCAAGCTCATCATCAGACATGTGATCTGAAATTGTTGATGCGTTGAGATAGATACCTGGACCACCCGGTTGCCGCCACCAAATTGAGTCAGTGGTTGAGGTGGATATACCATATGCTTTCACGGATGCCTCTGTCCAGGCCGTCACGTTGAGGGCCATTGAACGGGTCATTGAATGATCTGTAGATTGTTGTTTGAATTTGGTCATAGACACGGTTTTTCCTTTGTTCCAGTTAACATAAAGATATGAGGAAAGTCCTGCGACCAATAAAAAAAAGCCGCAGGTGTGGAATACACCTACGACTGTGTGATAGCACAAAGTAAACGCACTGACATTATCACCATGACATCACAAGAAGGCGTATTCTCAGATTTGACGCTTGCTGAGCAAACGGTAGGACGTGGCTCAAGTTTATGAATATCATCAAATACACCTCCTTTCTGCTAGACAGACGCTTGTACGATTTGACTCCAGCTTAACATAGTTACGCGCAAGTTTCAACTGTGAAAAGACCCGCCAAAGATACAGGTGGATTCTGTTCTGAAACCTGCCATTCACCCAATGTAGCATAGCGCGGAACAAATGAGGCTTAGTGATTCCTTCGTTATTCCCCACCCATACTACTCAATAATCTAGAACTTACCCAACGGAATCTTCGTGGGGGCTTTGTGGGAGGGTTTGTGGGGTAGTTATGGGCGGGCGGCCCGATATACTGGTGACACAAGTTAAAACATGGTTGCTCAAGTCAATCAACGATGAATTGCATATGAAAGGAAATGCCACATGCACAGTCAAGAAGTCACCGCTACACTGGACCTCCCGACAGAGACAATGGAAGAGGCAGCGACACCGCTTAGGGAACCTCTGCCAACTTTCCTCGCCGAACCGTCCAGGATTGGCCAGGAGATTAGCATCACTGGCAAATGGGTGCCGACGAAAAAAGGGGTTTTGTTTAGGAAATCTGCTGAATCGAGAGAGATGGTGAAGGAGTGGGACGACATTCATGCTGATGCCAAAGGCGATCCAGGTGTTCTGTCCACAGAAATCAATCACGCTGTTGGTGAAGAGGCCGTGCTTGTCCACCACGTCTTCAAGGCTGCGGATGCATTGGTAAACTACTTTTCCACGACAGCTACCCAGCACATGGGGGCGCTAACCAAAGTCGCCAAGCCA
The DNA here is from genome assembly GCA_039028975.1 of Chloroflexota bacterium. Lineage (GTDB taxonomy): Bacteria > Chloroflexota > Anaerolineae > Caldilineales > Caldilineaceae > JAHBNG01. The sequence goes on from JBCCHB010000124.1 coordinate 45,663, forward strand.
GAACTGCATCTCATACGCGGTGGGAACATCCCTGACGCTGCTAGAGAAGCGCTATTGGCGAAAAACGTGCCTGGGGTCTTTGGCGAATATCTCTTTGGTTTTGTGAAAGAGGACTACGAGCGTCCTGATCTAGAGAACGCCATTATGGTCACGGCCAAATGGACCTGTAAACCGGGGGAGTCATCTCAGCTTGAAGCGCTCAAGTATTGGTGGCAGCGGGTTGCTACCGATGCATACTCGAGAGAGGAGGGTATGGTCAGGTTTGAGGCGTACCAAGCCATGGGCGAGAATGCCTTGATTATCCACGAGGTCTTTAAGGACAGTGACGAGCTGAAATTCCATCTGACCAAAGGCACAGCTGCGAAGTATAAGAACAACATAGACAAGATTGCAGCACCCGAAGCTTATTTCTTCCGTGGTCCCGTCTCGTGGACCATCAGAACATACTCGAAATTTTTACATCTACCAGCAACATACTCCAGCCTGGGAAGCATCTTTACGCAGCCAGGGGGAAGTATGAGCGATGGAACAATAGACAGTACGAGTGAATCAACTATTTTGCAAGAAGATAATTTTCAAGAAAAGAACATGAAAGGAACGAACATGAACACTCAAGAAATTACTGTATTCTACAAGTGGACGGCCAAACCTGGGAAGTTGGATGAGTTGAAGGCAATTTATCAGGACGTGTACAAAGAGATGAACGAAAATGAACCAGACAGCCTGAAGATGGAGTGCTACTTCGCTGATGAAGAGAATGCCATTATCGTGCATGATGTATTCAAGGACGGTGCAGCATTGGGCTTTCATTTAGGCGGCACGGCTGCGAACCACTTTCCCACGTTAGCAGAAATTGCGACGCCCGGCCCCTTTTTCTTCTGTGGCGATGTGCCAGAAGAATTGAAGCAGGCCGCCATTGGTATGAATATGGGCGCCGAATTTGGTACACAAGCTTTTGGCTTCGAACGAAGTGCAGCCTAACCTGTCTGAATCGATATAGACATCCGAAAAAGATTTTCCAAAGACCAGACAGGTTTTGAAAACCTGTCTGGTCTGGGTGAAAGAACAGTACCTGGGTGTCTATGGTTATGAATCGTACACCAGATCTTCACAATGCCTTCACAGGCTCAAGCTATGCTGAAGACAGATGGTATCGAATGAATAGTAAGGAGACTTTGATGAACAGCGCACAAACCACCTCAATTTCGCAATTGCCGCTCAGTTGGGCGCGCACAAATAGAACAGAGCCTATGTTCGATGTGGTCGATCTGCCCCTGGCGGCTCCTGACTGGATTCCATCGGCGGAGATTCCCCACAATTATTCATTTGATCAACTTTACCATGAGCATTTGAGCCAGTTGCCCAATGGCTTTGTGTTACAAAATTGTAGCCTGCCCTTGCGCAATTATTTGATTGAGCAGGGCTGCCAAGTTGCAGCCATGGGTGCGGAAGCCGTGTTGGATCTGCCGTGGCGCGGCAAGCGATCTGTGCGTGAACTGGCGCGACGTGGCCAACGGCATGGTTCTGTTCACGAGGTAGAATGGAGCCAATACCATCAAAATAAGCTGGACCAACTGATCAGCGAATCCCCGTCCCGTCAAGGAGTTCAGCTACGTTATACGGAACGTTCTGGATTTGACGCCTCTACCCGTTGCTTTGTATTTGAGACCGCAGAGAAAAAATGGATGGGGGCCGTAACGCTTTCAACCACCGCATCAGACTATGTTCACACCGAGATGATATTGCGGCACCAAGAGTCCCCCAACGGCATTATGGAAGCCATGATTACGGCAATCACCCAGCAGCTGGCGTTGGAAGGCGTCAGCCACTTAAGTCTGGGGAATGTGACGCCTTTACCTGCAGCCGAGAGCGATGCAATCTTCAGCGCTCATCGTCACCCACAGGAACTATGGATGCGCAGTCAACTAACTTTTCGGCTAGGGAGGGCGCTCAATTTTGCTTACAACGCAGATGGACTGTGGAAATTCAAAAACAAATTTTCGCCGCGTTGGGAGCCGCTCTATCTCTGTGCATCGCCGCATCTCTCCTGGGCAACCGTCGCGGGATTGATCCAAGCCACTGGCTACTTTGATTTGGTTCTGAACCAATTGCGAGATGCATCTCTCCGTTCTGTTCCATCGTTGCGGTTGCCGCTTCCACAGCTTGATGGGCTTCTGCCATTTGGACCTGCTGCGCAAAGGGGGGCTTGACAAGGCATGAACTTAATGTTATTATTAAAGTAACACTAGTGAGGATTCATGACAAAAGATCGTACCCTAACAACAGCTATCCATATTTTAACCGCTCTGGCGTATAGTCAGCCCGAACTTGTAAACAGTGAATATCTTTCCACCAGTTTACAAACCAATCCTGGGTTAGTGCGAAGGATGTTATCAAAATTGGTCAAGGCTAATTTGGTGGAATCAGTAAAAGGAAAGCATGGTGGATATAGACTTGTTCATCCCACTGAATCGATCGATCTAAAGATGATCTATGAAGCAATAGATGCTGGTCCTCTGTTACGCTCTTTTGAGAAGGAACCCTTTGCATTATGCCCCGTCAGTTGCCAAATTGGTGGCGTTTTGTGCGACGTCTACGAAGATCTAGAAGACGCTCTTTTAGCAAAGATGGCCGACATGCCACTATCCAACATTGTGAATCAGATTCGGTAAGTTTTTTTAGACAGAATTGTTACGATAATAGTAACAGTTATGAACGACATATAGTCAAGAAAGGAACACCATCATGACATCATCCAAACCAACCAATCAATTTGCAGGTAAGACAGCTCTCGTCACTGGGGCCAACTCCGGCCTCGGTTTTGAAGCAGCCGGGCAACTGGCCGAAGCAGGCTATAGCCGCGTTATCCTGGCCTGCCGTACGTTAGAAAAGGCGGAGACCGCACAAAAGGAACTCGCTGCACGCGAAGGTTCAGACCCGTTCGACACCCTTGCAGTCGATGTTTCTAGCATTGAGTCTGCCCAAGCCGCGAGCGATGAACTCATCAAGCGCGGCGACCCTATTGATGCCCTGCTTCTAAACGCTGGCATGGTCTCTGGCGAGTCCATGAATAAGAGCGTGGATGGCCTAGAACTTGCATTTGCATCGTCCATTATCGGTCATCATGTGATGACAGTTCGACTCCTCGAGGCTGGTCTCTTGACGGACAGTGCACGCATCGTAATCGCGGGGTCCGAGGCGGCTCGTAACGACCTTCCCGCGATGATGGGGATGGATGTTTATGACTTCGTCACCAAACCACCTTCAGCGTTTGGCGACAACCTGCACGACGCGATGACCTCATTCATCAAAGGGGCCAAGCCAGAGTTATTCAATGGCACGCGATACTATGCAACGACCAAGGTCTTTACATCCTGGTGGACTGAGGCCTTGGCGCGCAAGGCCGGTGAACGTCTCTCGGTCTTCACCGTCTCCCCAGGAGCCAATATGGCCACCAACGCGGCCCGCCATTCGACCGGCTTCCAGAGCTTCTTGTTCACTAAGGTCATGCCCGCTCTTGGCCCACTCCTTGGCCTCTCCCAACCTGTCCCCATTGGAGCCAAACGGTATGTTGACGTCTTAAACGAGGTGGGTGGCGTATACGTCAACGGCAAATCCTATATGTCTAAGCCCAAGAAAATGGTTGGTCCCATGCAAGAGATGACTAACGACCATTTCTTGGATGTTGAGCGCCAAGAGGCCGCCTGGAACGTTCTCGGCAAACTCACAGGGACTGTCGGCGTTCCAGCCGCTTAACCATTAATTATTCAAGCCGGGCTTTCCACGCGCGTTCTTCGTATGGGGATGCACGGTGTTGAGGCGGACGAGCCGCTGGTTCGCACCTAGTAGTGCAACTCTCTGGGTGACTCCTCCCACTTCCGCTAAAGTGGCGGCCCAGCCCATGCCCGCGAAGGTGGTTGCGAGGCCCATGAACGAAGTCTCGCCATTCTGTTCCGCCACAGCAGGTACCGCTCCCGTAGCTTGAATTGATTATAAAATCAAGATCAAGTTGGACCAACGTCTTGGCGCAATTCCCAAATTTGAACATGTCACAGATTTGATGCATTTTTCATCAAAATTGAAGCGATATTGAATAATTTTTTGGACATAATTTCAACACGGCGGGAGTATACTGACTTAAGCAAGATACACTCAGATTCAGATGCAGTTGAATAGAGACGCTGGCGTTTGGATACTAGAGCAAAAAATTAGAGCGGAAAATTAGAGATGTTGGGTTATGCCCCAACGGGAGCAGGTGAGAAAATGATTGCTACTTACAACCAAGTCAAGTTTGAAATGCGCGCGAAGGAAGCTGAATTTACCCGTGAACTTCGGCGAGCACAATCTTCTCAGTCGAAAGCATTTGACTTCATTACGAAGTTTTTTGGACAAACCCAAACCCGAACGGGAAGACGGACCGCCACCAGTCGTTAAGTGCTTGATGGATGCTGAAAGTGTTCAACATTGAAAGGGTTCCACAATTGTGGAACCCTTTTTCATTTTCCTATGACATAAGTCGTTGGGGTATTTCATTGCCTAAAACATTATCTCTTCCACCTGTGGCTCACTTATTACTCAGCTCCGCATGAAAACAGATGTTTGTTCTCTTGGATAGAAGACCGGAAGTAAGGCCGTTCCAAGAAAATAAGTACTGCGGAGCAGGTGTTCTCTAACGCCTGCGTCAGCCAAGTAGAGCCACATTAGAGAATGCTTCCTCCACCGATTTATAGGGATTCTATTTCTTGGAACAGCCTAACTCTTTTCAAAACAACTGCGGTATCGATCTCGAAATCTCGTCTGACGAGCGAATATTAACGCTCTCATCATTTACAGGGTGGATACTGCACCCGAAACTGCACTGGATATCCACTCTACCAACTGCTTCCGAATGTTCAAGAACGTTGTAAATTGATGTAGGTGTGTAGTGAGATTGCCCCCTAGTTCGGGCATGAAGGCAACGTCTGCTTCGGCTACATTAACAGGAAGCTGATGTACTTTTGTCAAGCTTTCGTTTGCTTGGTCATCCATTGACCTGGGTCGTGAAATGGACAGCATTGACTGATTGTTCATGTGATTCTCCTTGAGCTTGCGTCGCTTTGTTTTGTTTGTGGTAGATAGCATGAGCGCTGATGAATCGAATTGGCTGTTATAAACCCTGAACCCAATTTGCCAATTCTTCGCCGATCAAATGAGGATTGTCCTCTTGGATAAAATGTATTCCTTCGCCAATGTCAACGGTCTGCAGGTTCTTGATGTTTTGCTTACACCACTCGACGTCCTCCGCAGGGATGATGGCTCCAGGGCTGGCATAGAAAAGGATTTTGGGTAACTCAGATTCCTGCAGCTTTTGGCTGTAGCTTGACATCATTTCGTATACATCCGCAGGTCGGCCATCTATAGGGACTTGGACAGGAAATTGTTGGATTGGTTTGCGACTCTTGATTGTTTTGAAGGGTGCCTGATAATAGGCGGTCTCTTCCTTAGTCAATTTTCGGGCAATCCCTTGGGGCATAAACTGGGTCAGAAAGACATTCAGAACGCTGCTCATCAACCAGCCAATGCCTGGGGCCCGAAAGAGCCTGAAACCCACTTTGTTGACGGTTGGCAGTTCGGCCCACTTTAGGGGCTTCACCATCGCTTCCATAAAGGCAATGCCTTTGAGATTGCTCTCATGCCTCATCCCATAATGGAAACCGAGACCGGAGCCCCAGTCATGGAGAACCAAAGTGACATTGGTCAACCCTAACTTTCTGATGAATTCTTCCAGATATTTTGATTGGTCGAAGAAGCGATAGTCGATGTCAGGCTTGTCTGATTTACCCATGCCGATCAGATCGGGGGCAATGCAGCGTCCATGGGTCGTGAGGTAAGGAATGATATTGCGCCATAGGTAGTTAGATGTCGGGTTTCCGTGTAGGAAAAGGATTGGGTCGCCTTCGCCTTCGTCGATGTAGTGCATTTTGGCCCCGTAAACCTCAAGGTATTTGGATTCAAAAGGAAAGTCAGCTGAAATCGGTTTTTTTGACATGAGATTTCTGTTTTCCCCCAGTAGTATATAGCTTTTGGTGAGCACCATTTTTCTATTTGTTTTGTATGGAATATAGTTGCCGACTAAGCTTACCCTGCCTTTGGATTGGCAGCATCGGGTAACTGCCCTATTTTTAGATTTGGTTGTTGTCACGAAGTATTCGCCAAGAAATGGCGGTCATGTTTAGCGTGTTCAAGCTGAAGGACCATAAAGAAAAGAGTGAGACAGCTCTGGTCATTAGGGAAAGCGCCGATTTCATCGGATTTGGCACGAAAATGCCCG
>JBCCHB010000125.1:0-51862 GCA_039028975.1 Chloroflexota bacterium
GGTGCGTGGTGCGTGGTGCGTGGTGCGTGGTGCGTGGTGCGTGGTGCGTGGTGCGTGGTGCGTGGTGCGTGGATGAATTGTAGCTGTCTGACAATCCACCTGCCACCTTGCAACCTTCCTGCTAGACCTTGACCAGTATGGTATAATTTCGTTGAATCTTTCTGAAAGAGTTAGCGAATGTAGCATTGGCTCAGTTTCGCTTGGCAAAAACAAAAATCACTCATGCTAAAAAATCTACCTATCGGTATTCAGACGTTTAAAAAAATCCGTGACGAAAATTATCTATATATAGATAAGACGGAACAGATCCACCGTTTGATCACGTCAGGTGCCTATTTCTTTCTCTCTCGTCCGCGGCGTTCGGGCAAGTCATTGACGCTCTCGACCATTAAATCGATTTACCTGGGCCAGCGTGAATTATTTTCCGGCCTTTGGATTGAAGAGCAGTGGGATTGGGAAAAGATTCATCCCGTTATTCATATCTCATTTAGCGGTATTGGCTATCAGACCCAAGGGCTTGAAGGGGCTATTGAGGCTGAATTGCGGCTCATCGGCAAGCAAATGGAGATTCAATTTGAGCAAAAGGGTATTGATCGTCTCTTTGCCGAGTTGATTCGCAAACTCTCAACCAATGGTAAAGTTGTCCTCCTCATCGATGAATATGACAAACCTATTATCGACTACCTAGGCGAGATTGAGCAGGCCCAAAAGAATCAGAAAATTCTTAAAACCTTCTATTCAGTAATTAAGGATTGCGATCCATACATCAAATTTCTGCTGATAACCGGTGTTTCTAAGTTCAGTAAGGTCTCTATCTTTTCGGAACTGAATAATCTGACAGACATTACACGTAACCGACGTTTCGTCGATTTGACTGGGTACACGCAGGCAGAACTTGAAGACTCGTTTGCCCCATATATGCCTGAGGCCGAGTCCATTCTGCGCCTTGACCGTACAGCTTTGCTAGCTCAACTGCAGCACTGGTATAACGGATACAGCTGGGATGGGCGTACCTATGTTTACAATCCTTTTTCCATTTTGAACTTTTTTTTAGAAATAGCCTTTCGCAATTTCTGGTTCGAGACAGGAACACCTTCGTTCTTACTCGAACTGCTTAGAGAAGAATGGCTCTATGAGCTAGATGATTTAACGGTTGGTGAAGAGACATTTTCCAGCTATGACATCAAACACCTACGTGCTATCCCCATTCTCTTTCAAACTGGCTATCTCACCATTAAAGAGCAGGGCGAATGGGGCATTTACACCCTCGATTATCCCAATGCCGAGGTCAAAGAATCCATGCTCTCTTATCTCATTGCCGACTTGCGCCAAAGAGAGCCCGAGCTGACAAGACCGATGGTGCGGCAGCTTTATGAAGCCTTCAATGCCAATGACATGGAGCGGCTTATCACCCTGGTTAAAAGCATTTTTAAGAACATCCCGTCCCACATCTTTCTGGCCAAGGCTGAAGCCTACTACCATAGCCTCATCTATCTGGTTTTCTTCTATCTCGGGCAATACACCGAGAGCGAAGTCAACACCAACGATGGACGCTTAGACTGCGTGGTGAAAACGACAACCCATGTTTACATCCTCGAATTTAAGCTGGACAAAAGTGCCGACGAAGCACTGCAGCAAATTCACGGCAAAGGCTACGCTGATAAGTACGCGTCCGACCCACGCCCTAAAATCCTCCTTGGCATCAACTTCAGCAGCAAGCAGAAGACGGTGGATGATTGGAAGATGGAAGAAATGAGAGGATGAGTAAGATGATGAAGATGATTGAGATGAGGGGATGATGGAGATCACTCACCCCCGCTCATCTCAATCATCCTTCAGGGCTACCTTGCCGCAAACGGCAAGAAGACATTTCCTCCGCTCATTACATCAATCACTATCCGCTCGGTCGAACCATCGCTATGGACGAGTTCCAGCACGTAGGTGTCTCCCTGATTAAGGGTCGCTCCTGCGTCCAGCCATTGATAGCTAGCCCCGTTTGTCTGCCCGGCATTGGTGGCCACAATCATCTCAGTGCTTCGCATCTCTGCCTCTGCCCCATTGGACTTCCAAATGTTGAAGCCAACAACGTCACTCTCACTTACCATAGACCAACGCACGAGCACGCCGTCCGGCGTCTGGCTGATACTGCTGCTGGCAAGCTGCACCGCGGTTGGGTTAAGGATCTGCACCTCGGCGCAATCCCGATCATCGGCATCCTTGACGACAGCCACATCATCGCTGCTGTTTCCGTCATCGCCATCAGGATCCGCCAATGCGCTCACAACATCCACAATGTTGGGTGTGTGACCTGCTTCTGTACAGGGGGCCACGGGCTGGAGCAACGTTGTATCTGCCTCCGTGGTGAAGGTAACATCCAGGCTGACGCTGGCTCCCGGTGCGATATTGCCTAATGCTGTCGTCACGTCGCTCCAGGTGAGAAGGCCATTCCCGCTGCTAACATCGGGGGGTACGCTGGCGCTGACAAAGGTGAGGAATACATCGCTGTAGCGGTCCTCCAGCGGGACCACCGTCAAGAGGACGCTACCTGTATTGGTGATACGAATGGTGTAGGAGATAGTCTCCCCCACGCCGAAGGTTGGGTCGTTCGGTGTGGTGTTGACCTGCTTGCTCAGCGCCAATGTTGGACGGAGGAAGGTTACCGTTATCGAGGCCGGATCGTGGTCATCTTCGTCCCCGCCATTCTTGCCATCCTGGGCAACTTCGTCGTCCACCAAAGCAGTCGTTTCACCTGAGTCATTGCCGTCGGTGTCATCAGGCGTCGAGTCTACGTCGGGCAGCGGGTTGCCATTCCCATCCACAATGGACGTGGTGTAGGTGATGATCTCAGCTGTGTTGGTGTAGGTGCCGCTGAGAGTTGCCCCTGCTGTGAGCACAATATCAACCGAGGCCGAGTCGTTGGCCGTGCCGCTGGGCGTAAGGGGACCAGCCAGCAACCGATTCACGGTGGATGGCCCGGTGCCGCTCCCACTCCAGTTGCCATCGTTGAGGGTGAAGCCAGTGGGGATATAATCTGCCAGTGAAACATTCGTCGCCGTGACCACACCCTGATTATGGACGGTCAGCGTGAAGGTAACGTCATCGCCTGCTTGGATCGTGGCAGGCTGTCCGGCGGCCAGCGTCTTGACCAGCGCCAAGTCGAACTCGCAGTAGAAGCCGAAGTCAAGCGTGTCCACGTTGGTTGTGACGTTGGGTGCCGTCTGGTCTGGGTCGGCGTCGTTGGTGATGTTGGCCTGATTGGCACCCAGCACAAAGCCTTCCAGCGGCCCGCCTGGATCAAAGTTGCTGCTGGCCACCTCTACCCGATAGCTGTTGCCGCTGGGTACCTCAAACTGATAGAAGCCCGAAACCGTATTGGTTGTTGTGGTGGTCGTGGTCATCAGCGAAGTCAGGATGGGGTTGTTGCTGCCATCTAGTTCCCACAAGTAAACCAGCACGCCATCTATGCCTGGCTCATTGGTATCCTGAATACCGTCATTATCAATGTCGTGCCAGATGAGATCCCCCAAGGTCAGCTTGGGCTCGGCTGGATCGATGGGGACCTCCACACAGGTCGATTCGCCCATGGCCGAGGCGTTGTTGTAGGTGTGGCCAGCCGTATCGCAGGTGGAGGCACCACCAGCCAGATTGGTTGTTTCTGCCCTGGTGTTGAACCAGACGATGATATCCAGAACTTCGTTGGGGGCGAGCTGATTATCGGCATCATATTGAATGACATTGCTCCAGAGGATTTCGCCATCGTTGGCTGGCTCAGTCGCAGGGTTGGGGCCTGTCAGATCGGCAGCCGTGTCAAAGCTCAGATGCGCCGTATCGTAGGTGTCGGTCATTGGCAACGAGGTGATGGTGATGCTCCCCGTGTTGGTGATGCGAATAGTGAAGCTGATAGATGATCCGACCGTCACGGTTGGTGGCGTATTCAAAGATTTCGTCAACGTGATAGCCGTTACATGTGCCGCCATCACTACAGCCGGATCGTGGTCGTCCTCATCAAAGATAGCCGGATTGAGGCGGAAGTTCTGACGCGTCTGGTTGTCCTCGACAAAGGTTTCATTCGTGGCATTGCTGTCTGCATCCGAATCCACATCGGTCAGGCCAGCCCCATTGGTGGCACTCTCGATCTCGATGATGTTGGTGTAGACCTGACCGGGCTGAATATCGGGCGCAGCCTGGAAGAGAACGGTGTCGGTGATGACTTCACCCGGTGGCAACGACGTGTTGTACGTACGAGTAGCAGTGCCAGGACCAGCCACGTTGTTTGGCGTCCAGTTGGCGTCGTTTAGAATCAAACCAGCAGGCACATGCTCGATCAGCGTGAAGCCTGTGGCGGTCTCGGTTCCCTGATTCTCAACGTAGTACTCGTAGGTGATTACGTCACCTGCGGCCACCTCTGGCACGTCGAAGTTGGGTGTGCCATCGTCATAGATCAGATACTTGATGACTGCCAGGTCAAAGGTGTTCTGCACCGTGACTTGGGCTGGGTCGTGATCATCCTCGTCGGTGGTGTCCACGCCATCGCCGATGGTACCCGTGCCGTTGCCGTCAACGTAGTTATCAGCCGCGCTGCCGGGCTGACCACCAGCATCGTTGGCTGGGTCTTCATCATAGGGAGAATCCTCATCCACCACGGGGGGGCCGCCAGGTAGGTTGGCTGCAGAAGAGATCTCAGCCCAGTTGGTGTGGGTGCCGATGAGACCAGCAGCCGGGTAGAGAACTGAGTTAGGGCCAACCGAGCGGAGGGTGATTTCAATGGTAATCGACTCAGTCGGATTGAGCGGGCCAGGCAGCACGTTGTGATTCAGGATCATGCTCTCCGTCACCCAACCATTGTCCATGTTGTAGGCAGGATCGCTGTCGTCAGCCACGATACCTTCTGGGTTGTGGTCGGTCACGCGGATGTCGTAGGCGGGTACGTCACCCTGATTGGTCACCGTCATGCGGAAGACCACCTGGTCATTGATGCCGATGATGCCGTCGGTACTGTTACCGTCCAGCGAGGTGTCGGAGACATATTCCTTGATCAGCGCCAGGTCGAAGCGCCCAATCGTCACCGAGGCAATGTCGTGGTCATCTTGGTCGTTGGTGCCGTCATTAAGAATCTCATCATCTATCAGCGGGTCGTTGCCGTTGACCGTGTCAGGCGCGGAATCTACGTCCTGCGCGGGTGGACCCGCGGGGATATCGCTGGCGGTAGCGATTTCTGCGTAATTGTCTAACTGGCCGAGCACAGCCGTGTCGCTGATGCGTAGGGTAATGGTGAGCCGTTCGCTGCCGTTGGGGGCCAGCGGACCGGGGATGTTCCGCGCCAGTTGATTCGTCTCGACCAGCGTCCAGCCGTTGGTATCGTTCTCACTGAGCAACAGCGTATCGGTAAGATAGTCAACAACGCTTATGTCAAAGGCATCGACACTGCCCTGATTGAAGACGTCGATGACGTAGGTGACATCTGCGCCTTTAACGGTTGTGGTCGGCTGCCCGGCGGCCAACTGCTTGCGCAAGGCTAAATCAAAGCGGCGAACGGTGACTTCGGCCACATCGTGATCGTCTTCGTCGTCTGTGGCGTTGGCAGTGGCATTGCCGCTGATGACGTCGTCGAGCAATGTGTCGCTGTTGTCACCACCAGGCGTGGAATCAACATCATCACCGTCATCGGTGTTGATCTCAGCAAAGTTCTGTAGCGTACCCAGCGTCGTTCCTGCTCGCAGGAGGATGTCTACGGTTGTACTCTCACCAGGCTGGAGAGTACCAGACCAGTCAACTGTGGCGGTCGTGCCTTGGTCTGTCCAAGTAGCGTCATTAGGGCTGAGGGTAAAGCCGGTCGGGTAGCGGTCCACCAACGTGATGTTGCTGGCTGCGCTGGTTCCCTGATTGAAGACTTCGATGGTGAAGAGTACATCCTCGCCTTGGTTGACCACGCTCGATTGTCCGGCGGCCAGTCGCTTACGCAGCGCCAAGTCATAGATGTCGGTCTGCGAAGTGACCGTTATCTGCGCAGGATCGTGGTCGTCTTCATCGCCGCCAGCTAGACCATTTTCGTTAATGACGTCATCCTTGACGTTGCTCTCGTCGTCTGTGCTATCAGGCGTGGAGTCGATGTCCACAATCGCCGCGCCACTGGTTGAGGTCATGCTGGCGATCTCGGCCTTGTTGACGATGACTGTGTTGTCTGCCAGACCACCAGCTACGTCCATGCTGATATCAACGCCGACTGATTCACCGGGCCAGAGACCGCGGCTGGGCAGTTCATTGCCGGCGGTTAGCGTACGGGTAACGGTGCCAGGACCCGTTAAGGTATTGGGCGTCCAGTTGGCATCGTTGACGCTCAGGTTGGCCGGAACGTAGTCGACGATCTCGATGTTGTCGATGGGGCCAGCGCCTTGGTTGAAGATGTCGATGGTAAAGACCACGTTGCTGCCCGCGGCCACATACTGCACTGGCACGCTCTTGCGCAGGGCCAGATCCCAGTCGTCAGGGGCAAAACCAAAATCGTAGGTGTGATTGATGACGCCCGGTGTGGTATCTACAAGAATCACCGCATCATCGCCGTTGAGGATGGCGTCTGAGTCGAGGCGGTCGTCGCTGCCCTGATCGGATGGCGTCAAGACCAGACCGACCAGTGGGGCTTGCTGCGCTCCGTCCGCGTTGGGAATGCGGACTGAAACGCCAATGCCCGGGATGGCCAGATTGTATTTGGCATTGGCTGTATCGGAACCGCTAAAGCCGCTAAAGTAATACTCACCGCGGGCGTCGGTGATGGCCGTAGCGATGACGCTGCTGCCGCTCACCAATTCCACCGTCACGCCTGCGATGGGTGGTTCGCCCGGATCCTGTTCGCCGTCCAAATCATAGTCTGTCCAGACCCGATTGCCGATCTCCAACGGTGGCGGTGGGCAGAAGCAGGCCAGTTGCCCCATGTTGTGGGTTGTACCTGCCGCACAGGCAAGGCTGTTGGGTAAGATCATCACGTGTGCTCTACTTACTCTGCCCGTTTCGCTACTAAAGACCCGAATGCCTTGTTGGCGCAGTGTAGCAGCCGACGCACCACGACCGGTCACTTCGCCACCTGGGGCGTAGACAGGTGATATTATGTCCCGACCCGTTGGTCCAACGCAGAAACCGCCCCCATAGATTTCGTTACGGAACGTATGAGGAACACATAATGCAGCAAATTCATGGTAAAAGAATTCGAGCGGAGCATTGATACCCCCAGGACCGTCTATCCTGAGCATAAAGCCATTCGGATCATGTATAGGGCATCCTGCATCACCCTCGAGGATCCAGCCACCTGCATTGTCAGTACAAACCTTCGCTATGTCACCTGCTGTGATGCTTGCACGCGCTTTGGGGTTCGAGGTCAAGGGCTTGGCTTCTAGATTGGTTTGGAGCGTTTGGTGCCCCCAACGATCCATAAACCCGAGAATCATGTCACCGTCGATGGTGAACTCAATATCAGAAAGAATCGGTTGCGGATTGGCATATTCGCCCGCATGAGGGCTTACAACCTGCCAGGTGTCTATCCACGGATTCCACTGGGCATTAGGCCCTATCGGTCCACGATAGGTGAAATAGAGGGTTTGACGGTCATAGTCCAAGGGAATGTCGAGTTCGTTTGTTACGCTTGCGGCCGGGGCGTTCGGGTCAAATGAGCGAATGTAGACGTGCAGATCGGCCCGATTCTGGCTCGTCTCGGCACTACAGACAATACCCAGATACCCTTTGCCACCATAGAAGGTCAGCGCCCAGGGGCGATAGTCGCCATTGGTGCAGCCCGGATCACTAATCGGGTAGGTGGTGACGTTGCCAGCTGGCGCGGCTGCACCAGTGGTGGGCAGGCCCGCAGTGTCGACGCGGATGAGCTGGCGCTGGTTGAGGTTGACCAGCCAGAGCGCTCCGTCGGGCGCAATATCTGCACCGCCAAAGCCGACGGTGCCGACCTTGGCAAAGGCATCCAGATCGATGCTTCGACCAGCCCGTATTTCGTATTCATCGTCCAGTGTGCCGTTGCTGTCAACCGTACGCTGGACGGTGCCTAGATCAATGCCGTTAACGCCTTGAAGCGTAAAGCCCGGGCTACCAGAATTAAAGGTGCCGCCACTTGGGCCATAGGCGGTCACGTAGACGCCGTCCACCGTGTAGGTGTCGCTGCCGTTGAAATTGGCCAGCGGACCTAAACCGACATGACGTTTAAGCACGGCTGCGCTGTAGAGGATACCGCTGTTGCTGTCGTGAGCGTTGGCCCACACCGCGCCCATATCTTGGCTCGCGGCATCGCTGCTGTAGGCATTAATGCCATTGGGATAGTCAAAGGAGAAGAGGCCGGAGTTGGCTGCACCAGGCCCACTGCTGTAACAGGTCGTGGCAATGGTGGGCGCCTCGCAGGTAGAGGGTCGATCTTTAGGCGCAAAGCCTGTGTTAACCACAGTCCACCCATCCCCAACATTGACAAAGTTGACGTTGGTCTGACTATCCTGGCCAAAGACGGTCGGATCCTGGGTGTTGTCATCACCGAGGGTCATTACCGTGACCGCCGAACTACTTACCGAAGGCAGGGTGAAGACCAATCGGGTGCTGCCCAGCAGACCAGCTTCTGGCATAAAGACGTAGCTGCCGTCTGCTGCGGTGACAGTGCTAGACATGACGCCGTTGGCATCAACCGCGGTCACGACGATGTTTTCTAACCCCTCTTCGTTGGTATCCTGTTGGCCGTTGACGTTGTTGTCTAGGAAGACCACTCCACGGATACCGCTGTTGGGCGTGGCAAAGGTAAAGCGCTGGCCACTGACAAAGTTGATGTCGTTGATGGTGTATAGCCCGCTGCCCTGGGCCGTCATCGTCTGGGCAGATTCATCACCAAAGTCGCCGTCCATATCGCTGTCTACCAGCAGATAGAGGACGCCTTCGACCATTGGCAGATCCAACTCAGGATCGTCTACGTTGATCTGCAGATGGACGGCACCAACGCTGCCTGTCTCTTGCACCATCCACTCGCGAGTCAGACGCGACTTGCCCGCGGGATAGCCGCTGGCCACGCTGTCGGTGACCCAGCTTGTGGCGTCCAGCCCGTTGTTGCCCCAAACCATAAAGTTGCCGTCACCGAGCGAGGTACGGCTACTCTCTATGTTGGCGCTGGTAAAGTCGTTGTTGCTAGCTACGGTGATAATGCCATCCGCATTGGCCGAGCGGGCGATGCGCTGGTTTAGGGCGGTGCTGTTGTCCTCACCGAGGCCCGCTACGCTGTTGTGATACCCACTGTTGGCTGCGGCATCCCAGACGATAGTTCCCTGGCTGCTGACATAATTGCCTTCGTTAAGGCCATCCTCATTGGGCGCTTCAAAGGTCGTGCTGTCGCCATCATTGTCGCTGCTCAGGGTGATGCCATATTTGAGGGCCAGATAGCTCTCGATGCGCTGTAGGTCGGCCAGTGTCACAGAATCTGCATAGATAATCATCTCGCTCATTTCGCCGGAGAGGAAGAGCGTATTGACGTGTGAAGCACCCACGTAGCGATTGTTGGCACCAATATTGGAGGCCGTATCTGTATCGCTGGCGACAAGTCTGTTATTCAAATAGATCTGTCGGCCCACCGTATTCGGATATCGGAATCCCAGAATTGCCAACGTGTTCAGCGTATACGTATTATTCGCCGTTGAGAAGGGATTACTGTGCCTGGGATGATTGAGGATACCCGATGCGCCAAAACCCAGAGCAATCCCTTGATTTAGCGCAGCAGCACCAGCACCATACAGATAGTGCACAGCATTGCTCGATTCCTTGGCTACGGCGATGACGTTATAGCTGCTTGTACCAACGGGTGCTACGCCATTGGGTAGGATAAATCGGTCATTCCCGTCAAAATCGATGATGGGGTTGAAATTGACGTTGTCGGTTGTGTTGTTGCGATAGGTGGGCTGCTGGCTGGCTGTACCGTTGGTGCCGTGGTTGACCTTACCTGACTGGTCATCCCACTGAGCCACAGTAGCACCGTCGCTTGTGGTGCTGGTGCCAGCGTCGGCGCGCAGCCAGAGATCTAGATTTGGTACGACGCCGCCCGGTCCGGTGGCTTGGGCGTGGGCGGTGGATGCATCTGGCCAGATATGGACGAGCCACGGGCTGATTCTCTGTGGGATGATGGAGTATAAAGCGGCCTCGGAGATGAGTCCACTTAGCGTGGCGATCATCAGGGCGATGATAAGTAGTCGAGAAACTCGGTACTGATTGGGAAATTGGTTCAACCGGTTGAACATGGGCTGATGACTCCTAGAACTAAAGTGCGGTCGATTTGAGAACAGAGTATTTTTATAGGAAAGTATAAAAATCGCCCCTAAAACGTGGCCAAATTCTGGCTGCTCACGTAGTGGTCGCTCCGACCTAGCTGACGGCTGACTGGCTGAAAGCTTTTTATTTGATGCATCTCGTTGATTCCACCAGGCAGGCAAAATCGACGGACTGCCCGAATCGATAGACCGTCTCGCGAGGATTCACATATGTCGGGTAAATCAGAGAGAAGTACGATGCGCTGCAAAGAGACAATCAATCATTGCTCATGGCGCTGGGGTGAAAGGAATAGTATGGGCGGGTCGGTTCGTTTTCTGATAACAGCATAACAGGAAATGACCAGAATCCGCATCAGACAATTTATGTAATCCTTTCAAATAATAGGGTATCTTTTTGTGGGCTGTGATCTGTAGTGCGTGGTGCGTGGTGCGTGGTGCGTGGTGCGTGGTGCGTGGTGCGTGGTGCGTGGTGCGTGGTGCGTGGTGCGTGGTGCGTGGATGAATTGTAGCTGTCTGACAATCCACCTGCCACCTTGCAACTCTGCAACCTTGAATAGTATGGTATAATTTCGTTGAATCTTTCCTGGAGAGATGGCGAATTGTCACGCCCGCGGCGCTCAGGCAAGTCATTGACGCTCTCGACCATTAAGTCTATCTACCTGGGCCAGCGTGAATTATTTTCCCGCCTTTGGATTGAAGAGCAGTGGGATTGGGAGAAGATCCATCCAGTTAGAGCGAATCATCACCCTCATTAAGAGCATCTTCAAAACTATTCCCTACCAGATTTTCATCAAAAGTGCCGAAGCTTACTATCACAGCCTCATCTATCTCGTCTTCTTCTATCTAGGTCAATACACCGATGCCGAGGTCAACACCAACGACGGGCGCTTGGATTGTGTGGTCAAGACCCCGACCCACATCTATATCCTCGAATTCAAGCTTGATAAGAGCGCCGACCTCCCTGAGCCTCCAGCGAAGGAGCAAATACTCTGGTTGCAGCAGATCAAAGACAAAGGCTACGCCGACAAGTACGCGGCCGATACAAGAGCCAAAGTCCTCCTTGGCATCAACTTCAGCAGCGAGAAGAAGACGGTGGATGGGTGGGAGAAGGAGGAGATGATAGGGTGAACAAGATGAGGGGATGATAGGATGAAGGGATGATTGAGATGATCCATAGGCGAATTATAGTTGCCTGACAGTTCACGTTTAACTCTGCAGCCCTTCAACCATGAAGACCGATTGAATAGGAATATGTCCAGCACTAAGCTCCCTTCCCCAGGGTGGGGGAAGGGCCAGGGATGGGGGCCTACCTCGCCACCAACGGCAATAAGATATTCCTTCCACTCATTGCATCAATTACCATCCGTTCAGTCGAACCATCAATCTTCACAATTTCCAGCACGTAGACGTCTCCCTGACGGAGACTTGTTCCTGAATCCAGCCATTCATAGCTCGAGCCACTGGATTGGCCGCTCTTCCGGGCAACAATCATCTCGCCACTGCGTACCTCCGCCTCTACGCCGCTGGATTTCCAGACATAGAGGCCAATGATGTTGCTCTCATCCTCTGTCGTCCAACGCACCAGCACGCCATCGGATGTCTGGCGCACACTGCGATTGGATAAGGTCACAGCCGTAGGGTTACGAATCGGCACGCTGTCACAATCTTCGTCATCGGCATCAGGTATTACAGGGGTGCCGCCAGCATCTGCTCCATTTACGCTGGCCAGATTGGGGACTTCACCCTCATGATTACACGGTGCCATGTTTGGCAGCAGAGTTGTATCAGCACGAGTAGTAAAGAAGACGTCTACCTCCACGATCTCGCCAATGCCAAGACCGTTGGGATCGGCAGCGAGCAGATTTGTCCACCGCAACTGATTCGGTTCGACGCCAACAACAGGGTCGGGCGCAGGATTGGCGCTCTGATAAGTAAGGAAGACATTGTTGAAG
The DNA here is from genome assembly GCA_039028975.1 of Chloroflexota bacterium. GTDB lineage: Bacteria > Chloroflexota > Anaerolineae > Caldilineales > Caldilineaceae > JAHBNG01. Next base: position 12,242 of record JBCCHB010000125.1, read on the forward strand.
AAGTCTTCCAGCGGAAGGGTGGTGATGGTCACATCGCCTGTGTTGGTGATGCGAATGGTGAAAGAAATGGTCTCACCAACTCTAACGTCTCCCATGCCGTTGTACCGTTTGTCGAGAGCTAGCGAAGGGTTGACGGGTGCTGATACGACCGTAACAACTGCCGGGTCGTGGTCATCTTCATCGCCCCCATTCTTGCCATCTGCGTTGATTTCGTCGTCTACCAAGGCTGTCGATTCTCCGACGCCATTGCCGTCAGTGCTGTCTGGGTCCGAATCGGCGTCGGGCAGGTTGCCACCACTGCCATCTTTCACACTCGAATCAAAGTCGGCAATCTCAGCAGTGTTGGTGTAGGTGCCGCTGAGGGTTGCGCCCGCCGTTAGTACAATATCGATGCTGGTCGCTGAACCAACTGTACCGCTTGGCGTTAACGTGGCGTTCACCGTTTGCGTAACCGTTCCGCTTACCCCATCGGGACCCACGGTACCACCATTCCAGTTGCCGTCGTTGAGGGTAAAACCTGCTGGAATGTAATCGGCGATGATTATGTTGGTGGCCGTGACGACACCTTGGTTGTAGAGTGTGAGGGTGAAACGCACGTCATCACCTGGTTGGATGGTCGCCGATTGACCTAAGGCCAGCTTTTTGTCCAGCGCCAGATCGAAGCGGCAGTAGTAGCCAAAGTCCAAGGTATCCACATTGGTGGTGACGTTGAGTTCGGTCTGGGTGGCCACTGTGGTGCCGCTGATGTTGGGTTGGTTGTTGGCGATGACAAAGCCATCTAGAGGACCACCTGGAATAAAGTTGCTAGCGTCTACCTCCACTTGATAATTCGTGTTGGCATCTACGTTGAACTGGTAGAAGCCACTGACTGTGTTGGTCGTGGTCGTTGTTGCAGACATCACGAAGTTGGTACCGCCGCCCGTCACTTCGTAGAGATTGACTACCACGCCGTCGATACCCGGTTCATTGGCATCCTGGGTTCCGTTGTTGTTGATATCGTGCCAGATGATATCTCCCAAAGTTAGCTTAGGTTCTGGCGGGTCGATAGGAACTTCCACACAAGATTCCATGCCTAGCGCAGAGGCAATGTTGTATGTGGTACCAGCCGTTTCACACTCGATGCCGCCTGGTAGCGCGGTCGTCTCGGTCTTGGCTGTAAAGGTGACGATAATGTCCATCGTCTCATTAGGATCCAGCTGATTGTTGGTGCTTTCATAGATGAGCACGTTGGTCCACTCGATGGATCCATCATCGGTTACATCACTGGCCGGATTGGGGCCAGATGCATCGGCAACAGCATCGTAGGTCAAATAATTGATATCGTACGTGTCGGTGAGCGGCAAACTCGTTATGGCAATGCTGCCTGTGTTGGTGATGCGGATGGTAAAGCTGACGGACAAGCCTGCCGTTAGGGGTAAAGGCGTATTGACGAACTTGGTCATCGCGATGCTGGGTACCTGGGTCGTACCAAAACCAAAATCATAGGTGTGATTGTTAGCCCCAGCTGTGCCTGTATCAAAGGCGACAATGGCTGTGGTGCCGTTGAGGGTACCGTCTGAATCGCGCTGATCAGCATCGGCATTGGCTGGGGTAACAAATAGACCGCTGAGCGCCGCTTGCTGACTTCCCCCTTCTGCGTTGGGAATGCGCACCTCGAAGCCCGTGGTGTTGGCGGTCAATCCTGTGATATCGTAGATCGCGCTAGCCGTATTTGTTCCTGGCCCGCTCGAGAATAGATAGTTGCCATTGGTATCGGTGGTCGCCGTGCCGAGCAGATTGTTGCTACTGTCGTAGAGCTCGACAGTCACGTCTGTGATGGCTGGTTCGCCAGGATCCTGAACACCGTCGCCGTCGGTATCTTCCCAGACGCGATTGCCGATTTCGAGGGGGGGAGCGCTACAGATTACTTGCGGCTCACCCAGGCCCGCGGCTTTCCCAAAGAAACGGGTGCCAACCTGTGGTACAACCATGTACCCATCGGTGCGGGCACCGCTTGCAGCGCTGTACCAGTGGAGGCCCTGTGTAAAGGTGCCTTGACCACCATTGCTTTGGATCAGAATGGGATCGTAGACGGTGTTGATGACTTCGTTGTCGCCTGGGAAGTAGCCCAGACCACCCGTGGAAACCTCTAGGTGATTGGCGGTATCACCCTGATCCGCATTGAGGCCGTCAAAGTAGTCACCATAGTAAAATTCACCCGTATTGCTCAACCCATCGTTGCCGCGGGCACCAAAATTACCGTTACCACCATCACCCTCATCGGGCGGTTGAGAGCCATTATCGCTTTCGGCGCAGCCAGCCTGTCCTTCAAGCACATAGTTTCCTCCCACATTACAGATATGGGCGATGTCGCCTGCGATATAGCCTGATACAAGGCTGTTATTTCCAGAGATGGCGGGATAGTTATTGAAGCCGGCTTGATGGCCAAACCGATCCATAAACCCGATGGTCAGGTGACCATCATCCGCAATCTCAATATCTGATAAGATAGGCTGAGGTGCAAACTGACCCAGATTGGCAGCGCTTGAGGTCTCTGCCCAGGTTGAAATCCAGGTGCGCCACGTGCTGGCTTCTTGCTGGCCATTGTAAGAATTGGCCCAGAAGGGTTCGCGCGAATAAGTCAGTGGGAATGTGACCGCGTTGTTCAAGCTACCTGCTGGATTCGCTGGATCAAAGGTTAAAATATGGGCACTTAGATCATCGGGGCAAAGGCCGCCTAGATACCCTATATTTGCTTCTACAGTCAACGCAAATGGACGGAAGACGCCGTTGGTGCAGGCCGGGCCACCAATATTGTCGAGCAAATATTGATTGACCGTGCCGGGAACGGGACCATTCAGAGAGGGGGTATAACCGCTAACGTCCACACTAATCAGCGCCCTCTGATTCAGGTTCACCAACCAGAGGGTGTCGTTGGCCAGATCAATGTTGCCATAAGAAACCTTGCCGATCTGATCGAATGCATCCAGATCTCGATTGGCCGTATTGGTACCCGGATCCAATGTATAATCGGTGGCAATGCCCGTATTGCCTGAATCGCTGGCGCATGCTGCCGAACGACAGACGGTACCAAGGTCGATTGTCGAACCGCCATTTACAGGCGCAACCCCCTGTAGATCAAAGCTACCAATGGGTGCGGCCGAGGCGGCATTGCTATAGTCAACCACGTAGACATAACCCGGTCCATCGGCAAAGCCGACATGGCGTTTGAGAAGAGATGCCAGATAAAGGTGCTGGGTATTCGACTGATAAGCCGCCCCCCAAACCGACCCCAGAGTTTGGACATCCGCATCTGCACGTGGATTTTCGGCACCGCCGCCATAGGATTGCGGAATGCCACTCGCTGAATAAGAGAATGAGACCAGGGCTGGATTGCCGTTGCCAACGCCATTGCCATTTTCGTAACAAGCAATGGCGATGAGTGGATCGTTGTCACAGAAATCCGAGGGATCATGAAAACCGATATTGGCCGTGGCACCCGAAGAAACATCGACGAACTGCACAGTTGTACGCCCCGCAACGGTCGGCTCCAGGTGATCCAGGCTGCCGTCTGTGGGCAAGGTAAACTCGATGCGGACCGTACCAGTTAGTCCGGCCGATGGTGAAATGGCATAGCTCCCGCCCGTGATGGTGGTGGTCGTTGTAACGGTTCCGTTCTGATCGATGGCATAGACATCAATGCCCGCCAAACCTGGTTCACTGCTATCTAGCTGACCGTCTGTATCCATATCTTGGAAAGCCACGCCTGTTATTGCGCCCGGATCCGCTCCTTCAAGGACCTGGATTTCTCCCAAAGTCAGATTGGTATTGATCGAATGGTGAATACGAACATAACGACCAGCTAGGTTGGCGGGAACTGTTTCGGTCGTTGCGGTCAATTGATGCTCAAAGTCAGCCTCAGCCCGATTGGCTGCCAGATTGGTGCCGCCGGTAAACGGAGTATCGGAGACCAACACATAGGCACCGATCACCTGATTGGTCCAGGGTACGTCTGAGCGTCCATAGACAATGATGTCGCTTATGGAACGCACGCTCCCCAAATCGACTTGCCACCAAGGCATATTGTCAGCATTGGTCACAATCATGTTGGCACCACTAAGTGAGGTGTGGATGTTGCCATCAATGCCCAAATGGGCGCCACAGCCACCACAGCCATCCCAAATGCTGGATTGGGAAGCCGTACCGGTCAGGGCCAGGTTTTCAGGCACTTCAGCAAAGACTTGTACCTCGGCTAGGGATAGCACACTTGTCCCCGCTTGTTGAACGCGTATATAGCGTCCCGTGCGGTTGAAGGTTAGCTCAACGCTTGGGTTAGGCTGAGTCGTGACCTGCTGACTATCAACACCAGCCTGGTTGAGGGTTGTGTTGAGATTAGTAGAGCTAAAGGGCACATCGGAGACAAAGACATGGAAATTTTGCAGGCGATCCCCACAACAATCGGTGCGATTCCAGAGTCGAATAGTGGTGATATCGTAGACCTGCCCTAGATCAAGATGCCACCATGCATTGGCCTGGTTACCCGTATGAGTGACGGAGCCAGCACCATAATTGCCATTGGTGTTGCCGTCAATGGCGCGACCTGGTGAACCTCCTGCGTCTGTGCTGGATTGGGTGGCACTTCCATTCGTGGCCACGTTGCCAATGGCTGCACGAGCAACGCCGGTTGCTTTACTAAACATCGAAACCGTTTTGGAGGCGGTTTCCTCAACAGCTTCTAATGAATCTGGAATCATCGTCTGCGCTAGTTGAGTCAGCATAGGTGGCGGGATGAGGCCGGCGAGCAGCGCCGCGACCATCAACCCATTTATCAACGTTCGAATGCGAATGATTTGGTTGTTAGACATACAAGACTCCTAAAAGTAACGTCAGATAGAAAACTAAGCTTTATAGCTGCCGCCAATGCCTAATCATTCAGCAGGCATGCCCTCGTAAGAAGCAGATTCGGTACGAAGCATTGCAGCAGATTCACGGCAAAGGTTATGCTGACAAGTACGCCTCTGACCCACGCCTCAAGTCCTCCTCGGTACCAACTTCAGCAGTGAGCAGAAGACGGCGGATGAGTGGCTAGTTGCTGGCGGCTAGTTACGAATGACCAATTACCAGCAACTAGCCACCAATTACCAGCTACCAACTACTAATTACCGCGCACCAGTGGCAAGAAGGTATATCCTCCACTTACCACATCTATCATCGTCCGCGTGGTCATGCCATCATTCTTCACAATTTCTAGCGTATAGGCATCACCTTGCTTTAAGGTTGCACCTGCATCCAGCCATTCATAATCTCCGGTCTCCGTAGATTGGCCGTTGACCTGGATCGGAATCATCTCATTGCTACGTGTGGACGTCATGCCATTAGACTTCCAAACATAGAAGCCGACCACGTTGCTCTCATCCGCCACTTGCCAACGCACCACAACACCTTTGGACGTTTGGGCTAGGCTGCCGCTGGCTAGTTGAACCGCAGTCGGCTTTAGAATCCTGACGCTGTCACAAGCCTCATCATCTGCATCTTCAATTACCGGAACCAAACCAGCCATGCCGCCAACCGAGTGAGCCACATTGGGCGCATGACCACCAGCCGTACAAGGCGGATTGGCTGTTAGCCGAGATGTATCGGCAGCAGTCTCAAAGTAGACCACAATCGTCACCGCTTCGCCTACAGCCAAGCCATCGTTATCGTTGGCCAGCAGATCGTTCCAGACCAGTACGCTATCAGCTACACTATCCGGTTGGGGAAATGTCCCAAATGCTTGGTAGGTGATGAAAGCACCCAGGTATCGATCCTCTAACGGTAGGGAGGTGATGACAATGTTGCCGGTATTGGTCACCCGAATGGTGAAGGAGATGATGGCTCCTGTGCTAAAGGGATTCTCGCCATTCAGTCTCTTGCTCACGGCAATGGATGGAGCTGGTGGCACAAAGCCGAAGTCAATGGTCAGATTCTCCTGGTCGTCAGGCGTGTTGGGGTCGTTGTCTGGATTCTCACCAGTCGGTTCGGGATCTGTTGGTTCTCCCAAGGTGAAGATGCCAGAAACGATCATGCCATCCATGGGCAACCCATTGTCGTTGCCATCGCCATCGTCTTCTGGGTTGTCCTCATCTAGCGCATCATCGGAGCTGTCATAACCGACTAGCGAACCGCCAGCCTCGAAATTCTCATCGGCGACCTTCACGTAGTAGTCACCCGCGGCGACTCCGTCGAATAGGTAGAGGCCATCCGTTACCGTATCCGTACGGGTAACCTCCAAATCATCGCTTGCATCGTTGGGTGTATTGCCTGGGTCAAAGAGAATCACCGTCACCCCTGGAATACCCGGTTCGGTCGGATCTTTGACAGCGTTGTTGTTCCCATCTTCAAAGACTTGATTACCCACGCTATAGAAGACAGAGGCTACGGTTACAATGGCCGGATCATGATCATCCTCATCATCACCAGGCACATTCTTGCCATCTTCATCGATCTGATTGTCTTCCAAGTTGGGTGGCTGCTCGCCCGGTGTGTTGCCATCAGCGTTGTCTGGATCTGAATCCGCATCGGGCAGATCGTTACCGTCTGTGTCGGTCACTGAGGAGACGTAATCGACGATCTCAGCCGTGTTGATGTAATCCCCATCAGCCGCCAGTGCATCGGCTCTTAGCACGATATCTACGGTTGTGGATGCGCCGACTGTGCCACTTGGGGTCAGGGTCACATTTAGGCTGTTGGTAACTGTACCTGTGCCACCAGCGGGTGTCCAGCCGTTGCTATCATGATTGCTTAGGCTGAAGTCGGTTGGCACGTAGTCTGCTATTTCTATATTCGTCGCCGTCACCACACCCTGATTGAAGATGGTTATGGTGAAGGTCATGTCGCTACCCGGTTCAATGGCGGGTGCTTGCCCTGCTGCCAAACGCTTGGTCAGAGCCAAATCAAAGCGACAGTAGTAGCCAAAGTCCAAGGTATCGTCACTGTTTGTAATTTGCACAACCGTTCGACTAGCAACCGTTGCACCCACAGTCAGATCCTGATTGGCATTCTGGTCACTGGCAATAAAGAAGCCGGCCAATGGGCCACCGGGGGCAAAGTTGCTGGCATCAACCTCTACCTCATAGTTGCGCTTGCTAATGACATCAAACTCATAGAAGCCAGAGGCGAGACTTCCGCCAGTGCCTGTGGTAGTCGTCGTAGTGGTGATCAGTGAACCTGGAACTCGGTTAAATGTACTATCTAGCTCATAGAGGTTGACCAGAACACCGTTGATGCCCAGCTCATTCGGATCTTGGGCACCGTCTTGGTCAATATCATGCCAGATAACGTCACCCAATTTGAGCTTGGCTTCCGATGGTTCAATGGGAACCTCCACACAGGATTCGACGCCTCCAGCCATAACGACGTTGTAGGTGTTTCCTGGTCCTTCACAAGCTAAGCTCCCGGGTAGGTTGGTCGTCTCGGCTCGAGCCGTAAAGCGGACTGTCAGAGTGAGTACCTCGTCGGGGTCGAGCTGATTATCGTCATCAAAGTCGATAACGTTGGCCCAGAAGATGCTGCCGTCGCTAAATGGCTCTGTTGCAGGATTAGCACTCATGGGATCGGTTGCCGTATCGTACGTCAAGTAATTCACATCGTAGGTATCTGTCAGCGGCAGCGTTGTAATGGCCACATCCCCGGGGTTGGTGATGTGGATGATAAAGTCGATGGATACACCTGGAGAAAATGGACCTGTGCCGCTCAGAGTTTTGCTCACTTCTAGCCCAGGTGGATCGACTAAGGTAACGCTGGCAATGTCATGGTCATCATCATCGCCAGGGACCAGATCGATATCTACATCAGTGGGGTTGAGCTGATCAATCACATTGGTTGTGGGCGGGACGGTACTCGGCCCTGTAAAGGTGCCATCTTCATCAATCCGCTCATCCACGGCACCTGTGTCATCCCGGTCGCTCTGGCGGACGCCAGCCTGGTTGGTTAGGTTATTGGCCGTTGCATCAGTATCTACCTCCATAGCCAACGTAAAGCTAACCGTCTGCCCAGCATCCAAGTTGGGGATGGTATAGATAGGATAGGGCGGCACAAAGTCCCAGTTAGAATCTGGATTATTGGCGGTTGTAGGTGCCACAAACCCTTCTGGCACCCAGTCACAGATCTCCACATCGGTTGCATCTACAGTTCCCTGATTCTTGACGTAGATGGTAAAGGTAACCAAGTCGCCGATCTGGGCTGATGTTTGGTCTGTCACCTTGATTAGCGCTAAATCAAATATTGGATTGGATACGGTAAAGCCAAAGTCAGCCGTAAAGTTGACGTTGTCATCATCTAAAATTCCGGTATAGCTGGCTTGATCCTCACCGGTTACTTCGCTGTTGGGCTGCAGATCAAAGTTGGTTGAGCTGATACCGTTGGTGGCTGGATCGGCATCGTCGATGCCGTTCTCATCGCCGGTCTGGTCAGTGGTTTCATCGGTGCCGTTGTCGGTCGAGGAGAGGTGGTTTACTAGCTCGCCACCGGTTTGGAATTCAGCAGCGGGAATGTGGACGAAGTATTGGCCGGGCATCAAATCGTCAAATTGATAGAAGCCACCACCCGCCGTCGTCGTTGTGGCGATGGCTGTAGCCATTAACGGATCATCACCCTGGTTGAAGAGAAGCAGCGTTACGTTATCGATGCCGCTTTCGGTGCCGTCCAGGATCCCGTTGTCAGCAATGCCACCGCCCGCGCCATCATCTAACCAGACAATGTTGCCCACGGCCACTAGTTGCTGCACAGCAATCTCGGCAGGATCGTGATCATCCTCATCGCCGCCATTCTTGCCGCTCTCGCTGATCACATCATCATCAAGTAGGTCGTCGGTTTCACCGAGATCGTTGAAGTTGGTGCCATTGGGCGTGCTGTCGACATCAGTGGCTGTAGTGCCGCCATCCGTATCAGAGGCGTCCGCGATCTCGGCCCAGTTGCGTAGAGCGTTGCCTTGGAAGCCCACATCAATGGTCAAGGTAACCTCGAAGGTGATGCTGTCATTTGCTGCTAGCGAATCGATCTCAAAGGCCCCACCGCCGTTGTCAGTGATCACAATGGGATTGCTGGCGCTGCTGTTGGTGACCGTTGCAGCGTTAGACGAGGTGTAGGCCGACCCTGCTGGGATGTAATCGATGACGTCGATGTCGAAGGCATCTAGCGTGCCCTGGTTGAAGAGAGTAATCGCAAAGATCACTGCGTCACCAGGATTGGCGCTCGCAGCCTGGCCGTTTGCTATGCTTTTGCGAAGGGCCAAGTCAAACTCGCCCTGGATGACCACATCAGCATAGTCGCTGTCATCTTCGTCGACAGTCCGATCTTCGTTGGGAGGATTGTGATCAATGTCGTTGTGGTCCACCACCGGATCAGCGCCTGTACCACCATCGCCTGGACCATTGTCATTGCCGTTGTTATCGCCAGGGTCCGAATCCACGTCGTCCCCCGAATCGGTGCTGATCTCTGCCCAGTTGCGGAAGGGGGCCTGCGTTACATCATCCACCCGCAACGTCAGCGTGATGTAGCCCATACCGCTGGGGACCAAATCGGTCATGATGGTGGTGAAGATAGACCCGTTAATACCAACGATATCGATATCGGCAACTGGAGCAGTGACGCTAGCCTGTACATAACTCATTCCGGCGGGAATCTGATCCCGGACAATCAATCTGCCTGATGGCACATTTCCTTGATTGAGAACCTTGATCACATAATCGACCTCTTCACTCAATTGCACAGTCCTTCCCTGTCCAGGAGCTAAGTCTTTGATGAGTGCCAAGTCGTAGGCAACGTTTACATCCACATCAGCATAGTCGCTATCATCTTCATCTACGTTGCGGTCATTGTTAGGAGCGTTGTGGTCAATGTCATTGTGGTCTACCACGGGATCGCCACCTATGCCACCATCGCCTGGCCCGTTATCATTCCCATTGTTATCCCCGGGATCTGAGTCCACGTCATCCCCCGAATCGGTGCTGATCTCTGCCCAGTTGCGGAAAGGAGCTTGAGTCACATCATCCACCCGCAAGGTCAGGGTGATATAACCTGTGCCGCTGGGGACCAAATCGGTCATGACTGTAGTAAAGACGCTGCCATTGACACCCACAATATCCAGATCACTAACGGGGGCGGTAACAGAGGCCCGCATATAGCTCATACCTGTTGGAATCTGGTCTCGTATGGTAAAGGCACCGGATGGCACATTCCCTTGATTGAGAACTTTGATGACGTAATTAACCTCTTCACCCAATTGCACAGTCGACCCCTGTCCAGGGGCTAAGTCTTTAACGAGCGCCAAGTCGTAAGTGATGTTGACATCTACATCTTCGAAGTCACTATCATCTTCATCTACGTTGCGGTCGTCATTGGGAGCATTGTGATTGATATCATTGTGATTAACGACGGGATCGCCACCCGTGCCACCATCTCCAGGGCCGCTGTCATTGCCATTGTTGTCAGCCGGGTCTGAGTCCACATCGTCACCCGAGTCGGTGCTAATCTCGGCCCAGTTGCGGAAAGGGGCTTGCGTTACATCATCCACCCGTAAGGTCAGCGTGATGTAGCCCATACCACTGGGGGCCAAATCGGTCATGATTGTGGTAAAGACAGACCCATTGACACCTATGATATCCAGATCGGCTACAGCCGCGCTGGCGCTAGCCCCTCTATAGCTCATGCCAGCCGGGATCAGGTCTCGTACGGTTATTGCACCTGACGGCACATTCCCCTGGTTGAGAACCTTGATGACGTAGTCGACCTCTTCGCCCGCTTGGACTAGGGATGCCTGGCCGGGTGCTAACTCTTTGATAAGGGCCAGATCGTAGCTGACGTTAACATCTACTTCGGCATAATCGCTATCATCTTCATCTACGTTGCGATTATCGTTGGGTGGGTTGTGATCGATATCGTTGTGATCGACGACAGGGTCGCCACCGGTCCCCCCATCCCCCGCGCCATTATCGTTGCCATTGTTGTCACCTGGGTCCGAGTCAATGTCGTCACCGCTATCGGTTGTGATTTCAGCCCAATTGCGGAAGGGGGCCATGTTGGCATCCACAACTTCCACGGTTAAGGTAATGAGGGCTGTTCCATTGGGAACCAAATCCGTGATCACTGCTGAAAGGGAAAGGGAGGTAAAGTCAAGAAGTGCCACATCACCACCTGGTGCCAGGCCATCGGACGTCATGTTGACAGCCCTGGCACTCATACCAGTGGGGATCTGATCAAAGATTGTAACTCGACCGGAATTAATCGTGCCTTGGTTTTTGACCGTTATCAGGTAAGAGACCAGATCCCCTGATTGAACGAGCGACGGCTGACCGGGTATCAACTCTTTGATCAGAGCTAGATCGTAGCGGCAGTAGTAGCCAAAATCCAGGGTATCATCATTGACTGAAAGCTGTGCAACCGTTCGTGATATGACTGTATCCCCAATGGTCAGACCTTGGTTGCTATTCTGGTCGCTGCCAATGTCAAAGCCTTCTAACGGACCACCAGGGGCAAAGTTGCTGGCATCAATCTCCACCTCGTAGTTGCGGCCACTGATGGCCTCGAATTCATAGAAGCCGCTCACCGCGCTACCGCCTGTGCCGGTCGTGATGGTGGTCGCTGTTACAAGGGAAGCTGGCATACGGTTTAATGTACCATCTAATTCATAGAGATTGACCAGAACCCCATCGATACCTGGCTCATTTGCATCTTGGGTGCCATTGCCGTTGATGTCATGCCAGATCAGGTCGCCCAATTTAAGTTTAGCCTCCCCTGGAGCAATCGGGACTTCTACACAATCGCTGATTCCATTGGCCGTTGCCACATTATAGGTATAGCCTGCTGATTCACACTCGACCCCGCCAGGCAGGTTGACCGTATCGCTTCTGGCGGCAAAGACGACGGTTAAGTCTAGGCGCTCATTGGGATCGAGCTGATTGCTACCATCATAGAGTATGGCGTTGCTCCAGTTGATGATGCCGTCATCGATGGAGTCATCGGCTCGATTGGGGCCGGTGACATCCGCAACCGGGTCAAAGGATAGGTAGGCTGGGTCATATGTATCCGTTACGGGGAGGGTCGTAATGGCGGTCCCGCCGCTGTTTGTAATGCGGATGGTGAAGCTAATTAGCCCTCCGGCGGTGACGGTTGGGGGCGTCACCATCCGCTTTTCGATCTCAATACTTTGGGCATGTACCGTCTGGGGAAGGAGCCACATCAGGGCAATTACAAGGAATGCGGCCAACATGGACGTAGTTCTTTTACTGTAAACCATGTTTTTCATCAGGTTGTACTCCTTAAATTTATTGGTCATCTCTTATCGATAAGTCTTCAAGAAAAATTTCCAGAGACCAGATAGGTTTTGAAAACCTGTCTGGTCTGAACGTTGGAAAAACAATATTTGAATATCCATACTTCAATACAGGCCACTTTTATGGAAAGACTAGCTGAGCGTCATGCAGGAAAAAGTTGGCTCATTCCAGAATCAGTAGAGTGCAATAATATGGCAGATTTTTCGGTGCCCTGAGTACTGACATTGCGCACTGCCCTGTAAATAAACAAAGATGAAAAGATTAGGAAGATTAAGAATCTGCACAATCTTCTAATCTTTGTTCGATTTTCATCCTTCCGTGGCGCGGCTAGACGCGTGAATGTCTGCCCTGAAAATGGGAGACAAGTTCAGATGGATTAGCAGGATCATTTTCACTCTCCTTGGTGCCGCTTGATCCATGAAAAACTACTGAAAATAAGTTCTAGGCGACCATAAAGTGTGGATCCCCAAAAAGAGTACCTTGCCAGGACTATCGCTTCAGTTTGGGTTCGTTTGCATAGGTAACCAGAAAAGTCTGTCCTCTCTTCTCGGAATTTTCCAGAGAAGATGGGTTAACAGCCGGGACAAGACTTTACTGGCGAAGTATTTGGGGCAGGAGGATAAGTCAGTAGAGCAGAACGTGTACAACATAGAGGTTCTTCTCTGTCTACTGCTGTATGGGTAGTGGCTGACTAGGTTAGAGAGGATCCTACCTTCATTAAGAAATCAATATCAAATAAGACCCGAAACTTCGATCCTGTTATCTCGGGTACATGAGAGAGCTTTCGTTTGGTTCTATCAAATTCTCGTTCGTAAGTGCGCATTACTGACTTGGGCAATAGACTGGAATAAAACACAATCATAATATTGCATTGTGCGGCTGAAGAAATGCCTCTGTAACGATTGACTAAGTTCCTTCATGCAGGATAACAGGTTATAGGTCACTTACGCATCTGTCATTTTATGTAATAGCCACAAATTATAGGGTATTTTTTTGTTGCCTTGGGAGGGTAAAGGAATCGCATCCTTGGCCAGACTGAAGATTAACCTGGCGTAGGTGTGGGAGGTAGTAATAATGTGATGCCTGGCCCCATGGATGTCGGTGGAATCAAGGATGTCCCCCCATCATCCGTGGGTGTAGGCGGGATCAACGATGTGCCATCTGCATCTGTGGGGGTCGGGGATGGGGTTGGTGTGGGTGGAATCAATGAGGTGCCATCCGCACCAGTTGGCGTTGGGGACGGGGTTGGTGTAGGTGGAATCAATGAGGTGCCATCTGCGTCCGTTGGCGTTGATGTGGGAACAAGCGTACCTTCTCCACTGGGCACGGACGTGAAGGTTGGCGTTGCCGTAGCATCTGGAGCCATTGTCATTTCTGGTGACGTTGTTGCCGCGGGTGTAGTAGAGGGTATGCTTGTTACAGTACTAGTGGGCGTAATCGTGCCTCCTGTCTGTGTAGGCTCTGTTTCTGGTGTGTTAGCGGAGGTTGCTTCTTGGGTAGGTATGCTGGTGGGGTTGGGCGTCAGCGTTGGTGTTGGCGTCAATTGGGATGTTCCATCTGGCTCGGAACCACTATTGAGCAGTACAGGCACAAAAAGACTTGTATCCAAAACATTGAAAATGGTATAGGCTGCTTGGGGCGATTCCACATCAGGTAGCAGAACCGAAACAACATACTCGCCTCCGACGGGGTAGGCATAGTTGATAACGGGTTCAGAGGACGATATGTGAGAGCCATCCCCTAAGTGCCAATCGTATTGTTCGGCTGGAGAAAGCCCTGTGACATAGAACTCAACTTGGTTTCCTACAGCAACGGAACCGGGTAGCGCCTTTCCTCCTCTCCTAACCGACAGCTGTGAGCCTTCCGCGGGCGCAGGCATTTGAACCAAAGCCAGCGTATGGGCTGTGACAGTCGAGCGCATTTGTTCTGGATCACCACAGTGGTCTTTACTATAAGCAGGCCCTATCGCTTTTACTCTAGCCACATAGGCACCTTGTCTGTGATAAGTGTGGGGCAGATAGTTGTTCTCTGTCTTGCGATGGGTTTGGTCGCCTAAAAACCACTCGAACGATTCAATGTTGCCCGATTCTGCTTGAACAATAAAAGAGAGCTGATTGGTCGATGAATCTGGACTTGAGGTGGATGTAAGGCTCAACTTCTCGATGGGTGCTGGACGGACCACGACGCATTGGGTAACAATGGTCTGCTTTCCCGTAGCATCTTCAGTCATGCCAACGGAGATGGTATATTCACCGGGTGAGCTATACGTGTACTCAGCAGTTCCATCATGGGTTGCCAGGAGTCGGTTTTGGCCACTTGGATCACCAAAATTCCAATGAAAAGTCATTGGTGTCAGATCAGAATCAAAGCGGGTGCTAAATTGGGCAAGTGTATTTTCATACAGGGGAGGATGCTCAATGCCAAGTTCAATCGGATCACTAGTCGTTCGCATACCAATTGGAGGTGCTATGACATCAGCCAGGGGTGCAGAGTAGGTATTTGTTTCCTGACTTGCACTACGCCATGCTGCAAAGGCAAAATTAATGGTGGGGCGGGGAAGAAAATAGAGGACCGCACACAGTGCAATAAAAGATCCATAAATCAATGTTTGGGGAAGACGCATGGTTATTCCTTATACTACGATATTTCAGTGTGATATCATTATTTTATCCCATATTCTCAAATCTTGCCATTTATCTGACAGGCGAGAAATATCTAGCTTTGGTGACGAGAGTGCGTTGCACTAGTCACGCTTGGTTTGGCACATGTATAGATGGCCCGAAAAGCTCCGTAAGGCATTTTGTACAGAATGATTGTCAGACTTTGGATGCGATATAAGTCCGATGCTATAATCATCTAGTGGAAGCATTTGAAGAGCACCGAATAACGAATCAAATTAGTGCGGAGAAGCGAGCCGAAGTCCAACTATCTACGCCTCGACACACAGCAAAAAAAATTGTTAAAAGGCCACCAAACACTTCAGAAAGTGTGTCCCCAGTTCTACCAGGTATGTTTCTTTGGACGCTTGCAATTATAACTGCCACATTAGTGCTGCTTGCGTTTAGAGTATCCAATACCTCAGCCATGCGGATCAACTTCGCCCAATCGTTGACGTCTGCTTCTCAACGAATCGGTACTGTTTTTCCTATCCTAGCCATTTGGAATGGATCTGCCCAGACAGAACAGGATGTGTCCCCAACACCATCGCCCATTCCGATGACGCCTTCATCCCAAGTCGTTGTGGGTGGCACCTCTCTTCAGCTTCTATTAGAAAAATACTTTACAAGCCCCAATTTGCCCCTAGCCCAGGATGCACCGACCGATAAACGATGGGTCATGGGTTTTTTACCAAATGAAAACGTCTATCGAATACGGGTGGCCCCTGGGTACGCAGCCTGGAGTACGCTTGGCGTTGAATTGACACCACCATTTCGGGTAGAGACAAGTGTAAAGGTCCTGGTTGATCTAGATAAATCTCCTCAGGGCTATGCAGGCCTGCTAGGACGCTATCAGGATGAGCTGAACTTTTATCTTTTTACAATTGATAGCGGCGGAGAATCTCAGCTACAGCTTCATCAGAACGGACAGTGGATAACCGTTACAGAGTGGCTACCGACATATGCTGTGAACCAGGGAGGCGAGGAGAATATATTGGCTATCGAAGACGAGGGTGAATTTTTGCGCTTCTACGTGAATGGTGCACCGATTCACGAAATTACGCCACTTTTGCCTCCGGGGGCAGTTGGCTTGATTGGGGGCACTCGAGACACCACCAAAGCCGCCGAGAGCAATTTTCAATGGATCCGCGTTTATGGAAACAGTCCTTGAGCAACTCATCTCTGCGATAAAAAGGGGGGAGGACGACAAAGCCGATTGGCTTTGCCAAATGCTTACTTCTCAGGCAGAACCGAGACTAATCGCGTTGGCAAGCGATCGGACAATTAGTCACCAAGCCCATATCGACCCAAATGAAGCGCGTTGGTGGTCGATTCGAGCATTAGCTCTTTGCGGCGGGGCAGAGGCGATTCCTCTGTTGCGTTCCGCCTTGCAAGACGTGAATGATGAAATTCGAGCCGCGGCGGCATTAGCTATAGGGCAAATCTATAGCCGCTTAGATAATTCTACTTCTGAAATGAGCGCGATAGTTGCCCCGGATATGGTAGGAAGCTGGGCACACGAGATTGCTCCTCTGCTAAGCGACGAAGAGGGATTTGTTCGACAGGCTGCTGCGGATGCACTTGTTCTATTGGGCAATCATTCTATAGAGGTTCTCGGGAGTGTATTAGGCCAAACCCACCCTGGTCCCCGGGTCCGTGCTGCGTATGCGCTACGCAAGATTAATACAATGGAAACGGTTCCGCTTTTGTTTCAATATCTAAACGATGCCAATTACCTTGTTCATACGTATGCCCACGAAGCATTGGATGAATTGGGTATGTTCGATAATGTTCTTGTTACGCTTTAAAATTCAGTTGTTCGCAATCGAAAATCGTTCCCTATCTAAAAAGCTTGCAGCTAATCAGCTGTTCGCTTTCAACCAGAATTTGGACATATTTTCTGGCTGACTTTTATACTTTCCTATACCTTAAAAAAACCAAGCATGTACAAAAAGCTCACGATTCCCACTCATTTCTTGTTCATAGCCCTCATATGGCTTTTAAGCGGCTGCACTTCGGTCAGTATGACCTTCCCGAATATACAGAATAGCCAACCAAACTTCAGCAGCCAAATCATTGGTGACCTAGCGTCAAACTCTGTACCAGAGAATGATTCAATCACCCCTTCTACCATTCGGGCCACGGTCATTACCCAAGGAAGCCGGGCCAATTTACGCGAAGGTCCTGGCCTTGAATTCCCCATCATCGGCAAAGGAAGCCCTCAGAGTCAGTTTGATATTGTAGGGCGTAGTGAGGATGGTGAATGGTGGCAAATCTGCTGCACCAGTGATGAGTCTGAGGAGTATGAGGCAGGACTCACCGCATGGGTGGCTAGCACAGTCATAAGCATTGCTGGCAGCACTGGAGATGTTCCCACATCAGAAAGTATCTATAGTGAAGATCTCTTCTCTAGGTGGGATGTAGAGTGGGAATGTGGTTCCTCGCGCTGCGAAATCAGTGAATGTACGGCTACAGTGGAAGCATCTGTAGGCGAGCTATCGGGAGGCCAGTGGTTGCGCATGGATCACCGAGTTTTATGGGATGAGACCTGCTTTTCTACCGATGAGTGGGTCTTTGAAGTCAACCGATTTACGGGTCTGGAACGCAACTATGCAGAAAACGATAGCTTTCTCTATCAATATTGGCAAGGCCCACAGCTTGAGGAAGCTTACAAAATCTATGAACTGAAGAGCGGTGGACAAGTGGCCGCGGACTGCTCTGGTCCCTATGAGGTGGAGGTGGAAGAGGGTGAAGGATGGACCACTGTTTATCAAGGCTATACCTGCCATGAAAGAGATACAGGTATGTTGCTTTCACTTAGCTACGAAAAGCGGTGGCTCTTTACGGGTGAATTTGAGGGGCAATCCTACGAGCGAGAATACTTTAATGATTATGAGAGAATGGAGCAAAATCTTGTAGAGACCACAGCCCAAGTTGTCTACTTGGACGAAACTCAATGAACTGGCGCAAGGTCGTCCAGTTGACAATGGTTCATGTAGGTGTATCGGTTACCGTCGTCCCTGTAACCAGTACCCTTAACCGCGTGATGATTGCAGATATGCACTTTTCTGCATTTTTGGTCGGTCTATTGATTTCCTTGCCCTATTTGTTGTCACCCATCCAGGTTGCCATAGGCAATTGGGCAGATTCACATCCTTTATGGGGACGTTTTCGGTCACCGTGGATTCTGATTGGTGGATTACTTGCTTCGTTTGGAAGCTACTTTACCGCCCACGCGGCGTTTTTGATGAACACTGACTTTGTCCCTGGTCTCATGGCCGCAATTGTGGCGTTCACGGCTTGGGGGCTTGGGGTTAACATTGCATCCGTTAGCTACCTATCTCTGATTAGCGAGATTAGCGGTGAAAATGAGGGTTGGCGCAGCCGCACCATTAGCATTATGTGGACGGTGATGATTCTTTCATCGATTCTGGTCAGCATTATGCTCTCGCGATCGTTGACAGACTTTAGTCAAGAGGCGCTCTTTACGGCGTTCGGTGCGGTGTGGACATTGTCTACTTTTCTGATACTGTTTGGAAGTGCCAACATTGAAGGCCCTAATCACAGCGTTACGAATGGGGCTGATGTCCAATCTGCCAATCCCATATTGGCTTATCGGCTGCTGGTGGAGAATCCGTCAGCAAGACGTTTTTTTTTCTATCTACTGCTAGTACTTGTTAGCATTCATGCCCAGGACGTGTTATTAGAGCCCTTTGGTGGGCAAGTGCTAGAGATGGACGTCTCCCAAACATCTCGCTTAACGGCAATTTGGGGCATAGGTGTATTGGTGACATTAGTGAGTGGCATTTATGTAATTCGCAAATTAGGCAAAAAGAGCTGCGCCAATATAGGGGCGATCTTAGCAGCGATTGCATTTGGATTTATCATTTTTTCAGGGTTAGTGAAAACCATTCCGTTTTTTCAGTGGTCCATCTTTCTATTGGGGTTAGGTGGCGGGTTGATGACCATCAGCAATCTGAGCTTTATGCTAGAGATGACTATTCCCAAGGCTGCTGGTCTATATATGGGAGCATGGGGTGTTGCCAACTTTTCGGGTCAGGCCTTGGGGACAATTGCCAGTGGATTGATTCGGGATGTTACTTATCAGCTCTCTAACAACGTAACTGCCGGATATGTTATTGTCTTTGGGTTGGAAATTGTGGGCCTCGTTGGTGCTGTACTCCTTTTTCGGCGTATTACGGTCACGCGCTTTCGGGAGGATTCAGCCATGCGATTGGATCAGATGTTGGCGCTTCTTGCCAATCCATAGCCGACGTATCCATAAGAATGTTCCTTATGTTGATTCCTTATATTAAGAATGTTCCTTATGTTGAATCCTTGTATTACGATATACTTTTTGTAGTGGAGGTATGATGAAAGTAAAAGTTAAGATTACATATAATATGCTCACCGGTAAAGAACGGGAATGCCAGGAATTTCTTGCGAACAGTTTGGCCCCAGGTCTATCCAAGTTGGGTTTCCAATTCTCAGAAGTGTACCTTAATATCTGGGGAGACGAACCCCAGATTTTGAGCGGCGGTGAAGTGGATAGCGTTGAGAAAGCTCGGCGAATCTTTTTATCCGATGAGTGGAATCAACTATCTAATACCATGGATTCCTTGACCGACGATTTTCAGGTACGGTTTTTTCGAGAAAATTAATTGTGATAAGCGTTACGCAGTTCATAGGGGTTTGATAGTTCATCCCCTACTATATACTCCGCCAGAAAAGTCTTGTCCCAACTGATTGCCCCATCCACTCTGGGAAATTCCGAGAAGGGAAGACAGAACTTTTTTGGCCATCTATATGAATGAATGGGACTCTGCCTTTGAACAATCAACTATCAACAGATCAAACGCATCTGCAGGTTCAGCCCGATCAAATGCGCCAGTCAACCTCCTATTTCCAGCACGAGAAAAGGGACTTAGTTGAAGGAACTAGCCAGCAGGACGGGGATCAACGTCAGGCTCTAATTGTCTTTCTGGAAAACATAGGCTATATTCATGGCCTGTCTCTTCCCCAGTGGACCCAGAATCTGATCGACTTCGTGCTGGAAGAATATGCCAAGATTGCCTTACGTTGGCATGGGGTCTACCGCCACTATGATCAGGTCATTATTTTGGAAGATGCTGATGCTACAGGGCAAAAGTTGGCGGACGCCTTGAAGATGGCTAGCCGAACCCACATTGTGGATGTGATGTTGCTTGTTCATGGACATCAGCAGTGTTTGGTTGGCTATAAAGGCAAAGAGATGGTGGGCAAAGAGACTTTCGGGCCACTGCTAAGGGATTATAAGGCAGATCCGTCCCTGCTGAACTTGCGTATGATCTTTGGCGTCAACTGTTTTGGCGCCTCGTTAGCACCCGTTTGGTTAGAGTTAGGTGCCAAAGTCGCAAATGGTGCATTGGGTGTCAACTGGCTTCCCGAACCGAGTATCTCTATTTTTCTCCACCATTGGCTACGTGGTCATCCATTTAGCCAGGCCATTGGGCGCAGCAATCAAATCGCCCGTAATTGGGGAAACCGGGTCTTGGCTTCTGGGAAATCGGGTTCTGAGCACCCTGCTATTGCCAGCAGTAGACAGACCATTTACGGAATAAGTGATCTGACTATTCATTCAACATAAGCCGTTTCCAGGATCTGACATTGAAATCGGATGATTCTTAGAGTAGGTCGACTTTCTTAGCTAGGGAGAGCCTCGGCTCCCCCACTAGAGTCAGATTGTAATGAGCAAACTTCCAATGCTGAGAGGATTCTGCGACATTCGACTAAAAATTCAACAATTGATCAATCCAACAACGAATTATTGTCAACCATAGCGACTCAAGCACCATGGATCCCCGGCTTCAACAGTGCATCAATTTAACTGACCGAGATATTGATCTACTCTTTCAGATAGAAGAGTCTCTTCCATTGGTTGCTGACATCTCTCGGGCCGATATTCTTCTCTGTGCACTCCTCTCTACCCAAAAGGCGTTGGTTTTGCAGCACGTTAAACCCCACTCAATCTCTTCGCCTTATCGCAATGATATTACTGGCCGTTTATTTACCCAGGAAGATCAACCAACACTCTTACATACGTTACGAAGTGGCAGTCGAGGGCGCTATCAAAAGCAGCTTTTGAGTAGCGGTGCACCTGTTATCCAGGACTGTTTTCCTATCTATAATGCAATTGGCAAGGTGATTGCCTCTATGGTTGTAGAGACGAACATGATTGAGCATGAACGTCATCGTCGTCGTGATCACAACTTTCGCCGAGTTGTCTACTGGCTTCAGCTCATGGCGACCCGAGGTGAAATTGAAAATCCCGGTGTCCTCCGCCGATTTGGGCCTTATGACGGGATCTACTTGGTGGGACGAGAGCGTCGGTTGACATACATGAACGGCATAGCCAACAATCTTTTTCGCTCTGTGGGGCGCTTAACCGATATGAGAGGGCAGGATGTTACCAATCTGGAAGAGAGTGACGGTCTGATTTCTGATCAAGCTTTTGATGCCCATCGTTGCGTTCAACTGCGTAGCGAAACAGAAGATGGCCGGGTGTGGATTCGAGGGGCGGTACCTTTGAATGCACCAAAACGTTCCTGGGGATGGAATCGTTTAAAGGCTGGATTCGAGCAACTCACTGGTGGAGATAAGCATCACCCTTCTAGCAATAGCGGCCAAACAACTGATGGTGCGCTCATTCTCATCCACAATGCAACAGATGCCGTACAAAGCCAGCGTCAGCTAAATGTTAAATCGGCCATTATCCAAGAAGTACACCATCGGGTTAAAAACAATTTGCAGACGATTGCGGCCATCATGCGGATGCAAGCTAGGCGTTGTGCAACGGAGGAAGCCACTCAATTACTTGGTGAGGCTGTCAATCGTATCCTAAGCATGTCTGTCATTCATGAGTTTTTGAGCCAGGACGAGCATCAACCAATTAACATACGAGAGGTCTGCCAAAGGATTGTCAACCAGGTATCTCAGGTCGTCTTGCAGCCAGAACACGCCATTCGTATTCAGGTAACCGGCCCCAATATTCATCTACCTGCCGAACAAGCCACGGCAACGGCCATGGTATTGAATGAATTGCTGCTTAACGCAATTGAACATGGTTTGGCCGGTCAGGAGGACGGAGAGATTGAAATTCGCCTGGAGGATATGGGCAATTCCGTTCAGATGACGATTCTAGATAGTGGTATTGGCCTTCCTGATGACTTTGATGCCCAAGATTCTCAAAGCCTGGGTCTACAAATAGTAAACACCTTGGTAACCGATGATCTGAAAGGTTCATGGCACATTGAGCGTTCTGCGCCAGAAGCTCAATTCAAAGTACAATCAGATGCTCTACAAGAAATGCCAGAAAGGGAGCACGCTGTTGAACTGACCAACGGAATCTCTTCTGGTGCTGGTGTTGGTGCTGAACTTGACTCCATCCATACCACTGGTTGTGATAACAAGTTTAATACCCAGGCAGTAATCCAGTTCCCGAAACGGATTCTGAGCGCCAGTTCTCAATGATTTATACTCAGTAGTTAAGGAATGAGCCGTAAATAGCTTATGTGTTTCAATCAGGTTTAGCCCTATCAAATGACCAAATTATATAATTCTCGTTCCTAAACATGTAACAAGCTCCACAACAGGGGATGAAAATCGAACAAAAATTTCAGAGATTGCACGGATTTTATTCCGTATTCATCAATGTAATCTTCTAATCCCTATTTTTTTAGGGCAGATCGCAATGTCATTCTGTTTGGTTATAGTCTCTTGCGATGGGACCGAAGGATATATCCTTGATATTTCGAGCTATTCATACTAGCGATCGTGATTAATTAACAGTGCTACTCAAGAAAAAACTGTTGATTTATGCCAAGCCTGAGAATATGGTCCTTCACACTTTGCATTCTTGGGCTCTTTAGGGTAAAACATATGGCTCAATAGACGTTAAGGAATTAGCCACAAATAAAGAGCCTTAAAGGCTCACATGCAGTCGTCGTATTGACCAAGATGTGATTGACCTGAGTGTAATTGACTTAGATACATATAATGCATGAATAAGGAGCAATAGCGTGGACCGAACGCGCATCATAATTGCAGATGATGAATCGATAATACGGATGGATCTGCGCGAAATGTTAACCAACCTTGGTTATTTGGTCGTGGGAGAAGCAAGCGACGGGCGCAGTGCAGTCAATTTAGCACGAGAGCTTCGACCAGATATCGTGATTATGGATATAAAGATGCCCGATATGGACGGGATTGAAGCCACGGCTCTCCTAACCCAGGAACGGATTGCACCGGTCCTTCTTCTCAGTGCCTACAGTCAGCAGGAACTGGTCCAGCGTGCTCGTCAAGCTGGTGTGGCAGGATATCTTGTCAAACCTTTTCAAGAGACCGATCTGACGCCGGCCATTGAAGTTGCACTTGCCCGCTACAGCGAATTCCGCACATTGGAGCGAGAAAATGATGATCTGAGTGAAACATTGGCTACACGCAAGTTGGTTGATCGGGCCAAGGGAATTTTGATGGATTCACAATCCTTAAGTGAGACCGAAGCCTTTCGTCGGATTCAGAAGATGAGCATGAACAACCGTAAACCGATGAAGGCGGTAGCTGAAGCGATAATTCTGGCCCATCAGGCTCATGAGTAGAGGGTCAGTTGTCCTTTGATCCAAAGTTGCTTGGTCCAAAGTTGCTTGGTCTATATTATGGTTGGGCACCCATTGCAGCACTAGGTATAGGAGAGTCAAAACAATGACTTACAAAGAGCGCAGAGCATAAAGGTAAACCAAAGCGAAGTGCGATTATCCATCATCATCCCTGTCTACAACGAATACAAAACTCTAGAGGAGATTATACGGCGGGTGCGGGACGTGGAGTTAACCTGCAATATCTCTCAGTCAGCTCAATCCCAACCCGCTTCAATCATTGATTTGGAGAGAGAGATCATCATCGTGGATGATGGCTCTACAGATGGGACCCGTGAAATCCTTGAGCATTGGCGAGAGAACCTTCCTGCCGATATGCGAATTGTCTATCATCAAAAAAATGGCGGGAAAGGTTCAGCCCTGCGAACCGGTTTCAAACACGCAACCGGTGACATCATTGTGATTCAGGATGCCGATCTAGAGTATGATCCCCGCGACTATGTCAATCTTCTTATCCCCATCTTAGAAGGCACCACATCGGTGGTGTACGGAAGCCGATTCTTAGGTGGGCCACGCTCGGCCATGAGCCTGAGTCATATGGTGGGCAACAAAGGGCTAACCATTATCACCAACCTCCTCTATGGGACCTTTCTCAGCGATATGGAGACCTGCTATAAATGCTTTCGCAAAGAGGTCGTTGCCCACATGCCCCTCCACAGCCGCCGCTTTGAAATCGAGCCAGAACTAACGGCAAAGATCATCAAACGAGGGCACAATATCTTCGAGGTACCTATTCGCTATCACGGGAGAGCATTCCACGAAGGCAAGAAAATTAGTTGGCGTGATGGTTTTATCACGCTCTATACCTTGATCAAATACCGCTTTGTTGACTGAATGTTGCTCCTACACCCAGATCCAGCGTACACGCCCCGACAAAATCTTCAAACTTGTCAACCTCCTTATATGCTCAGCACTGTCATAGATGGCTAATTGCCGTATTAATACTTCACAATCAATTTTACTCCTCACAATGGCAGGCATAGGCCTCCGAGTGCTCCTCATGGATCGCTTTCCCTTTCGCGAGGACGAAGCAGTCTATGGCCTGTGGGCCATTCACTTTCTACAGGAAGATCGCTTCTTTCTGACCCTTTGGCCCGATAAGCCTCCTCTCTTTATCTGGCTCTTGTCAACCACATTCGCACTACTTGGGATCTCGGAGTGGAGCGCTCGTTGGCTCAATCTCATGCTTAGCACCCTGCTCATTCCAGTAATTGCAGGAACAGCTAGGCGTGCTTGGGGCAATACGGCGGCGATCTTTGCCGCCATCACGGTCGCATTTAATCCCTACGCCATCAGCTTTGCTGCCACAGTTTACACCGATCCCCAGTTGCTCCTAACCGGTGCATTGTCCCTCTTCATGGCAGTTTTGGGACGGCCCCTCTATTCTGGCTTGTGGCTTGGTGCCGCCATAATGACCAAGCAGCAGGGTATTCTCTATCTCCCGCTGATTCTCGGTACTCTCTGGTTCTCTCAAAGGGGTAGGTATTCTGCCTCAACCCACCCAGAGCAACTAAGGGAAGGCTCAAAAAATTGGCTCAAAGTCACTGCTGGCACACTAGTGATAATTCTGCCTATTCTCTATTGGGATAGCTTGCGCTGGGCTGTTGCCCCTTCCCCCTGGGATTTAAGCATTCGCAACTATGAAAGCTTGACTCTCCTCCCACCAACGGCTTGGTGGTCGCGGCTTCAAGAGTGGGGTCGCTGGCTATCTTATCTAGTAGGCCTTGAGGCAGATTCTCAATGGATAGCGGACATGATGGATCCAGCCAGTTGGGTTGGCAGCATTCTATCGATAGGACTCGTTGTTGCGATCTGGCAGCGGAGGCGTAAGCACAGTATCCCCATTTCAGCGGATCTCCTTTCTTCGTTACCCAGCTTGCTCCTCCTCTGGTCTGTCGGCTTTCTCTTTCTTCATGTCATGACCAGCGTTGAGATCTGGGATCGTTATTTGCTGCCCTTGGTTCTTCCTTTTGCCCTTGGGGTAGGGTGGGCAGGTGGATCCATCACGAGTTATCTGTCTTTGCCAAATCGGTTGATTTGGATTGGGCAATCGTTCATTCTGAGGATGCTTATCTTGTGCTGGTTCCTTCTTCTCCTGCCGCCAGCCGCACAGGCCGCTCGAGGGCAAATTCCGATCGGTGGTGATCATGGTGCGTTCAGTGGTCTACACCAGGCCTTGGCGTGGCTTGAAGCCGAAAATCAAGGCGAACCCTATGTTCTTTACCATCAGCAATTGGGTGCTCAATTTCGCTTTTATCTCTACGAACCGGTTGCCCATGGTCAGGTTGACTTGCGTTGGTATCCCCATCCTGTTTACTTGGTGAATAACAGCCGCAAGATCCCTAATCAACGTAAATTTCTACTTCAGCCAGAGTGGGCCTCTCCGCGTTCCCTGGCACTTCATGCCCAAGTGGGTCAGGTAGATCTTCATGAACTGGCGAACCTAGGTCGCTTTCAGGTTATAGAATTAGTTCCACACTATCCCGAAAGCTGTGATTGGTGCCTCTGTCGTCTCCCCATTGAATGGCCAACTGGATGGAGTCGTTTGAAGTGATTCTACGCCCGCTTAGGGATATGCTATAATTAACGCAAAAGTAGATATTTGCACCAAGCATTACAAAGGGTTCATCAAACTTTTGGAGAAACTATAATGGCCCAACAAGCCACGAAAGTAAGCCCCCAGCAGTCCCAATCGTCTGACCATCCCCCATTTCCTAACATGGTTTGGATCCCTGGGGGAGATTTCACAATGGGGTCCAATACCTTTTATCCTGAAGAACAGCCTGAGCGGCCGGTCAAAGTACGGGGTTTTTGGATGGATACTCATCAGGTCACCAATCGCGATTTTGCACGTTTTGTTAAGGAGACAGGCTACGTTACGTACGCCGAACGTCAGCCTGACCCGGCCATGTATCCTGGTGCCTTGCCAGGAATGCTTGTTCCTGGCTCGCTGGTCTTCCAGAAGCCGAAAGGGCGAGTTCCCCTCTGGCGCCCCGAGGATTGGCGACAGTGGTGGGCCTTTATTCCTGGCGCAGATTGGCAGCATCCCCAAGGCCCCAAATCCACATTACGAAAGCTAAACAAACATCCAGTTGTTCATGTTGCTTATGAAGATGCAGAAGCGTATGCCAAATGGGCCGGGAAAACTCTGGCCACAGAGGCTCAATGGGAGTTTGCCGCCCGGGGTGGGTTAGAAAAATCCACCTACTCATGGGGCGATGAATTTGCGCCCAAAGGGAAGATGATGGCCAATACATGGCAGGGAGAATTCCCGTGGCAGAATCTAAAAGAGGATGGCTTCGAGACTACATCTCCTGTTGGCACCTTTGCACCCAATGGATACGGCCTTTATGACATGGCAGGCAATGTTTGGGAGTGGACCCAGGATTGGTTTCAAGCTCAACATGAAGCGCCTCGTAGCCCTTGCTGTGCGCCAGAAAATCCCCGTGGTGCGCGTAAAGAGGAGAGCTACGATCCTGCCCAACCTCATATCAAAATACCACGCAAGGTAATCAAAGGTGGCTCCCACCTCTGCGCGCCCAACTATTGCCTGCGCTATCGGCCCGCGGCCCGTTCACCAGAGATGATCGATAGTTCGGCTTGTCATTTGGGCTTTCGGTGTGTGGTGAACATGAAAGGCTGACCTTTAGGAATTTAGCATGAATTATCGCTTGCTAGGCCGGACTGGTGTTCGCATCGCCCCATTAGCCCTGGGCACTCAGAACTTTGGTCAACCAACAGCCGAAGATGAGGCGGACCGGATGATCCATCTGGCTCTCGATCAGGGCATTAACTTGATCGACACCAGCAATAGCTACAATGGAGGCGAATCCGAACGGATTATTGGCAAGGCACTGGCGCGCAGTGGACGACGTCATAAAACATTGCTGGCTACCAAGGCCCACTATCCTACCGGCCCAGGCCCCAATGAACGAGGAAATTCTCGACTGCATCTGATACGTGCCTGCGAAGATTCGCTACGCCGATTGCAAACCGATTTCATCGATCTCTATCAACTCCACCGCCCCTCACCAGAGATTCCTATTGAAGAGACATTGGGTGCGCTGACCGACTTGGTCCGTCAAGGAAAAGTCCGCTATATCGGCACCTCCACCATGCCCGCGTGGCAGCAAATGGAAGCTGTGATGATGAGCGAGCTAAAGGGGTTGGCCCACTTTGTCTCTGAGCAGCCGCCCTACAACTTACTCGACCGTCGCATTGAGAATGAGACCATTCCTTTCTGCCTGAAATACAATAAAGCATTGCTCACCTGGTCTCCGTTGGCAATGGGGATTCTGATTGGACGGTACGCGGATGCCAAGCGTTTTCCTGCTGACTCTCGGGCCAAGTTGGTGGGATCCATCTATGCAGAGCGGGTCACCAAGCGGGGGATTGACGTTGGCAATCGGTTTGTGAAATTAGCCCAAGACGCTGGCGTATCACCAGCCCAATTGGGGGTATTGTGGGTCAAAGAGCAAAGAGGCGTAACGGCCCCTCTTATTGGCCCCCGTACTGTAGAACAACTTGAACATTTTCTTCCCGTTTTAGAGATGAGTCTGGATGATGATCTCCGGGCGGCATGTGATGAACTGGTGCCCCCAGGTAGTGTCGCCGCGGATTTTCACAATACAGCTCCCTGGATGCAGATGACCGTTCCGTAGGAAGCTATGCTTATGATACTTGTTACTGGTGCAACCGGCATGACCGGTCAATTCGTTGTTCAAGAGCTTAACCGACGTAATATCCCCGTCCGCGTCCTTGTAAGAGAGGCCTCTGCAGATAAAGTCGATTCATTAGAGGCCGAGATTGTCATCGGAGACCTATCCGACTTTGCCAGCCTACACAGAGCGATGAGCGGAGTAGCGGGTGTGGCCCATGTAGCCTGCACTTTCACCGATTTTGCTATCGATGTAGGTGCAATGGGTGTTCTGCTTGACAATTGGCAGAATGGCCCCTTCATATTTGTCTCTAGCCTGGATGTCTACGGCGATACAAATAGCAACCCGATAACTGAAAATCATCCGCTAAGCGAAAGCTACGGTGATTATGGGCGAGGTAAAGTCCTCTGTGAGCGAATGCTCATAGCAAAAGCCAGGGCCACTACACGTGCGGGCTATTCCTGCCTACGTGCCCCCCACATCATCGGCCCTCACCCCAAGGGGCAACGCTTTATCAAGAAAGTGAATCAAGAAGAGGCAATATTGCTCCCCGGTGCCGATTTGGATGAGTGGTCTCACTATAGAGATGCGTGGATTGATGTCCGCGACCTAGCTTGGGTAGTTGCTGAGGTGCTGGAGAAGCCGACAGGTGGCCCGCTTAACGTACTTAGTGACCACTTTGTATGGCATGATCTATACGCTGAACTCATCCGGCTGATGGGCAGCAGTAGCCAGGTTGTTCATATGCCATTAGATGAGATCGATGAAAAGCAGTGGGAAAGCCTAAAGACCATGGCTCAAAGGTGGTATTTTGATAACAGCCAGCTCAAACAAGCTCTGGGATTTGAGCCAAAATATACCTTAGACCAAACCTTGGCCGATACAATTCGATTGTAACATCGTTGGTTTTTGTCTATAGGAGGCCAGAAAAAGCTTGCCCCAATCTTTATGGGGATGTCCTCTCTTTTCGAAATTTCAGGAGCAAGATTGGACAATATAGATATCCAGAAAAAGATTTTCCAGTCGCCCTTCGACAAGCTCAGGGGAAAACTGGAAAATCTTTTTCTTAAAGACTATAGTTGGGAGAAGACTTTCTGGCCAAGAAGATATCAGCCGATTAAGTCACCGGGCATGGGCTGAAAGGGGACATCATATCCGAATGCCTGGGGTCCAACTACAGCCAGTGCATCGTGTGTCTTTAACTCTTTGGGAGCTGGCATGCCCAGGACAGCGACACGCAAGCCATAGCGCAACATCTCAGTTCCAATCGGTTCTCCGTCATCCAGATTTAAGATGGTAATCAGATCAGGTACGGTACAGACTATCTCGCCATTATGCCACGCTACCAGATTCTCGTTCTGGAAGACAATCTCCATCTGGTCATTGGGGTCGTTGAAGCTGACTAACTGGAGCTGACCTCTTGCAAAGCCCTGAACAGTGAGCCGCTCCACATCGGTAATCTTTCCACGGAAGAGCACTCGCCCATGGCCGGCGGCTGCCACAGCTTCGGCTGGCTCAGCGCCTTGGCGTCTGGCATCCAAAACCACAGTACCCAGCTGATGAGCAAGAGACAGGGTGTTGCGTATGATGTGGTTCTTCATGGTGCGCCCATTCATCAAAGGCATGGCCAGCGCAGCACTTCCCCCCATCTCAATCGTCAGGACGCGCCCGTACTGTTCCGCCCGGAGGGGTGAATCAATCTCGTGGAAGATCACAACGTTGCCATGACAGTCGGCCAAAGCCATGGGGCTAGCAGAGACACCACCGATAGAAAAGGTATCCATCTGCAATTCGGGAAAGGCCCGGCCCATGCCATCACCGTCTATTACTGGTAACCCCATCTGCAACCCACAGATCAAGGGTCGTAGCGCATTGGATCCACCAATCTCTCCACAGACCATGGCCACAAGTGGGGCTTGGATATGCTCCTCTAGTGCGCGAAGCGCGTTGACCATCTCTTGACCTTGGGGAAGCTTTTCGATGCTAACCGTTGGTGCCCCCATGCCACCAATAGCGCAGACGTACCCATCGTCAGGCACTTCATCCGCTGAAAGGATCTGGCAGCTGCTTCCTCGCTCGGTTAACTCTTGTTCCAGCCATATACGGCCCAGGTAGGTGTTGCCACCGCCTCCAGTTCCCAATACTCCTGCCCCAATGGCAACTGCGTGGGTGTCTGCTAACGTAATTTGAGTGATTGAAGATAGATTAGACATAATCGTATTTTGGACTGTGGGATGGTTACACTGGTAGTTATGGTCAAGTAGTACCACTAATCGAGAGACAAAATGCTATTTTATTCGGAGTTTGAGTGCAACGTACCGCCGTAAGCTACCTGTCTGTCTCTTGGACAAACTCGACGATGTTCCCGTCAGGATCCTCAACCATGGCGATCTTTGTTCCGTGGCTTAGTTCTGTAACAGGTATGAAAACAGTCAATTCATCCTCGCCAAGTTTGGCCATTAGCTTATCAACGTTGGGGACGAGTAGGGTCATGTATCGGTAGCCAGCCCTAGCAGCTATGTGGCTTGAATGTTGTTCAGGCGGACCTTGCTCCATCTCTACCAGCTTGATCAGAGAGTGACCGTGCTGGAGTTGTACCATTCGTCCTTTGCCAATGAGGGACGTTGTCAGCTCACCTATGACAGCAAGACCCATTCGATCCCGATAGAAGTGAAGGGAACGTTCCATGTTGGTAACCACAATGCCAACGTCGACGGCTATTCGTGTTGGTTTCATATAGACTACTATATCCTAGTTCTCGACTCTAGTGAAAATCAGGCATTCCTGAGAAGTGAGCATTCTTTGGAAAATGCCTGTCTCCCTTTATACTCAGCTTCGTTTGATAATGGTAATTTGGTCGTGTGGTCGGGCATCGGAAAACTACCGTTCTCAAAATGACCGCAGTATAATGTTATACTTAAACTCAATATCAGTAGACCGCAAAGTTGCTCCTGTGGCAAACGTAGCCCGTTCTCAAGCAAAATAGAGTCGGCTATTTTTCCCTTTGGAGATTTACACCCAATTGTACTAGAGCATAGCAAAATCATATGGCAAAATTTATCTATGGTGACCGAATTGGTAAGGAGGCCAAGCTACAGATTGGCAGCAGTGCCGTTTTATTTGACGAAACGGGTGAAAAAGTTCTGCTAACTCGTAGAGCCGACAACGGGCGCTGGTGTCTGCCCGGTGGCGGTATGGATCCAGGTGAGGAAATTGGCGAGACCTGCGTTCGCGAAGTCCTGGAAGAGACGGGCCTGGAGGTGCGAATCAAGAAGATGATTGGCGTCTATTCTAACCCTCACTATATTGTATGGTATGATCAGGGCAGTGGTGATAAAGTTCAAATTGTTTCCGTTCTATTTGAGGTTGAGTTGCTTGGTGGTGAGCTAACCCTAAGTGATGAGACAACCGAGTTTGGCTATTTTTCGCGGGATGAGATAGACAGAATGGACCTGATTGACAACCATGTTACCCGTATTGATGACGCGTTTGCCCAGCAGGAAGCAGCTTTCATACACTAAATATCATGACTCAAATTATCTTCGGTGACCGCATCGCCAAAAACGCCAAAATTGGTGTCGGTAGTGTCGCAGCATTGTTTGACGAATCAGGTAAGAGACTCTTCCTGACCAAGCGCTCAGATAATGGCCTTTGGTGTCTCCCCGGCGGAGGCATGGAGCCAGGTGAAGAACTGGCCGAAACCTGCGTTCGCGAAGTCCTGGAAGAGACAGGATTGCACGTCAAGGTCAAACGGTTAATTGGCATCTATTCTTCCCCGAATGTCATCATATGGTATGACACGGGCAGTGGAGATAAGGTCCAAGTCGTCTCGGCTATGTTTGAAGTCGAGCTTGTAGGTGGAGAGCTGACCGTAAGC
The DNA here is from genome assembly GCA_039028975.1 of Chloroflexota bacterium. Taxonomy (GTDB): domain Bacteria; phylum Chloroflexota; class Anaerolineae; order Caldilineales; family Caldilineaceae; genus JAHBNG01. The sequence continues at coordinate 44,420 of JBCCHB010000125.1, forward strand.
TCTGAAACGACAGAATTTGGCTACTTTTTTCAGAACGAAATTGAAGACCTTACTTTAATGGAAAATCAACGCAACCGCGTCGCAGACGCGTTTGCAAAACAAGAGGCGGCTTATATACGATGAAGATTGCATTCATTGGACTAGGAACAATGGGTCTCCCCATGGCCCGCAACTGTATTGAAAATGGACACGACGTTGTTGGTTTTGATCTAAACTCGACTGCACTAGAAAATCACGTTGCCAATGGCGGAACGGTGGCCCAGACTGGTGCCGAGGCCGCAACCGACGCAGACCTTATTGTCACCATGGTTCCTAATGCGTCCCACGTTCGTGCAGCCCTCTTTGAACCCGATGGTATACTCGATGGTATGGACTCTTCTGCCCTTGTCATTGAAATGTCAACCATCCACCCACTTGAATCAGACGGTATTCGTGAGAAAGCGGCCAGTCGTGGCTTTGCCCTAATAGATGGCCCAGTAGGTCGCACGTCCATGCACGCCCAGTCTGGCCAGCTATTGATTATGGCCGGTGGAACTAAGTCCCAAATCAAGCAAGCAGGTCCTGTCTTTGATTCTGTGGGAGACACGGTCATTGACTGTGGTGGCCCAGGAATGGGCATTCGCATGAAGATGATTAACAACTTCATGTCCATCGTCAACAACGTGGTGACTGCCGAAGCGCTTACCTTGGCCGAATCGATTGGTTTGGATGTAAACATGGCCGTTGACGTTATGTCCGGGACGGCGGCAGGCCAGGGCCATATGTCGACCACCTATCAGGCCAAGGCGCTTCAGGGTGATCTGACACCTGCATTCATGTTGGAGTTAGCCCACAAGGATTTGGGATTGGCCCTAGATTTGGCGGCTCAGGTTCAGGCTCCGGTTCCCATGGGTGCCGCCGCGCGTGAGATGTACACTATTGCACGCAGACAAGGGCGTGGCCAACAGGATTGGACGGCAATCTACGAGGGCATTCGCGAGCTAGCAGGTCTAGAGCATTCCAAATGAAAATCGAGCTGGGGGCCAATAGGCTATATCGGTATGAAACCACCTGATATACCCAAAAAGCTGACGGCTGCAAAGCTAACAGACAGCTTCCTCCAGTCAGACGAAACCTACAGCCGCTTGACCTTTACTGGCGACCAGATTCAGCTTCAGGGCGTTGAGCATCTCGTTCTGAAGAAGACGCAGTTTCAGGGAGTGAGCTTAGACTATTCTGTGTTGTATGCGCCCAATCTGATCGATCTTCAAATGAGCCAGTGTAGTCTTGCTAATGCAAATTGTGAGCGGCTCATCGTTCGGCGTGCTGAGTTTGTTGGCTGTCGGCTTCTGGGCATGAACGTAACGGATGGCCATTTTCAGGACGTGACATTCCGCGATTGTGATATCCAGCTGGCCAGATTTCGCTTTTCAACATTTAGCACTGTTGTTTTTGAAGAATGTAATTTGCAAGAAGCGAATTTCCAAGGGGCTGATCTGTCGGGTGTGCACTTCAAAAAATGTACCTTGAACAACGCCGAGATGTCCCAAGCCACGCTACAAGGCACAGACTTTCGCACATCTATGATCGAGGGGGTTCGGGTCGGTCCGAAAGAAGTGGTTGGTGCAGTCGTAGATCACTTTCAGGCAGCATATATGGCAAGTTTGTTGGGATTGGTTATCAAAGGTGAAGATGAAGAGTAATTAACAAATGGATTACCAGCCAAACACTCAAGCCCAACACCCTGTTCCCCCAGCCTTCCACGTTATGCTCAAACCCCGAGGGGCTATCTGTAATCTGGACTGTACCTATTGCTACTTCCTCTCCAAGGAAGAGCTGTACCCTGGTAGCGGCTTCCGCATGGCCGATGATCTGCTGGAGAACTATACCCGCCAGTACATCCAAGCCCAAAAGGTCAACGAGGTAACCTTTGCTTGGCAGGGTGGGGAGCCAACGCTTATGGGGCTGGATTTCTTTCAGCGCGCCGTCGAATTGCAGCAGAAATATCGCAAACCGGGCATGACTATCCACAATGCGCTCCAAACCAATGGAACCCTCTTGGATGATTCATGGGGAGCATTTCTCCACCAGAATAACTTTCTTATCGGGCTCAGCATTGATGGCCCCCGTGACCTCCATGATTTCTACCGAGTCGATAAGGGCGGTCAAGGCTCTTTTGATAAGGTGATGAACGGGCTGGAGCTACTTAAGCGCCATCGGGTGGAGTACAACGTCCTCACAACAGTCCACGACGCCAACGCACCCCACCCGCTAGCGGTCTATCACTTTCTACGGGACGAAATTGGCACTCGGTATATGCAATTTATCCCCATTGTTGAAAGGGAGAATGAGACGGGCTACCAAGAGGGCAACACAGTCTATGAACGTTCGGTCACCGGGAAGCAGTATGGTGAGTTTCTGATTGCCATTTTTGATGAATGGATCCGTCGCGATGTGGGGAAAGTGGATGTACAAATCTTCGATGTGGCGCTGGCCACATGGGCGGGGCTGCCACCAGGGCTGTGCGTCTTTGAAGAGACCTGCGGGAACGCACTGGCCATGGAGCACAACGGAGATCTTTTCTCCTGCGATCACTTTGTAGAGCCAAACTTCCGGCTGGGCAATATCCAAGAAATTCCATTGGTAGAGATGGTGGCGGCCAGCGAGCAGAGAGACTTTGGCCAGCACAAGAGGGATAGTCTGCCCCAATACTGTCTGGATTGCGAGGTGCGCTTTGTCTGCAACGGCGGTTGCCCAAAAAATCGATTTATAGAAACCCCTTCGGGTGAGCCTGGTCTAAACTACCTCTGTGAAGGATATCGGGCCTTCTTTAACCACATTGACCGTCCGATGAAGATGATGGCACAAGCTCTGCGAAATGGGCGGCCTACCACTGGCATCATGGGGTTTCTAGCTCAAGAAGAGAGGCAGTTGGCTCAAAAGCTAGCTACAGCGCGACGCAATGATCCTTGCCCCTGTGGGAGTGGACGCAAAGTGAAGCACTGTCATGGGAAAAAGGTATAGATCAACCGGCTGATTCATCCACTTTGGGCCCCAAGGCCACAAGAATTAGTAAGCTAAGGATAGCAATCCCTACACAGCCCCACATGATCCATTGAAAGCTCCCCACCAAAGAGAGGCGAATTGCCTCTTGAACACTGTTCCCTACCTCCGCCGAAAGCCCGGTTGGGATCTCCATTGCTCCCAAGTCACCTGATTGGGCCATCAGTTGTTGGTAAAATGACGTACTGAGTGGACGTTTGCCCAACTGCATCATCAATTCCTGACGAAACTGAGTAGCCAGTAGAGAGCCGAAGATAGCAATGGCCAGCATCCCTGAAATCCTAGCCGCTGTATTGTTGATGCCCGAAGCCAGGCCTGAAAGCTCGTTAGGCAAAGAGCCCATGGCTACCGTAGTTAAGGGGGCGATGAGCAGACCTAGACCGACACCATAGATCAACGTTACAGGAAATAGCTCTGTCCAGTACTGTTGAAACGAATTCTGCCATCCCATCCACCCAAAGCCGATTCCAGTGAGAAGCACACCAATAATCATCAAGCGGTATGCACCAAATCGATCCGTGGCACGTCCCGATAAGCGAGAGAGTAGAGTGATGCTTAGGCTGATAGGGAGGATACTCATCCCTGCGTGGAGGGCAGAATAACCGTGGGCCTGTTGAAGCGTAATGGGTAGAAAATAGAAGAAGGTGTTGATAGCCGTCCAGTGTACCAACGTCAAAAGATTAATCCAAGTAAAGACTCGGTGGCGGAAGAGTGTAAGAGGAACCATTGGATTGGCGCCCCAGTGCTCGATGCCAACAAAGAGGAACAGGAAAAGGACCCCGCCCAGCAAACTTCCCCAAATGATTGGTCGCTCCCAACCTAGCCGTGGCCCCTCAATGAGGCCAAAGAGCAGCCCCATCATACCGATTAGTAAGGTTAGCGCTCCTGGGAGATCAAGAGGTCCTTTTTTGTTTGGATTGGTACTTTCCGGCACATAACGAATCGAGAGTCCCCCTGCCACCAACCCCAAAGGTACATTGATAAAAAAGATCATCCGCCACGACAGGTTATCAACCATCCATCCACCTAGCGTTGGGCCAAAGGCAATGAGCATAGAGGTCAGCGTAGCCCATGTTCCGATGACGCTCCCTCGTTTTCCCGCCGCCACATTTGCATTCAGAAGGGCTAAGCTTCCTGGCACAATCAGCGCACCGCCAACGCCTTGTAGGGCGCGAGCACAAATAATCTGGGGGACACTCTGAGCAAACCCGCAGAGGATAGAGGTAACCACAAAGAGGAACATCCCTACGGCATAGACCCGAACTCTTCCATATTGATCGCCAAGTACACCTCCTAAAAGAAGCAGAGCAGAGAGCGTCAATATATAACTATCAAGTATCCACTGAATGCCCGATATATCTGCACCCAGTGATTGTTGCAGGGCTGGCAAGGCCACGTTTAGCGCGGTCTGGTCCAAGTAGACCATTCCGGTGCCAAAGATGGCAACAAAGAGCACGAGGGATTCCGATGCTTTTTTCTTGTTCATAAATTCTATTGAGAATCTATCTAGAAGATAGATTGTATTGCGAGATTGATAGAAGAGGGTTGGTGATTAAAGACATGATTCAAACTATACTCGATTTGTCACGCAGTCAAAAATATAGTCCGCCAGGTTAATTTAGCCCGACTTTTTCCGGCTCAGCCTAAGTATAGATAACAGAATGAAAGGTGTGAAATGATTACAATCCATCGCTGGTTGGCAATATGGGTACTATGCATTATGTATATACTCATCACGCCCCAAGTCCATGCCCAAGAGGATGTTGAATTTGATCAGAGTACCGAACAGAGTACCGAGCAAGGCATTGCGCCTAGCTCTGAACAGAGCACCGAGACAAATAGTGAGTCAAATGCTGATCCAAGTGCTGAGCAGGATACCGGCTCAAGTACGGGGTCAGACGCTCAATCAAGTAGTGAGTCAAGTACTGAAGAGAATTCCTTACAGGGATCCGATTTGGATACCCAACAGAATAGTGACCTAGCCCAAAGTGTTGGAGAGATAGAGCCAACCGCTCTCAATGCGCCTGCAGGGGAAATTTCTCTCGTTGAGCAATCCGATTCAGCGGCTCTGGCTACGGAAGCTGACCCAACCCAACAGACCCCTCCATCTGATGCTCAAGCAGATAATGGTTCGGATGAGATTCAAGTCCCTGGCACATCGATCTTCTTACCTCGTGACACCATCCTCTTGATTGTAGGGGGTCTATTTCTGCTGTTGATCTATCTACTTTATATGGAGATATCCGAACGGCGGGCCAAGAGAGTACGCTGGGCCGAGAATGAGAATCTACAGTCGGATCATTTCAGCGGCGGAGGAAACTATAGCGCAGGAGACCATTATGAGGGAAACTATGGTGCAGGAGACCATTATGAGGGAAACTATGGTGCAGGAAATCATAATGGGGGGAACTATGGCGCAGGAAACCACAATCGGGGAAACTATGGAGGAGAAGCTGAAATCTCCTTTGAGCATGCCTACCGCAGATCCCCAACTCCATACGGACAGCAAGAATACAGGGAAGGGGAGATGGAGATACATGATGCGGCGACTTGGGAGCCGCGTGGGGACCAACGGTCGCTCCTTCCAGAACCAGCTTCTATTCATGTTGATCCCGCATATGGCTACGAGCACCCCGTAGGTCGAAGAGATGTAGCGGACTATTTTGGTGGAACGAGCAGTAGTAGTCTAGACGAGGAGGGGATGGATGATGACAGTATGACCATGACCCCATCGATTCCCATGGACGATCTAAACACATTCCGACTGGTTGAGGACACGCCCATTCCCATTTTTGGTCACTTGGTTCGGTTAAGCAAAGATCCGGAACTGCCAGAGAAGTTGGCCATCTATCGTCTTAATTCACCAAATGGAGAAGTCCGCCAGACGTTTATTGGTCGTCACAGTAAGCACAACACCCACGTCATCAAACACCACTATATCTCTCGAGAACACGCCGTTATCGTACAGAGAGGCGATCGCCTCTATATTCGGGACAATGAGAGTAGAACGGGAACCTATCTGAATGGAATACGGCTAGCATCGGAACAAGAATTGCTGATTCGGGACAACGACGAGATTGTCTTTGGCACAATTGGCTATACATTTCAGGCCGAAGATAACCTGGAGATAATGAATTCAATGCCCATCATTAAAAGACAGGATGTCTAAACGAATCTACAAAGAGTGATGGTTCTTTTGGCTCTCATGTGGTTGACAATTTTATTGAACAAGGATTTTAAAGATTACGAAGATTTTTCTCTTTTAATCTTAAAAGTCTGGCTAAGCCCTGTTCATTTTTCATTTTTCCGTCACCCACGTGAGATCCGGTTGAACCAGATAAAAAGTCTGTAAAATCTTTGCAATCTTTGTTCGATTTTCATTCCCTGTGGCGCAGCCTGTTGTATGTTTATCTACTCTTAAAAGCCCCTCATCTTCTCTACACACTTCTCTAATTTGGCCTTGGTATCCTTCGAAGATAGCGTACCAGAAAGGATAGATTCAAGGAGCAGATGATGAACTGGATCCACCCAATTCGCAAACCGGGGAAATTTTTCCGGATAGTAACCTTATTCGTTCTCTTCTTAGCTGGGACATCCGCCAGCCATAGCCAACGGATACAGGCTCAGAGCTTGGCCCAACAGACCCAAATAGAAGCTCAGCAGAGGCAGACTGAGTCACTACGCGATGCGTTAACGGTAGAGGGGATCATGCAGCACCTTCATGCGTTGCAGGCCATTGCTGATGAAAATGGTAATAACCGAGCGGCTGGGACGGAAGGGTACCAAGCATCTGTTGAGTATCTTGTAGCGGCGTTGGAAGCGGCTAATTATCAAGTAACGCTCCAGCCTTTTACATTTGATGGGTATATGGAGCTTGCTCCCCCACTCCTTTCCGTCCAGAATGCCAGTGATGCGCCCATCCAAGAATCTGAGTACGCTACGCTTGAATATTCGGGCAGCGGTGAAGTGATGGCTGCTATTCAGGCTGTGGATATCATGGATCCCAGTGGCACAACACCCAACTCATCAAACAGCGCCTGTGAGCTCAATGACTTTGCTACATTTCAGCGCGGCAACGTCGCTTTAATCCAACGTGGTACTTGCCCCTTTGCCCAAAAAGTGAGCCATGCAATAGAGTCTGGGGCAGCAGCAGTTCTGATCTTTAACGAGGGCCAGCCTGGCCGTACGGACCTCTTTCCAGCGACGCTCGGGGAGCCAATTGAAAGCGGTGTGCCGGTATTGGCGACAAGCTATGCTCTAGGTCTCACCCCCATTCAGAAAATAATTGCATAAAGAAAGAGAGTTGCCAAACAATGGTGAAAAAGTGAAGAACTTGGACTAAATTGGGTTAAACTAAAGTAGTCAACTATAAAAGTTTAATCCAAAAGGAGCCCAAAATGA
>JBCCHB010000126.1:0-51532 GCA_039028975.1 Chloroflexota bacterium
AACTCGGCGGCTTTCTCGCTCGCAAGAATGATGGTCACCCCGGCGTCACGTTTATCTGGCGTGGATGGCAACGCCTTTCCGATATCTCTGCCACACGCCTTATCTTTCATCCTATATAACTTGTGGGTAATGGTTAGCCTTTTAGGGCGGGATTGGAGGGCTGTCTAACCATCCCGCCCTAAAAGGACGGGCTACGGTAACTCCACCCCACTATTCCTCAGAGATCCCAGAATTTTTCGGATCAGATTGACCAAGACAATGTTCACTGATGACTGTTCACTACCAACTTAATGACATTGAGTCGTTAGACGTGAGTATAAACACTTTCCTACCCGAATTCTCTTAACCCAGTCTCAAGCCGATCCAGCCCCTCTGCTAAAATCCCCTTAGATGTGGCAAAGCTCAATCGGATGTGCCCTTGAGCACCGGGACCAAAGAATTGGGGTGAGCCAGGCACAAGTGCAACCCGATGGCGTTCCAGCAGCAGATCAATCATCTCTTGTGAATCGATGCCAAAGTTAGCTATGTTTGGAAAGAGTACATGAGTCCCTTCCGGCGAATGGCAAGTCACCCCACTCATGCTGTTAAGGCGGGAAACAGCGTAATCACGTTGTTGCTGCAAATGAGCTAGATAGGCTTGCTGCCACGAATCAGCAGATTGATAAGCCGCAATCCCGGCTACCTGAGAGAGCGTACTGACGCCATATGCTGTCTCATTTGCATGGCTCTTTTCTACAAGATCACGATGAATGTTTGGAGTAGGAGAAACGATTGCCCCCAAGCGCAGCCCTGCTAAACCGTATCCTTTTGAAAAGCCAAAGACTGAGAAGGTCCGCTGCCCAACCTCTTGGCCCAGTGCTGCAATAGGCAGATGCCGATGAGGCGTATAGACAATATCTGACCAGACTTCATCTGAGAGAATCCAGAGTCCATAGCGAAGAGCCAACTCGGCGACGTTTTCAAGCTCGCCTCGACGCCACACCCGGCCAAGTGGATTATGGGGATTACAGATGCTGAGGAGCTTGGTCTTGCCTGGTCTAATTAGGGCCTCTAGCGCATCTGTATCGATTGTATAGCCCGCGTCTTCTCGCAGAGGTAGGCGTTTGATGCGTCCACCCGCTGCATGAACTGAGCGCTCAAAGAGAAAATCGACTGGATCCGCGATGATGGCTTCATCTCCTGGTTCCGTCAGCACAAACTTAGCCACTTGATAGAGCGCCGATGCAGCGCTGTTGGTGGCAAACACTTGGTTTGCGCTGCAGTGCAGACCATGCTTCTTTTGGAGAGTATAGGCAACCGTTTCCTGAAATTCTGGCAAACCCGCAGCCGGGCCGTAGGAGAGGTAGCCACCATGCAGGTATCTTTGCATGGCCTCAATGATTTCGGGTGCTACTGGAAAGTCGCTATCTGCTGCGGTAAGGGGGATCACATCCGGTGGCTGTACGGCCCAACGATGATTGTAGGCTCGCTCCCTCAGAGTCACTCGATCGACTGCTCGATCCGCAAAACGCTCTGAGTGGTTATGAACGGGTCTATTCTTGACCTGACTTGGCTCAATATCTATAAAAGGGGCTCGTTCAAGCGGAACAGTAGGTAACGGGAAGCGCGTACTGCTCTGTCCATTAGTATATCCCCATGAAGCGTTTGGGTAGCCCTCAGTAGCAGGGATTGAGGCTGAATCCTTTTTCGGCGTGCCCAACGCGTTGGCGAGAAGCGTTATCCACCGTATGACCTTCAACGTTGCGTTGGCGAAGTTTGGTATGATGTTTGGAAATGGGATTGATTGCATAAGTTTGATCCATTCTCAGTCGATCGCGATAACGTTGTGAAATGACACTTTTCGATCTACTGACTCTACTTTACTGTTTTAGGCAGCCATGGCTGAAGGCACATAGGGTGTTGGCTGGGAACCACCTGATAAGTATTCTTTGATCCTGGATGCTGCACCGTCTACGTAGGATGGAATTAATCCGGCCGACGTGTCCAAGAAATTATTCAAGATCTGGCGACCTCCATGCATATAGGTATGCAATTCACGTCGCCTTTTCTGGCTGAACTCACATAATGTGCTGGATAAGGTTGCGCCGGTCCGTTCACAGTTCTGTAATGCGTCGGCTAGCAAAATAGCGTCTTCGAGCGCAGCGCTGACCCCTTGACTGCTAAAGGGCAACATAGGATGGGCCGCATCCCCTATGAGTACAGCATTCTCACAATGGAGCGTGGACGGAATGTCGGCATCGACTGGACGCCACAGGTGAGCATTGGAAAAATTGGCACGACGCAAATACATTGGAATTGGCTCAGGGGCACCTTTGAGGATGGCCTGCAAAAAGTAGCGAATCTCTTGCTCTGTTGCATGACGCGCAGGTGCAGGGTAGCGTAAGCTATCAAATTGGAGGAAGCCGATGACCTGATCGGTTGTTGGGGCCAATAACCCAAAGGCCACACCACGCTGACGAAACATGGTTTTTATAAACCGACTGCCTAGTTTGGCCGCCAAATCAGGCATGTGGGTTGACGTCACAATCTCCAGTACCCGGCTGAAGGGACGTTCCAGGCCAGGATTCAATGCATAACAGATCGGTGAACGCCACCCTTCCGCTCCGATGAAAAGATCTGCGCTTGTATGGTCAAGCGTTGAACCTCCTTCAAAGCTAACCTGGCGAACATATCGCCCTTGGTGCGGAGGTAAGAGACTGGACGGTACCTTCTTTTGGCCCCATCCGGCAATACCTGAAAAGAGGTGACTTTGCCTTGACCGAAGCTGTTGCTTCATATAAATAGGTTCAATGTCTACCTGCTTACAAGCATGATCCAGTACCATGACGTCAGAGGGTAACGCTGCCCGCAGCCCTTCTGTTATCGCTGCCCGCGTCATGCAGTAAACATTGTTTAGCCTTTCGGTCCGTATCACATCACCTTCTCTATTCTGGAAAACTGCTTGCTTTAGAGCGGTTGATTGATCGAAGAGGTGTGATAGTTGGAGCGTCTCAAGCACTTCCATGCCGTTTTGCATGAGCATAAGACCGTGACCCGTACGCTCGGAAAGCTCTAAAGATGAACTTTGTTCAAACACCTTAACCTCTTTCAACCCAGCCCGACGAATAAGCGCTAAGGCACTACATAACCCCGCAACGCCACCGCCCAAAATATTTACTTTTAGCATATAGTCTATCTCCATATCTATAGATGACTACTAAATTTTTTTCCCGGCCCTTGCGTGATTCAAGCTGCAGAACCCCAATAAGGGAGGACATTTCCATCTTTATGGGGACAGGTCCTGTCTTCATAGGAACATCCCCGTGACGACGGAGACAAGAGCTTTATCTGGCTATCCATAATATAGTGGGGCTGCGATCTGCAAACGTCCGTGAAAGTGTTCATCGAACGTCCTTACAAACGTTCATAGTGGTTCCACCTACCTACTGGAAAGCAAAAAAACACAGTACAGCTAACAATTAATGGTTCTCTGAGCTTTTGTGGGGTAAGCCCAAAACAGGGCCATGTTGTAGCCCGTCCTTGTAGGGCGGGGACTCTGGCACACGAGGGGCTTCCCGCCCTACAAGGACGGGCTACGGGTACTACTCATTAGCGAGCAAGAATCCTGTCATGTAATCTGAAAATTAATTCAATTGACGAATGGTTGGATGACAATAGGCCATCAGGCCAATACAGGCTGTTAGACCACCGCCAATAGCAAAGATTAGCATTGGACCGTAGAGATCGGTTGCCCACCCAGCTACCCCATAGCCTAAGGGCATGAGGGCCATGGACCCAAGGGTATCGATACTGATCACCCTGCCTAATTTTTCGCGCGGGATCAACTCCTGCATCGAATTCATCCAAGCCAAACCGCTTACCTCTAATGCTGCACCATTGAGCAAGGCCGCCACAGCCAGCCCTACTATGCCAATGGGAAACCCGTAGAGAAAGAGCATAAAACCTGCCATCGCCACCCCACCAAAGATCATCATTCCTCGGTTGCGGATTTGGGCTTTACTGCCTAGAACTAGGCCGCCAAGAATGTAGCCAGCGGCGAATAGCCCTGTAAGGAAGCCGAGAACATTGATTCCGCTGCCCATCTCATCGACCAACATGGGTAGGCTCACCCGATATGGCCCGCCTAGCATGATGTTCGTCAATGTAAAGATAATGATAGAGCGCCAAAGCCAGGGTACAGCCCATACGTAGCGTACGCCTTCCTTTAATGACGCTAGAAAATCAGCATCAGGGGTAGGTTTGTGAAGGCTTGCCGCACCCACTTCTTTCCTTTTCACCAATGGAATGAGCAGCACTGCCGCTATACCAAATGTGGTGCCATTGATTAGGAAGATTGCTTCTGTACCCATTAGCCCAATGATTAAAGCACCCAAACCGGGGCCAGCAATGCGACCTAGTTGAATGCTTAGGCTGGTTAGTGAGTTTGCGCTTGACAGATCCTCCTCGGGTACCAGATCGGGTACCGTGGCTGAGTAGGCAGGGTGAAAAAATGCTTCGGCCAAACCAAAGACTAGGCTCAACCCATAGACGTGCCATAGTTCCAATCGTCCTGTAAATGCTAGAAGAGCTACTAGAAGGGCTGTTCCTCCGCGGATAATGTCAGCCAAGAGCATGATATGAAGCCGTGAGTAGCGATCAACCGCTACGCCACCTATCAGACCAAGGAGAACCATGGGACCAAAGGCGAACGCAAGCACAGCCGCCATCGCAGTCGCAGAGCCAGTCGTCTCCAAGACCCACCACGCCAGCCCAATTTCATATAGATAATCACCCAATCGCGAACAGGTTTGGCCACCCCAAAGCAGAGCAAATGATGGTGAACGCAATGCACGTAGCAATGATGGATTCTTTAGTTGATTCAACATGGGTGCCTCTCTTGGCTCATGAATTATCGAATTGTAACGTAGCCAGATTCTCCTGACAGATCCGAATATGAGGATGGGTGATATCCAATGTTGATTTGAAGATGGACAACGCCCGCTGATAGTAACCAATCGCCTTCTGGATGGAGCCTTGTTCATCATAGAGAACAGCTAAATTATTCAACGTCATGGCCGTATCTGGGTGGGTGGACCCGAGCTTCTGCTCTTTGATGGCAAGCGCCTCCGTATAGAACTTCTCTGCGTCGGCATAATCACCCTGTTGGTAGCGCATGGCGCCCAAATTGTTATAGTTGATACCTACTTCCAAATCATCAGGTCCATAGACGCGCTCAAAGAGTGCAATGGCCTCCTGGTAGAGTTCTTCTGCCTCTGCATAACGCCCCTGGGCATCTAGGATCGCAGCCAAGGCTGCCTTGTCCGCGGCCACAGCCGGATGTTCTGGGCCGTAGAGCTGCTGACGGATTGCTACCGAGCGACGAGCGTTAGACTCACCTGCTGCGGCATTCCCCCGAGCATGTGCTAGCCCACCCAGATTGTGGTAGAGTGTGGCCATGGTGCTTTGCTCATGCGGATAACGCTCGCTAAAAATGGCGAATGCCTGGTTGTATAGCGCCTCTGCTTCATCAAAGCGACCCATATACTTATAAAGAACACCCAAGCTGTTGGCCAACTCAGCCCATTTTCTATCCGTTGCTGGATCCGTAGGGCTGACCATGGCCAGTGCAGCTCGATAGCTGGCCTCGGCATTCGGGTATTCCCCCTGCTCGCGCAGCAAATCCGCCTTTGACCACAATTGGTCCAGGCTTATGTTATGCTCCCTTGTCGTTCTGCTCTGTTCTCTCATGAGTATTGATTCCCTTGCTCACCCCATCGATTTCTGCATCCGCTGGGTTTTTATTTGATGAAAAGTTCGTCGAATTTGTATAAATCGCTAGCATTCGATGTAGGTAGCTATGCTGGTACTGGCTTCGTTGCATTGATCATGACATGCGAGATGATGCCATAGACAGCCTGCCAAGCTGCCCGTACCTCATCCGTGAATGCATGACCAAGCCCTTGCTCCAGGGTCCATATAAGGGCTGCGCCAACTGTCTGGTAGTGCTCGTCACGAACACCATAGCCAACGTGGCGAATGGCAAGATTTTCTAAGATGGGTACCAGCGCGTCTAAGTCATCTAATCCCATTACGGCTCCATTGAGCGTTTGCATGAGCTTGACTCGTTGTTGGTTCATATTCTCAGAAAAGAGAGGGCGTAGTGATGGATCGAGGCTAAAGAGACGATCATAGAAGATCGCCGCAGCTTGGTCTGCAATCGGTAGAACCTGGGCAAAGCTATCTTGAACCAATGCTTTCTGTTGTGCTGTAATCGTCATCTGTTTGCTCCTGTCTGGTTATCTTCAGTTTGCCATGGTTGGCGATTCTCTATATTGAAGAAGTTAAATTAGGCTCTAAATTAGAGAGGAAGTTCATTGCTCTGGTATCTCATAGACTGAACTTCCTGCCGAATCAACAGGACTGTATGCTATTCGCGTGCTTTGGATAGCATGGTCTGATTGTGATTAATTGGCAACCCGTAATGGATCAAATCCATCTTTGAGACCATCGTCTCGTTGTGATTCATCTTAACGCCCCATTGGGCAGGATAAGATTTGGCGATGCTAGAGTCGCTGTTGCTTGATGTAGCCACGATGGTCGACTTAGCAATGATGGTTTGGTTGTGGTTACATGCGTTTTTCCGTTGGATTGGATGCACCTTGGTAATCACGGTTTGGTTATGGTTGCATGAGTGTCCCTCGGTTGGTCGTAAGTGGGCTACGATGGTTTGGTTATGATTGGTTGTTGCTTCTCTCGCTGTGGGACGTAATTTGGCACCAATCGTCTGGTTGTGGTTCAACGTCATTGCAAGATGAAGTGATTGTCTCTTGTGAACCATAGTTTGGTTATGGTTTAACGATAATGCATAGACCGCAGAGTTCATTTTGGCAACAATGGTTTGATTATGGTTGCATGCTCCACGCCGTTGTGGATGCGTTTTGGGCACCGCTACTTGATTGTGACTGAACGCAGTGAAATGTTTGAAATCTTGTTGAGAATGATTCATGTTGATCTCCTTCATGAACAATTAGGTTTACGTCGAGTGGTAAAAAATAGATATACGTTGTTGCTATCTTCTCTATCCATCTATATGAGCGGGGATAGGACTTGTTGACAAGGATAGCGGGGCAGCGTGTGTGGAACGTGTGTGGATACGTGTGCTGGCGCGTCTATTGAAAAATTCATATAATGACTGTATGAGATTTTCAAATGACTACACTATTCAATTCCTGCCCCTGAAGGCACCTTGATAATGCCATCATTAACGCTACAGTGGTTGGGCACGCCACAAATTGAACTGGAGTACAATCCGGTACATATAGAGCAAGCAAAGCCTGTTGCCCTGTTGGCCTATCTGAGCACCAGCCAAGGTAGACAACCGCGGGATGTTCTTGCCACCATGTTCTGGCCAGAATTGGGGCAAACGGACGCACGAGGTAATCTTCGTCATGTTCTCTGGTCTCTTCGCAAAGCTATTGGACATCAGTGGTTTGAGGCGGATCGAAATTCTATCGGGCTTTTGCCAGGGTCAGATGTGCATGTTGATGTGGTGACTTACGCCAAGCGTGGTACCTTGTTGGCAGATGATACAGAGGTTGTTAATTCGTCCCATATCCACCAGCTGATGGAACTGGCTGCACTATATCGGGGAGATTTTCTGGCTGGTTTCACCCTGCCTGACAGCTCGGAATTTGAGGAATGGTGCTACTTCCGACGAGAGACATTGCGCCAACAGCAGACTCGGCTTTTGACCAAATTGGTTGCCATCCTACGTGGTCGTGAAGAGTCTGAACAGTCCTTAGCGTATGCCCGCCAGCTGCTGTTGCTAAACCCTTTACATGAGCCGACCCATCGTTTGCTCATGGAACTTTACGTCCAAAGTGGTCAGCAAGCCGCGGCGCTCCGTCAATATACTGAATGTCTCCACATCCTTGAGCAAGAAGTAGGCGTTCCGCCTCAAGGGGAAACCACAGAACTGTATGAGTCTATTCGCGCTCGCCGCCACCCTCTCCTCACCCCCACCTCACTGTCTTACCCTCTTACAAATCCCCAAATGCCTTTAGTGGGGGCATCTCATCAATCGCCCACACCTACATCCTTTCTCTCACCTGTCCAAGCCGAGCTGCCTGTCCCATCAACCTCTTTTTTCGGTCGTACCCAAGAATTGGCCGAGATCCGAGCTTTACTCACCGAAGAAGTGGATTGTCGATTGCTGACGGTTGTTGGACCGGGCGGTACAGGCAAAACCCGTTTGGCCATAGAGAGCTCAGCCCAGGTTCAAGGGAGCTTTACTGGTGGCGTTGTCTTTGTTCCGCTAGCTGAGTGCGAACAGCCTATGCAGATTCCACAGACGATCATGGATACCCTCAACCTGCGTCTTCCGTCGGATGCAGATATCAAGTCGCGTCTGCTAGGCTACGCACAGGACAAAGAGCTATTGTTGGTGTTAGACAACTTTGAGCACCTATCCGATGGTGCCGACTTGTTGACTGAATTACTCCACCATACCTCTAAGCTTCAGCTCCTAGTGACCTCACGCGAGTCGCTTGACCTAGAAGAAGAGTGGCTCTACCACCTGGATGGCCTAGAGATGCCTCCATCCGACGATACTGTCTCTCTAGACTCTACAGACTTGCCCATTGAAACGTATAGCGCCATCCAGCTTTTTCTGGACCGTGCCCGCCGTGTGCGAAGTGACTTTCGGATAATCGACGAGGATATTCCTTCTTTGATGCGCATTTGCCAACTTGTGAACGGGCTTCCATTGGGGCTGGAGCTGGCTGCCCCGTGGGTTAATCAGCTGACTCTGCGTGATGTTGCCACCAAGATGGCCAACGATCTGGATTTCCTGTCTGCAACCAAACAGAGCCTCCCAGAACGGCATCACAGTTTACGGAGTGTCTTTGAGCAATCCTGGCAACTGCTCCATAACCAAGAACAAGATGCTCTAAGAAAACTCACAATTTTTCATGGTGGGTTCACTCGGCGTTCTGCCGCAGATGTGGCCCAGCTCTCCTTACCTGTTCTGGTCAGCTTAACTAATAAGTCGCTTATTGATAGCTCATCCAGTGGCCGTTATCAGATGCACGAGCTGATCCGTCACTTTGCGGTAGAAAAGCAGGACCAGTCTGAAACGCCAACTCTACTTCAGCAACGACATGGCCAATACTTTCTAGAGCACTGTATCCAGAATGAAGATGGCCTATGGGGCGACGCCCCTCATCAAGTTCTACTGATCCTGAAGCCAGATATGGCTAACATTCACAAAGCGTGGCAATGGGCGGTTGGACATCAAGCGTGGGACCTTGCACATTCATCCGTATCGGTTTTGGCCACATTCTACGAATATCTTGGCAAGTTAGAAGAAGGGGAGCGCTTATTCCATAATGCTGCGGAGCATCTCATCCAGTCCCACGATCTTGGTGTCCAAGGCATAGGTGACCTACTTGTAGAGCTAAGGTTGCAAAGGGCAAATTTTCTCAACCTACTTGGTAAAATGGCCCAAGCCCGAGAGATTCTTGAAGAGCTTCTTGCTCACGCCAACCAGACCAACAGAATTCGTCAACGTGCGGACTGTTTAGCCGCCCTGGCCCCGGTGTTGCGAGAATTGGGTGAAGTTGACCCAGCGATTCAGGCTTATGAGGAGGCAAGCAAGCTCTATCAAACCTTAGAAATCGCGCGCCCACTGGGAGCCATTTGGACGGGATTGAGTTATGCCTATTTTCGCAAGCAGATGCCTGATGAGGCGTTGACCTATGCCCAGCGGGCCGTTGAGAGCGAGACTCGGCTCAACAATCGACGTGGTCACGCCCTGGCTTCTTCAACGTTAGCCATTGCTTATTCACTGCATGGTGAGCTAATTCGTTGCTGGCACTACAACGTGGAACAGGTCTTACCTCTTTATGAAGCGCTAGATGATCCCATGGGCATCGGCCGCACGTTGAACAATATTGGCTATACCTCCTATCAGTTGGGCCGCTACGGTGATGCGCTTGATTATTTTCAGCGTGCACTAAAGATTCTCTGCACTGTAGGCAGCCTCTGGGATGAAGCAAATGTGCTGGATGGGCTTGGTGCTACGCATGCCGCGTTAGGGGAACGTAGCCCAGCCCTCACCTCCTTCAAGCGAGGGCTTGAGCTAGCCCAGGCGAATGGACTAGAGCTGATTGAGGGTGAGGTGCTATTGCGAATGGGGGAGTTGTATATTGAATTGGGCGAGTTTGCAGAAGCAGAGGGGGCGCTGCAAGAGTCGCTTCGATTGGCCAAGGCACGCGACAATACTCGATACATTGCCAATGCTATAGGTGCGTTGGGTGCCCTCGCCCATCGTACTAACCAACTGGAGAGGGCCTTAGATTATTATTCTCAGGCCGTGACTATGCTCGACTCTATTGATCGCCAACGGGACAAACTTCACTTTTTGGTTCAGAAGGCCATCCTTCTCTTTGAACAAGGAGATGAGGTCACTGCCAAAGCGCTGGCAGAGGAAGGTATCCAGCTAGAGCATGATGCAGAAGGGCGTACATCTGTTTCAGAGGGACGGATACTCTTGGCTCGCATCGACTCCGCATTAATGAATGATTCTCATTGATGAAAAATACCTCATGAATCCACCGCCATACGATTGTTCTCCGCAAACTCAACCATCTTCAGCCCAAATAAGAACGGTTTAAGTAAAATTGCAGTAGCGTTCAACATCAATCCATTCAACGTATCACTTATCTGTTATCGTAGGCCATGTAAGAAAAAGGATACAGTTCAGAAACCAAGCAAGCACCATCACCAAACAATATCAGTAGCCCGCAACGTCATTCTGTTTGGCTACAGTCGCTTGCGACGGAACCAAAGAATCTCTCACTGACGTTGCGAGCTACTGAATATAGATAGCCAGAAAAGCTTGTCGCCATGAAGATGGAGCCTGTCCCCGTGAAGACGGGGATCTCCTCCCTGCTCAGAATTATCCAGTGTAGACTGGACAAAAGTTGGGACAAGACTTATCGGCAAAGTATAAGAGGTTAGCATGTTTCAATCAATTGAAATCCCATTTGCACCTAGTTTACCCCGTTTCGCATCTCAGGAAATCTCTGAGGCCCGCCAATACATCCGGTTGGCACTACGCAGTAGCAATGCCTACTTACTACCCTTACGTCTGTTCTTAGGGCTTGGCTGGATGAGGGCAGGCGTTAGTAAACTCAGCGATCCCTTATGGTATAGTGGCGATGAGCTGGCTACGTTTTTAATTGGTCAACTGTTGACTGAATCCGTTGCGTTTCCCTTCTATCAAGCGCTTATTACCGATCTTTTCTTGCCCAACGTAGTCACTTTGTCTTGGTTGATCATGATGGGAGAATGGTTGGTGGGGCTGGCTATAATAACAGGGACCGTAACCAATCTAGCTTTACTTTGCGGCATTTTTATGAATGTCAACTTCATCCTGGCTGGTATTGTGAGCCCTTCTTCCTTCTATATCGTAATTCAAGGCGTCCTCTTTTCATCCAACGTAGGGGCTACATTGGGCATAGATGCGTTACTCTCTACGCGCATAAAGTCGATCTTTGTGGCTGCCCAGTCTAATATGAATAGGTCTCAACCTCTGCGGCAACGCATGAGCCGTCAGGCAACAGGCGAGATTTATATGGGGGGCAGTCTAGACGAGAGCCGGTTTCATGAAAGTGCGTCAAGCGTTGCTACCCTACCTTTCAACTTCGAAAGAGCCTGTTTTCTCCTCATTGCCGTGATTTCAGCATTTGCCACCATCGGCATGATGCCACACATCCACAGCTACGGACCCGATAGCGTTGACGATCCAGTCATGCTCCTCACCGTTCTCTCCGGCTTAACCTGCCTACTATCGTTCATCTTGGTGATGCGTACTGATGAGGCGTCACATTCGCCGTTAAAGTAGGAAGGTTCACATCGACACTGTGACGGTCATTGGCTAGTGGATATAGTCTTTAAGAAAAAGATTTTCCAGTTGTCCCCTGAGCTTGTCGAAGGGCGGCTGGAAAATCTTTTCTGGATATCTATAGTAAGGGCTAGCACGTTGTGATTTATACTGTCACATCCGGATAGACAATTTCGGACTCGGTCTGACGATCATCCGTGGTACGCCCACTTTTGCGGATAACGGTCAGTTTATACGGATAAACCCCTCGATCCGCCTGACGTAAAACGATCTCTTGAATGAGGCGGGAGATAGTCACGGATACATCTAATTTTTTAGGTGTTAGCTCTGCGGTTTCCATCCCAAAATCCAACAACATAACCTGGATTTGATCCTGAGGGCGATCTGGAGGCGCAACAAACAAATCGGGAAAAGTTCTGGCATGCAGGGTCTTACTATACGTAGCGGCAAGGCCTGGCTCTAAGATGGCACTGAAAAGGTCATCGGGGTTTGTATCTAGCCGAGCGTCAAACTGAATTGTTTCCGAATAGCTGCCTCCCGTAAGCTTAACATTGACCTGACCAGTGAACAAGCGATTTTCGATCTTCTTGCTGAAGAGCGCGTCCCAGACTTTCTGAAAATCCGCCAGTGACAAAGACAAGGTATCAAATATGCCGTCCTGAAGGTTAACCCGCGGCTGAGCGGCCCGGCCAGGGCTTGTGGAACGAGGGATGTCAAGCTGAAGCGTCACTTCCTCGCCTTGTAAGGGAATGAATTCTAGCCCGGTAACGCCAGTGGGCAAAGTGATTCGTTCTTGGGCCAATAGCGCCGAACTGGCTGCGTTGAGCCGTTCTGACTCAACAAACGGCGAGGCGTAATATTGCAAAGTCGCCACCATTTTGTCAGGGTCGGATGAGCCATCAGGCGACTCAAATCGCAACGTCATCGCTGGGGATTGCGTGTCTGGATTGCGGCCAATTTCAAAACGATCTGGCAAGTAGTAAAACTGATAGCGATTCTGTTCATCCTGATAGTAATTGTGCCATCGTCCTTGCCACTGAATGCGTTTTCGGATGAATCCCCCCCCGTGGTTTTGCGCAGGTTCTATATCACGATAAATGTAACTATGTAACTGCACGGGAAAAAAGAAGGTCTCGTCAACAAAATCTTCCAGCACCACGTTGACCTTTTTATAGAGCTGGTTATACGTCACGGTAAGCTGGGGGCGATGTGCTCCCTCGCTTTGATGTCTAGAGAAATAGCGCACCCAATAACCGGGACTCGTAATGCCAAGCGAAATACGCCGATCACCTGCCAACGCTGTCGTCACCTGGGAGGTGACATCAATAGAAAAAGTTCGATTATCCATATCACCACCCATTGGATAGCCATACCACGTCCACCAATGTCCTAACCGAGAACCGAGTGCTGGCTTGTTGTGCCAATTTATCGCGTTTTCTCCCCATGAGTCATCCGCAACAAGATGGACATATTGATTGCCATCCCCGCCAAATGCAAAACCGGTACTGGAGGTCATCTGAAAATCTGCTTTCTGAATCCCAATACCTTTAGGCATGGCGCTCAGGTCAAAGCGTAGATAGGCATGACGTTGACCCCTGCTGCTGGCAATTCCCCGTGTGGGTGCAACATCAAGAAATTGCGTTTGACCATGACTCTTTCCAGCATTCCTTTCTGATGCCGATGCGTCTGCCTCAGGATACAGCGTCATTGTCATCGCGTCCGTTTGGTTTCGAGAAGAAGCTTCAAGCGGGATCGCTACATTAATCTCACGCTGAATTAAGAGTACAGCACCATATGTGGCGTCCGTAAGGATCTGATATACAGTATCGCGCGCTTCAAGGTTGCTGAGATAGAGGCTTGCTTTCAGTCGTTGGCCCCCAGCTTCTTTGGTCACTTCTTGAAACTTCGATCTTACTTCTTGGCCGCGCCAATGGTAGGCCAGAAAGAGACGTACGGTGTGTTCAAGCGCCGTGGCATCGCGGCTGGCTTGCTCAATGTTAGGGGCTGGATAGGCTTCAACGAATACCGTCAAACGCCACCCTGATCCATTGGGTGTTAGCCAAATTTGATACTGTTGTTGACCAGAAACAGTTTCTTCGGCCGGCCGATAGCGCGGCAGGTACTGTTGTTGGGTGGCATCCGTAGCGGCTTCGAAGATAACCTCATCGGTAACGGTGTTTGCCGGGCAAACAGGAACGGAAAGTTGATTTCTGGTTACGTTTTCAGCTACCACGGTCTGCTGGGGTTTATTCGCGGTTATGGGTGGTAGACTGCCTCCAGAATCAAACCGGCTGATGGCAGATACCACAACCGTCTTTGACGCCTGAGCAGCTACGGCTTGCTTGATGGTACCCCCATTTTCGAGCAGCCCCGCTGCCCCTCTAAACCAAGTCCAGATGTCATCACTAGCATTAACGCCCCAAATGGTGCCAGCAGCGTCGATAGAGACGTATTTCAGACCGCCGGAAATTCTAGCCCAGCCAGAGCCGGTCCAGCGCCAAATTTCATCGTTGGCATTCACCCCCCAAATGGTATGATTATTACCAACCGAAATTTGCTTCAACCTGCCGCGAATATGCGTCCAACCATTGCCGTCTCGCCGATAGATATTGTCGGAAGCATTCACCCCCCAGACCGCGCCATCGCTCCCAACAGAGACGTGTTTGAGCTTGCCCCCGATTTGTGTCCAGGTATCGCCATCGCGACGATAAATATTGTCACTAGCGTTGACGCCCCAGACGTGATTTTTGTCGCCAACCGAAATTTGTTTGAGCTTCCCAGCGATTTGGGTCCAGCCATCGCCATCCCGACGATAGATATTACCACTAGCGTTGACGCCCCAGACCGTGCCGTCCGTCCCAACAGAGACATGCTTGAGTTTGCCAGTGATATTGGTCCAGCTATCACCATCCCGACGATAGATATTGCCACTAGCGTTGACCCCCCAGACATGATTCTTGTTACTGACGGAAATTTGCTTCAACTTGCCATGGATCTGTTGCCAACCTATCCAGGCCCAAATCTGATCTGTTGCGTTGACGCCCCAGAGGGTGCCGTCGGCCCCAATAGAGACATGCTTTAGCTTACCAGTGATTTGGGTCCAGCTATTTCCATCGCGGCGATAAATATTATCGCCAGCGTTAACACCCCAAACGTGATTTTTGTTGCCAACTGAAATTTGCTTCAACTTACCCGCTATATGGGTCCAACGATTGCCGTCTCGGCGATAGATATTATCCGAGGCGTTGACGCCCCAGACGGCACCATCCACCCCCACAGAGACACGTTTGAGCTTGCCCCCAAGATGGGTCCATCCGCTGCCCGTCCATTGCCAAATATCGTCATTAGCATTGACCCCCCAAATATGATATTGGTCACCTACAGAGATTTGCTTTAGTTTGCCGGCGATGCGGGTCCAACCATCTCCATCTCGGCGAAAGATATTATCATGGGCGTTGACGCCCCACACGGTGCCATCAGCCCCAACGGAGACATATTTGAGTCTGCCATCGATTTGAATCCAGCCACCACTGCTCCATTGCCAGATTTCATTATTTTGATCGATCCCCCACACATGGTCTCGGCTTCCTACTGAAATCTGTGTTAATGCTTTAGGAATTTTTTGCCAGTTATTCATATATCCTCAAATTGACTTTCGTTTTGCGCGGTTTTGAGAGATTTATTTTTCGAAATACCCTTAGTCTCGTTCTGGCAGCTTCCGTGCTATTTCTAGCCAGAGTTCTTTTTGAGCGATAATTGAGACATGATCGATTCTCTGCCCAGCATTAGCCCCAACTTCATACCAAGAGCTGGGTGGTAATCCGCCCTTTAAACTTTCAGCCGGCACCGTGCCATCTCCACCTGACAGGACATAATCGATCCGATTCTCAGGTTTCTGCTTGAAATTATTTTGACGATTACTATCCCTGGCGTCGTAACGGATCTCTCCAATCGTGCTACAGGGGCCTTCAGAAGAATAAAATACGATACAGTGGTCAAGTTCAATCTGAATCGGACTGACTGCACAAGTTCGATGAAACGTATCAGCTGCATCTGCCAGATTTCGATTCCAATGGGTACCATTCTTAGTCAACTTTTTTAGTTGATGAAGTTCGGCCAATCTGATCATTTCATCCATAAATTCATTGGCATCAACATGTTGCCGATTGAAATATTTCTCCGTGCCGTCCTGATAGGTAATCTTGGCTGCCGGATAGGGAAATTGATGTGTTGGAGCCAGGTAATATAAGATTGCTAGATTTGAGCCAAGCTCTAAGAGTTTATCCTGATCCAGAATTAAGCTATCAAACCTATTGGTTCCGATGAACCCATTCAACAGATCCATCTTACCGGTTAGAAAAGCGTTGTAGGCTTTCAATGCACCCAGGAAGGGGGCACCAACAAAGAAGGCCTTATCAATCACATCCTCAGCCCCATCCCTTCTGATTAAGCCATGGATGACGACACCGCCTGTACTATGGCCAACCAGCGAGACTTTATCATCGAGAAAAGGGCATGATGGCTTTAGGGATTTCACAATCGTCTTAATCGAAGGGGGACGAACGCCACGTCCCTGTTCTCCTCGAAAGCTTGGTTTGTCTTTCAAGATGTGCTTGAGTGTCTCGTCATCTAGTTCATTCTCTGCCCCTAAGAGCTGATCGATAATCTGCTCCGTCTTGAGTCGCCAGTCGTAGGGGTAGCCCTGGAAGCGATAATACAAAACCTTATGCTCCCTACCGCGTACTGTACAAGTGAGATTGGGGAGAGCGGTATGTAGCCAGCGCTGCCATCGTTCTGTCTCATAAGGATCACCTGGCGAGACGAATTCGATGCGTGTTGCTTCATTAACTGGGTTACCACTAGCGTGACAGCGAATCATGTGCAGACGTTCTGCGTTATGCGGGCCGGGGTTGATCCAGCATTTGGTATCACCGATCCAGATGTTTGAGGCGAGAACGCCAGGTAATAGAACGATCGCTTTCTGTAAGAGTAGGTGTAACGGCGTTTCCGTTCGACCGTTCCCAGAGAAAACTATTTCGTCATCGCCGTTACTGACTTCAAATCGCACCTCAAGATCTAACAAGTTGTGGTTGATTTTGGCGTTTAAATCCGCCAACATGGGGTCTACCTGTAGTGAGCCTAGAACTCCCTCCGCATCAAAAGACAGAGCGATACTGTGCCAAAGTAGATTTATTTCGTTTGTAAACTCTGAAGAATTATTTCCCAACCTATCGCTGATCCGAGCGATAACTTTCCAAGTGTAAATGGCACTATCGCTATAGTCCCGAGGATCAATGTCTGGTAGCCTCACCTTAAATTTTACTTCCTGTATTCCCCCTTGATATCTGATTGGTTCAATCGTTTCCCCATCAATTTGATATAAACCCCTGTCCTGAAAACCATCATCATTCGCATCGATCAGTTCAGAAATCCAATGAACAGTCCTATTGCGAAATTGGTTACCATTATTCGGCATGATTTCTCCTTGTATTCAATGCTTGTAGAACGGTTGCTGTCGTAAAGACACCGTGCAGATCCAACGAAATCCCCCCTTCAGTTAGCCCGCCGACAACCCACGAGTCATTTTTCTGGGGATGGATACAATTAGGGAACGGTACGCGTAGCCCTGCTGAAGGTCTCCAAGCACCGTTTGGCTGCTGCTGCTGCAATAACCAACGGATGGCGCGGTTTAGCAGAGCAGATTTTGCTTGTGAGTCATCACCCACAATGAGGGCGCGTACGGCGAGCGCGGTAGCAAAAGGCGAGCCAGATGGCTGAACGGAAGACGAAACCCAACCATCCATTGAGACGCGGCTTGACATCCACTGCGTCGCGCGCTGAATACGCGTCTGGTCAGACGAATCTCCGCTTCTGGCTAAGGCTTCCACCGCTAACGCAGTCGCATATTCATCCTCTGCCCACCAATAGCTTGCCCAATGACCATCTTCTTCTTGGGCACCGCGTAAAAAGTTGCAAGCCACCGTATGAAATTCGGGTAATTGGGCAGCGGCAGCGGTGACGCAGACATGGGGCGCACACCAGCCAGAAAAAGAGATCTCCTCGACAGCCCCAATAAACTGCCGGATGGGACGATGATCAGCATAGGTCATCACCCCACCATCTGGGTGGATGTGCTGTTTGAGAAAGTCATACCCTTGTTTGGCTTGACGCCGCTCGGCACAACCCAAGATTTGAGCCAAGCTTAGGGCCCAAAGCGTGCTATCCGCATCAGGAGGCGGAAAAGCGTTATATCCCCAGCCGGATGAGGATGAACGGCGTGCCGCGAGTAAGCGCCAGCCACGCAAGGCCGCTATATTTGCCGGACGGGTACCCAAACTTGCTAGGGTCAAGCCTATATAAGCGGTGACCCACTCGTCACTACTTCCGGGCGCCAAACGAAAATCTCGCCACCAGCCCTGTGAATCACAGGCGGTTAGGAGGAATTGAGTTGCTGAATGAATCGCCGCATCAAGATTCACCATACAATACCCCCGGCGGGCTTAGCGCGACATGCAAGGCGGGTGGCCCCTGTGGCCCAATAATAAAGCTGATGGCATTGTGATATTCGTTGCGGAAAGCCCAGTTGGCTAAGGGTTCTGTTAGGCGGGCATAACCGCCTAAGTCCCAACCATACGCATCTGCTAAAGATAGTAAACGAGACCGTATTTGTCCGTCTCCGCCCAGCAACGGGCCGATTCTAGCAAATATGGAAAAAATGGGTGGGGCACCCTCCGTTGAGAGGGCGTAGCTGAAGCCGTAGGTCGTTGCAGGAAACTTCGGGCGCGGCTGATCTAGGGAATAGCCCCTGACTTGCTCTATAAAGCCCAGCAGATCTTTTGACCGAGACGCCAATCCTACCTGCCGTAGCAGATAGGTAATTTGCCAATATTTCAGCGCGGGTTGTTCGAGTTCAAAATAGAGTTCAATCCGTGACGAATTCAGGGTTTGCCCGATGGCAACCAAGGGCGCAGTCTCGTCGGGCAACAGTGTCGTACAGCCAAAGAAGCGCTCTAATAAGGCATCCGTTTGCGATGAGGCTGCTGGCGGTATTTCAGCATAAAGCTTATAGCGATCGCCATCAGGCTGATGACGTGCCCCAATCCAAGCACCCCATTTGAGTGGCCCGCTGGCTTGTATTTGGCGTAACTCCGTCATTATTTCAGCGGGTAATTCCCCAGCTTCTAGACTATTCAGCAACCGTTCAGCTTGCAGCAAACGCATGATTACGGGCATCTCTGGTCCCCCAACCTCAGCCGTGTAACGGATGCTCGGTTCGTCTGGCGAAATGGCTAATTCTACGGGAAAACCATTTTGGGTCAGGGTGCTGAATGTCCAGGCATCCTCTTGGGGCGAGGTATAAACCTCCCTCAGCAGGTGTTCAAGAGCTGTCGCGGCTTGTACGCCCACCGTAGAAGACCCATCGGCCAGTATTTCGAGTGCCCACATAAGAGCGGGCTGGCTTGCGACTTTATTTGCATAAAACATCGATTCTTTGTCCTCGTATGGTACCCTGATCCACTTTTGCATCAGAGCTATATATACTCAGCTCCGTTTGAAATCTGATTGGCTATAGGTCGCTATACACCTGATCTAGATCCAGAAATGTGTCCGTCTCCTCTTTGTCACGAGCACTCTGGGTACGGCCGCTGTTTGGATAGAATTTCGCTCGCCAGCTATACGTAGCCTGCTTTGGGTCGGCCAATTTGACAGACCATTCATATAAGTCATCATCTGCGGTCAGGGTGACCTTTTCTTTTTCACTAATATCGTTGGCTCTATCCTTGTACTCCAATGTCACCCGAACTTTCTCAAGCTCATCCCAGTCAAGGTCTTCCGCGGACACTTCTACGGCTAATTTTTCTTCCTTCGGCTGGAATTTGTCGAGGAAAAGAAACTTAGTCGAAGCAGATTCCCATGCTCCCTCCGTGGCTGGATAGTAGACTTCGCCCCCATCGCCTAAGGATGGATCACGCATATAGAATGTTGCTCGCCATTGATAAGCGCCTAGGCTCTTATCAGCCGTTTTCACTTTCCACGTAAAAGGCTGATCATATTTCTTAAAAGTGTGGTTGGCGCTGTCATGGATGTCGTTTTGGGCATCTTGATAGAGTAAATCTACGGTCACTATTCGGATTGCGTCCCAATCAATCTCCTCTGGGGTTACCTCTACTGCTAATTCACCCATGCCGATAGACTCAGCTAGAATTCGGGTATACTTTGCTTTTGGGAAAGATTTCGTAAACCGTTCGTTATTTGTGCGGATGAAGGTAAGCGTATATTGGAACTCTGGCTTCGAAACATCCATGAGTGGAATTTGCAGGTCAATGGAGGCAGTCGTACCTGCTGCCACCCGTACAGACTTTTCCCATGTATAATCGTTATCCGGATCTTCATACTTGATATCGAGGTAGGCCCATTTATCAATAGCAGGATCAAGGAGGGGCTCAACTTCTACGTCAAGCTTCTTCTTGGTCAGATCAGGTACCGCCACACCGGGGATGACGCTGGTCACCACTGCTGTTTCTTCGGTGGTATCATCGTTCATACGGTAAAGGAGGGAATAGGAATATTCAGGATTAGCAGTGGGCGCATTCAGACGCACTCTCCAGTGTTGTTCAGTCTCTGAGTCAGGATTAAAGTATAAGACTTCCTGTTTGCTCCAATCACTGTCAGGGCTTTTGTAATTGAGATGGACTTGGACTTCCTGAATGTTGCCCCAGTAATAATTGCGTTCAAGGCTGACGTTGATATCCAGAAATCCAATGTGTTGATGCGGAATCAAAACTTGGGATCGGTCTTCCGTCACCTGCCAGGGGAGCTCTTTGGTCAGGTGTTCCCCATCCCAGCCAGCGTCTGGCAGGAAGTTGTACTGAACCTGATAACTGTAATCAGTATCCAGGGCTCTGTTCACGGCGAACTTGATGGGTTCGGCATGGGACGGAGTGTCTTTGTCAAAGATACGGCTGGCTATCGAGCGGTCAGGATATTGGGCGGCAAAATGGACAGATTGCAGGCCGTATTTTTCATAGTTAATTTGCGGAGCCTGTACATCGATGCTAATGGTTCTGAAAAAAGGATCGTCGATATCGACCGCAACGATGCCCTTGCCGCTCTTGACATCCTTGAGAAGGCGGCTAAAAAATCCTTGGGGATAATATTTTCTGGTCGTTGTCTGCGCTCCGCTAAAGCGGTAGCTGACCTTTTTTAGCTCTTCTTGATGAACGGCTCTGAGTTTTACCTTAACCGTGGGCATTATTTCTTGGGCAGCATCGACGATATCCTCAATATCATCGCCAATCCCCGTATCGTTCCCTTCACCTTCTTCACCTTCATTCGTTGAACCAACGATTGGCAAATCATCCTTATCATTTGTATCTGTGATCTTCGGCAGAGCTAAGGTGGGTTCAAACCACTCTTTGAGTAGCACATCCATAAATAGTCTGAGGGCCTCTTCCCTTTGTGCTTTGACATCCTCATCGTCCACAAAGGTAAAGACCTCCATATTGATGGCACCCTCCTGCACAAGTTTTTGAAAACCAGCTTCAATCGAGGTGTCTAGCATAAAAGGCGGGTCGGTGGGTATCACTCCTTCAAATCCAATGCTCGCTTGAAGCTCACTGTAGACACGGGATAGATCCGCCTCAAGCTTGACATCTAAGGTTGGGCGCATGGCGGTGAACTCAAGGTCATAGACGACCCCGATGGGCTGAGCTTCGCCCTCAAAGGCCTGCTCTAACAGCGGAGTTTGCACCTCATCCAAAGGGAGACTAAAAATTGCGGTATTGTCCCCATACAAAGTTGGCGGTGAGTCACCGATACTTTCATCCAGAACCATGGTCTTTACGATCCCCTGATTAAACGGAACCGCTGACAAGGTGGCCCCTTCGGGCAGCTTGCTACGAATTTTGCGTTCCACATCTTCTGGCAGACCGATATTGACTTCAAACATGGCGAAGCCAGCGCCTTCATTGTCAGCCTGTTGGTATTTGAGCAAGGTGAAGACGGAGTCGCCATCTTTTTCGGCCAAGCGAACTGGGCCGGATAGATACCAAAACTGGTTTTGAGTGGTATCATGGTCAGGAAAAATGGTAATACCCTCAATTACTTCTTGGTTTCGTCCAAGCAAAATCATATTTGTCTCCTTTAATAAAAAAGCTTTCAGCAATTCAGCCACCAGCAATTCAGCCAGAATTTGGCCATGTTTCGGGGTTGATTTTTTATACTTTCCTATACTAAAATAAAATGGTTATAGTAAACTGTTTGAAGACGGTCGTTGCTTTTCTCTTGTAGAAGCCATCGGAAACTACCGTTTTCAACACAACCTCACTTTAGTTATTAGAAATCAGGTAGTTCTTGAGCAATAACCGGGTTTTGGTTGATTCAGCCCAATCTTTGGACGTAGGACCCGGTGTGTAGATCTTCCCGCGGTGCCCCCTCAATGGTTCCTGCATCGTGAAGGTTGCTTTCCATCTATAGGGTGTATCGGATAACACGTTGTCTGCAAGCGGGGCCAGAAAAAATGCGCTTGGGGCGTCATCTTGTTTCAGTCTGAATCGTCGCTTGGTCTCCTTGTGCTGAAACATTAGATTGATTGTCTTTACAGCATCCCAGTCCAGATCAAGGGTCGAAACCTCAACTAATAGCAGGTTGTATTCTTGAACCAAACTTTCCATGGTGGGCAGATACCGTGACAGGGTGAATTGATCCGCCTCCGTACTCCCGCCTGCGTCTTTTGCAGGTCCAGGCCAATACACTTTACCTTTGTTGCCAATCGCTCGAGCCTGCATTGTAATAACCATCTGCCAGTGATAGCGTCGGCTATCTTGATTTACCAGCTCCAGACCCCAGTACTGAGTCAGATCCGATTCTTCATCAAATTTCAGGCTTGTCTTCTCTTGCAACCCTCCAGACGCATCTTCATAGCGCAATTTAAGCTGGAGCGACTTGAAATGCCGCCAATCCACCCCCTGCGCGGATACCGCTATTTCCCGCACCAAGAAACTCTCTAGCGTCCTTGCCTCCAACCGTAACAGATCAGCATCGGCCTCTAGCCACTCTGTCCGAGCCTGTTGGCCGTTTGTGTAGAAATACACGACCTGATAAAGATACCCACTGTTTGTTTCATCATGAAAAGAAAATTGAAAATGAGCCTGATCATCCGACGAGTTAAAGATAAACTCGCTGTAGGAGGTACCGCCTGCCTTCGGGTCGGCGTGTTTGATGCTAACCCTTATTTCTGCAATCTGATAGGTGACAAAATCTACATCTTGGGCCTGGAGCGTCACAATACGCTGAGCCACCATATGCTGATCAAGTAAAAGTCGCTTATCGAGGGTGGTTGACCAGGGTATTTCCCGAAAATTATTATCCTTGAAATATAGCGTTACCTGATACAGAACCAGACGTCGGTTTGGATTACGCAGGTTGGCGCTGAACGTCTTAGCAGCCGTATCAGCGGCACTGAACCAGAGTGTCAGTCGTTCATCGATATCGTTATCGGAATCTTGATAGATCAATTCTGCCGATACTTCTCGTATGTCGGTCCACTCAGTCAGCGGGATCACAGTTAGCACACGCTGCTGCGGGAAAGGATCCCGGACGATAATCTGATCCTGCCCCATGAACCAAGGCGTTGTGACATCCTTGTGCCCATCGCTACCGTTGTAACGCAACTGGTAGTGAAAGTCTGGCTGATTTCGATCTCGTAAAAACATCTGCCAGGTTCGCTGCGGTGCAGTCTGATCTAGAAAAAAGGTTTTATCCAGCCGAATTTCGTTTGGGGTATCGGCATAACGAACCTTGACTTGTACCCAGTTGTATCGAGCCCAGGGAAAGGTGGCGAGAGTGATAATCGGAATGGGCTGTATGGTATATAGCTCGCGCGGGAAAACTTCCAAATAATCAAAGATGGTTGTTGTTTCCGCCGACGCTAAGGAAAAAGGTCGTGTAATGCCTGGAATGGACTTGAAGTAGACGGTATATTGGGCCTTCACCTCCCTTTGAACTTGATGATTTGATAAGATGGTATTCCACGCAAGGGTCTGTCGCTCGGATGCTGACTCAAACCTGACTGACTGGGAATCACCGCCATATGCGAGGGTCACATCAACACTTTGGATCGCATCCTGCTTCAAGTCGGCCCGACAGATGATCTCTACTTGGCGCGTACGAAAGTAAGGATCCTCCAGGTCAATCGGCGTAACATAGCACTTTGGATCCAGCTTTGTCTGGAGCTGCCCTTGCGGGTGTACGCGGCGCCTAACAATACTTTGTTCATTTACGGCCATATCAAGCGACCGTCTATCAATTTTGGTAATCTCAACTACCTTATAACCAAAACCAGGCAAGAATGACAGGACGTCGTTCTCTTCCTTGATCTCGATAGGTTCGACCACGGTTTCAAAGAACGCATTGAGCATCAGCTCTTGGATTTCCGCTAGCATACGATTCTTGTTCCGAATCATATCGTTGGTATCTTCATTTTCTGGCGCAAATGTATCTGACTGAACTTTGATCACCCCATCTCGTATCAATTCATCAAAGATGTTCTCAATTTCTACTTTGATGAAGATTAGGTTCAGACCAAATTTTTCTTCAAGCCGTCGATGTACGGTGTTCCAATCGGCCTGAAGACGAAAGGCGTAGGCAGGTCTCAGCACCAAGTATTCCAACTCATAGAAGACGCCAATCGGGGGGAATTCAGCTTCGGTAAAAGAGTGTTCCAATAAAACCACCTCTTTTTGCGTTAATTCGATAGAAAATGTAGCTTGATTATCCCCCACAAGGGCGGGGCGGATAGGGGCAGACTTTTTGTCAAGCACCACCAACGATGCTGAACCGTTCACAAAGGGTACCGGTTCAAGCTGGCGTATTGCTTGAGTCTCTAGTTGATTACGAACATTGTCCAAAAGCTTGGCGTCTAGGTTAAGGTCAACCTGAACAGTCAACAATCCACCAACCATCCCCTGATCCTGAAATTTGAGCAGGCGAATCTCCAATTGGCCATTCTTTTTACGGCTTATTTGCGGGGCTTGGGGCAAGTAGTAGTACCTTGATGGATTCAGATCATCAGGAAATAGGGTGACCCCCGCTATTTCTTTTGGGTTGAGATAAAGCATGGTTGCTCCTACTTGATTGGTGGCTCGCATCACAGTTTGATTTGACGGTAACTATTAGATAGGTACCTGCTACCCTACCTTGTAGATACCTACCTGCCGCACAAAAAGCACGTTCCTAATGCTGGGTAAAATCCTAACCCTCTGCCAATTCACCGCCATACTCCTCGGGAATATAATCATTGATGTAGAAAACAGTATCGGTTGAGTGGGCAAATGCCTTCTTATCCGGGCCAGGATAGTAGAGACGTTCATCATCATCTGTCCGGAATTCAGCACGCCACTGATAAGCTGTGCTAACCACGCCATTCTGTTCAGCTAAGGGTGCCAGGAAGAGCATCTTTTGCTTCTCCTCCCAGTCATCTTCTTCCCAATTTCTGAACCGTTCAGTCTCATTGCCATACTCAACAATGACTGTGGTCTTTTCAACTTCATCCCAGTCAATACCTTTTGGCAGTACTTGAACCAGCAACAGGTTGCTTTGTTCGGCCAATTCACTATCGCTGGGCAGATAGTCGGCCAAGGCAAATTCGGTGATATCATCCGTCCCCCAGTTATCCTTGGTGGGGCCTGGTAAATAGATCTTACCTTTATCGCCAAAGCTTCTGTTTTTCATCAGGATTTCTGCTTGCCATTCGTACTCGGCATCATCTTTGTCCAGTTGGTCAAATTCCCAATCTTCTTCACCTTCATCAGGGAAGCTAAAGGACTTTTTCTTATCACCATAAATCAAGGCAACCTTGACCTTTCTAACGCGCGTTTCAAAGTCAATACCATCTGTGTTAACTGTGCCTTCTAAAATGCCTTCGCGGATTCGGCCAACCTTAATGGTACTGCTCGTCGCCGTTGTGAGAGGGATGTCTTCTGTGTTGCCATCTTCATACTGGATATAGCCACTATAGGTCATCTGCCCCTTGGCTGGATCAATTACTGGAACTTTCCAATCAACGTTGCGATTTTGGCTATCCATCGTCACTTTCTTGATTTGGCGATAGCCGTATTCGTCCCCCGTATAATTGAGGTCTAGGAAGATGGCGTCGATGTTTCTGAATGAACCTACCCCTCTGATGCTATATGTTTTTGTCTTGGTGAAGGGGTCATTCAGGAAGAACTCATTGGCTTGATGTGATTGCCAGCCCTGGGTGAATTCAGAATCATCCTGCATGCGATAGAGCACTTTGTACTCAAATGGTTTATCACGTGGGGCAAAGATTGGTTCTACGATGTTGAACTCGGTGTTTTGCTTGTCCAGGAGGAATTGCTTTTCTGGAACGCGAACTCCGCGGGCTGAATCCTCATAACGGATACTTACCTGGGCAGATTTAACATAATCAAAGTCTACCCCTTTGCTATAGCCACGAACTTTAAATATCCCCGTGTCGTCTACCCCAATCGTGATGAAGCGCCCGGTCAGGGTTTTAGACTCACTCTGGTAAACTTCGCTTTCACCTTTGAAGTTGACTTTGTAGGCGTAAGTCACTTCCTGATCATCACCTTCAACATAAGAAGCCACAAACTGCATTCCCTGATTCTCTGGCGAGAACCGCAACCCTTCTTTGACGATTGCTTCTGGGTCGATGTTCATCATATTTTTGTTATCGTAGGTGAGGTCGACCAGAATATCGAAGATTTTCAAGTCTTCATAATCGGCACTGACGTTGACGCCCATTCGGAGTTGCTTGAAGAAGGGATCCTCAAGTTCAATGGCCCGAAAATACTTCTTTATCTCTTCAGCAGGCACCAAACGATTACCCTCAGCATCAATCAGGGAGGTGATGTTCTGAAGTGTAGCCTGAGAGAGAAGATTGTATTCGACGGCGGAAGATTCTTTGTAGACTCGTTCGAAATCTTCGGTATTGCTGATCATGCTTTCGCGCTGATCCGCCCCGGTGGAGAATCTATCCTCTGCAACATGTAGATCAACATCGAGTTGCTGGGCCACCATCTCATCCATCGTTCTTTGGCCCCACTCGCGGAGTTGTTCTTTCATCTCTGCTTCTTGATCGGGGTCATCCCAGGTGGGAGCAAATCTGACATCAATGTTTCCTTTTTGGGTTTGTCGCCATTCATCTTTGATCTTTTCTTTTGTCACACTTCCCCAGACATTCCGTTCCTGGGTTCTTGAAAATTCTCTGATCTGTTCAGATTTAAAGGTGACGGCGACAGAGGCCGGTGGCAACATCGCCGAGAACCAAAGATCGTAATAGACGGTGATGATGCCACTTTCAGCCGCTTCCCCGTCTTCGAGATCTTCGGATGGCCCGCCCAATGCGTTCCAAAATAGCGATGCACCTAAGGGACTTAACTCAACCGAGAACGTAGCCACATTATTCCCATATAGGGATGGTTTACCGGGACTAACAACGCTATCTACTAGGCCACCAGACAGCTCTTCGACATTAAGGCGGACTTCCCCTCTGGTAAAAGATATCGACCCAAAGTTAATTTGCTCTTTCCCTTTCCGCTGTTTGAGTTGTTCCGCAATCTGTTGGCGTTCATCGTCCGTAATCGCTAGCTCAACATCAAATACACACAGCCCGCCCTTTGGGCCATCCGGTTGGTCAATCGGAGACCGATACTTTAGAAATTGGAAGACGGGTTTATTGTCCTGAACCCGAATTGTTGGCTCGGATGGCAGCACGTAAAATGTCGTATCGTTCAAATCGTCGCCCCAAACTTCAAAGTTCTTACCATTAAGCGGAATGGTATCCTTATCTTCGAGTTTAAGCATGGGTATCCTCCATATTTATGTGATAGTTTTGAATGTGTTGGCGATGAGCTTGCCCTAAAACCAAACTACATTCACTGTGAACCTAAACTTTTTTCGCGGTAGAGACAATGGTTTACATATTTCACCTCCAAGTTTATTATTCTTGCGGCGGCACAATGATCAGCGGATCATTTGTTGCTACTGGATCGCCACGATCTAACTTCCATTCGATGATGCCAGCCAGTGTGGGACTACGCGTGATGACATACCACGGCACAATCCATTCATCATCGCGTTGACTAAAAGAAATCCGGGTACGGTCTTTGACCCCGTCGGCGTCAGGCTGATATTCAAGGGAAATCTGGGCACGTTTGGCCTTCTGCTCCTTAACTGCAGAGGCATCTATGACCACCTTGACTAATCCCAGATCTTCCGGTGAAATAGCCCAATCCCCATCCTCCGGCTCTAGCTGCGTTGTAAATGGCTTACTTGTTCCCTTGTATCTGATATCGATCTGCAAAGGTGTTCCGGCTGGCGCAGACAAGGTAACCGGGCGAAACCTTGGTGGACGAAGACGGCTTGTTTTTTGCCCGCAGGTTACTTTGATCATCGAAATCGGTGCTTCCTTACCTTCAAACCCCAACTGAACGACCTTCTCTGTTTCTTCCTCTTCTTTGATGGGTTCGTTCCCTGAGGGTTTACTTGCGTTGGCATATGATGCATCGCCCCGGTCTGGTTCATCAATGACACCAGGCGAAACCCGAATGAGGTCTGCCCCTGTGTCTTTAGAAAACCAGGAACCGATATCCGTAATGCGTTCTAAATCAAAGGTAGTAGTCTCAGTTCGCTTAGCAGTACCCAGAACCGCCGCCTCATCTGGTAGACTAGCTTGTGCTTCGGCACTTCTGACGATCTCTAGAAGCTTGGTAGCGGCCAGATTGATCGCTTCGGCATTTGCCTCGGCTCGAAGCTCGTCCGGCGCATCCCCATGCGCTATTTGATTGTAGACAAGGCGTTCTTCTGTTAGGGCCTGTTTAATTTGGGCTACGCAGCGTGCCAAAGTAAGGGGCTTCGAGTCTGGTTTTTCTTTTTTTTCTTCCTCTTTCTCTCCCCAATTGAACCAATCCCGAATAGAACTTGATTTTTCCCTCTCCTCTTTCTCTATATAGGCCAGTTCTTCAACATCCTTTAAGACATCCCCTTCCACCGTTACCGCTATACTTGTGACGGCTGATACGGAAAAGGCATACTTACATAGCAGATTGTGTTTATTGCCGTTCAAAGCCGCGACCGCTTTAACTTTTTCTGCGGCAGTCAACGGAACGTTTAAGATCGTTGTATAGGGCGAAATACCAGACGATTTTGTTGTTCCAAGGATCTGTTGCTCTTCTGAATCCATACTATCCGCTTCAAGACACTGTTGAGATCTTGTGTCATCTTCAGGCGCCCTACCTGTCCCCACGATGAGACTGACTTGGGGATTGGTCGTCTGGGCCAGACGAAGTTCCACCGCATCGAACTCTGGAATGTGGTCAGCAACCTTGCGTGCAAGCTCGGTCAGGACATCGTTGCCCACATCCCAACGCGTCTGTAATTGCAGGATGGCTCCTAGACTGCTCGTCAACAGGCTAAGAAGCGGTCTGCCAGATGAGGCGCGTTCTGCTTGGGGCTTACCTGGAATGTAATACAGGGCGCCTGATGGTAGCCGTGCGTCCTCATAACAATAAATGCCGTCGATTTCGACGCCTTTGGGTAATTCAGTCATAGCAATCTCCTCGCATCAAGTAAGTAGTAATGGCGTAAGGGCTATTTGAATGGTCTTGTTCTTAAACCTGAATAGTTAATGATTCATCAGGCGATAGATAATCTGACCATGGAGGCGAAGGGTCAGATTGAGAAGGTCTTGCCCGATAGCGATAGTGGTGCTGGAACAATGAAGCAGCATACCAACTCAAGGTCTGTTCAGGATCACTGGGACGAAAATATAGTCTTTTGATTTCGTCGTGCGTTTCCGTGCGGTCTTCTGGCAAGAATTCAAAGACCACATACTCTTGCGAGCTCTGGAATAGACAAGTCACCTCAACCTTTTGTGGCCCATACTCGTTGAAGGTAGATAGGCTAAGCTGGAGTGGTCTAGCGGGTAGCGGGTCAATCTTGACGGTCCCTAGTCCATCGAGAGAGATAGCTTCAAATTCCAGACTCGCACCAACCGTCTGCTTTGGTAGCGCTAGAGTCGCCATCGGCTGACCAGATGTTAGCTTAAATGTCTGCTCAACCTCTGTATCCCCATCTGGTCGCCGCAAAATCCCTTGTATAGTTGCTAGTCTGAGCAGAGATTGAGAGGCTTCGATGGGTACAAAATCCACCGGAAAGTCGTCAGGGCGCAGAAAGACAACGTTACCTTGATGGGTTTCGATTTCGCCTTTTATCTGTTCGATGCCGCCAGCATCTCTAACGACCGTATAGGTGAAGACGTTATATTCAGGCTTCTCGACGGGAGAGAAACGGAGGTCAACATCGAATATGCTTGGGTCTTCTCGCAATGACACCGTTTTTACCTGAGCTTGGGGGCGAAAAGGGAGTTGGGGTTCGACTCGCACAGTGACCCCAAGATCCCAAATCCCTTGTCGATTTTCTGGTAGATTCGTCACCACGGAAATTCGCTGAAATCCTGCGGGGATAGGTGGGACCGTGGTCTTGGTAATCACGGCATCGACGCCTTCATCCTGCACGAGTTGCTGGGCAGCATCAAAAGGATTGAGCGTCAATAATAGAGGGCGAGGGACTTGAATAGGGCGGGAAAGATCCCATTCAAACCGTCCACGACCAATTTCGGCAAGTGACGGTAACAAAATATGCGGGGTGCCGTCTCTTTCCGGAGAGGGAATGAACGTGCCAAAGCGTACCCGTACCCAATCGGTGAGAGCCTCAGCAAATTCTCTCTGCTGGCCAACATTAGGTTCACCAGCTATGGTTAAAGGCAATAATTGAGGGTCGCGTAGGAAGTATTGGGTGATCGCTTCTCTGGCCACCTGCCCCTGCGAATTGCCCAAAGACCACAATGCACTTAAGAGTTCGGCTGGGTCGAAGTGGACGCGAACTGGAATTCGCGGGGAGACGCCTATCATTTCTACTTCAGCCACAGCTTGCAGCGTTAGAAGCCCGCCTTCAAGAGATTGTTTGAGGACGGTAGCGCTGGCTTCTGAGAGCCTTCGGGTAAAGCGGGCTATACCGAGACCGTTCCAAGCCAAAGGGATCGGATTCAGAAGCTCCTCAGGCAGATCACTAAGTTCTGCCACTATGCCAAGACGGAGGAATCCTGACGATAAGACGCTGCCCGAAGCGAGTTGGGCGTTCAGATGGTGCTGTCGAAGTGCCGTTAGCCCCTCTTCCATCCGGTAGACTGGACGGACTCGGAAATCTAACAAGCCATAGGGTTTGGGAGGAAGAAAGGGGATCTTCCCACGCACAAATTCTAAGGTGAAATCCGGACGGCCGTTGGGACGTTTGGCAATCTCCAGACCCTCTGGAAGAAGGATATGATTTCCGGCTCCTTCATAAGGATATAATATTTGCAAATTGTCTACTTGGAGCGGTAGTTGGAAATCGGGCAATCCCTGTAATGACATGTCAAGCCTACTTGCGACAATAAATGGAAGCAAAAGAAAAATTGGAGTAATTTGGTCATAATGGCTAGATTCACCAAATAATAATCATTCGCCATTAATGATTAATTAACCATCTCTAATATCAATGATTAACCATCTTTAACCAATCATTAACCAACTTTGTCAATCATTAACCAACTTTGTCAAACACGTATCGCCAATCAAATAAATCAAAAAAGCTCATGATGGATTCCAAGGAATCCATCATGAGCTATAAAAGATTGACGAGTCGCCACCTTCCTACAGACCTACCTATCAGAACACTAAAATCCACTCAGTAAGATAATCAGTTACAAGGAACACGAGCATACCCTGAAGGGATGTTGGTTGAAGAGGTCTCAAGCATGCGCTTTGATGAACACATTGCAGCCCATATTCTCGAACCTTCTCAGATGAAGAGCAGTACCTTTACTCAACCATTATCTGAAGCGTTACAACTGGGCAGCTCAGCTCAATTCTTCATTATCACGTTGCTGACTTTAGGGCTGACGGTTCTCGTATATGAAGTTATGATTAAACGATTCGGGTGGGTTCAATTGGCATTAAGGGGTTAAGGGCAAGGTAGATGGTGTCTAGAAAATACACCCTTGACTACACCTTTGGTAGCATGAATTATGTCGATAGGTATTGTACCCTATAGATAGTCATTTGTTGAGTAGCTTGGTTATTCTAACCTTCCGTCTCAAGAGGAGAATACATATGAATTCCCATACAGTTCGATTGTGGCAAACAGAACAGCCCATGATGAATATGCTTTGGCCAAACATGCTTTCTCTCCCGTGGTTGGTTTGTATCTTTGGGATCCCGCCGCTTCTTCTGGCATTTACTCTAACCCTATATGCTTACCATTGCGCTTGGTTTACGGGAATTGTGTTCGGGCTTGCCTGGATGATGCATATTACTGTCTTTATGAGCCTGATTTACTGGGTAAACAAAAAAATGAATCTGTTCGTTAGCAAAAGAAAATTCGACGGTTGAGCTTTAGCCTGAGCAGGGCTTTTGTGGCCGAGGGCGGCGGTAACACATTGTTCAGCCTCCTCCGCAATAGGAGACCAACATGATACGCAACATTAGAACTTGGTTCTAAAGAGGGCCAAGAGGGGAGTAGATTTAGACACGGTCAGCTCGGCAAGTTCGCGGCGAGTACGATAACGTGCTATCGGTAGCGGTGGCTCCGAGAACCTAAACAGCTCATAGAGAAGTTTCTTAGTTTATGACCTGATGTTGGCATCAGACGACCGATTCGTTGAGTCAAGTCACAAAGATACACCCTAGAATACACCGTCTGATACACCGTTTGGTACATGCGGATACACCGGATACGCTGGTAAGATTGGTGCAGAGCTGTCAACCTTCAGATGCAAACAAAGGATAATATTATGATGATTATAAGACAATACAAAGTACGTTTGGCCGTGGCCGTTCTCTTCATGACTGCAGTATCTGTACTATCCGGTTCACACCTTCTCAGTATCAGTTCTGTAGAGCTGACAGGCAGCCCATGGGTTACTGGCCCTGTCGCGGGCAACCCTTTGAATACTGGTTCTGCCACAGGCGTACCATGGATCGATAAAACAAATGATGGAGCTGTGAAGACAGAGGTGTCACAATTAGGCAGCCCCTGGGTCAATGGTCCTGTAGCCTACGATCCCTGGGGAACCAAAAGTTCTGGTGATGTATAGTTGGCGAGAAAAGTAGTGTCCCGAATTTCGAGACACTACAATATCTTGTTGTTGTACTAGATATAAATGGAGATATAACTCATGAAACCAAAAATTGTCCGAAATAGCGAAGGTACCACCTACGAAACCAGCCCTATTGAACGTCTAACCATGAAACTATCCAGTGCAGATACCAACAACGCCGTCGACTACAGTGAAGGTAGCATCGGATACCTGTCGGGGCCGCCGCTCCACATTCACCATACCCAAGACGAGATCTTCCATGTGCTAAAAGGTGAATTGCGCATTCAGATCGACAAGGAGGCATTCGATCTGGGAATGGGTGATGTGGCCTTTGCGCCTAGGGGCATTCCCCACACGTTTACGAACCTAAATCAAGAACCGGCACACGTGATTGGGATTGCGATTGGAGGTGGGTTCGACCACTTTTATGCCGAATTTGTCGCAGCAGTAGCCGAGAAGGCGAATCCAGAGCAACTAGCAGAGTTGTCGGAAAGACACAAGATTCAGATTGTTGGACCTCCTCTAGCGGCAATGATGCAACCAGGATAGTGTGATGCTAACGCAGCATGCTATACCTGACGACAAAAACTATAGCTGCCACCACTCCTTCAATATGGCGAATGGCGACAAATCTCATCTTGCATTTGGGCAAGGGATTCACTACTGTGTGGGGGCGCCTTTGGCCCGGCTGGAAACGCAAATTGCTCTGAGCACCCTGGCTTCCCGTTTGCCACAGATCCAACTTGGTGTATCGGCGGATGAATTGAAGTGGTTCTATAACTTTCCCATACGCAGTTTGCAGTCTGTACCATTGAACTGGACAAATTGATGTATATGTTCAGGAGTCTCGTCACCGACAGCTGGCAAGGGTTTGTGGCCGCAGCAAGAAAGTGGAATTGTGTTGAATCAATCCGTTCAACCCGATTTCCAAATCTACTGACAGTGGTCCTGCCCTTAAGGTAATTTCCGAGAAAGAATATACCAGCAAATCCAATGCACTTACTCTATAGTCCCTTACCAATAGTTGGTATATTCTTTTCCGGTTTTCGCCTAATCTGAATTACGTAGGGCGCTGCGAAAGGTCACCGAATGTTATGTCGGTGACCCTTTTACTTTTGCAACGGCTTAAGAACAAGTAGGCGCATCCAATTGTCGTTGTATCTGATGGTGGGGTTGGACAGGGGTATCCTGAATCCTTTCTCCTAAATTGACCATTTGCTCACCTATCCACTCGCGTAGTTTCCTAGAAAGCACAGGACTATTGACGTTTGATGCCTTTCGCAATCGATATAGCTGTGCTTTGTCCTCTAATTCTTTCTGGTGCGCTTCTGCAAGCACCTCATTATGCCATAGGCTATACATGTTTTCCTCCAGACTCGTTTGTTGATTCAGTAGTTCACGATTTCGGTGGAGGAGGCGTTCTCTTATGCTGGACTTCTCGAGTAACCGCCGCCTTAGAGAATGCTCATTCCACGGAAACGAGTAACTTTCGTGAACTACTGAGATTGTATATCTGCTAAATCCCAAACAGTTTCTCTACTGCATACCTCACTGCGAAGGGTTTTCAATACTACCTTCGTGTCCATATAGATGGCCAGGAAAATTTCTTGCCCTCGTAAAGACGGTGCCTGTCCCCATGAAGATGGGGATGTCTCTGCTCTTTCGGTATTTTCCAGAATAAATAGGACTCCTATCGGGACAGAACACTTCTGGCAGGCTACACAAACTTTCTGGCCGAGCAATCGTAACATGGTTCGGCCATCAGTTCAAGCGATTCTTTTCGATGATATCTATCGCTTAAATCGATAGAACCAACGCGCCTGTAGCTAATACCAACTGCTAGGTCAACGGCCATAAATTGTAACCCGTCCTTGCAGGGTGGGGGCGCTTGGTGTCCTAGGGATCCCGAACAAAATGGTCGGACTACAATATCCATGATTCACGATTTTTGATTCCGCAAATGGTATAATAAGCTATGGATCC
Organism: Chloroflexota bacterium; assembly: GCA_039028975.1. Taxonomy (GTDB): domain Bacteria; phylum Chloroflexota; class Anaerolineae; order Caldilineales; family Caldilineaceae; genus JAHBNG01. Next base: position 35,046 of record JBCCHB010000126.1, read on the forward strand.
TCGGTTATTCTGGACAGATAATGAAGACGATTGCTCCGCTACTACACCCCTTAATGTATCCAAAGGAAGATGTAAACGACATTCACATTATGCTACCCTTAGGTTCATAATTTACAACGTTTAGAGGCTTTCCTTTTCGTAACTTACATCATTCTGCGAGGATTCGTATTTTAGGAGATCTATGACACATTCAATTTTTCAAACCTATCCGCTAGAGATGGAGAAAGTCCAAACCAGCGCAGGAGAACAACCGACTCCATACCATATTTACAGCGCGCATGGCCTGCTCATTGCCGGAACAGCCGATTTTGATAAGGTAGGTCGTCTGTTGGAGAACGAACAAGTCTATCCTGTTCAGACAATAGCGGGAAAAGCGCTCATGGCCCTTTGGGTGATTGATGGTTCAGAGGCGAGCCACGGTGCACACACGGAGTTTCAGGTTTCATTTTACGTTTCACACCAGCCACTGGCTCCTGCTGATGATAGTCCGTTTGCGCTGTTAAAATTGCTCCTGACTGAGTCACATGCACGCCAAATGTGTCATGGCCTCTGGAACAACACACCCGAGGTTGTCGCCTACAACTGCGAGATTCTGGGTTTGACAGCTAAGTTGGTTCAATCGGAATTTAATCGTAGTGGTGGACGGGTCACATTCTCTTTCCGTGATTCAGTCAATCAGGAACTCATCGCCGAAGGCAGCATACGCGAGATGAAGCGTCCACCGTTGAGTGCAGGGATAGCTCTCTTTCGTAGCTTGGGGGTTGGCCAAGCTCTGCGTGCCGCAGCCATGAAAGTGCTTACAGTTCGCGTCGTTAACCCCATTAGCGACGTATTGACTAATAACGTTGATGCGCTCACCGCTAGTTCTAGCGATTCAATCGTGGCTCAGCTCTTTGACAGCAGGCATGATCAAGTTCGTATAGCCAACCCAATCTACGCTGGCCTCGGTTTTGAACCAATCTTTGTAGAACACATGGTTGGGTTTAAGATGGTTTATTTAACCCCGCAAGCCACCCATGAGCTAAACGCGACTCAATTGTAGCCCATTATACTCAGCTCCATTTGAAAACCGTAGTTTGATTACTCTGGTAGAGCTAAGGAAAACTAAGGTTTCCAAATCGACCGCCCTATAGGAGAATGTCGGCGGGAGTTAAATGGAACAAAGATGAGACCGATAAAGATGGATAAGCCTCCTGTAATAGACGCGGTGAAGGACGCTTTAAGGACGCCTTTACGATAGACTCAAAACGGCATGAGAATTATCTTGGCATCCAGAAAACTAACCCTTCTGTGGCGTAAAGCTCTCTGGGCCGCTCCCTATTGGGACGAAGCCGCACGCGGGCGTGCTTAGGCTACTGGTTTGGGTAATTCTTTTTCTGTAAGGCCATCTATATAGGAGCTTTCAAATGAAAATTTGGCAATCAATACGTCTTTATAGCAATTTGCTCTACTTCCAACTTACTACGACCAGTCCAAGAAACTATCGGCAACAGTGGAATAGCTTTTGGGGCGATACGAATGTGACTGGGCAGCAAGGCACTGTCCTTTGGGATGTGGACCCGGAACAGGCATCCCAAATTGATCTGCAACGATTCAAATCTTATATGAATCCAGAGCTGCCTTTGCTTGATTTAGGGTGCGGAAATGGGCGACAATCTCGATTCCTCACCCAACATTTCTCCCAAGTGATTGGCGCTGACGTCTCTGAAGCGGCCATTGAACTTGCTCAGAAAGAGTCAGGAGGCCAGGAGAATCTTATCTTCCGAACCTTAGACGGAACCGATATAAGTCAGGTTACGGCCCTGCATGATGAGTTTGGGGATATGAATATCTATATTCGAGGCGTTGTTCATGTCATCCAAAAGTCCGACCGCGCCGACTTCACCCGTGGCCTGCGTACTTTGTTGGGAACCCAAGGCGTACTCTATCAGACTGAGTTAGACAAGGAAGCACTACCTTATTTTCGTCAATTTCCTGGTGATACCCAGTCGGGGTTACCCGCCTTGTTGGAGCGAGTGATCCAGCACGGCATTACGCCCATTGGATTTGAACTCAAAAAGCTACATGAAATCTACTTGCCTGATCTGTGGGAGATTTTGGCAAAAGGCCAAGGAGCCAAGATGAATACAATTGAGCTTGCCCCTCAGCAGCACGGAGCAGTTCCAGCTAATTTTCTTGTGGCACGCCCTCAATTCAACAGTACTTGAGCTGAACGCTGAGTTTCTAGACCGATGACAATGGAGCGATTCAGTCGTTTTCATCGTTCAAGCTACACTGCGAGAGATGAAAATCGAACAAAGATTAGGAGATTTTCCAGATTTGGGTCTTTCTAATCTCTTAATCTTTGTTATTTACGCGTCATTTGACTACATGCTCGAACCCCAAATAATCAAGTGAAAGTCTATGCCAACAGCCGCTCCTCATAGATTCGACGAATGGTCGCTTCAATATCGGGTTCACGCACAGCGAGATCCTGAATCCGATAACGGGCGGAAATTCGACCAATTAGCTCCGACGCCGTCATCTTCTTCTGGTCAAATTGGTAGGTAACCCGCCCATTCTGCTGCTCGGCTATTTCGGCTCCATCCACATCAACAACGGTATATTTTTCTGCAAAATCGACCACCAACTCCCGTTTGCCACCAAAGCGCTCCTGAAGCCCAATCAACTCACCATTGTAAAGCAAACGCCCCTGGTCGATAATGATTACCCTGTCACAGAGCTTTTGGACATCGGCCAGATCATGGGTTGTCAACAGAATGGTTGTCCCCCACTCCTGATTGACGTGGCGAATAAAGTGACGGATACGCTCCTTTGCCACCACATCTAGCCCAATGGTTGGTTCATCCAAGAAGAGCAGATCGGGGCGATGTAGCAAGGCCGCACAGATGTCTGCGCGCATCCGTTGTCCCAACGATAGAGAGCGTACCGGCGAATTGAGAAAGGGCGAAAGTTCCAGCAAGTCATTGAAATCGTCCAGGGTCTGACGAAACTGGGTAGGTGGTACACGATACATAAACTGGAGAAGCTCTAATGACTCAATCACAGGCAGATCCCACCAGAGCGTTGTGCGTTGCCCAAAGACTGCCCCGATTCGGGCTACATAGGTTTGCCGATCACGCCAAGGTACATAGCCATTCACCTCTATCTCACCATCTGTTGGTACCAGAAGCCCGGTTAGCATCTTAATCGTCGTTGACTTGCCAGCACCATTTGGGCCTAAATAGCCTACCAATTCCCCTGCTTTAACCTGAAAGGAAACCTGATCCACTGCATCAATCGTCTGGTAATCGCGGGTCACGAGATTCTTCATGTTCGCCCACCGTCCTCGATGGTGCCGTCGTACTTTGAACTGCTTTTGCAAGTTATCTACAGTAATGATATTCATGGTTTGTTCCCCTAGCAATTGAAGATTGACAATTGACGATTGCGGGCTTACTGATGACCTGTTTCCATTGGCAAGCCGTCCCGCCAGACCACATTAAGCCACGATTCAGGTTTCAAGTGTCCCTCTAATCATCAATCGCAAATCAAAAATAGTCAATCAAGAATCTTACGTTCCCGTACTCTTATAATGACGAATGCCAAAGCGCCAGACTGCAAGCGCCAACGCAAGCGTTCCTATACCTACAACTGGCGACAAAAATGGTGCAAACCAGGGAAAATTGAAGGGATCTGGTTTGTCTAAAAAGTAGAGTGCTGGATAGTAGTTCAGAAAAATTGCCGGCACAATATAAGTAAAGATGCGTCGAATTGGTGTTTGGTAGATGTGCATGGGGTAAGAGTTGAGAAAGCTACCACCGTAGGTCAGAATATTCATCACCTCGATGGATTCAACTGTCCAAAAGGTGATGGTGGAGCCAATGATGAATAACCCACCAAAGAAGAGCAGCATCCCCAGAACCACAAGCGGAAGGTAGCTGACTTTCGCCACTGTCCATTGAATCTCTGTCAGATTTAGTGCAAAGAGGAAGATCAGCGTTCCAGACGCAACCTTGGCTAATCGACGGATGATGAACTCTGACCCAAGTACCTGGACCGTAATATTAATGGGACGTAGCAGTAGCTGATCAAATGAACCACGGCGCACCTCCTGCCCGAAGCGCTGAGGGTCAAAACCGCTAAAGATCATATCCATCAGTCCGAAGGCGATCTCAACCAGGCCATAGAGAAAGGCTACCTCTCCGAGTGACCAACCCCGGATATGCTCAAAGCGCTCAAAGACAAGGGCCAATGCACCAAACTCTAAGAGGACAACAGTTAGGGTAGAAAAGAGATCGAAACTGAAGGCTACCCGATATTGGAGTTGGCTGCGAAGCTGAACGCTAATCAGGCGAATATACATGGCGAAGGTATGGGATAATCCCCGGGAATGCTTCTCTATCAGATTCGAAAACGAGAATCGATTTATAGTGCTTGCTTTGTTCATTTTATCCTCCTAAGATAACCAACCGTCGAACTCCCGCTCTTAGAAGCAACTGGCCGGCCACGATTAAGGCAACCGCCCATCCCAATTGGATCAACAAAATCTCAATCACCTCTGCCCCCTGGGCGACCCCTACATAAATTTCGACTACGGCATTCAACATGTAGGGGAAAGGTGTTAGATAGATCACAAAATTCACCCAATCTGGAAAAAAGCGCAGCGGCATCAGCAACCCAGAGGCAAACCAAGAAAAGACGAAGGCAGAACGGATTATCCCCCGGGCGTTTGGGGTCCAGAATGCACTTAAATTGATAAGAAACCGAAACCCAAAGCTGATCAACCAACTCAGCACAATGGCCAGTGCCAGCGCTCCCCATTGTGCCAAGCCATGCGGATAAGTCAGGTCAACCACGAGTGCATAGATGAACATAATTGTCACACCTCGCAAGAGTAAGTTAACGGCTGCTCTGCCCAAATCTTGGGCCAACCATAGAGAAAAGTAGTTCATCGGCTTCAACAGATCAACGGCAACTTCACCGTTGTGAACCGAATTGGCCAAGTCGCTCCACATAAACAGGTTCAGATACCCGATTACCGCCTGAGTCAGCGCTGCATAGGTAATGATCCCCTGTACCGTATAGCCAAGGACTTCCTGACGTTCCCCATAGAGGGCAAGTAAGATCGCCATCCGCAATAGTCCAAAGAAAAAATTGGTCGCTAGACCGGCCACTGCCGCGGCCCGATAGGCCATATAACGCTGCAGAGAGCGCTTTGTTATCTCCCAAAAGAGGCGATAACGAACAGCAATGCCTGGAATCCAAGCGTGAGTTGCTTGAGAAAAAACATCTTTTTTGAGCATACTGTACCTCCCATTTAATAGGCGAAATCATGCTAGTTTTACAGACACCTGAACGACAATTGGAAGGTTTTTTTGCAGTAGCGTAAAAGTCACACATGGCTCGTTCAGGTCGCACGCCCCGTGCGGTTCTGCCCTTGTGCTTGACTTTTACAGAACTGCGTTTTTTGTGTTCAGGGGCCACATCCTCCAAAAGTACCAATGAAATCGATGGCTTGAACTGAAACGAGCAGAGAAAATATTGCCAATATAAAAACGCCCCGTCGTGTATACGTTACATACACGACGGGGCGTTTGAATGTCGTCCCGTTGAAGTCAATGTGGTGGTCTACAAAGACCTGCCACATCACCATGATTCACTTTTCCTGAATTCTCGATGTCTTGATCGAAGACGCCCGAATTCCAGGTAGTATTGTTGATGTTGTTTCACGGGGAATACTATAGCAGATATGGGAATGTTTGTCAATGGATTTTTGAAATGGGGGTGCCTTTGGGTTTCGGGGCGAGAATGTAGCCAGTCGAGTGCGTCGCACTGTTCAGAGAAAGATCCAAGCGCCCATCCGCAATTGAACAGTGCGACGCACTCTTGTACCCCCAAACTAAAACGCACCCTTGAAATGGGGGAGTATCTCACTTTGGTCGCAAATGTGAGCAGTGATTCTTCACCAGCCCGAAGATGTCTTGAACATTGGCTAGTGGACCCGTTCAGGCTTGTATTCTGCGAAGGCAGGATAATGACCCTATCCAAAATAATGAGTAGGTAAAACTGGCCTCGAAACTAAGATGCTCCTCAAAACGACGAATAGCGCCGTTACGGTACAAACCGATCTAACTCCTCTAACCAAACCGTTGCCGCTGAATCGCTAGGCGCCCGCCAATCTCCTCGTGGTGACAGAGAACCACCTGAACCGACCTTGGGTCCATTGGGAATGGCACTACGTTTGAACTGGCTGATCTGGAAGAAGCGATAGAGGAAGATTCGTAACCACTTTTTGATTGTGGCCAAATCGTATTCGTTGCGTTTCTCTGGTGGAATCAGATCAGACCAATAGCCTTGCTCCTTATTCCCCCATGCATGGTCGGCTAGGAAGGCCACTTTGCTGGGACGATAGCCAAAGCGTGAGATATAGTAGAGATGAAAATCCTGCAATTCGTAAGGACCGATCTTCGATTCGGTCCGCTGGGCTGGGTCGGTCCCCCCAATCCCGCCTTGATTTGGAACCAGCTCAGGCGAAATTTCTGTGTCCAAAATCGACTGGAGAATTGCATCAGCTTCCGGGCCAAACTCTTCCGTCGTAATGATCCAGCGGATCAAGTGCTGAATAAGCGTTTTTGGAACCGAGCCATTGACATTATAGTGGGACATCTGATCCCCAACACCATAGGTACACCACCCAAGAGCTAACTCACTTAGATCACCTGTCCCCAGCACGAATGCCCCATGGTAGTTGGCCAATCGAAAGAGATGAGAGGTGCGCTCCCCTGCTTGCACATTTTCAAAAGTAACGTCATAGATCTCTTCTTCATTGGCGTAGGGATGCCCAATGTCCCGCAACATCTGAGTAGATGAGGGCCGAATGTCAATCTCATGGGCTGATACGCCTAACGCCTTCATGAGGGCATGGGCATTGCGTAGTGTCCTTTCTGAAGTAGCAAACCCGGGCATTGTGTAGGCTAATATATTGGCGCGAGGCAACGCCAATCGATCCATGGTATGGGCCGCCACAATGAGCGCTTGAGTCGAATCAAGACCGCCTGACACACCAATCACCAACTTCTCAAACCCCGCCGCGCGCATTCTTTGCATCAACCCGTGGGTTTGAATATTGTAGACCTCTCGGCACCGTTCGTCCCGCAGATTTGGATTGGCCGGTACATAGGGAAATCGGTCGACCTGCCGCCGTAGGCGAACCTCACCTGATGGTACCTCAAAGGTGAATGGGATCTGTCGTATTGCCCGCAAAGATTCTCGCATATCAGCCGTCTGATCGCTAAAGCTCGTTAGCCGCATCCGATCTTGGGTCAATCGCTCCAGGTCGATATCTGCAATGAGCACCTGCTCTTCCTGGCTGAACCGATCTGTCTCCGCCAGCATAGAACCGTTCTCATAGATCAACCCATGACCATCCCACGCCAAATCCGTCGTCGATTCACCGAATCCGGAAGCGGCATAGAGATACGCAGCCACGCAGCGTCCAGACTGACCCGCACAAAGATTCCGTCTGTACTCTGCCTTGCCCACTGTAATGTTGCTAGCGGATAGATTGGTTAGAATGGTTGCACCAGCTAACGCTGCCTGAGTGCTGGGTGGAATCGGCGTCCACACATCTTCACAAATCTCAGCATGAATGGCTAAACCTTCCACATTCGTGGCACGGAAGATCAGATCATTGCCAAATGGAACCTGCTGCCCAAGGATAGTGACCTCGGTCGCTAGTGCATCCCGTTGGGCAACAAACTGGCGCTTTTCATAAAACTCGCGATAATTGGGCAAGTAGGTTTTGGGGGTTAGCCCCAATAGTGCGCCCCGATAGATCACGGCGGCACAGTTAAAGAGCTTATGCTCAAACCGGAGGGGAAGGCCAACAATCAGCAATGGGTTCAACTCAACGCTCTCTCTGATAATTCTCGCTAGCCCGCCAACTGTCGCATCTAGAAGAGAATCCTGATGGAAGAGATCGTCATTTGTGTATGCGGAAAGACCTAACTCAGGGAAAACTGCTACTGTCGCCTGCTGCTCGGATGCTCGACGCGCCAATGCCAGTGTTCTTTCTGTATTGAACAGCGGATCAGCAACTTTGACCCAAGGAACACATACGACCGCACGAATAAAGTGATGTCTATAAATTGAGAAAAAGGTATCATTCATAATTCGATTATACCGTATGAGCTGCGGTTGGCCATAGATGAGAATAAATCGATAGCATTTTGGCTGAGTAGATTATCCTCATCTGCGACTGCGCTAAGCATTATATGGACATAACCATTGCGGAAAATGATTATCTGGATATATAGCAGGGAATGAAATGATCAAAGCCATTATCTTTGACGTGGGCGGCGTGCTGGTGCGCACAGAAGAACCACACTTTCGTAAAGAATTAGAGGCAGAGTTAGGGCTTGCCCCAGGAGAGGCGGAATTTCTAGTCTTCAATAGTGAGCAAGGTCTTAAAGCCCAACGTGGCGAAATTACGACGGCGGAATTATGGTCAGGGATTCAGGATTACTTCGGGTTCGATCCAGGGCAAGTAGAGGATTTTCGCCACCGTTTCTTTGCTGGCGATCGGCTAGATAGGGAACTTGTAGACTTTATTCGACAACTGAGAGGCCAATGTCAGACGGCCATCATCAGCAACGCTGCGGATAATCTGCTTGATAATGTAACCCGAGTATACCCTATGGCTGACGCCTTTGAGCTAATCGTGGGATCGGCTTATGAAAAGATTATGAAACCCGATCCCACAATTTTCCTTCGTACAGTCGAACGGCTGAATCGTCAGCCCCGGGAATGTCTCTTTATTGATGATTTCTTACATAATGTAGAAGCTGCCCAAGCAATTGGTATGCAGGCCATTCACTTTCATCCGAGGATCGATCTGGAAAAAGAGCTATATGAAAGGTTGAATGCATCTATAGAATAAAGCGAATTCTAGCGACTGTATCGTTTCTGTTCGCTGTCATTTTGAGCGGGTTCTGTCCTTCTGTTTTATCAAATGGGACCAGTTTCTGGACAAGAATCCTTCCATTTGTGGATGTAGACCAGCGAGAAATCTTTCGGTTCTCCCAAACCCTACAGTAGCTAGAAGCGAATTCAGGACTTTTATGTTTTGGAAAGGGCTAAGGAGTCGATTCCAGAACATCTGGTTGAGCTATACCGTTGTTCTGAATCAACCTATCCTTTTGGGCCATAATGGCTTCTTGATAAATGTGCCGCATCTCTTCGGCAATTCTGTCCCACCCATAATATGTAGCGTAATTTCGCGCCTGGCCGGCAAGTACGGTTCGATAACTGTCATCCATTAGCAATTCAAAGAGTCGAGAAGCCAATGATTCTGCATCTTGGGCAGGTATGTGAAATCCAGTCTCTCCATGGCGGACCAAATGAGCCAATCCACCTACATTTGATGCCACAACCGGGGTCCCCATGGCCATGGCCTCTAGCGCAACCATGCCGAAGCTTTCATAGTGGGAGGGCATGACGACCACATCCGCCGCAGCATAGTAGTCAGGTAAAGCCGACTGAGCTTTGGCACCAACGAAGTGGACAATGTCACAGAGTCCCAGCCGATATTGGAGATCTTGTAAACGGGCCATCTCCTCATCTAGTATCAACGCATCGGGTTTACCACCGACAATCGTCACAGCAAAGGGCAAGAGCACATCAGCATGGCGGCTCTGCAAAAGCCAAGCGGCATGAAGCAAGGTCTCGATACCCTTGAGCGGCTCAATACGTCCGACAAAGAGTATGCTCTTCTGGTTGGCTGGAAGCCCCAATCGTTGGCGTGCTTCAGTTTGACTAACCAGCTGAAATCGACCTAGAGCTACCCCAGGGGGAACAACACGGATTCTCTCTAGTGGGGCGTCATAGAGCCGAGTCAATTGCTCTTGCTCTGCAGGAGTGGCTGCAATAAGCATATCCACATTCTCAATAACCTCTTTTTCACCACGCAAGCGGCTTTGGGGTGCTCTATGAGCCGGTGAGAGAGCGACTTCATTCTTCATGTGACCCAGCGTATGAAACATATGAATGGTTGGGAGCCGCCCCCACCGACTACTAAGTTGCTTCGCCACAATGCCAGATAGCCAGTAGTGACTGTGGATCAAGTCATACGTTATCTTATTTTTGGCTGCAAATCCATAAACACCTTCGGTAAACTCATCCAGGTAGTTTACCAACTCCGCCACGGGGATGGGAGTGGAAGGGCCACAGGGTATGTGGACGATTCGGCTACCGTACCCTAAGTCATGTTCAGTGTTTGGTTGGCATCCCTCCTGAAAACGAGTGAAGACATCAACACCAATGCCAAGTTTTCCCATAGCGCAAACAATATCTCTGATGTAGACGTTCATACCGCCAGTCTTTGGACCACCCATATGGGCCATCGGACAAGTATGCACACTAAGAACAGCGATTCGATTTAGAGATATAGAATCTTTTAGGCCGGAGTGTTCAGGGCTAGACCACATACCCATCCACTCAGGTAAATGGGGAGATGCTTTGGACGGATTGGACAAAAAAGGTGGGCGGTTTGAAGAGTAGGACGGAGATAAGGCTTGAACTGGATGAAGTGCCGGAACATCGCATCGGCATGGAGGCCGATTGAGCACTATGGATATTTCTTCAGATTGTTCTTCTGTCAAAGGTGATTCTCCCATTCGCAACTGTTTTGCATATGCAAATAACTGTCGTACTATTGTAGCATAGACAAAACTTGGTTGATGTAAATTGATACCCAATGAGCAAATTTATCTGCTCATTTACATTGTATAAATCACCGGAGTAAGGTTTGCCCTATAATCTGGCAGACTACACTCTAAGCAGGGGATCGACCTCCTTGACTCACTACCATGCTATCTACCTATCACCCCATCTGGATGACGCTGTCCTTTCCTGTGGTGGCCAGATCCATCAGCGGACACAACGAGGCGAACGTGTGCTAATTGCCACTGTGACCGCCGGCAACCCGTCTGCTGAGATGGTTTCTGCCTATGCCCAAAGTCTCCATAATCGTTGGGAATTATTGACTGAGGCCGTTGAGGGGCGTCGCCAGGAAGATATCCGTGCCGCTGCAATTTTGAATGCCGATACGCTGCACTGGCCCATTCCAGACTGCATTTACCGCTACCATGAGCCGTCTGGCACCCCTTACTATACGTCAGATGAAGAGATATTTGGTGAGATTCATTTAGGTGAGCGAGGGGTAGTCCAAGAGATTGCTCAATTGATTGAACAACTTCCAAGCCACGAAACACTGTTGGCCCCCCTCGGCGTAGGGCACCACGTTGATCATTTGCTTACCCGAACCGCAGCGGAGATAACGACCACCCAGCTTACCTATTATGAGGAGTATCCCTACGCACAGGAGGTTGATGGTGCCACTGAGCAAGTCGTTTCCCGGCTGCCTATTCAGCTCACACCTAGGATTATCTCTCTCCATGAGATGGACGTGAGTGCCCGCATTGAGAGCATCGCTCAATATGAATCCCAGTTGAGCACCTTCTTTACTGGTAGGGACGATTTAGCTTGCCAGGTGTCCTCCTTTGTTCAGAAAGTGGATGGAGAGCGAACCTGGCAGAGAGTAAAATAATTCAATGATAGCAATTAATACAAAGATTCACGCCGTTTCAAAAATCCAGCAAATTAAAGAGCGGCTGGGCTGGAAACCACCCTTCTAGCAATATCGTCTGTTCTTCGTTAGCTTCTCTAATCCATCCCCGATAGACAATCTCCCTCACCGGTAGGGTGCCGTAGACTAAGGCAGTGATTCCTTCGATTGTCATTGTGGGGATAATTCCATGGGTCGCCTTACCCTCAATTCTCTGGGCCGCCAGGACGCCCCCCAATTCTGTCAAGGCAAACGTTCCACCAACCCAGGGACAGCTCCCATCTTCTACGCTAAATTTGAACTGCTGGCCTGAGCCTACAGATGTGACCTGAACGCCACTGAGCACCTGCACCACGTCCATCACTCGTACCATTAGGGGGATATGGCTCATCTTCACCTCATATGACTTGGATGAATCTGAGAGCCAGCTATGGAAATTCACGGATGGCGAGACATGGGTCTGCACATTGGGCATTCCGGCGCTGTGAAGAGCTACAAAGGCCAGTAGCCGATCCCGAGCGCTAGCATCGTTCCAATGCGCTTCCTGAATAATGGTCGTCCCATCACCGTACCCTTTTAACTTGTAACGCGCCGCGGCTACGATGGGCGGGGATGCAGTCGTGCCGATTTCCCGAACAAAGACTATCTGTTCATCTTTCCAATCCTCTGCCTTGCGAGCCGGATCCCGCATAAATCCGTGGTACTCGCTGCGACCAGGCATTTGGGCAAGCTGATAGGCAAAGTCCTGTAGTAGCTTGCCAGACTGAACAGCAGGTATCCGCTCATAGTGCCATTCCTCACCCGCTTGGTTGACCAAGGGCAGCAGATGATTCAATGCGCTACATTCCAGTTGCAGACTCAGAATGGCATTGGTGCGCACATAGCCGAACTTGGCGTAGAATGATTGATTGAAGGGGTAGAGGGCACTTACAGTTTGACCCATCTCTCGCATAAGAGCAAAGGTGGCATCAAAGAGCTTCCGCACATGGCCTTGACGCCGATACTCGGGTAAGGTTGCCACCCCACCAATGCCACTGGCTGGCTGCCATACGCCCCGCACCACTTGCTCAAATTCATTGTTAACGAGGTGCGCCGTCATCTTGCCATCGGCAAAAACAGCCAGCATTCTGTTCAGCCGATCCGGTTCTGGAGTCCACTCCTCTATCTCATCAGACCAAACCCCGTAGGAATAGCCACCAATTCGTTGGTAGGCTTCGACTTCTTTTAGGTGAATTTTTCTTACTTCAAGGTTCGTCACGTTACCCCCTTCATCTCAACCCCACTGGTACTGTACCCCTTCAGGTTTGAAGTTAAAGAGCCATCAGTAAACAGGGTTTAGCTCTATCTCTATACCAGAAACGACCTATTGGTTACTGGTTACTGGCTACTGGTCATTTCTTACTAAAATCGATTCAACCTCTTAACTCAATGATTTTGCGCCTGGTACTACCACAACACCATTGATTCCTTAAATAGCTGCGTTAAATCATCTGCATCCGCTTGCCTAGGAGATAACTTGGTTACTCGATGCTGAGGCAGCGTTCCTTGAACTAAGGCCGGAACATCCTCCTCTGTGAACCCAATGGCACTCAGTCCGTTGGGGACGCCCGTCTGCTTCATAATATCGAGCATGGCATTGGCCAGCAGTTCTCCTGCGTCTTCTGGCTTGGCATCCTCTGTCTCGGCCCCTAGCATTTTGGCCGCATAGAGGTGCGTATCTGGATCTGTAGGTGCCGTAAAGCGGAAGACGGCTGGCGCATTCATAATGACTGACATGCCATGGGGAATGATGGGATGTCCTTCAGGGTAGCCAGGTGGAACGTACTCCCGTACCATGCCCGAAACCGGGTAGGACATGCCGTGGGGCAGATGGCAGCCCGCGTTACCAAAGCCTACACCCGCAATCGATGCCGCCAGCAACATCTCCCCTCGCGCCTCTTCATCTTCGGGATCGTTAAAGGCCCGCACAATATTTTGGGAGACCATCTCAATGGCGCGGGAAGCCCAAATGTGAGAGATGGGATTGGCACCTTGGTAGGATGGTCTATATTTTGGGTGTTCCGGGGCCGGACGAGTGCTAAATGGGATTGCTGTCAGTGACTCGACGGCATGACAGACCACATCTAATCCACAGGCTGCAACAGCCATCTTGGGAAGCGTTGCGGTATTGTTGGGATCAATGATGCCAATTTGGGGCCGTAAGGCTCGATGGGAAATACCCGTCTTGGCTTTCATCTCCAGCAGATCAAAGATGGCTACGCCTGTGGTTTCGCTGCCCGTCCCGGCGGTAGTAGGAATACCAATCATGGGTTTGAGCGGACCCGGCACCGGTCGTCCCTCACCAATGGGTGCGTTGACATAGGTCAATAGATCCGCAGGGTAGGTAGCGTAGAGATTAGCTGCCTTGGCCGTATCCATGGAGGAGCCGCCGCCCACGCCTACATAGCCATCAAAGTTGCCGTCCGTGGCAAAGTCAATGGCTTCCTTGAATGAGACGTCGGTCGGTTCTACGGCGCTGCGGTCAAAGAGTACCGCGTCGATCCCCTCTGCCTTGAGCGCGTTCATCGTAATCTCGACTGGCTCTAGTTTGGCTACGCGCGGATCGGTTACCACCATGACGCGGGTGGCACCTAAGGACTTCATATCGATGCCCACCTCTTGGGTCGAGCCTGGCCCGAATTTGATACTAGAGGTGTCCATAGTAAAGATTGTTTCATTCGTCATAACAGATTCCTTTGTTAAGCTTGATGGTTGGGGAAGTATGGGAATTGTGCGATTGGTTAGATCAAGACCTGTTGCGAGTTGTTTGGTTCGTATACCCGTATCACTGTCGTAGGAATGCTCAGGTTTGATTTTGGATTGCGTATATTTTTTGCATATTGTACGTGAGGAGTGGGGCTTTGCAAAACCACAGTGACCGAATGGTATCGTGTCAACTTGAGAATTGTATGAGTGGCTGGCACTTTTTCGACCATGCATTCTGGCTGACCACGCGGGTAAATTACCTATCATCTCTATGCATTTTTGTTCCAGAACAGCGCTATTGGTTTCGATGGCGATGCGAGATGACTCACTGAGTCGCTAGATTTCCACGTGCTTTTGTTCATTTGGATACCTTGGCAGGCAATATTGTGTTCCAAAGAACCATAGACCGCGGATAGAATTGATTGTATACTGTAGCTAGTGACAGACAATCCGCACCCTCAGCGGTGCATTTGTTTACACACAACTATACTCAGTTCTGTCTGAAAACAGGTGGTGACTCTCTTTCTGGCAGCGGCAAAGAACAGTAGCTTGAACCACTGTTTTCAAAATGACCGCAGTATAAAAGGAGAAAATCATGTTCTTTACTGGAACACCGCTTTGGTTATTGAATGTTGGCTCTTTCTTCCTAGGTGTAACGTTGGCCATTGTTATTCTCTGCATTTGGGGGAGCCGTACGAATGGAGTCAATCGTGCTGAATCATGTCTGATTTCGCTTATCGGTTTGCTTGGCTTTAGCCTATCTATGATCTTCTATTCGTCAGCCGCTCTGCTCTAATTGCGTTAGCCGCACAGCATATTCGTTAACATACCAGCCTGTTAACATACCCATAATCAGTATATCGCAACGCCAATGAGAGTCTCTTCGATGCCTCAGAATGATATAGTGATTTACTGATTATCAACTTAATCACCCAGGAGTCAGATGAAGGAGAAACATCGATGACTAGAAACGAACAGAAGCACGAAGCCGCAGAAATGGGTTGCTTTTTGAGGAGTTTGGCCTATGTGATCCTATCGGTCTTTGGATTTGGATTTTTGATGGGAATTGTTGTTATGGCAACTATTTTGTAATATCTGCCCTACACACCGCAATTCGTAAGGACGCATCTATTTTGTCCTTACGAATTATACTGATAGATAGACAAAAAAGTTCTGTCCTTCCTCTCAGAATTTCCCAGGATGAATCGAGCAAGAGTCGGGACAAACCTATTCTGGTCGTATAGAAAGTATAAAATTTCCTGAGTAGTTTTGCATAGCTAGCTCGTGCTTAACGCAGTTAAGGCTGAGCCATGGACTCCGTGGGTACGGTTGGGCGAAGCCCTTTTGTACGAAGTATACTTCTCGTTCCTAAATACTTTTCGAGTTGTCCGAAGTGGGCTGCTCTACTCTCTGCTGAATTAATCAAAATGATTTTTCAATCCATCGTCACTGCAATTTATGGTGCCGCATCTAGACGTTTGAACTTTGCCGAATTTCATGCGTACCTAAACCTTCTGCGTATAGCTGTGTTGTTTATCATTATCATTGGCTTTCTTTACAGATCCATTATGTTGCCAGGCACAGTCGGCCAATGGCGCGAGGTATTATTATTAATCGGGCTAGGAGCCGTTTACGTTCTAATGATCACCCTATCTACTCTTTCCATCCAGTTCAAACCACTGCTATCCTTGAGCTACGAATTTCACGAGATTCAGGGATATCTTGAAATTGTTGTATTGATTGCTGTCATTGCTCTTACTGGACACCCAAATACCCACCTCACCTTATTTTTTTTCGTCCCATTTATTGCCTTGGCACGTGTTCGGCCCAGGTCGCCCCTATACCTAATTTGCCTAACGACAATTTCAGTTGTTGCCTCTCATATCGCCCTCTATTGGTTGAATACAGGCGCACAAAACTGGTTAAAGTCGCTAAGCTTTCTCACCAATTGGAGTCTGTACCCAGATCAGTGGATTGTCTCACCCGGTTCGTTGGTTGACATAACAATCATTACGTTGGTAACCTATCTATTAAGCCGAAGCTGGCAAAATGGTCGTTCAAAGTTGTTCGAAGCCAATTTTCACTTCGCTCTTGAGCGGTTGCAACACAAATATGATGCAAAACTTGTATTCTTACG
>JBCCHB010000127.1:0-50159 GCA_039028975.1 Chloroflexota bacterium
AATCATGTTCTTGATATAATCGGCGTGACCAGGGCAATCTACATGGGCATAGTGACGATTTTCCGTCTCATATTCAACATGAGAGATGGCGATGGTAATCCCACGGGCCTTCTCTTCTGGCGCATTGTCAATCTGATCAAAACGTGAAAAATCTGCCCATCCCTTCATAGCCAGCGTCTTGGTGATCGCTGCTGTGGTAGTCGTCTTTCCATGATCGATGTGACCGATTGTTCCAACGTTGATATGGGGCTTTGTCCGCTCAAAAGTCTCTTTTGCCATATGAATTCTTCCTAGGAATCCTATCTATAAATGTTTAAACTATACATCTAAACCCGTCAGTAGGAATAACAGCTCAGCCACTTTTTGTGAGTAGTATACATTAAACATATTAAGGGCATCTGCTCCTACCTGAAGATACATTCCGAAGGGGCTTAGCGTGTAACCGAATAGCCGCCCATTTTGGTACATGGACGGCCGTTATACATACCTATTGGTACAACATGTGGCAGATAGAGCCCACAATCGGATTTGAACCGATGACCTCATTCTTACCAAGAATGTGCTCTACCTACTGAGCTATGTGGGCAATCGAATTGAAAATTTCAGATTAATAGTTTATAGATTGTTTGACGCCAGTCAATTTGATATTGCTACTTGGCTTATCACACAACCCCAATTACAAATTAACAATCCTAACTGTGGGCGGGGGCGGATTCGAACCACCGAAGGCGTACGCCGTCTGAGTTACAGTCAGATCCCTTTGTCCACTCGGGCACCCGCCCAGTTATTTATCAATCAATTCTTCAAATCATCAGTCCCGCTAAATTAGCAGACTGAGCCGACGATCGGACTCGAACCGATGACCGCCTGTTTACAAGACAGGTGCTCTACCAACTGAGCTACGTCGGCTTAGGTAAAGATTTATAAAATAGTCTGCGTTAGAGCAATGCCCTACACGAAGCGGCATTATATCAATTGATGGTGCGTCAGTCAAATTTCTATCCCGCTCATGTTTAACTTGGTTTGGGGCACTTTTATACTCACACTTGAATTGGACATAGCAGACGGTATTGTGCTAGATTGACAAAAATCTATCCAAGCTATGATACACAAGGCGAAACCAATGAGAGAAAACATAATTCAAAAAATATGGCAATCAGGTGGTGCAGTTGTGAATGGCTGGTTGCACATTCCCAGTTCCTATTCGGCCGAAGTAATGACACACCAAGGCTTTGATAGCCTTACCATCGATCTACAACATGGCCCGGTTCATTATGATACCGCTATCCCTATGTTGCAAGCAATTTCAACCACCGATGTGGTTCCTCTTGCTAGGGTTCCGTGGAATGAGCCAGGTATTATAATGAAAATGTTGGATGTTGGATGTTACGGCATCATTTGCCCGATGGTCAACAACAGGGCCGAGTGTGAAGCATTTGTGGGGGCATGCCGCTACCCGCCGATAGGATATCGCAGCAATGGCCCAAATCGTGCCAGGCTTTATGCTGGGGATGATTATGGTGTTGGTTCAAACGATACAGTTTTAGCTTTGGCCATGATCGAGACGGCTGAAGCCATGGAAAATCTTGATGAAATAATGAGTGTACCGGGTCTGAGTGGCGTATATGTTGGTCCAGCCGATCTGAGCATCTCCCTTAAAGGGGGAATGCCGCCCGACATCTACTCTGACCAAGTTGTGGATGCTCACAAAGAGATTATTGCTGCGGCCAAACGTCACAATATCTATCCTGGTGTTCATTGCAGCTCGCCCCAACATGCTACGGATATGATCGAGATGGGTTATCGATTGGTCACGCTTTTGTCTGATGCGGCCTTCCTTGCCAAAGAAGCTTCCAATGCTGTAGCGGAAGTACGTCAGACCAAGCTAGCCCAGAGTTCTGGTGGTAACCTCTACTGATATATATGATTCCCAGAGTGGATTGACTCTCTGAACAAGCAAGAGCCTTGGATCCTATAGGGCCTTGAAAAACGCCCCCGAAAAGGCATTAGCATAGAAGTAAGATGATTGGAGCATAATCCGTCTAAATATCAGTAGATATAAAGATATATATCATGGCTCTCTATACTGGGTTGTGTTTTCAAACGGGACTGAGTATAGAGTCATTGTACGTCGACTCGAGGCATGCCACATGAAATGGGAGATGCCTCAGAGCATCACACATGAAAGGGAGGACAGAATGGCGAGCAATACGTTCACCATCACGGATAATCGTACTGGTCAATCATACGATGTGCCAGTCGAGGATGATACAATTCCGGCACTTGCTTTGCGTCAGATCAAGCAAGTGCCAGACGAATTTGGTACCATGACTTATGATCCCGGCTATACGAATACAGCATCTTGTAAGAGTGCGATTACATATATTGACGGTGAAAAAGGCATCTTGCGTTACCGAGGTTATCCAATTGAACAATTGGCAGAGCAAAGTAACTTTCTAGAGGTTGCCTATCTGCTTATCTATGGGGAGTTACCCTCAGAGGAAGAGGGCAAACGTTGGTCCCATGCTGTCTGCCATCATACCTATATTCACGAAGATCTCAAGCGAATGATGCAGCTTTTCCGCTATGATGCCCACCCCATGGGGATGCTAATCAGTTCGCTGGCCGCTATGTCAACATTACACCCTGAGTCTAAAGAAGTCCATGATGCTAGTATACGCGACAAACAGATTCTGCGTATCTTAGGCAAGTTGCCAACCGTCGCCGCCTTTGCCTATCGCCATCGCATCGGGCGCCCATACATTTATCCCAACAATATGTTGTCGTACGCCGAAAACTTTATCTACATGCTGGACTATATGAGTCAGACTGACTATCACGTTGATCCTGTGTTGGCAGAGGCATTGGATACGCTCCTAATCCTCCATGCGGATCATGAACAGAATTGCTCCACGTCGGTCATGCGCAATATTGGCTCTGCCGATGCAGACCCCTATAGCTCAATGGCCGGAGCCGTCGCCGCCTTATATGGTCCGCTCCATGGTGGTGCCAATGAAGCCGTGATCAAGATGCTGCGAGAAATTGGGACAGCCAAGGACGTACCTGCCTTCATTGAGAGGGTGAAGAGCCGCGAAGTTCTGTTAATGGGCTTTGGTCATCGGGTGTATAAGAACTACGATCCACGTGCCAGGATTGTCAAGGATCTGGCCTATCGAGTCTTCGAAGTGACTGGCAGTAATGAATTAATCGACATTGCCATTGCCTTGGAAGAAGTCGCTCTCAGTGACGAATTTTTCGTGAAACGCAATCTATATCCCAACGTCGATTTTTACAGTGGTATTATTTACGAGGCCATGGGCTTTCCAACGGATATGTTTACCGTCCTATTTGCCATTGGCCGCGCGCCAGGCTGGCTTGCTCAGTGGGTTGAAATGTTGGAAGATCCCGACCAACGTATTGCCCGCCCGCGCCAGATTTACACAGGGGCAATAGAACGCAACTACTTGCCCATTGAGCAACGAAATTGAGCCGTATAGATGGCCAGAACAAACTTGTCCCTAGAAGATTAGGTACTGTCTTCCCATCTCGGAATTCCTCAGGGTGAATTGCTCAAGCGTCGGGACAAGACTTTTCTGGCAAAGTATAAGGTCTAGCGGACGAAGTGATAGAAGAGGCAATTCTACTGACTCCTGACCACAACTACTCAGCTTCCAGAACGCTGTGTCTACATATCTAGAATTTAGACACAGCGACACCTCATTTTACCCCTTTAATCCAGTCGTAGCTAATCCTTGAACCAAGAATCGCTGCAAGACGAAGAAAAGTAATAGAACTGGAATGCTGACCATGACAGAGCCAGCCATTAGCTCGGCCCATCGAGTACCTACCTCCTGATTGAAGGAAGATAGCCCCAGTTGCAAGGTGTTCAAAGAATCGTTCTTAACAACCACCAGCGGCCATAGAAAATCATTCCAAACCCAGAGAAAAGAAAATAGGGCCAAGGTCCCAATGACGGGCTTAGAGTTTGGCATGAGAATGCGCCAGAAGATCCCCGATTTGGAGCAGCCATCGATGATTCCTGCTTCCTCAATCTCATGGGGAAAGCTTTGGAAGAATTGACGGAAGAGAAAGATCCCAAAGACTGAAATAAGATTTGGGAAGATGACACCACCATAGCTGTTGATCAATCCAATCCCACCTTGTCCCATAATGTCGTTGCCGCCAGCCAGCGGGAACTGCCTGATAAAGAGAAAGACAGGAATAATCAGCACTTCAAAGGGGACCATCATGGTGGCCAGCAGAGAGAAGAAGAGGATCCTGCGACCTGGAAAGTTCAGTCTAGCGAACGCATATCCGGCCATCGCGCCTAGGAGGATCTGCCCCGCCACATCTATCACTGTAATGAAACCTGTGTTGGCAAAAAGGCGCCCCATGTCAATGGCTTGGTAAGCGTCTGAATAATTGGCAAAGTCAAACTGATTCGGAATCCACTTAGGGACCACGTCAAAGATATCAGCGTCCACCTTAACCGATGTTGAGACCATCCAAACAAATGGTAGGGTCATGGTTATTGCACCCACCGTTAGCAACATGTAGACAATCCACAACCCTGGCTCAAATCTCCTTCTAGCGGGAAGACTTTGCACATTCTCTTTGCCTACATACGAACCTGCGGTTGCATCCCCAGCCGCCATAAGTTTTGCTCCTATTTTTGTAAAACATCAATCAGTTTTTGCCGTTCACTAAAATTCTCATAACCAAATGACATTGATCGCTGACTATCTACTCTGCATCATCTTGGAAGAGGCGGAAGTTAATATAGGTGATGATAAAGATAGTGGCAAGCAGAATCATGGCTAGGGCCGACGCGCGGCCCAGTCGTAGATAACCAAACGCATTCTGATAGACCTCCCAGACAAGCGTATTGGTTGTATTTTGGGGGCCACCTTGGGTTAGCAGGAAGATGATCCCGAAGTTACGGAAGATGCCAATGGAGTAAGTCACTACCACAAAGAGTATTACCGGACGCAGTAACGGAATGGTGATGTAGAGGAAACTTTGCCACCCTTTTGCTCCATCAATAGCCGCAGCTTCATTTAACTCTGGCGGGATATCTTGCAGGGCTGCCAAAAAGATGATCATATGCCCGCCGATGGCCGCCCATATTGTGATAATGACTAGGGATGGCAGTGCCAAATTCGGATCTGATAGCCAGTTCTGTTTGGGAATACCTACTAATCCCAAAAAGTAGTTCAGCAGCCCAAATTGTGGACTGTAGATCCATTTCCAGATCATGGCCGTAACCACGCCGGACGTAATCACCGGCAGATAGTAAAGTGTCCGAAAGAGAAGTTTGCCCCGAATCGCGTTGTTGAGCAAACCGGCCACTGTCAATGCCAGTACTGTTCCCAAAGGAACAGCACCAATAGTAAAGTAGATGGTGTTTCGGATCGCCTTTAAGTTGACGTCTTGCGAGAAGACATCTGCGTAATTGTCTACGCCAACGAACTTGATTGGACTAAAGAGATCGTAGTTGGTGAAGCTGAGATAGACATTATAGAAGACTGGATAGATCTTAATTGCTGTCAGCAGCAAAATCGGCACCAGTAGAAAAACGTACGCAGTAAACGTATCTCCAGCCATAAAGCGGCGGATACGTTCACCAAATGTCACTCGAGGTTTTACGCGTGTAATTGCTATAGTCATATCTCAGTTTTGGTTCACTCTCTGTTTGGACGGTGACTCATTCTATTGTCCGAATCACCCTAACATGAGGGGTGTCTTGGAATATCCTTAATTCGGGGTAACTCTATTAGCAAACAGTAGATCGACATTGGGTTGCTCTGACCTACTGTTCACTAAGGATCGAGAATTTAATAAAACGTAATAGAAGATCTCTCGGGTACTCGAGATGACAGAACCGAAGTTTTTGGTTTTATTTGATCCTGATTCCTAAATACTGTTCACGTCCTTAAGCATCTTCTGCCAGGATCTCATTAATAGCAGCACAGGTCTTGAGCATGGTATCTTCGGGCGATTGTTGGCCGCTTAGGCACAGTTCAAGTTCGGCAGCAAAGGGGCGGAACAGTTCAATAAGCCGCCAGTGCTTGGGATAAGGTCGGGCGAACTCGGTTGAGGCGAAGAGCACCTTCATACGCTCGGTTAAGAACTCGGCATCAGCTAAGGACTGACGCGGCGGCTGATAAGAACCAGACGCGCTGTACTTTTCCTGATTCTCAACACTCGTCATATGGGTGAGCAGATCCCAGGTCAGCTCCGGCTGTTTACTCTGGCTAGAGATAAACCATTTGTTGACCCAAACATGAGTCGCTTGCACGTGGTGAGTAAGCGGCAACGTTACCTGTAGCAGATCTAATTGATCGGGCGCATACTTTTTAGCGTTTCGCTCGGGGCTAGTGGATGTAAATGTCGATGCAGCCGAACCAGCTTCCAGAACTCCCAAATCGCCCTGTGGCTCAAAGCCAGGGTAAGGCTGAACCTTATCCTCTACGATAAGAGTATGGATGTAAGTCATGGCCTCTATGCAGGCATCGCTGTCTAACGTACAAGTACTCAGGTCATCGCTTAGGAACTGACCATCGGCCATCTCCATGAAATACATATAAGGTTGCAGGTCATTCTGCCATCCACCAGCATTTGAGTAATGGAGGCCTTCGCGTGTGATTTCGTCCCCGTCACGTAGAGTGGCCGCGTTGGCAAACTCACGTAATTCTTCCCAGTTGGTGGGTGGTGTATCCCAGCCAATCTCATCCATCACATCGGTGCGGTACCAGAAAGAGCGAATGTCAAAGCGGTATGGCACAGCCACAATGTCACCCTCAATCGTTGCATCATCCTGGAGGGCAGGGAACCAATCAGCCCAATTCCAGTCACCAGCCCCCGCGATAAAGTCATCTAACGGGATGGCCCAACCGCGCTTAGCCATCTGGGGTGCCCATACAGCACCGCCCTGGAAGAGATCAGGTGTAACCCCACCCGCGAAAGCTGTGGTCATCTCTTCATTATAGCGATTCCAGGCCGTCCAGTTTGGGACGATGTCTGCCCCTTCAAAGGCAGGGAAAATGTCATCTTCTAAAACAGTCTGTGTCTCATCAACAAAGTCAACGACAGAGATGCTCAGTTCTGGCCGCTCAGTTGAAGGTTCGGATGCAGCACCTTCTCCGGCCGGTGATGGCGCTGCACAGGCGGCTAGCAAGGTTCCTGCTGTGGCAATACCGGTAAGGTGAAGGAAGTTACGACGGGATAATGAAGATCGATTCATTTGATTTTCCTTTGAGATCGAGAGGGATTTAGGGAGTGAATAGAAAGTAAGCCCAGATGGTCCGATTATCACCGATTAGGTCATGGTAAGCGACGATAAGAGGATATCTCTTATGAGTAAGCTATTTTAAGGTCGGTAGACCTAAAATGCAAAATATATCAAACTGGGCACCTTCACACAAGGTTAACTTCAGGCAGCAATGCCTTTATTGGTTCGCAAGAATCAGAAAAAGTGTTTGCTGTAAATCACCCAGATAACCGTTGAGGTAGCATTCTCTAATAGTGTTTGTAATCGACTGCAACCGGCGTAAGAGAACGCCTACCTTGCGTATACTTATTTTTGGCATGGTTCAGATCGACACATTTATGGTTAACATTTCAACGGTTGTAGGTGCGGTTTCCATACCGCACGCTCTCGGGTAACGAAGCCTGTGCGGTATGGAAACCGCACCTACGATTTGTTAACCTTGTTTGCTCATTCGTGAACCATGCCTTATTTTTTAAGTCGCTGACGGTACATACCCAAAATGGCGCTTATATTCCCGGCTGAATTGGGCGGGGCTATTATAACCGACCGAATACCCAGCCTCGCTGGCATTTTTTCCTTCGCGCAATAGTGCTTGCGCCTTCATCAACTTGACCGATTTAGCATACTGCAATGGCGAAACATGCATAATTTCCTTAAAGTTCTCGTGAAAGCTGGTTCGACTCATGTTGACCATTTCGGCAAGTTTCTCGACGGATACGGGTTCTGCTACATTCTGCTGAATATGCTGGACAGCCTTCGATATCCGCTGCATCTGACCTCGTTGCTGTAAGAATGTTCTTAAATCGCCACCGCGCTGGGTGGATAGGAGACGGTAGTAAATTTCGTCAACAATTTGCGGTCCCAAAATTGCGGCATCGGTCGGGTTATCTAACGTCTCCATCAGCCGGATAAATGGATCAAGCAGCTTTTCGCTAACATCTGCCGCGAATATCCCTGTTGGCTCTGTTGATACTGGATGCGTATGGGCGCCCTCGGCTTGCTCTATTCGGAGCAGCATTTCGGCCAACCGTGCCATATCTAGCCTCATGCCAACAGCCAAAAATGGTTGGTCTGGAGTGGCTGCAAGAATTTCTGTCTGTACTGGCATCGGCATAAAGACCATCAACAATTTACCGCGACCATATTCATATGTTTTGTCACCGACGTGGCATCGCTTAGTTCCCTGGGCAACAATAAGCACCGAAGGCTCATACTGTTCGTGATTTTGGGCACCCGGGGTTGATGCTCGAAAGATACCCACGTCTTTGATGGATGTTTTATGAATGCCATCATCGTCCATCTGCCGTTCGGTCAGAGAGAGCAGTTCTTCTAGTTTGTCAGAATGATCTGTCACCTAACATGCTCCTTTATTGCACCCCATTTCATTCCTGCTATATGGTAAGTTACCGCGGATATAGATATGATTGCCCGTCCTTACGTTCATTATAGTAAAAATCATCTATGCATTACAAGCATATGGCCGCACTGTTGGACTTTTATGCAAGCATTGCGGATTTTTGTGCATTCACAAAGCCCGAAGCCAGATATACAATAGTGGTGAGTGAACATGAACGTTCATTCGGTTTTAGAAGAATGGAAATAGAGATGGATCAAGTAGAAGATAAGCGACAGGCGATCTTGGATGCTACCCTACGCTTAATTTCAGTAAAGGGGTTCCATGGCACTGCGATGTCAAAAGTGGCCAAAGAGGCTGGCGTCAGCACTGGGATTATCTATCATTACTTTGAGAGCAAGGACGAGCTGATCTATGAACTGTATAGAGATCTTAAGCTAAAGTCTGCTCGCATCATGACAGATGGGCATGACGTAACTCAGCCAGTGAGAAGCCAAATTCAGCACTTACTTGGGAATGTCATTCGTTACTCAGTAGAACATCCCCAAGAAGTCGCCTATATGGAGCAGTATAACCGTTCGCCGTACTACCACCCTGATGTCGACTCGACGTTGAGCGAGGCATACAAGCCCTTTGCCGTCTGCTTCACCCATGCCAAAGAACAAAAGGTGATTAAGGATTTACCCTATGCCGTGATTACAGCATTCACCACGGATGTCGCCACATCTTTGGCCCAGAAGCAAGCACGCGGGGTAATCGAGTTAACGCCCAAGTTAATCGAGCAGGTGATCGAGGCAGCCTGGGAGGCTATCCGGCAATAAAAATTTTTTTGCCGCATGGACCGAATGAACGTTCAGTTCGGATAGGTGCCTACTTCCTGAGCAATTAAAATCGAATCCAAATACAGTAGGACATCAACAGAAGGATATATTAACAATGAGCAATAAATGGACGCAAAACGATATACCAGATTTCACAGATAAAGTCGTCGTCATCACTGGTGCGAACAGCGGCCTTGGGCTTGAGTCGACCAAAGCATTGGCTGCCAAAGGGGCTGCTGTTGTTATGGCTTGCCGTAATGCAACCAAAGCAGAGAGTGCAAAAGCTGACGTGCTCAGAGCAGTACCCAATGCCGCACTCGATGTTATGACGCTGAACAACGCTAGCCTAGAGTCCGTTAAATCATTTGCTGACGCCTTCAAAGCGACATATGACCGACTAGATCTATTGCTCAATAATGCAGGTGTGATGGCGATTCCGCGTACAGAGACGGCCGATGGCTTCGAGATGCAGCTTGGCGTCAACCACCTCGGCCACTTTGCGCTGACTGGCTTACTGCTTGATCTCATTACCAGCACTTCAGGCGCACGCGTTCACAGCACCTCCAGCAGTGCCGCCTTTAATGGAGAGATCAATTTCGATGACCTGATGGGCGAGAAAAATTATGGTCGATGGACGGCCTATGGTCAGAGCAAGCTCGCCAATGCCGTCTTTGCCACTGAATTGGACCGACGCCTCAAGGCCGCTGGACATGACACCATCGCTAATTCATCCCACCCTGGCCTAGTCATGACTAATCTACAAGCCAACAGCCTTGATCAGTCTGGCGCACCGTTCATGGAGCGAGTGCTTTATGGGACACTGGGCAACCTCATCGCGCAAGACGTGAGTATGGGCGTGCTTCCCCAGCTAATGGCATCGACCGCACCAGACGCTAAGGGCGGAGTCTTCTACGGGCCAAAGACGTTCCGACTGCGGGGCTACCCGGCGGAGCAGAAGTGCAATGATGCGCTCAACGACGCCACCGTGCTCAAGCGATTCTGGGAAGTATCGGAAGAACTGACGGGCATACCTTACCTCTAAACAAACCCCTCGACACAGAAGCCCAGTACATTTCACCTAGTAGATTATCTAACGGAGAACGAATGAAAACACACATCAACGGAGAGTCCTTAGAATTTGAGCCTCGTTTCGACGAAACCGCCCTAGACGTCATCCGCGATCGCGCTGAACTGACCGGTACCAAGATGGCCTGCGGTGGCGGCATTTGTGGGGCCTGTACGGTTCTGGTTGAGGGTACACCCACCTGTAGCTGCGTGATGCCTGCCACCCACATGGAGGGGCGCAACATCCAAACCATCGAAGCCCACGGACGAGACAATCTGCATCCAGTGCAGCGGGCCTTTATGGCCAATGAAGGTTTGCAGTGTGGATTCTGTACGCCTGGTTTCGTTAATGAGGGCATCGCCTTCTACGAGCGCTGGCGGGCCGAACATGGCAAGACCGAACCATCGCGCCACGAGGTTGCACTGGCCATGGGTGGTCACCTCTGCCGCTGCGCCGCATACGTAGGCATCTACGCTGCGATTCAGCAGGCCTGTGCAGGCGAATTTGACGACGTGACCGAGATCATCGCGCCGCGCGTCGATGCGTTGGAGAAGGTAACGGGTGAGGCCAAATATACGGTTGATACCGTTCTGGAAGGGCAGCTTGAAGGTAAGATTGTGCGTTCAATTCACCCTCACGCCATCGTCAAAAATATAGATAGTACAGACGCGCTGGCCATGGACGGCGTTGTGGCGGTAGCGGACCTCATGGAAGGCAAGAGCCGAATGCGGTACGTGGGCCAGCCTATTGCTGCCGTCGCTGCTATCAATATGGCCACCGCCGAACGAGCGGCTAGGGCTGTCAAGGTTGAATACGAGGTTTTGCCTGCGGTCATTGGCATGGAGGCGGCCATGCAAAAAGGTGCCCCCGAAGTTTATGCAGATGGCAGAGGCGACGTTGCTAGTGCAGCCGAAGGCTTTAGCATGCCTTATCTGTGGCAGAACAACGTGGCTCGGCTTCCAGCCAAGTTATCATCCTGGCGACCCGCGGCAGCCCGTCGCGCCATTTCGGCCACCAAGGAAAGTACACCTAACAATGTGGTTGAACGCACCTACGGTACCAATCAGCAGGCACACAGCGCACTAGAGCCCCATGCTGCAGTCGCCCACTGGGAAAGCCCTACCGAACTCTTTGTTCAGGCGTCAACACAAGCAGTGCGCGCGCTGCGTCACGAAATCGCCGAGCACTTCGATCTGGAAGATGAGCAGGTTACGGTTGATTGCCAATATATAGGTGGCGGGTTCGGTGCCAAGGCTACACTTTACAATGAGATCAAGAGTGCTGTCACCCTTGCTCGCGAGGCCAATGCACCAGTCCGTATTGTGGATAGCCGTCTGGAAGAGTTGTCCTACACCGGCTTCCGTCCCTCCACTAATTTAGAGATCAGCATTGCCACGAAAGACGATAGCTCGCCGACAGCAGTCCGCATCGATGCTCACAGCGATGCAGGCATTGCCACAGGCAGCATGCCGGCTACCATGTATGGACTATCGGGTGCTCGTGTTCTGCGTGATTTGAACGACCGTAACGTCGTCAACAACACGTCTCCCGGCTGCGCCTTTCGTGGGCCAGACGGTCCCGCAGTTACCTGGGCCGTTGAACAAGCTATCGACGAGGCCGCCGAGCGACATGGACTGGACCCCGTTGTCATCCGCCGTCGCTGGTATCCCAAACATGAGATCCGCAATCGGCTGCTGGACTGGGTGGAATCGATCCCGACTTGGAATGAACGCGAAGAAATGGGTGGGACTGGCCGCTATCGCCGAGGGCTGGGTTTGTCGAGCGCATCCTGGGCCTTTATCTACAACCCCAACACCGAAGTCACCGTGAGCACAACTCGGGATGGCATTGCGGTCAATTGTGCCACCCAGGATATTGGCAACGGCACCCGTACCTCTATCGCTAAAGCAGTCGAAGATGCCATCGGCGTTGACCGTCATGATGTCATCTTACACATTGGCAACGCCAAGCATCCCGTAGGCCCTACCGCGGGCGGTAGCCAGGTAACTACCTCTGTCTATGCGCCGACCTACACCGCAACCGAGAAGGTACGCGACCATCTGCTGAGCGAGGCCGAATCCAAGATGGGACTCAGCGGTGCAAAGGCTGTCAAGGGCGGCGTAGAGCATTCAAGCGGCCTTACCCCTTGGGCAGAGATCTGTGCCGTGGCCGAACCCTTTAGCTATACCGACAAACGAGGCGCTGAGCCAGGCCCCCTTGGACTACGTCTGAACCTTTCCGGAGGGGAAACCGGCATTGCTCTAGGAATGCATCTGGGGCATGCCGTAGTATTGACGGAGGTTGAGGTAGACACTCGGCTGGGCAAGGTTGTGCCCAAGAACGTCTGGACCGGTATCGCCGTAGGCAAAATTCACGTGCCGGAGCTGGCAACGAGCCAGATGTACGGTGGCGTGATTCAGGGGCTGGGCTACGCCCTCTACGAGCAGAAGCAGCATGATCTAGCGACCGGCAACGTGCTGAGCGCGAACCTCAATGACTACCGCATTCCTGGCATTGGCGATGTACCTGAGATCCACGTTCATTATGACGAAGAGGGGTATGACGATGTACGCGGCGGCGGCATCGGTCTGGCTGAATTAGCAACCGTAGGCGTTTCGGCTTCGGTGGGTAACGCCGTCCATCACGCCACTGGCTGGCGACCAACCCACACACCGATCACACCACATGACATTGTTACAGGCATGAAGGGAGCGTAACCGAAATGTTAACCATCGCTGAAAAACTAGACGATATCCAGGATGCTACAGGCGAAATCCGCTCCGGCGGCACCGATCTCCACGACCGTTACCGCATGGGCGTCTCCGACGGTCCGATTATTGACATTCATAAACTCGACTTTGGTGGCATCGTGCAAAATGATGACGGCTCTGTCACTATCGGTGCCAACATTACAATTGATGAAGTGGATCAAAATCCGATTACCGCAAATGGCTATGGCGCACTGGCAAAAGCAGCCAACGGCTTGGCGACACCCCAAATTCGCTGGGCGGCCTCCTTTGGCGGCAGCCTCTTGCAAAAGACCCGCTGCTGGTACTTCCGCCATCCCAATCTCCCCTGCATCAAGAAAGGGGACGAGGTCTGTGCCTGCCGTGAAGGGCATCATCCTAACGGGGTTATCTTTGACAGAGGGGGCGGCACTCATCCTCATGCATCGACTTTGGGCGGAGCGCTGATGGCCTACGATGCCCGTATCAAAACAACAGAGCGCGAGATGTCTATCTTTGATCTCTACGGCGACGGCTCAGCCCACGACCGAGATCATATGCTAAACGAAGGCGAGGTACTGACCCACGTCATTCTTCCCCCCGCAGTCGCAGGTGAGAAAACTGCTTACTTCCGATCCATTAGCCGCTTTGAAGCTGAGTGGCCGATTGTCGAGTGTACTGTCCGGCTTGTGGTGGAAGGTGACACCATAACGGCTGCTGGCATCGGCGTTGGCGGTGTTTCGCAGATTCCGCTGCGGCTGGCGAATGTGGAGGCTGCTCTGGTCGGCAACCCGGCCGCACAGACGACGCTGGAACAGGCTGCCGAAGTGTCGAAAGAAGGGACAAATCCACTGCCGCAGGCTGCGTGGAAGGTCGATATGCTGGTCGGCACATTGCTGACGACAATGGAAATGGCGCTCGCCGACTGAACAAGCTCTGAAAGAGAGTTGGGACGCGGATAAACACAGATAAACGCGGATTCTTAGTCGAATCAGATAAAATCCGCTTTAATCGACGCTCGTCCGCATCCCATTGGAACAGATTCAACCTAATGTCAAACAATCAATCTTCGAAAATGCTCGCCATCTACTCCTTAGCGGCTGGGAACTTTGCTGCGGGCATGTGTACCTTGGTGATGGCTGGCGTGTTAAGCGAAATCGCAACCGGGATGGGCATCACCACGGGGCAGGCTGGCCAGCTAATTTCTGTCTATTCGCTGGTGAATGCCATTGGTGCTCCGTTGATTATGGCATTCACCAATGGCTTCGAGCGCCGTACTATGCTTGTGGCGGGAATGCTGCTGATCCTGTTGGGCAATGCTGTTGCGGCACTGGCACCCAGTTATCCTATACTCATGGCTGCCCGTATCGTGACTGCCTTCGGCGCAGCGGCCTACGTGCCGTTGGCAGCAGCAGTCGCTATTTCAATGGCAAATCCAGAAGAGAGGGGGCGCGTCTCGGCTATCGTCTTTACCGGATTTACGTTGGCCACTGCGCTTGGGCTACCCATCGGTACCTTTATCGGGCTTAACCTGGGCTGGCGCTTCACCTTTACATCCGTTGCTCTGCTTGGACTGATTAGTGGCTATCTCATGTGGCTCGAAGTGCCGCGAGCAGCCAAAACGCCTACCGTTAGCTTGGCAATCTTGGGGCAGGTCTTTGGAAACAGCCTACTAATTGTGGTCCTCTCAGTGACGGTGCTGCAATTCGCTGGACAAATGGCGCTCTTTGCCTACATCGCACCTTGGCTGCGCTCGCTGACTACATTGGGAGCAACAGGTATCAGCCTTATTCTGCTGGTGGTTGGGGTCGGTGGAATCGTTGGTAACTACATCGCTGGTATCAGCACCGATCGATTTGGGGCAAAACAGACCCAGCTTGTTCTGATCATTCTCTTAGTCATCTCTATGGCACTCATGCCTATTATCCGCGCTAATCTAGCGCTGGGGGCCTTGATCTTTTTCGTTTGGGGCGCTGTAGGCCAAGGGTTTATTGCGCCTCAACTTGTGCGCCTGGTTGGCCTAAACCAGGAACTATCCAGCGCAACCTTAAGTCTAAACTCGTCGTTTATCAACGTGGGTTTAGCTCTAGGAGCTGCGGCAGGCGGTCTCTATATCGACAGTATCGGTGTTGAAAGCCTGCCTTGGCTGGGTGTTGGCGGTGTCATCATCTCGATAGGTGTCTTTGTCCTATCGTGGATGATGGAAAATTCAAGGCAGATGGCGGCGGCACCGTCGTAAACATTCGGCTTAACGACAACGCTATGCCAACTGGAATCTATGAATATCATAAATTTTGCTAGGAGATTTCAGCAGAGCCGAGCAGATTTTGAACAAAGATTACGCAGATTTCTCTCTTTAATCTTTGAAATCTTCTCATCCCTGTTTGTCATCTCTCTACGGATTACCTATCGAACTCTAGTGCGACTTGTTCGCAGGAGGTACCCTCGAACAATGATTAATTCTTATGACAAATACCAAGAATTCAGAGAACATGGTCCTGTCATTGTACAGGATGGTTTCCAGGGCAAAACTACTTATGTAATCGGTCATGAAGAGGCCAAACTGGTTTTGGGCGATCAAAAACGATTCATCAAAGATCCAAACTCACTGCTGCCTAAATCACAGCGACCCCAAAATGATCATAGCGCAGACCTCTTTCGGTTAGCCTATGACAACATGCTCAGCGCCGATCCGCCCGACCATACGAGATTGCGAGCATTAGTCAGCAAGGCATTCACCAACCGACGGGTTCAGTCTCTTGCCCCCCGAATTCAAGAGATTGCCGACCAACTCATTGATGACTTTGAGGGAAAAGGATCGGTTGATCTCATTGACGCCTTTGCATTTCCACTGCCCATCATTGTAATCTGCGAGCTTCTTGGCGTGCCATCCGAGGACCGAGACAAGTTCCGTACTTGGTCTCACGCCTTTTTGGGTGTGGCAAACGAAGAAGGGTCGTACGTCCAACTGCTAACCGAATTTGTGCAATATATTGGCCAGATGATTGTTGAGCGGCGAGAAAATCCCAAAGATGATCTCATTTCAGCTTTGGTTCATGCCGAAGAGGAAGGCAAGCAGTTGAGTGAACAGGAGCTATACGCCATGATTGCGCTGCTGATCGTGGCTGGCCATGAAACCACTGTCAACCTGATAGGGAACGGCATGGCTGTACTGCTCCAGTATCCTGAACAAGCAAGGCTACTACGAGATGAGCCGGACTTGATAGACGGCGCAATTGAAGAGTTTATTCGCCACGAGGGGCCTGTGGAAATGGCAACAACCCGATATGCTGCAGAGGACGTGACCATAAGTGGTATACATATCAAGCAAGGCACGCCAGTCACGGTCATCTTGGCTGCTGCTAATCGTGATCCAAACATCTACGATGATGCGGAGTTTCTCGACGTGACGCGCAAGGCCAGCCAGCAGATGGGCTTTGGCTACGGCATCCACTACTGTGTAGGTGCACCGCTGGCCCGACTAGAGGGGAAGATTGCCTTTCGGTCCTTGCTGCGACGGTTGCCATCGTTACGAATTAGTGGTAATCCGGCCGATTTAGAGTATGTTAATGCGTCCGTTGTACATGGGCTGCGTCGTCTGCCTGTCACGTGGAACTGAAAAAGGAAACACAAAATGA
This sequence comes from Chloroflexota bacterium, assembly GCA_039028975.1. Taxonomy (GTDB): domain Bacteria; phylum Chloroflexota; class Anaerolineae; order Caldilineales; family Caldilineaceae; genus JAHBNG01. The sequence goes on from JBCCHB010000127.1 coordinate 16,876, forward strand.
GCAACAACTGGACAACCGACAACATACCTGATCTGACTGGCAAAGTTGCTATTGTCACTGGGGCTAATAGCGGCCTCGGACTGGAGACAGCCAAAGAGTTTGCCCGAAAGAGTGCACAGACGATTCTGGCCTGTCGGAGTATGGACAAAGCACAAACAGCACTGGTGACCATCCAATCAGAATTACCGGACGCACAGGCTGAGATCATGCAGCTTAATTTGGCTAGCCTGGCTTCAGTACGAGCGTTTGCCGAGGCATTTAAGGCCAAATATGACCAGCTTGATATCCTGGCCAACAACGCTGGGATTATGATGGTACCCTATGACAAAACGGAAGACGATTTTGAACGCCAAATGGGTACCAACCATCTGGGTCACTTTGCGCTGACGGGGCTGCTGTTCGACCTAATATCCCAGACACCTTGTTCTCGAGTGGTCAATGTGAGCAGTAGCGGCCACCGCATGGGCAAGATGGACTTTGACAATCTGCTTTACGATGACAGTGACAAGTATACGCCAGCCGGTGCCTATGGTCGTTCTAAATTGGCAAACCTGCTCTTTACCCGTGAGTTACAGAAGCGGTTTGAGGCGCAAGAAATCGATGCGATGGCGCTTGCATCCCACCCCGGCGGTTCCGACACCAACCTGGGCAATCATCTGGAGGATTCCCTCTGGTTTAAGCTGCTCAGTGGCCTCATGGGGCGGATGATGCAGAGTGCGGCCATGGGTGCATTGCCCACCATTCGGGCCGCGGTCGATCCGAGTGCAAGGGGTGGTCAATACTATGGCCCTAACGGCTTTATGGAAATGTCTGGCGCCCCAATACTAGTGAAATCAAGCAAAGCTGCGCAAAGCGATACCGATGCCCGCCGCCTATGGGAGATGTCAGAGGAGCTGACAGGTGTGCGCTATGGGGAGTAGGTGAAAGGGCGTCGGTCATTCTATTTTTTTTGTATAAATTATGGAGACAATCTAACTCATGACGAAACCACTTACACTCTATTCACGGGCCACGCCAAATGGCCAGAAAGTATCGATTGCGCTAGAAGAGATGGAAATTCAGTACGAGCTTCATGCCGTTGATCTAGCGGGTGGCGAACAGCTAACCGACGAGTATAAGAAGATCAACCCCAACGGAAAGATCCCCGCTATTGTCGATCCGGAAGGGCCTGACGGCGAGCCGATCAACATTTTTGAGTCGGGAGCGATACTAGTCTATTTGGCCGAAAAGTCCGGCAAATTCCTCTCCGATGATCCACGCTTACGGATTGAGACCCTGCAGTGGCTCTTCTTCCAGATGGGTGGAATCGGACCGATGTTTGGGCAGTTTGGTCACTTCTACAAGTTTGGAAAAGATAACTGCGATCACCCCTATCCGGTGGAACGCTACACCAATGAATCCAAACGCTTGCTGGGCGTACTGGAAGAGCGGTTGGAAGGACGTGCATATTTGGTGGGCGATGAATACTCGATTGCCGATATGGCCACCTTCCCCTGGCTGACTGCGGCCATCCGATTCTACGAGGCAACGGAGGTCTTGGAGTTGGATAAGCGGCCCAACGTCATGGCGTGGTATGAGCGATGCACAAGTCGCCCCGCAGCAATTAAGGGTAGTCAAGTTGGTGGTTTCTAGCCGATTTATTTAATAAAATAAGGCCAATCCACAGAATAAAATACCCGTTCAGTAGGCACGCCTCGTGCTGATTCGACCCGCACGAGGCGTGCTCACCTCTCGAATCTTGGATACTTATTTTTGTGGAATGGCCTAATCCGCCTTTTTGGTGTTAATAGGAGTTGGGTCGCGCTATTGTACCATTCCCGGTAGATAACCTACCTCGCTGTAGAGCTTAGCCGACTTGATATAGGGAAACGCCATATGTGCATAGGTCACACTGTTAAGCCACCGGATAACCATTTAGTCTTTGTCCGCAATGAAGTTCTTTAGAAGACGATTGGCGGCAAATGGTCGTCGCCATGCAGTTGGCTCTCACGCCGAATTTCTGCACCACGCATATGGATTTCGTCGATGCTTTGTACCCCAACGAGACGCATTGCTCGGTCCAAGTCAGACTTCATAATCTCAAAGGCACGCGTTAGCCCGGCGTGTCCCCCTGCACCGATTCCCGCTGCTGCGACTCGGCCGATTCCAACTGCCTTTACACCGTAGGTGAGCGCAATCAGCACATCGGTGCCGTTGCGGACGCCCCCATCTATCAGGAAGTCGAGCTGTGTGTCGCCCACTAGGGGCATTTCATTGGCTACCATATGAAGCGTAGGCAGAACTCTATCCTGCTGCCGACCACCGTGATTCGACCAAATCACGGCCGATGCCCCTAGCTCCTCGGCCTTCTGCGCATCGTAAGCACAGTGGACACCTTTGACAATCAGCGGTTTGTCATCGCCCCACGCATCTTTGATCCATTTCAGATCGTCCCACGTTACGGCCGAAGCAGCAAGCTGCACACCGATATCAGCATAGGGCATCGGTTGGCCTTCATCATCAATCACATTGACAAACTCCATCAACCCGCCATCGCGAAAATGATCCAGTAACCAAGGCAGGCGGGGCAGCATCTGCGGCGCAACCATTAGCTTACGTGCGGCAAGCACCAGTCGCTCCTTGGGGTTTAGGCCACCGAAAGAGTCAGTGACCAGCATGGGCTTCATCTTGGCATGCAGCGCACGTAGTCCGGATACACCTGTATCAATTGTCAGTATAAGCCCCGTAAAACCAGCATTTTTTGCACGTTCGATGCCTCGTAACGCAGTGTCACGCCCACCACATAGGTAAAGCTGGAACCAGCACTGTCCCGTCGATGCAGCAGTGACATCCTCCATAGGCGTACCCGAAAGCGTAGATTGTGCCATCACCGTGCCAAACTCTCCCGCCACCTTTGATGCAACCGCATCTGCCATTGGGTAGAGTGCACGCAGACTACCAACCGGTGCTATAAACCAGGGCACAGCCAACTCGTGACCAACGGCTGTTGTGCTCATATCAACCGATGGAAAGCTCAACGCCCCATGTGCGGTCGTCATGGTCTGTTGAAATGCACGCACGTTAGCGCGTAGTGTCGTCTCATAATCTGCGCCACCGCGAAAATATTCAGACACAATTGGAGGAACCCGCTCTATCATCAACTTCCAGAGGTCTGCCGTTGTCATTGCATCGGCGATTTTTTGCTCCTGTCGATTCATTGTTTGCCTTACAATCAGTTGTGGACGATGAAGGTCACCGTTATGTTTGTCGTTTAGAAGGAAATATGCTGTTTCTTGGCCATTATATCAAAAAAGCCGAATCATTGACACCCAGTTTCGAGGTCACCAACTATTTCACGCTGGGGCGCCTCGAAAAAACGGTGCCGTTTATGGCTTTATCAATGGCGTAATCGGGCATTTGGCGAATTAGCAAGTCGAATTGAGTGGTCTCTCGGATTAGGTTATACTGTTAGTCATGATAAATTAACACCACTGCCTGATAGAAAAACTGTTAATTTATGCGGAGCCTGAGTATCAATGTAAACACAACATAGTAGGAGAACAATAATGAAGAACGAACGTATTTGGATTGGCAACGATCACGGTGGCTATGAGCTTAAGCAACAAATTGTCGAATACCTTGAACAGCGCGGCAATGATGTTATTGACGTAGGGTCGGGTTCTGAGGAGATTGTCCGCTACCCTTACTACGCCGCCAAGGTAGCAGGTGCTGTCTCCAGAGGAGAATCATCGCGTGGGATATTGATCTGTTCAACCGGAATTGGTATGAGCATCATCGCTAATAAATATAAAGGCGTCCGCGCGGCAAATTGCACATCCACCTATATGGGGCGCATGACGCGTGCACATAACGACTCTAACATTTTGTGCCTGGGTGGGAAATGTATCGGCCTCTTCGAGGCGCTTGATATCTTGGACGTCTGGCTTTCGACCGATTATGAAGGTGGTCGCCATGACATCTCGCTAGGGCTGATTGGTGAGGCCGACAGTGTGATGGGCAAAGACAATCTATGGACGCCTGAGATTCCTGCCATACAGTGAGTTTTATCGCTATCAACCGCCACAAACATCCGTTGGTCATATTGATGCGCCACCTGAAACTTTGGTCAATCGGCTAAGATGTATGCATTGCCAACTCTGTATGGCACAATCGCAGAGGATGTGCAGCCGAACGATTATTATGGCCCAGGTGGCTTCATGGAAATGCTCGGTTATCTCAAACAAGCAGCGGCAAAGGACGCCTCAATGGCTAAAGAGCTGTGGATGGTATCTGAAAAGTTGACTAAATCTCAAAGCTGCACTTGTACTCACTAAAATCAGGACTTGACTGAACGCTCAGTTTCTGTTATGATATAAACAATGAATGATACTCACAAGCAAATCATTGAAGCTTCAATAGACTTATTTGCTAAGTCTGGCTTTTGGAACACGCCCACATCCAAAATAGTGAAACATGCCCAAGTTTCAACAGGAACGCTATTCAACTATTTTGAGTCAAAAAATGGTCTGATTGATGCCGTGTTCCTGCAATTGAGAGAGGAGCAAACTGCCTATATTGAAGATGGGTATCCAGAAGATGGAACGGTTAAAGAACGTGTCGAGCACATTTGGTTTCGGGAGATTGACTGGGGTGTTCGCTTTCCCGTACGCTACAGACTTCTCCAACAGCTAAAGTTGTCAGACTTGGTTAGCCGGGATGCCAAAGATCGATCGTGGGATCAGTGGTCTTTTGCAATCACGTTAATTCCCGAGGCGATAGAGTCGGGTATCTATCGTGATGTTCCGGTCGAGTATGTTGCTCGGCTTGCCTTTGCCCATCGCGATGCCGCGATTGATTATGCAATCACTTTCGAATTAGCTGATATGGCACTCACGAAACATATCGCGTGTTCGTTTGAGATCTATTGGGTAGGAATCACCAATTAATTTTTTTGCTTCAAAATGACTGAATGCTCAATCATATTTTATGAGTAGACCGTCAATCTATACACAAAGGAGAGAAACAGGAGAAATAAACATCCATATAGAAAATTTTTACCTCCATTTGACTGAACACTCAGTCACATAGGGCGTACAGATCGAATAAATTATTTACGTGGCCATGTCAGGTTGAAAAACAGAGCCATAGCTGATTTTGTCAACAAGTTTCCGTTCAACACAAAGGATATAAAAATGGATACACTCAAAGTAAACCTTGAATCGTTAAAGAAAGATAATTGGTCTAATCAGGAGTTGGAAAACGTAAAGCTAATCGTAGATTTTGTTCAACATTTAATGAACAACCACGACTTCGACTACGTCATGAAAACGTTCAACAATGACTCCTATATTCAACACAACAGAGGCATCCCTGATGGCATCAGTGGTCTGGTTGATCTTCTCAAACAATTGACTAAGCGATACCCAGATTACGTCTATGACGTCAGACATATCTTCGCAGATGGCGATTATGTAACGTTTCACTCCCACGCAACTCTCAATAAGAACCACAGGGGAAACGACAAAAAGGGCCTAAATATTATGGACACGTGGAAGATTGAAGATGGAAAAATTGTGGAACATTGGGATGCGCTCCAGCCCATTGACGGGTTCATGCGCTTCTATACACTGTTGACTGGGGGTGCTATCCGAAACACAAATGGTGTTTTCTAAATTCAGCCCCAGTCGTACCTTCTGAATTATGCGAGTATAAAGCGGTTAGGTTTCCAAAACCTGACCGTCCTTTCGCTTTCTAACCCCTACTGCTTGCGAAGCTACACCCAATCTGCACAATCGATACAAACTCCGAGGATATGTATACATCTTTCTACGCCGGCTACGGTACAATTGCATTAAAGCTACTTATTCAAACAACTTGCAAAGGGGAAGAGTATGAATTCGATCAAAACCGCCGGAATCCTCGTTTGGATTACCGTTGTTGTCGCACTTTCAGTCGTAATGGGCGGCCTCGTAGGACCGATGGCAATGGCGGGCATGGGTTTCGAGAGCTTCATGACCCCAGCCTGGGCGGCCGTTCCTTTGGCCTCTCTGTGTTCGCTCTCACTGCAATCCTCTCGAAGAACTATAGGGTGTATCTCGCAATGCTCATTGCCTCAATCGCCCGCGAGATTGGGGACCTAATTCAGCTTTCCGGTGCGGAGACAATGGACTAGTCGCTTGGGGTCCCCACCATCGTTCTGCTCATCGTCTGGATACTTGGTGCCTACTACTCCATCAGGGCGCGCTAACCCGCCTTGTTAGGGCGTTGCATGCACAACAAAGTAAGGAAAAATCATGAACGAAATCGCTCGAATCAAACAAGAAAGCTTCAATATCTATTCTCCCAACCGCCCTGAAATCTCTTGCAGCCGGATCACTTGTTGGATGAAGAAGGGCAGTGAGACCACGCTTTCAACATATTGGAAGACGTACATCAGCACCGAAAAGACAAGGCCATAATCGGTCACGCCGTTGCCAATCACTGCAATAGGTGCATAGACCAATAAGCCGATAATTCCCAACCAAATCAACGCATAATTGATCGTTTCCAGATCGGAAAGCTTGATATTCCAATGCATCACCGTCTTAAAGTGCCTACCAATGACGCCCATATCATGCGTAGAGAGCGCGTTGACCTGGTTTTCCAGTTCATCATTGTACGATTTGTTGTAACTGAAGTTCCATCGCCCGCTCAGCAGGTATACAACGGCCATGAGTGCAAACAAGGCTACACTCGCCCAAAATACATAGAGGTTTAGGGTGAAGAGGATCACCAATATGCCGACCAGTCCGATCACGCTGGTTATGATTGAGGGCATGGAGTTTTCCAGGAACTCGACAAATTCGGTCAACAAAGAGGCGCGCGCAGAAATCATAGAGATGGAATTTTTCTTCTCCTGCTCACGCGAGACCATTTCTGTGGAAAGGGAGGTATACATACCAGCGTAGGCGCGCGTGTCGTAAAATCGCCGACCGCTGCCTACCAGCAGCGTCAGGACGCCCAGCCCACCCAGCGCAGCAATGCCTGCGTAGCTTTGGTTAAGCAGGCCGTTGATGGAATAACCGATGAACAGGGGAAAGAGCAGATCAAGGAGGGATTCCGCAACAACGAGGAGCAGCGTCAGTGATATTTTCCTCTTGAAGCGGTGAATGATGCCCCACAGGGTAATTGTTGGTGTTGTAATTGTGTATTCTGTTTGCATGATCAGTGATTCCAAGAAAGTCATTGGTAAACAGGGATGAGAAGATTACACAGATTTAAGAGAGAAATCTGTGTAATCTGCGCAATCTTTGTTCTAAAAACTTTCTCGGGTTAACTTATAAAGTGAGAGAAAATAGATAGAATTTAATCGGAAGATTTGTTTATTCATAAGCCAATACTTCCCGAACGGTCAGCCGGGACGCGTCACGGGCGGGCCAATAGCTGGCTATGGTAGCGACAATGATGACAATTGCGAACCAGATGAGAATGCCACCGCCGGAAAACTTGAAGGTCAACGGCATTTGTATCAATCTTAGCCCAATTAATTTGCTGGCATACAAGCCGACCGGCAAGGCCAGTGCCGTAGCCATCACCCAGCTCAGCAGGCCAATCAAGGCTCCCTCGGCCAAAACCAATTGTAAGATAGACCCATCGGAGGCACCGATGGCCCGCATCACGCCGATTTCGCGGACTCGCTCCAAAACGTTCAAACTCATTGTGCCCGATAGTCCTAAGCCGCCCACGATGGCCAGGACCACGGCCATCGACAGCAATAACCGAATGATAAAGTTGAAGCCAGAAACCATCGCCTCGCGCAAATCATCGACCACAGCCGTTTGTGATACCTTTATCCCGGCGCGGTCCAACGCCTTTTCGATCTGTTGGGCTATTCTTTTTTGCGCGATTGCATCCTCTGCATTGGTAGAAACCTGAACGGTAGCAGCTTTACCAACTTGGCGGGCTGTATAGGCGGCATAAGGATAGTTGGCGTATATGAGTGGTTCGGCCATTAACCCCTGCACTACCCCGACAATTTGCCAGCGTGTTTTGCGCTGGCCAAACTTGAGGACAACTTCAGCCCCCACCTTTAAATCAGGTTCTTTTTTGAGCAGGTCACTATTAACGACCAGCGCATTGGTATCATCTGGCGTAAGCCAGCGTCCCTCTTGCAGTAGGGGGTTAATCATCTCGGTATCGGCATGCGGCGCCACGATGGTGTAGTCCTTGCTGTGGCGATCGTCAGGTCGCAGGCGTCTGGCCTGGTAAAATCCCCAACTCTCTACACCAGTAACGCCCGGCACTTGTGATAGCGCTACTTGGATTCGTTTATCGCGATAGTTATCCTCCAGTTCAATATCGACGTCATACTGCCAATAGGTTAGCAGCCGATCGAGGGAGACCAGTAATGAATCTCGCACGCTAAAGACAGAGATAAAAATGGCCCCGGCTATGGTGAGCGTTATCAGGGTTAAGGCCAGCCTTCCTTTGCGGCGAAAGGTATTGCGTAACGAGAGCATCAACGGGCGCGAAATTCCCCGCAATCGCTGCAGCAGCCGATCAATCAATCCTTCACCAATCTGGTTTTGTCTGCCGCCATTGCTGCTAATCGCTTCGCGCACCGTGACTCGCGTCCCGGATACAATGGGATAGATGGCCGCTATAACCGGCACCAGCAACCCGATGGCGATTTGCATCGCATAAACGGTGGGTGGGATTAGATGATTTTCGATATCGATATTGAAAAAATTGGCCATGAATTTGGTAAATAACCAGGCGCCACCCATGCCCGTTGGTATGGCAAAAGCCAGAGCGACCAGGCCGTAGATAAGTACCGTTGCAAAATAGAGCTGCATTATCATAGGACGCGTGGCTCCAATCGATTTCATAATGCCTATCTGACGGATATGCTGAGCCAGCAGCGCAGAAATCGTGTTTACGACCAATAATCCGCTCAATAACAGAGCTAAAATCCCCAAGCCGCTCAACACCAGCATCATCGATTCCAAAAAGCGGTTGTACGGGTGTTCGCCAGGGGTTGGGATATCAGTATACATGACCCACATTTCGGCCTGGTTTTCCATTTTCTTTTTTATCTGATCGCCCACCTCTTCAATATGCTGTTTGTTCAGTTTGTCTTGGGCCACCACAAAGTTGAGCTGGTCAAATTGACGGGTGCCCGCCAGCCATTCAAGCGTATCCAGATTGATGTATCCACTGCCCTGACGGGTCATGGCGGGGGCCAATTGACTTTGATCATGCACAACACCGGCAATCTCAATCTGTTTTTCTTTCCTGCTGTTGGACAATTTAACTGTGATGGTATCGCCAATATTTAGCCCCATCCAGGTCAGGGTCTTGCGCTCGACCAAAAGCTGCTTTTTCGGCGGCGGCCACGCACCGCTCGCCGGCCATACTTTTTCCGCCTGCATAGATTCAAAATCATTAACCGCCGTCAGGGTCAGGCTGCGCCATTCCTCATTCAAGCCACTTTTGAAGAGAAAAGAGAGGGAGCGTCTGCCCTCAGCCGCTTCTACTTCCGGCATCCGTGCAATGTTCTCAACAAACTTATTGTCAAACTCATCCGCCACGTATACCCGGCCACTGACCGGGTTGGTGGCTGCATAGCTTTGGTTTATCTCCCTTAAAAATACTGCCTGCGAGCCGGATACAACGCCGATAGCAAAAATGCCCACAGCAATAGATAGAACAACCAGCAGCGCGCGTGATTTATTGCTCCACACGTCACGAATAACTTTGCGCCAACGAGGAGCGAGCAATCTCATATCAATCCTCCAATCTCTGGTTGTAGTCTAGAGAAGCTACGTCTTAAACCGATGAGTCGTGTACAGACCTAGTCCCTTGTTATGGGTCATTCATAACGCAACGTCTGGCGACCAATGACAAATGGCTAGTTATCGAATGCCGCCAATCTATCATCTTCCAGGCTTGGACGCATGTGCCAAAAGAGCCATCTGAAGATAGATTCCTTGACCGCCAAATTAGCCAGAAGTCATATGACTTCTGGCGGTAACATTTCTATCTGGGTACACGTTGTTTTGCTATCTTTCTGTGATATACTGGAATCGGATTTCGAGCTCGGAGAATGACAGATGTTGGAAGGCAAAGTGCGACAGCAACCATTTACAGCAAACTGGAAAAGCTGGTTGATGCCCCGTTCTATTGATTGGATAGGTGCATTTCTATATGCTGCCGTTCTGGGCAGCACAATCTGGAGCATCATTGAATACGCCGAAGAGATTCCTAATCCCCACTCTGCGGTTTTCGGCACAACTCTGATTCTCTCGGCGCTTTTGTTTCTGATCGTGCTGGATCGCGTCGAGTTCCTGCGTTACGGTGATTATCCCCCTCGGGTCCCTCTGATTACCTTCTTGCTCGTCAGGCTGGTAACGATATATGTGGTCAGCCTCACTGACGGCTTGGGTATGGCCGGCTCCCCCATACCGCTGCTGGTATTGGTGCTTCCATTTGTGCTTTTCTACTTTTTTGGTAACAGTAATGGGTTAGCGGGCGGCGTGTGGATGATCTACTGGATGACCCGGGACTTCATTATTCTCGAACAGGAATTCACATCTGAAGATCGGATCTATGTCTATTTGATGATGGTGATGCTATTACTGATTGGATCGATTACCTATCTTGCTGGGCAGGAACGACTGAGCCGACTGAAAACCGAACAGTTGCTGTCTGAACTTGAAGCGTCGCATGGGCAGTTAAGGCAATATGTAGCCAAAGCGGAAGAGTTGGCCACCGTGGAAGAACGCAACCGGCTGGCCCGCGAAATCCACGACAGCCTGGGGCATTACATGACGGTCATTAATGTGCAATTGGAAAAAGCCATGGTCTTCCGCCAACGAAATTCGGAGGCAGCAGATCGGGCGGTGGCAGACGCCAAACATATGGCGGGGGAAGCGCTGAAAGAAATTCGACGTTCGGTCAGTTCGCTGCGCAATATGGATTCGTCTTTTTCGTTGACCGAGTCGTTGCAGCAGTTGGTGGAACACACCGGGAGCGCTCAGCTTTCAGTTGAATTGACCATCGACGGCGACGAAGCAGACTTCTCCAAACAATCGCTCCTGACCCTTTACCGAGCTGCACAAGAAGGGCTAACTAACATTCAAAAGCATGCTAATGCGAGCCGCGTTCAGATTGGGCTTCAATTTGACAACGGGCAGGCGACGCTTCGCATCGATGACGATGGCTGCGGCTTTGATCCAGCTATGCTGGACAATTTGAAGCCTAATGGGCACTATGGCCTCGCTGGGATCCGAGAACGGTTGGAGCTAATTCAAGGAATGATGCACCTAGCGAGCGAACCGGGGCAGGGTACGGAGCTTTCGATTTGTGTACCCAAGAACCCGCTCACATTGGTAGGGTATGATCAATCAGCTAGTCAGCACTTCAGCTAGTCAGCCCCTCAGCTAGTCAGCACTTCAGTCCTTTCGCTGACTAACTAAGGTTGTCTATGGAAAACGTTATCTAAACGCCTATATTAGCGTGGAAACGTGGAAGTATAGGCATACAATCGCCATATTTCATGAAAGCGGTTCATTATGACGACTCAAGAAGACCAATTGCCGGTAAAGGTGCTGGTTGTTGACGACCAGCAACTGATGAGAGATGGCATTGCCTCGCTGCTGGATATTCAGGAAGGAATCGATGTGGTTGGTGTAGCCCCAAATGGGCAAGATGCGATTGAGCAGGCTCGCGCCCTGACTCCCGATGTCATTCTGATGGACGTTCGGATGCCGGTGATGGATGGCATTCTCGCTACTGAGCGTATTCGTAGCGAACAGCCATCCACCCAAGTGCTGATGCTCACCACCTTTGATGATGATGAATACATTGTCAAGGCGTTGGTGGTTGGGGCATGTGGTTACCTGCTCAAAGACATACCTACGCCCGATCTAGCACAGGCGGTGAAGCTGGCTCATAAAGGCATCTATCAATTAGAACCGTCCGTTGCTGGGAAACTAGTCGGGGCATTACAGAGTGGGCGCTTGTCTCTGAGTGAAGCGGCATCGGACAGAGCCGCATCTCAAGCGGAACTTGATCTGACGGAACGGGAAGTTGAAGTCCTCAAGTTAATTGCTGCTGGACAAACCAACCGGGAAATCGCACAAGAATTGGTCATCAGCGAAGGCACGGTAAAGAATCATGTCTCCAACATTCTCAGTCGGCTTGGCCTCCGCGACCGTACGCAAGCGGCTATCCTGGCCCGCGAACATAACCTCTTGTAAGAGATCCTAAAGCTCAGCACTGATTTTTGCATTCAACTCGACCCATCGGATTGGCACTCTGGTTCAACGCGTCAACGGCGCTTGTCCAGGCTTGGTCACCAGAGTAAAGTGTACTGCGAAGATATGCCCAGGTAAGTCGCTGGACCACGGCCACTCGTTCGGGGTTTTCGTCACCCGTCTCGGCCGCATCGTACCCAGAAACGCCGCCAAGCAGGTGTCCTCCACCAAAAATAGTCAACAAACACTTGGGACCTTCACTCAGTGCATATGGATCAGCGAACCAGTCTGCGCCTCGTACCGTTAGATGGGCGGCGACGTCCTGATCGCCAGCGACCACCAGGGTGGGGGTCGTCATCTCAGCAAAGCTGGGGTGTAGGAAGAACGAGTAATGCTCGGCTGCAAACTCGCTGAGATCCGCACCGCCATTGCCCGGCGCAGAGAGCAGCACACCTGCATTGATTCGAGGTTCGGCCATATCCACGACTGTTCCATCTTCGGGATCGGTTAGCTGCGCACCCAGCAGCATGCTTGCTGTGTGCCCACCCATGGAATGTCCAGCGACCGCGATCCGACTTCTATCTAGGCGTCCGTTGATTTGTGGAACCGACGCCTCGATGACGTCGAGCTGGTCAAGAATGTGCTTCATATCCTCCACGCAGGAGCGCCAGAATAAGGGCGCTCCAGGTGTCTCTGGCTCAAAGCTTAGCGTCCTCGAACTCAAATGGGTGGGCTGGATCACGACGAAGCCGTGGGCTGCCCAAAAATTGGCCAGCGGGCCGTAACCGTTCAATGACGAGAGATTGTTCGATCTGCCGTGACCGTGAGAGAGAAGGATGATGGGCAAGTCGCGTCCTGTCGTTGGGGCAGAGATTCGTAGTTGTAGATCTACGAGCCGCTGCGGCGTTGATAATATCACCGGACTGACTGAGACGACAGGCGTAGGCGGGCTGATTGGTATGCTTTGAGCTTGGCCGATCAATGCATGATCCTGCGCGGTTGGAAGACCCATTGCATTGTCTACACCGGTGACCCAGGCTGTGGGTTGATTTTGCATCGTTATCTCCATTCTTTTTATGACTTTGCACCGAGGCCGTTCAAATAAGGCTGCTCCGCCTGCAACGCACGGCTCCCACTCTGGCTAAATTGTGGAGTCCATTGCAAGCCGTGCATCGCAGTCTCCGCTATTCGAACGGTCTTGGAGTTAGCTTGCCATCGGCATTTCCATTTCGGCGGGTTCCTTGATAGTCGCTTCCAGGATTTTGCGAGCAACATCTGCTGGCGAGTCAGGTTCGGGCAACGGGCCGTCACCACCTGGACGCCAGTTACTCATGTCATCCTCAATAAGGGAATTCTTGCCAAAATCTGTCGTCGTTTGGCCCGGATGAAATAGAACCACCCGAATGTTATCTGCCGCCAGTTCATTACGAGCCGTCAAGCTTAGTCCGTTGAGCGCATACTTCGTTGAGGCATATGCACCGATACCTGGTATCGCCATTTTGCTCACTGTTGAACTGATGTTTACAATGACCCCACCGTCGTTCTCTTTCATCTTTGGCACGACCGCCTGTATTGCGTAGAGCGGCCCAAGCATATTCAGCTCGATCACCTGTCGATAGCGATTGGGATCAACGGTGGCAACCCAGCCAATCACCGCTTGCCCGGCATTATTAATCAGGACGTCAATCTGGCCAAAGTGCGTGTAAGTTTGCTCGAACAACGCTTTTACCTGGGCCTGGTCGGTCATATCAGTCGGAACGATGAGCGTTGCGGCCTGCGTCGGTAGGCTGTCGGCGACCGCTTCTAATTTGTCAGCAGACCGCGCTGCGAGGACCAGCTTTGCGCCCTCCTCGGCGAAAATGCGAGCAGTCGCGGCACCAATGCCCATTGAAGCGCCAGTAATAACGACAACTTTGTTTTGTATGTCCATGAGCTATATCTCCCAATTAGTCTATGTTGTGGTATCTGTTATTGTTGTCAATACAATTTACTTTGTGTAAAATGGGGCCTCTAATCGGAACGGCGTTCCGATTACCAGGACGCATTGTACGGAACATCGTTCCGCTTGTCAAATGGGAAAATACTGCGAGGATTCAAAATGAGTAAACCAGCGGGTAATGAAGATGCTACCGCCGAGCGCGAGACATCCAAACCCCAATCTGTGCGCGCCGACGCTCGGCGGAATAAGGATGCATTGCTGGAAGCTGCTTTAGCGGTATTCAAATCTTCGGGCGTGGACGCGCCGATACGGGAGATAGCCGCCGAGGCGGGGGTAGGGGTAGGCACCGTCTATCGCCATTTTCCAGAACGCGCGGACCTTATCGTGGCGGTCTTTCGGCGCGAAATTGACGAATGTGCTGACGCGGCCTCGATTCTGGGCGCGGAACATGCGCCAGTTGAGGCGTTGGCGCTGTGGATGCAACGCTACGCTGACTTCATTGCAACCAAACGGGGCCTTGCATCTGCCTTGCACTCTGGAGACCCAGCATATAGTAGTTTACCTACCTACTTCGATGAGCGACTCCGACCTGCTTTACAAACATTGCTCGACTCGGCAGCGAAAGCCGGTGAGGTGCGAACGGATATCGAGCCAAACGACTTGCTAAGAGCCGTAGGGAACTTATGCCTGTCGGCCCAAGACGACCAAACCAACTATGTGCGACGTATGGTTGCATTACTCGTTGACGGCTTGCGATACACCGTAAGCCCATCGCTGGATACATCAAACCCTTAGTAGAAAAGGCGGCGATGGTTATGAGGAGTGTTGCAAGCAAAGGCTAGCCATCAGACGCTATATATATGCTGCTTAAGATCTGGATTGACAATGGGGTGCAGGAGTCTGCAGAATCGATGGGTTTTGAGCACTTAGGCACTCAGGCGGTGCATGGCTCGGAGTTCATCATTGATTTTTGCTGGCTTCTCGAGCGGCACCCAGTGACTACAATCGTCCATCGGTTTGAGCGTGCCGCCGATTCGCTGCGCATAGGACTGTGGAATTAGTGGATCTTGCCCCCCCCATAACACGGTCGTTGGTACAGCTTGCGTTACTTCCGTGAATGACGCTTCCCACCCTTTGAAGAAATCTGGGCTTGTCATCTGGCGGAAGTGACGCAGAATGCTCTGGCGCGCAACGCTCGTCAAACCATCATACATGCTGTCAACTTGGCTTTGCCGCACCTGTGGGAAGTCGCGACGAAAGGCCAAACGCCAAGCAAAACGATTGAGACTGAGCATAAAGAGCCTGCCCAAAATCGGCGAACGCCAGATGCGCGCCATAGTGTGCCACTGAAAGTCGGCGTGCAGCACTGTGTTCATGACGATCATGCCGTGCACACGTTGCGGATTATGCGACGCCCAAGCCATGCCCATGATGGCTCCGATATCGTGCATCACAAGGAGCACTGGTGCATTGCCGACCGTTCTGTTGATCCAGTCATCAAAGAATGCAACCTGCGCGCGAATCGAAAAATCATAGGCTGGCGGTGGCTGTGGCGAGTGACCAAAACCGGGCAAATCAGGTGCTAAACAGCGAAAGTCGGTGCGTAGAAGATCTATGACCTCACGCCATTCGCTTCGATGATCTGGTACACCATGTAGGAAGACAACGGGTGGTCCACTCCCTTCGTCTATCACTGGGACATCTATTTGTATCTGTTCGGCTTCGACGGATGGGGTGGCGATTGTTGACAAGATCATATTGTTGCTCCTTCCCTCTCCACCATTTCTAGGCTGACGTCCCAAAGGCGTTTCCACTGTGCTTTGTCGAGCGAATTAGGACTGGATTGTTCTTGCTGGCGTTTGTACCAGTATGTACCCGTAATTCCTGCGACCTCTGGCGAACAGGCTAGATAGACGGCTGTGTCCGCGCCTTGCGTCACATCCACCCCCTGTAATCGTTGCAATATGCCTAAAACAACACCCGTCACCCGCCCAACAATACCCTTATTGTTGCGACCAAAGCCAGACTGCACCATACCCGGATGCAGCGCATTGACGGTTACGTCGGCTTCTGCGAGCTGCTCTGCTAGCTCGAAGGTGAACATCAGATTCGCCAACTTGGATTGGCTGTAGGCGCGAAGGGGCGCATAACCAGTTGCGCCATGTAAATCATCAAAGTTGATCTGCCCACCGGCATGTACGCCAGACGAAACGTTGACAATTCGAGTCGGCGCGCTCGACTTCAAAATGTCTAGCAACAGCTGCGTCACTAAAAAGTAGCTCAGATGGTTGAGGGCAAAGGTGCGTTCGTAGCCGTCGGCAGTGAGCTTGTTTTCGGTAAAGAGCGCGCCAGCGTTGTTGAGCAAAACGTCCAGCCGCTGGTAACGCACAAGGAATTGCGAAGCCAGGCTGTGCATTCCTGCAACCTCAGAGAGATCGGCTAGCAGCCCATCAATTTGCGAATTGCCCGTCTGCTGCTCCAGTTCGTCCACAACCTGCATCAGCTTCGATTCATTACGCCCAGCAACTACAACGGTCGCCCCTGTTTGGGCTATCTGTCGTGCCGCCTCTTTGCCGATTCCGTTGGTTGCTCCGGTAATTAACACTACTTTGTCTTGCATAGATGGATAGGTTGTCATCGTTCCTCACAGAATGTTTCTATATAAAAATCACGTGCTGATTCAAGAATAGATTGGCGCAGTCTAGGATCAGAGGCCGCACGCGCCGCGCTTAGCGCACCGGCCATTCCCGAGAAGAGAACGAGAAATTGCTGTTTGCGTTCTGTTTCGTTTTTACCTGGCATGAGCGGCAGAAACGTCTCCATGTACACCGCCAGCGCTTCATCGAACGTGCTCTGTACGCTCGCCGATTGACGGGCAACCTCCGCAGAGAGTGCGGCAACCGGGCAACCATCGGCAATGCCTGCGCAGTGTTCGCTGCTGAGATAGGCTGTGATGACCCGATGCAACGTCAAGTCTCCGTCTAATTCCGCGCGCTCAGCAATTCGAGTCTGTGCATCGCCAATACTGCAGGTTAATGCTTCAGTATAGAGTTGCTCCTTTGTAGAGAAGTGGCGATAAAAACCACCGTGGGTCAACTTAAGTTCCGCCATGAGGTCGCCAATCGAGACGCCGTCAAATCCCTCCTGACGAAACTTTCGTGATGCAACCTGCACCATTTTTTCACGCGTTTGCAGTTTGTGATCTTTGGAATATCGCATATGAACTTTGCTCTTCATTGTCTTTTAGATGATTAGCATCATCTAACCTGTTAGATTATATATATCATCTAATGGATTCATTGTCAAGTAATTTATCAAATTTTTGCTAAGATTTCGTTATGCTTATGGGCGTTGAACGCCCATAACGCCGAGCATCAAATATCATTATCTATTCGTTTGATCCCGTTGCCGCTTTGGCCTCTATGCCGTGGATGAACTGAACCCGCCTGTTGGCGACGAAGTCCGGCGTGTTTTCGTACTCTTCGGGATGCTGCCCCGGGGCGTTTTTACCTTGCAAAAACAGGAGCGGCATGGTCATCTTCGCAAACAAGAAAGGGCTTCGCCCAACCCATCATTGGAGTTCTCTTCAGGCTAAAAATAGATCAGGTGTCGAGGCCCCAATTTATACTTTCCTATACCACAAGAAACTGTAGCGATCCTCCAGCTCTTGCTCTAGTCTGGTATGGTCGAATTGTCGGGCTGAGGCTTTGGCGATCCCTTTGTACTTAACCTCGTAATCGATCCGGGTCAATACGTCCGGCGCGATGTCCTTCACGCGGTATGATCTGGCCGCATATGCCAATCGCGGGAATCCGGTCCAGCCCATCAAGTTTGGAAACCACGGTGAGGCAAACACCTTTCTGCTCATATCAAGCGAGCTTTTTCAGATGCGATATAACCTCTTGCAAGAGGGGATTGACAGCGAGGGGAAGCGTTCGGAAATCGAGAAGCTGCGGGCATTGATTTTAGATTTGTCGTGATTTACCAAAGTCTTTAAGAAAGAGATTTCCCAGCTTCCCCTTCGACAAGCTCGGGGGAAGCTGGGAAATCTCTTTCTGGATATCTATAGAGTTAGTTGTCCTGAATTCTGACTTTACTTTAGTTGCCCGGTGTACGGTTTCCTGCGGGCCTAATCTGGGCCAATTCATCAGCATTAATGAACGAATCACCGTTCGTATCATACTCGGCGAATGACCATTCAACGGGCGCTTCCGCTTGACTAATCAGACCATCGTTATCTGTATCGAGACGAACCATCAACCCGCCCACACCGCGTTGTGCGCCTGCACCTCGCTGCAGGCCGTCCGCAATCAGGACCATTTCCGATTCATCGAGGACGCCATCCATGTTTGCATCCAGCGTCGCAAAATCGAAGTTCTCGGGAACTTCATCGGCCTGAAGTACGCCATCTTCATTGACGTCGAAACGAGTCATGAGATCGGCTCCGTTGCGCACGGCACCATCTCTTGCGCGACCAGATTCTCGTGCTCCGTTTCCATTTTGGGCGGACCTGTTATTCTCTACGCTTTGCTCAGTCGTGATTGTACCTAAGTTCTCAGCTGCGCTACCTGCAGGTTCGCTGTTGCCGCCGCAGGCGGCGATGCTCAATGCCAGTAAGAGTGATAATAGTTTAATCTTCATCTGATTGTTCCTTACTTTGGTTGTACTCTCTATTGGTCAATAGTAAATTAGGGGCGTCCGCCACCCGTCATGGCTCGGCCAGCGCCGCCGCCCATCATGCCACCACCGGGACGGCGTTCACTAGTTTCTTCATCAGCGATGAACGATGTTAAGCTGCCCTGAACCTGAACACCAGCTTGCAATTCTTCTGATTCCACGACCGTCCACTCACCGCGCACTGTGCTAGGATTGACGTCGACCTGGCTTGCTCCCTCGGCTGTGACCATGGTGACAAAGCTACGCTCGCCCTGCTGCCGAATGGCGTTGGTTGGGACAAGCCACCCGCTGCTGGCTTGGGCATTGTCGACAATGGTGGCAACAGCCGTCATGCCGGGCAGGATGGCGTCGAGCGATGCATCATCCAGGCGAATGGTGACTGGGTAGCTAACGATGCTGGCACTATCGTCGCTGGCCGGTGCGATCTGCTCAACCTCTCCGCTGAAGTTCTGACCAGTTAATGCATCAATCTCAATGGTTGCAAGCTGCCCTGATGCAATTTTGGCGATATCAACTTCGGCCACGTCTATGGTCAACTCAAGCTGACTGGTGTCGGCGATTTTGGCAACGACTTCGCCTTCTGTATAGCGTTCACCAAGATTGATGTCAACATCTAGAATCGTACCCGCAATCGGGGCAACGATGGTGGCGCTGGCAAGAGTGCTGTGGGCTTCTTCCAGATTGAGCAACGCCTGTTCCAAAGATATCTCCAGGCTCTCAATCTCACTATCTGTGGCCCCAGCCAGCAACTCATCTAGATTGCTTTGGGCTTCGATCACGCTTGCTTGGGCGGTGGCAATCTCCGCATTGGTTGGTGAGTTAAGTAGCCCATCCAGCTGCACCTGCGCACTCTGCGCGGAACTCAATGCGGACTGAAGCTCTGAAGTATCGGCAGCAGCAATGGACTGTTCGTAAGCTGCTTTGGTTGCTTCGTAGTCGATGGTTGCACTCTGCAGGGCCGCGGCCTGGGCCGTTGCGCCAGCGTCATTTCGCCATGCAATCTGGTCATATTCGCGCTGGGCCTCGGCTAAAGAGACCTCAGACTTTTCAAGATTTGCGCTCAACTGGGTTAGTTCAGCCTGACTTGGGCCAGCCTGGAGTTCGTTATATTTGGCCCACGCAGAGGACAGGTTACTCTGGGCCGCAGCAATCTCTTCCTCGCTGGGTCCAGCCATGACATCGTCTAGCGCCTCCTGGGCCTGCTTCAATTCAGCTTCGGCCAGGGCAATCTCTGTCAGATCGGCTGGCTCCATTATCTGTTCGATCTGATTCTGAATCGACGCTACGTTGAGTTCAGCGTTGCGCACGGCGCGGTCTAAATCGCTTGTTGCCAGGGTCAGAAGCGTCTCTCCTGCCTCTACATAATCGCCTGCTTCAACAAATAAGTTGTTAACCACGCCCGTGGTGCCGAGGGCAACAGAGCGCTGACTGACAAGTGCTATGTTCCCAGCAGCACTGACCGAACCAAGCGCCGCGCTGGCCGGTTGTACAGCTACGGTTGCGAGCATATCACCATCAACGGCCTGCCCATTGGTATTTTGTTGCTGGGCTCTCCGTTGGAACTGACCGTTATTCTGCCCATTGCCATCTTGGGCCAGCACCTCCGTACCGCTTAGATAGGTGTAGCCACCCAACCCAACTGCTCCAGCCAAGGCGACTGAGAGAATCCACGTTGTTGTTTTATTCATTTTCATGATTGATTATCCTTTTATTGTAGCTAGTCAGCTAGTCAGCTAGTCAGCTGAAATGCTGAAGTGCTGAAATGCTATAACTATTCAAATCTCAGTGCGTCGATTGGGTCGAGTCGCGTCGCCCGCATGGCAGGGTAGAGGCCAAAGATGAAGCCGCTAGCCGAACTGACCAGCAAGGCCAGCATGACGGCCCAAGGTTCGATAATGATGCTGAATGGAACAAATTCGACACCTGATACAAGGTTGGCCAGCCCAAAACTGAGGCCGATGCCGATAAGGCCACCCAGCGACGTAAGTACCAATGCCTCGATCAAGAACTGGAGCAAGACATCGCTATCATGGGCACCTAGTGCCTTACGCAGACCGATTTCTCGGGTTCTTTCGGTGACCGAGACGAGCATAATGTTCATAATGCCGATGCCGCCCACAATCAGGCTCACGGCGCCGATGCTGCCCAGCAGCGAAGTCAGCGTGCCTGATACGTCACCGGCGATTTCCAGCAAATCAGCTTGATTGGTGATCGTGAAGCCATTTTCTTCGTTGCTGCCCAGCTCATGGCGCAGACGCAGCATCTGTTCAATCGCCAGTTCAGCAGAATCGAGACTCTCGCCGTTGATTGCCTGAACGCTAATTGAAGAAACGGTGTAGCTACCGCGGTGGCGGGGCGCATTAAAGAGACGACCCTGGGCAACCTCGATTGGGACAAAAACCTGGCTGTCTGAGCTGCCAAAGGCGCCACCTGATTCTTCAAGGAGACCAATAACCTCAAAGAGGTGCATGTCAATGCGGATTGTCTGACCTATCGGGTCTAGGTTGCCAAAGAGATCGGTCGCTACGGTGGAGCCAAGTACAACGACGCTTTCCATGCCCTCAACCTGTTCAATACTTAGGAATTCGCCAAGCTCAACTGTTTTGTTGGCAACGTCAGCGTAGTTCGCTGTCGTGCCAACCACCGAGTAGCTCCCCTCCAAACCGCCGTTGGTCAGCGTAGCGTTCGCCGAGTAAAGAGGTGCCAGCTGAGCAATATCGGGAAAGAGTGTCGGGTCGGCCAGCACCTGGGCATCTGCTATAGTCAAGCTACCGGCCGAGTCAGACTGGCCACGGCTGGCACCGGCATTGATGGTTAGCAAATTGGTGCCGCTGCTCTCAATGCGTTCGGTGATGTCGGCTGCTGCACCGCTGCCGATGCCGACAGTTGTTAATACGGCGGCAATGCCGATGATGATGCCCAACATGGTTAGGGCAGCACGCAGCTTGTGGGCGATGATGCTCTCTACAGCGACTCGAAAGTATTTAAGCAATTTCATAGAGCGCTTCTCCTTTAGTTAGAGCGGATGCCGCCAACATGGAATTCTCCGCAATTATCGATTTGGTTAGACCATTTGCATTGGGCGTTGTCCCTTGTGCAGGCTGTTTACATTCATCGGCCACTTCGTCTGATACGATGCATCCATCACGTAGCGTAATCATTCGTTCAGCCTGGTGCGCCACCTCCATGTCGTGCGTGACGACGATGAGCGTCATCCCTTGCTGGTGCAGCTCTTTGAAGAGCGCCATGACCTCATTTCCTGTTTTGGTGTCTAAGGCACCGGTCGGCTCATCGGCCAGTAGAATGCTTGGGCGGTTGACCAATGCCCGTGCAATGGCGACGCGTTGCTGCTGACCACCCGAAAGCTCGTCGGGGTTGTGGTCGGTGCGGTCGCCCAGCCCAACTCTTGCCAAGGCTGCTTTTGCCATCTCGGCTGATTTTCTGGACGATACGTTGGCATAAAAGAGCGGCAGTTCTACCTGCCTTTGGGCATTCGTACGGGCCAGCAGGTTAAAGCGTTGGAAGACAAAACCGATCTCCTGGTTACGCAGATCCGCCATTTTATTCTTGCTTAAATCACTGGCTAGGGTCCCACGGACATGGTAGCTGCCGCTGGTGGGGCGGTCGAGCAAGCCGATCATATTCATGAGCGTACTTTTGCCCGAACCGCTTGTGCCGACAATTGACACATATTCACCTTCGTGGATCGTCAGCGAGACGCCTTTTAGGGCATGGACTTGCGTTTCGCCCATTTGGTATGTTTTGGTCATCTGCTGAATATCGATGACTGGTGCTTGGCTCTTGGTAGGCCCGTTGTGTACTGGCATACTGTTCATTGCGTACTCCATATTCATCTCTCCGTCGTCAATAACAACTCTGGTAATTGTGCTTGTCACCAGGATAGCAGCTGAACCTGTGGGCTCTCCAAGAGAAAGCTGAGAGGAAACTGAGAATCGTGTAGCCAGCCGCAATTTGTGCCAACCAAAAAGCGGACGGGAGATCCCGTCCGCTCAAGTTTTTAGATGTTGTACATCATCTCATATGGTTGACACATTCACCCGAGGCCAAAGCCATCGGGCTAGCAAACAACGCCCAATAAATCGGGCTTATCCGTCGGCAAATGAATCTGGTTTAGCAGGTGTTGTTTGCTAGCTCCGTCCATTGGCGCAAGGCGCCCACTGCGTGAACAGGCGGAGCGGTTTTGTCAACCACATGAATTCCCAAAGAGCCGATTTTAGATGTTGTCCAGTTGCTGGTTTCAATATATCCCTGCTCAATCGACCAGCGACACAACGCCTTATTTTTCAGGTTGGTGGTGGCATCTCAATTTTACGAATCTTATGCATCCACTGCAACCGCCTCTGCAACAAAGTTGATCTCAAGTCGCAGATCATCTTCGACCGCATCTACCGATTGCGAAGCTGGAATGGTCACGCCATAATCTGCATAGAGAATTGTGGTCGTTGCTACACCTTCGAGTCTGGTTTCCGATGTGGGCGTCACCGTGGCATCAAATGTAACCTGCTGGGTACTGCCGATAATGGTCAAATCGCCGACAATCTGAAATGCGTAGCTCTCGCCAGCGGTTCCGTTCTCGGGCAGACCAATGATCTCGGTCGGTTCAAAGGTGACAAACTCATTGTCATCGGTTAGTAGGATTTTGTTACTAATGGCTCGATTTCGAAAGTCATTGTCTGTGGCAAACGTACGTGCATTAACCAGAACGGTGCCGATCTGGGCAGAGGAGAGATCATCAGGATTGAGCGCAATTTGCCCAGCAACCTGATCAGTAATTCCTTCCACCGTAACGGGGTCGCCGCGCAACACCTCATCGATATAGAAGCGCGCTTGTGATTCAACCTGCACAATTTCGAAAACAGTTAATGATACGGCTGCACTTTCATCACTCGTATCCGTTGTGGATGCATCGGTTCCACTGTCAGCAGACTCTGCTTCGCTTGCGCTTTCGTCACTGCTTTCGCTCTCACTTTCACCATCCGTAGCGGCATCATCCTCAACTGGGGCAGCCGCAGTCTCTTCAGATTCGCTGTCGGGTGACTCTGACTCCTCGTCCTGTCTATCTTCCTCTAACACCAGTGGTACGGCCTCAATTGGCCCAGACGCTTCTTCAGGTGTTCTGAAGAAAGCATAGCCAACGTAGGCTCCAGCCACAATAAACAATTCCGATAATAATTTTTCGTATCATTTTCGCTCCTGATTTTTTACCCTGATTGCTTCCCCTGTACGTTTCATCATGGACGACGTCGACCATCACCACCACCTCTGAGGTCCCATGCGTCGGAAGCACCGACGTCCACATTGCTTAGATCAAGACCTATAGAAAAGGTTGCTTTCACCGCTTGGTCAAATGCCGTGTCAACGGCAAGCGTTTTCAATTGCGCCAGCTCGTCTCCACTCATCTCGGCCAAATCGAGTGTCAATTGCTCAGGTTCGGGTAGCGAGAGATAAAAATCATCGATTTCGTTCGACGTCGGTGGCATTCCATTGGGAATGTACGCCTGAGTTGCCAGGATCGGTTCCATCTGATCCGCTTTGAAGAAGAGTTGTGATGTGAATTCGTATGCGTTGCCATCTGTTCCCTGCGTTCGTATTTTGAAATGTGAGTGAATGGCACGGGTTGAGTACCAACTGGGTATAATGGTCAACATTTGCAGATTGCCATTTTCGTCAGAGACTCGTGTACCACGCAACCATGATTCATCCCGCGTATCAAAGTTTCCATTTTCATCGAGCACGGCGGAATACTCGCCAATCGCGTCACAATTCCATAGATCGAAGATCGCACCAGGTAATGGCTTACAAGTTCCATCCGTGACGTCGGATATTTGTACAGTGAACAGCATTGGGAAGCCAGCTTTCACGACATTGTCGTTCGTCATCCGCAGGTCAAATCGGTCCATATTCACATCTACGAAGTAGGGCCCTTCGGTCAATTCTGGCTGGGCCACACAGTTGATTGGGGCGAGGTTTTCTGCTGCATCGGCAGCAACTGAGGCTTCAGTCGGTGCTGGCATTGGCTCAGTAGTCGTTACGCTCGTGGTGCCGTCTGTGGGGGAAATGGGCGCACATGCAACGATTAGTGATGACAAGCTAGAGGCACCTAGAAGTCTAATCATTTCTCTACGGCTTAAAATTTTCCCAACGGGGATATCATCGTTATCAAGATTCATATCACTATTCATATTTATTGCTCCAATTGAGAGTTAAGATTCGGTAATTATGAACAATCGGTTAGTAGTTTAGTAGAATAAGAACCGATTGAATAGTCATGAGAGTCATGGATTATCGGCCCCAAATCCATGACTCGAGTCATCGTTGATGGATGATTGGAATCAGCATCAATCGCTGTCGGATTGTGTTATGCTATTCTGGTAAGCTATGCTGCTATAGCTTCAGGAGGAACATTAAGTAACGTTTAATTATGCACCATGAAGATAATCACAATGAGCTAAGTTTGCTGCCGCAGTTTCGGACCTTTATGTTGTTCTGGCTGATACTGGCATCCATCTTTTGGTTGGCTACGCTAATCCAAAGCGAACCATTTCACTTGCGCCAACCCGAACGTCTGCGCCGCTCAATTCAAGTTGCGGTTGCACTGATCGTTGCTGTCTACATTCATATTCCATGGCTTGAAAAGCAGCTGGGACGTCTTTTTCTCCCGCTGGCCCTGATCATACTGTCGGGCGGGTCGCTTGCTGCACTTTATGTGCCCTTCGACGCTTCCCGTGCCAATCTGCCCGACCTTTTGGAATTCGTATTTGGCATCACACGCCCCATCGTCATCTGGATTGTGACAGTGATTATTCTTTGCTGGCAGCACGACTTTCGACTGGCAATTGGGTACTCTGTGTTGATGGGTTCCATGTTTACCATGGCGGTTATACAGATCGATAATCTCCGAACACCGTTTATCGTTGATCAATTCACAATGTCACTCTTCTTAGCGGGCGGATTTAGTTTGGTTGGTTACTTTGTGGCCCGTCTCAGCTCAATCGAAAGGCAGCGACGATTAGATTTGGCAGCATCCAATAGAAAGCTGGCTGATTATGCCAGCACTCTTGAGCAGTTGACTATTAGCCGGGAACGCAACCGACTCGCACGCGAATTACATGACACGCTGGCCCACACCTTAAGTGGTTTGGCGGTACAAATGGAGACAATCCGTCGCTATTGGGATGTCGATCCAGCGACAGCAAAAGAGCTCTTTGAGAAATCGGTGTCCATGACGCGAGATGGATTGGATGAAACGAGACGTGCATTGACTACAATGCGGGCATCGCCATTAGAAGAGTTAGGGCTGTTACTGGCGTTGGTAGCGCTGGCAAACTCGGCCAAATCACGTGCCCATCTTCAGCTCAATCTCGATCTCCCTGAAGAAATTCCAACATCGTCACCCGCTATTGAGCAAGCCATTTACCGTATTGCCCAAGAGGCCATTGCCAACGTGGTTAAACGTGCCACGGCGCAAACGTTGACTGTACGGTTACATTTTGGTGAAGAGATCGAATTAATGATTGCGGATGACGGCGTTGGATTTGTGGTCGAAACGCAGCCCCCAACCGAACATTTTGGCCTCATCGGACTCCAAGAACGTGCTGCGCTTATCGGTGGGCGCGTTGCGATTCAAAGTCAGCTGGGGCAAGGAACAATGGTTAACTTAACTGTATGAAACTACTTATTTGCGACGATCAAGCTATCGTGCGAGATGGCCTGTACATGATTTTGCGCCTCGAAGAGGGAATCGAGATTGTTGGTCTGGCCGAAAATGGAGCCGACGCAGTCGAAACGGCAGCTACATACGAGCCTGATCTTGTCTTAATGGATTTGCAAATGCCAGTGATGAACGGCATCGAAGCGACGCGGCGTATCGTTGAAGCGCATCCACAAACAAAAGTGGTGGTGCTGACAACCTATGATGCCGATGAATGGGTCTTTGACGCGCTACAAGCGGGCGCAGTCGGTTACCTGCTCAAAGATACGCCCCATGAACAGCTTGTTGCCGCCATCCGCGGGACATTGGATGGGCAAAGCTTTGTCGATCCGAATATCGCGGGCAAGCTGATCGCCCAAGTTTCCAGCCACCCTGCACCTCAACCGCCGACTTGGCTCGACGACCTAACTGAACGTGAGGGGGACGTCCTGCGCCTCATAGCCCAAGGCAAGACCAATCAAGAGATCGCAGAGACGCTCTTTCTCTCTATTGGAACGGTTCGCAATTATGAAAGCAACATATTCGCCAAAATTGGCGTTTCCGATCGCACACAGGCTGCGCTCTTGGCGCAGTCTGTGGTTGAAGTGTAGCATTCCCAACAACCAAAACGTTCACTAATGACGCTTGGAGAATATCTTCTGATGGCCAGCCAAAGATTCAGCGTTCTTGGAAAGTGGACTCTCATCATCGGGGTGATAGCAAGCATTCTCACGCTAGGGAGTCTGCTAGGCCAATTTCATTGGACCTTGGATGTTCTCTCACATTTTCATCTTCAGTACAGCGCGCTTTTGATTATTGTGGTGCCGGTGTTGCTCTTGTTATCGTCGTGGCGAAGCCGGACACTGCTTTTGGTTCCTGCCCTGCTAGTCAACCTATATATGATTGTGCCATTTTTTGTTGTGGATATACTGTATGATGATGAGAGCGGCTCTGCTGATGCAACCCCGTTACGCGTCCTCTCCATGAACATCTCGACCTCTACAGATGGCTATCCGCAGGTGGTCGAGTTGATTCGTGAACGCAATCCGGACATCGTCTTTATGTCTGAAGTGCGGTCGGATTTAGTTGTGCTCCTGCAAAACGAACTGAGCGAGCAATATCCGATTCAACATGCTGAGCCGTCGCGGTTTACGCTAGGCATTGCCATTCTCGCTCGCAGTCCAGACGTTTCCGTACAGAAGCTTAGTGCGGATGCAGACATGGGGCGCATGTCGCGTAACTATTTGCGTGCGGATTTTATGTGGGAAGGAACCCCAGTTTCGTTAGTGGGCATCCATCCTCTGCCACCCATGCAGGGGAATTGGGCTGATGGGCGTAACCGTGAAATTGCTTTGATGGGAACGTTATCCAAAGAAGCGGATCAACCATTCATTCTGGTTGGTGATCTGAACGCGTCACCCTGGTCGGTTCCGATGCGCAGGTTAATCATGGAGACAGAACTGAGATACGCCACCGATGGCCACGGAATCTGGCCCACATGGTTGCTGGCTCAGCAGTATGTCGGTCCGCTATTGGGCGTGCCGCTAGACCACATCTTGGTTTCGCCTGAATGGATTGTGGCGGATTACACTGAGTCAGGCGATATCGGCTCGGATCATGTGCCGCTGCAGGCAGATTTATTTTTGTGGAACTGAATGAGGCCATGAGACATGGCATCCTGCCATCCGATTGTCCAATATTCATTCGGTTTCTCTGTAAATCTTGCTCTCATATCGTGGCAACAGACAAAAAAGGCAATTAGGAATGGAGGGCTCCTAACTGCCGTGGATTGGTGTTATGTTGGTTTAAATCTTTGGTTTCAATAGAGTAGACTCTTACATTGCCTCTGCAACAAAGTTGATCTCTAGACGCAGATCATCTTCAACAGCATCGACCGATTGCGAAGCCGGAATGGTCACGCCATAATCGGCATAGAGAATTGTGGTCGTTGCAATGCCCTCGAGTCTGGTTTCGGATGTGGGCGTCACCGTGGCATCAAATATAACCTGCTGGGTGCTGCCGACGATGGTCAAATCACCTACAACCTGAAAGGCGTAGCTCTCGCCAGCGGTTCCGTTCTCGGGAAGACCAATGATCTCGGTCGGTTCAAAAGTTATAAACTCATTGTCATCGGTTAGCAGGATTCTGTTACTAATGGCGCGATTTCGCATGTTGTTGTCTGTGGTAAACGTACGTGCATTGACCAGAATCGTACCGATCTGCGCAGAAGAGAGATCATCAGGATTGAGCGCAATTTGTCCAGCAACCTGATCGGTAATGCCTTCCACCGTAACGGGGTCGCCACGTAACACCTCGTCAATGGTAAAACGAGCCTGCGATTCGGCTTGTACAATCTCAAAAACGGCCAAAGAGGTGGCTGCACTTCCATCATTTGCGTCGATGGCTTGCGCTTCAGCAGCATTTTCAGCATTATCTCCCGCAGAGATCTCTGCAGACCCATTGTCAGCAGTATCATCAGTAGCTTCGTCACTGCCATCTGTATCAGGTGCAGCTGATTCTGAAGCTTCACCTATGTTGGCTTCATCCGTATTGCTAGTGGGCGACTCTGCCTCTGAGTTGCCACTCTCTTCTTCTAAAACTAGCGGTACGGCCTCGATGGGGGCGGATGCTTCTTCCGGTGTTCTAAAGAACGAGTAGCCAATGTAAGCACCAACTACAACCACGATCACAGCTATGCTAATGAGAATTTGTCGCATCATTTTGTGCTCCTTATCTTTTTCGAGTTTACGTCGAATGGAAATTGTTCGTATTCACGGCTTACGCAGCCCTAATCGTCTTCCAGCGAAGAAAACGCCAAGTCTATTGTTTCTTCTTTATAAGCTTGTGCAAGTCCTGCTGCCATTAGGATAGCAATTCAGCCTGTGGAAATTCCAAGTGAAAGCTGAGAGAAGGCTTAGAATTACTTGTCTATATTAGAGTTGTTCCCCAATAACGAATGGGCCAAGGTGACCGTCACTTTAATCCCTTCGTTGGCTAGGCAATTTCGCTTATGAAGCGATTGTCACCTCTCGAAACCTTATTCAGGCGTACCTACACTCCCCAGCTAACGGCCTGTTCACTACCAAAGGTGTAGTCAATATCTACGTTGATGGTCAATGGGCTGGCATTACTGCCATCAGCATCCATCACCCAAATCTGCCAAGGACCAGCCGAATTGTCCGCACCCCGATTGCTCAGATAGACGATGTGTTGGCCGTCGGGGCTGTAGGCGGGTGCGACGTTGCTGGGCAGTTCATCAACTAGAGACGTCACGGGGCGAGTGAGGGCCGCCAAACCAGAACCATCCGGATTGACCACGTAGATTTCCCAGTGGCTTGCGCCCTGCTTCATGAAGGCAATCTGCCCACCATTGGGCTGCCAGTCGGGGTCATAGTCAAACGGGTTGAGGTTATCAAACGCTACGGACCAACTCTCTTCGTCAGATAATCCGTCCAGAATTTGAATGCCAGCAGACGACTGATAGACGATGCCTGAATCGGTCCAGTCGGCAGCCCGTGCCGTGTCAAGTGCCTTGACATCGGTGAAGTTCTCACCGTTGATGTCGATAACGGCAAGGTTATAGAGATCTTCAAGCGTCTGCGTGCCGCCACCACGGCGTCTACCGCCAGAGGACTCCATTACATCTGTTCGGTAGGTGAAGAGAATCTGGCTCCCATCGACGCTCCATTTAGGGGCCGATAGCTTCTCTTTCTCGCCATAGACCAACCTTTCGTTGCTGCCATCGATATTAACGATATAAAGACCGCTTGCTCCGCCATCCCGCGTAAAGGCTATCATGGATCCATCGGGACTAATCGCTGGATCAAAACCGTCTGTTATAGGCCAAAGGTCACCTGTCTGCAAGTTGTAGCCATAGATCAAGCCATCGCTTGCTCGAAAGGCTAGCGTGCCGTCGAGACCTGTGGGGGCAGTAGCAGCCACGTTCGTGGCATCTGCGGGAACAGTTGGATTCTCTGCCTCCGTAACATCAATGGTGGCTTCGCTAAATGCAGGAAGGTCGCTAGTCTCCATCGATATCGGTAGCGCCTCTAGCAGACCGCTCAGTTCTACGTATGCCGCCGAGACCCAACCAAAGGTATTCTCTGCAAGCACAATTTGTAACCAATCGCCAGTTTCATCTTGGGCCTGTACGATAAATTCTTCATCGGGATAGGCTTTTGCGACAATCGTACTGCTTGTGGTCGGCGCGCTACGTACATTCAAGCGAGAATCGACAAGTGTCACTGTTCCGACTACTGCTTCAGTTACATCTGCTTCAACCACATCTACTTCACTTACATCTGTCTGCACTAAGGTAGCTGGGTTGCTATCTGTACCTGCTGTAGAAGCAAACTGAATCGGCGCATTATCGATAGCTACGCTGAGGGATTCATCTGTTCCGGCGGTCTGTTGCGCTCCATCACTTGCTTCGTCAGAGGTAGGAGGCGCTACTACAGAAATCTCTTCTATCGAAATCGTTAGCGGTTCAGTCGGCAAATTACCCGTACCAAAAGCGAGAACCGCTTCAGCCTCAACCCAACCCGCCAAGTCACCTATGTTGGCAAAGAACCACTCTCCATCCTCAGACTGTTTGGTAATCTTTAGTGGTGTACCGGACTGTATTGTCTCTAGCACGTTACCATCGTCTGGGTTCAATAGGTGCACATCATCGGTACCAACGACTGCAACGACACTCGTTGTCGTGCGGGGCTTTGGAGAGTCAAGCGATATTAAGGTTGTCGTATCTTCCTCACTACCAGTTGATGGCTGGCTGCTCTGTTGACGGCTGTTGTCTGCCAGTGACGGTGCCGGTAGATCGTCCGTTGTCGTAGCATTCGTACGCTGCTTGGCACCATCACCCCCTCTCATATTACCCGTACCATTACCGCGGTTCATGCGGCCTTGGCGAGTCGGCGTTATACTATCATCTGCCGAATTTGGCTGCTCAACCTCAGCCAAGGAATCGCCACCCTGAGCAACACCTTCCTGGATTGACTCGACGATGGGCAGGCTGGTGAGCGTATTACCGACACCACTTTGCCACAGCCACGCCCCCAGTCCGACTGCGATCAGCAAGACAATAATGCTGCTAAATTGTAGCGGATAGCGTAAACTTCTAGATTGGCTAACAGTTACTTGTGAATCATTTTGATGGTTCTGTTCTGACATTTTCTTTTTGTCTCCTTTCCGAAAGAGATTGACTATTAGAGTCGCTCTGAAATAACAAACCGAGAGGTGACAGGCACTTGCTTCGCCTCCTCAGCCAGAAAGCAGGGTCAAAAAGTGCCAGTCACCAACGAAGTCCTGAATGTGGGACAACTCAATTCTTGTTCGGATTCTTGAATGTATCTTAGACGACCGGTCTGTGGTGTCTCCAAGAGATTCCTGAGAAATCGCTGAGAATTTACCCGCTCACAGCGATTTCTCAGGATCATTGAATATTATTGGTAACCAAAGAGCGATTATGGGGTGATTTCGAACAGACCTGACAGGTTTTCAAAACCTGTCAGGTCTAAACCCTACAAATCCTCAAAGAACCATTATTGGTAACCAAAGACAAACTGATGGGTAAATGGTAGAGAGGGGGTTCAGCATATGCCTACAATTCTGATCGCGGATGATGATGAGCGTCTGCTAAAGATGGTCGAGCGCACCTTAACCTATAATGGCTTCCAGGTTATAACAGCCGTGAATGGTCGGGATGCGCTGGAGCAGCGAGCTAAACACACGCCAGATCTGATCGTGCTTGACTGGATGATGCCCGAATTGACCGGCCTTGAGGTGATGATGGAACTGCGTGATGGCGGTGACGAAACACCGATCTTAATGTTGACCGCGCGCGATGCGGTTGAGGATCGGGTCGAGGGGCTGACCCAGGGGGCAGACGATTATCTAGTGAAACCGTTTGCGCCATCCGAACTGCTGGCCCGCCTTCATGCGTTATTGCGCCGCGTAAAGAAAGAAGCCACCGCGGAGAAACCGCTTGCATACGGGGATTTAGTCATGGATCTTGGCACGCGTGAAGCCAAGCGGGGCAACAGGCATTTTGAGCTATCTCCGCGGGAGTTTGATCTGTTAGAACTATTTCTGCGTAATCCACGTCAGGTACTTGTCCGCGACCGCATTTTAGAAGAGGTGTGGGGGTATGACTTTGGCGGAGAAGACAACGTGTTAGAGGTGTATATTGGCTATCTACGCAAGAAGCTAGAGGCTGGAGCTGAGCCGCGCTTGATCCAGACAATTCGCGGTGTTGGATACGCATTACGGGAAGAGTAACATGACAATCCGCTTAAAACTCACGCTGCTCTACAGCCTGATCTTAACGCTGGTTGTCGTTCTGTTCAGCATTGTGCTCTATACGTTGCAAAACCGCGCCGCGTTCGAGATCGTTGAGCGTAGTTTGGCTGGTATCCACAGGCGAACGGTAAACCCGGGTCCGGGCCGACCACCTCAGGATGCAGATCAGCGTTCCGAACCATTTGTGCCACGGGATAACTTTAACCAGCCATTGGTCCAGCTACGCGATCTGGAAAACAGCATTCTGCAAAAATCCGATAGTATTGGCGATGCAAGCCTACCTCTGAGCGACAGTGGTTTCTCATCTGTCTTGCAGGGGGAAACCTGGCTCGAACGCGCATTTGTGGAAGAGGAATGGTTTCTTATACGGAGTGAATTGGACACAACTGGGGGTGCAGCCACTGTTGAATCTGCGCCTATGATAGTCCAAGTTGCCTTGCCAATC
>JBCCHB010000128.1:0-49875 GCA_039028975.1 Chloroflexota bacterium
TCCGCCAGATTTTAGCCCCCTTTCGGACACCGTTTTTCCCTCTTTTAGGGGCGGAACGGCTTTTTTAACCAACTTTTTTCTATTTCGGTCATGCTCCTATGCTTGACCTCTTTTTTCTATGCCCTAACAGCCAAACTCAAGTATTGGCCGCCAAAGGTATGGCAGCGGCTTCTACAAACGACAGGCTAGAAGGCTTCAAGGCAAACTTTTCTTCTTTCGCACAAGCATATTCAGCAAACGCCCCAGTGGAGATATCTCCAAACACATCATCCCCCGGCTTGAACTGGGTAACGTTTGGACCAACTGCTTCAACGCGTCCCGCTAGGTCTGCACCGATAATCTTCGTTTTGGGTTTGAACAGCCCAGCATCTAGGCGAACAAAAAGAGGGGTGCCTCGCAGCCGCCTCCAATCCGCTGGATTTAGAGAAATCGCCTTCACCTTGACCAGGACTTCATCGTCTTTTGGAATCGGTTTTTTTGCCTCTTTGAGTTGAAGATCCTTGGGTGAGCCATATCGATTATGAATAAATGCTCTCATTTTTCCTCCGTGATGATTGTGACAACGTTCGTCACGACTCTAGCCGCAATCAGTATAACAAGATCTGTGGGCTGGAACATCCTCCAATGGGAGGAGAAAAAGGAGGAGATAGCGGGTGAGAAGGAGATGGCAAGTGAGAAGTAAGGGGAAAGATAATTAGCAGTGAAGCATGCAAGAGGCTAACCGGGAATAAAAGGCGAACGAAAATTTCACAGACTGCGGCGTGGACTCAGCAGCTCATGCAATGGTCGCAGAGTGACAACGCTTGCGCAGATTTATACTCAGCTCCGTTTGAAAACAGGTGTTTGGTTATTCTGGTAGAACGTCGGAAAACACCTGTTTTCAAAGCGACCGCAGTATAATTCACTATTCAGTAGTTTTATATTAGCTCTAGTTCACGGGCGCGAGCAACTGCTTGAACCCGATTGTTCACAGCAAGCTTGCCGTAAAGGTTTTTGACATGTGTCTTTACGGTGGTGACAGAGATAATTAACTCTGTCGCGATTTCGGGATTTGAGAGGCCAGCGGACATTAACTGAATTACCTCTCGTTCCCTCCGCGTTAATTGCTCAACGAGTGACTTTCCAATTGATGTTGAACTTGTCGATTGAGAATGCGCCTCTTTTTCTTGCCTTAACAGCCTCTCACCATCAGGTTGCAAGGGTTCAAAGTGCGTTAGCAAAAAGCTCACAAAACTTGGCATGATCCCATGTGCGACTGCTTCATGCAATAGTTGTGCCATTGCGTCGCCTTCATCGACCAGAATCTGAACATAGCCTTCCTGCTTGGCCAACGGTAGTCCCTTTTGAAGAGGCAGAAGCGCGGCGTGGATGTCGCCTTGGGTACGGCGAATGAGCGCTTGCAAAAGGAAGACTTCGATCTGGCTACCAATTCGCTCCCCGAATTCGGCTGCGTCGTGGAGACGATCCAGGAGAGCTGATGCCTGCATAAGAGATCTTTTATCTTGGAAGGTTGTATATTGGGTAAGAAGAATCCTCGCTAGCACCAGGTACTCAAATTCACTTAGGTAAGCCAACTCGTCATCAAAGGCGAGGCCCCGTGCGTGAACCCATCGCATCGCTTCGTTCAACCGTCCTTGCTGAACCCAGAGCCGCGCCATGAGTGCCGAAACAGGACGTACGTCCGGGATAACACTCTCCGCATATAGATGTTTCGCCTCGTTAAGCAATCCAAGAGCAGCTTCCAGATCACCATCCACTTGCTTAAAGCGAGCTTGAGCGATGGATAGCCGATAGGGATATGTATCCTGCACCGCTTGCTCGCCTATCTTCTCACTTTTCGTCAGGTAAATTGTGGCAAGCTGCCGATCACCTTGCTCTAAATGTAGCTGACTCAAACCAAGATATAGATCGGCTGTACCGGGAAATGTTGGATCGCCTTGCCAGGTCATTTCATTGCTCGCTGTGTATGTGGCGGATGCTACCTGCAAAGCCTGTTCATACAAACGGATGGCATCATGAAGTCGTCCTTGGGCCACCCTGATATCCGCAATGACAGGCGTACCACCAATGGATAAAGCAATGTTTCCCGCTTTTCGCAAATCTGTTAAGCCATTCGCAATCAACTGGTAAGCCATATCAAGGTCTCCGATGGACCAATAGGCGAGCCCCAAAATTGCAGACGCAATTGCGCGCTCGTTATATCGGTCATTGGGCAACCGGTCAAGCGCATGTTGCGCATGCTTCATCACTGCAGGGCCATTGCCGCTTGCTTGGGCATAAAAGGCATGCGCGGTGGCAATGGTGGCTGGCAACAAGTTAAATTCTTCTTCGTCAGTAACAGTTACCCCCTCTTTCCCATTATGTAAGCGTTGTAACCATTGTTCAGCATCTTGCAGCCTCTTTGCACCTGCCTCCAGGTCGCCGCTGATTAGCAACATCCACGCATAGGCGGCAGTTAGCACAGGCCGGGCATGAACCGTGTCCTCTGGAAGCATTTGTGCCCATCCAAGCCAGGTAGCTTCCTCGTTGGAGATGCGGGATGCGGACCATGCGACTTCAATCAAACCTGCCGCCCGCTCGAAATCCTCGGCAGCGAGTGCGTGGTGAATGGCATCGGGCAGTAGATCGCTCTGTTCATGCCATACGCTCGCTCTTTGATGCAGGAGGGGAAGCTGCTCTGGCTGCTCCTTCAGAAGACGCTCATTTAGGGCGTCAGCAAAGAGATGATGGTAGCGATACCAACAGCGTTCATCATCCAGCGGGGTAACGAACAGGTTGCCACGTACCACCATCTCAATCATCTCATCGCTATCAGTTCGTCCTGTCGTCATATTACAAAGCGGGCTACTGAATCGTTTGAGGACTGAGGTCCGCAGTAAGAAGTCCCGTACCTTTTCGGGTTGATGATGTAAAATTTCTTCAACCAGATAGTCCATCACATATTGATGGCTACCGCGAAAGGTTTGGATAAACGCCTTGGCATCCATCTTCTTTTGCATAGAGAGGGCCGCCATCTGAAGGCCCGCAATCCAACCTTCGGTAGATATTTCCAATGTGGAAACGTCCTCAACTTCGAGATTCAGCGCCATGGTCTCGTTGAGAAATGCTCCAGCTTCGTTCTCGGTAAAGCGCAAATCAGCGGCACGCAATTCTGTCAGATGCCCTTTTACACGATACCGAGCCAGTGGCAGCGGAGGATCTTCCCGTGTCGTAAGGATTAGATGTATCTGAGCCGGTAAATATTCGAGTAGAAAGAGGAGGATGTCGTTGACTGCTTTGGAATGAATGAGATGATAATCATCAAGAACGACAACGAATTTTTGCGGCGATCCTGCCGACGGAGGAGATAGAGAC
Organism: Chloroflexota bacterium; assembly: GCA_039028975.1. Classification (GTDB taxonomy): domain Bacteria; phylum Chloroflexota; class Anaerolineae; order Caldilineales; family Caldilineaceae; genus JAHBNG01. The sequence continues at coordinate 3,355 of JBCCHB010000128.1, forward strand.
GAGGCGGCTTCGTTGAGTAGAGCCGTCAAAAGTGATTCGGTTGGTGGGGGCTGTGGAGAGAGAAGCAAATCTAAGATGTTGTGTCCCACCGCAGGCGTAATACCCTGCAAAGCCGTCACTAGATACGTCAAAAAGCGGGTGGGATTGTTATCACCTTCATCGAGCGACAGCCATGCAACGTGACTAGCCTGTTCAGATTTAGGATAGATATTATTGAGAGCTGCATGGGAATCAACCGATAGGGTACCCATCTTGCCCCGCTGAGCAGCAACCCATTCACTAACCAAAGTCGTTTTTCCAAAACCTGCTGGTGCAGAGACAAGCGTCAATTTTTTGTGCAACCCTTCATCCATTCGCTCATCCATTCGCTTGAACAAACGAGGTCTATGGACGATGTTCGACCGAGGTGTAGGGATATGGAGTTTTGTGACTAAGATAGACGCATGCATGAAATCATTATACTCAAGGCTGGCATAGATCTGAAAGAAAAGTGACTATCTTGGGTGCATTTTAGTTTGGAGGCAGATCTTGGCATCACAAGTACATCCTCAGCTGTTTGGCCACAAGCGTCCGCGCCAACCGTATAACGTCCTTTTTCTCTCAAAGAATCCCCATATAAATCCTCACATGTGGGGATTACAGTTGGCCATAACATTTATATGCTTATACTTAGCTGCGTTTGAGAATGGCACTTTAGTCTGTCTGGTAAGGCATCGAAAACGACTGTTCTCAAAACGACTGCAGTACGGCAGACATTGGCACTTTGGCAAAAATTTTCGGCATGTCAGAGCGATGGAATAAACAGAAAGGGTAGAGGAATCCATGATGCAAGCGAATCACATGAAAGCGATACTGTGTACAAGATACGGCGCACCGGATGTGCTGCAGCTTCGAGAGATCGAAAAACCAGTGCCGAGGGACAACGAGGTATTGATTAAGGTACACGCCACAACGGCCACAACCGCAGGGTTGTCTGGCCGAACCGGCAAACCTGTTTTTGCCAGATTGTTCAGTGGCCTCACCAAACCCAAGCAAGCGATATTGGGGATTGAGTTAGCTGGCGAAATTGAGGCTGTTGGCAAAGATGTCAATTTGTTTCAAGTGGGTGATCAAGTCTTTGGGATGACGGGGGCAACGACACCAGGTGCTTATGCAGAGTTCAAGTGTATGCCCGAAGAGGGGGCGTTGGCTCGTAAGCCAGCCCAAATGACTTACGAGGAAGCTGCAGCCGTTGTGGAAGGGGGGATAACTGCCCTGAATTTTTTTAAAAATAGGGCCGATATTCAGCCTGGCCAGCAGGTTTTGATCTATGGAGCTTCCGGGGCAGTGGGTACTGCGTCCGTACAGGTTGCGAAAGCCCTTGGGGCCAAAGTAACGGGCGTATGTAGTGGGAGGAATTTCGACTTAGTAAAATCGCTGGGTGCCGATCACCTCATTGATTACACGCAGGAAGATTTCACTCGAAATGGCCAGAAGTACGATGTTATTTTTGACACGGTCGGCAAACGTTCATTTTCACAATGTAAAGAATCACTAACATCACACGGACTCTATCTTGATTCGGGAAACGCAGCAACGATTTTGTCTATGCTGTGGACATCTCTGTCGGGTGGAAAAAAAGCTGTTCTGCTTGCTTCCTATGTGCGGTCAGCAAGTGCCATAAAGAATGATCTTCTAGCCCTCAAAGAGCTGATTGAGGCAGGAAAGATTCAGCCCGTCATCGATAGACACTACCCCTTAGAAGGGACCGCCGAGGCTCATAACTATGTCGAGACAGGACGCAAAAGGGGAAATGTTGTCATTACCGTGGCATAAACAAAAAAACATTAATAAGGAAATGCACATGATCATGTGTCTATAGAATACCGGCGAGATGGAGTAAGTTCAATGAAGAATCGAAGAATTTTGGGACAATTTTCTTTTAATTGAATGTTGCGTTAGAATCCCTAAGGGGATCTTTATCGTAGAGGTCCTCCTATAACATCAATACTTCCACAGCCGTTTTGAAAACAGGTATTTTCCTACATGAACCTATCCAATCAAACCATGCAAGATCCCGCCGTACCCATGATCCAATTGCCAATGAAGTTTAAATCCCGGCGGACCAACACGGCTACTGTTCCCAAGACAACGCCTGAAGCTTACCATGTAGACATCTTCGACGTTGAAGGATGCGGATGCATTCGTCACATCTGGTTCCTCTTTGCCGAAGGTCGGCGAATCGAGATCACGGTGGACGGGGCCGAGGCACCTCAAGTTGACATGCCACTCAAGCCCTTCTTCGGTATCATGAACGACTGGACCCCCTATTACATTGACAACGCAGCCTACACGGTGATGCCCAACTACGAGACGCCCCAGATGCCTGGCAATCCTGGGTATAACCTTTGGCTGCCCATCCCCTTTAGCCAATCGTGTCACATCCGGCTCTATGTGGATCAACCGCCAGACGGTCGTCTTACGGGATTACATGGAAGCGTCTGCACCATGGTCGACTGGCACGAGTATGACGATGATGCTCTGCTTACGCCGTTCCGTTTTCATGCTGAACACCATCGTTATACCCCAGCACCACCTCGCAACAGTGCATACCAGATGGCCGAAGTCGATGGCACCGGATTCATAGCTGGAATTGTGTTGGGCGCGAAGCAGCAAAACTTTACTGATATGGTCTACCATACAGGCGGCATGTCAATTCTCATTGATGGGGAGAACGACCCCAACGTCATCCGCGGCACCAACATGGAAGATGACTTTGGTTTTTCGTGGGGATTCCATGGCCATCAATCTCGCTGGCATGGATCACCCTATCACAAGTGGGGTGGGAGAGACGATCAAGATGGTGTGATCTATCGCTTCTTCGGTCCGGATCCCATCGCCTTTGACTCATCCGTCTCTTTCCGCTGTGGTTCGCGTGATGATGATATCGAAACGGTTGCCTACTACTATCAAATACCGGAAACAGAAGCTGCCTCAATTGTAACCCCAAACGAGTGGCTGGTTACCGGTTTCTATGAAAAGGGCGACGATTGGGAGAGGTTTACTGCTGCAGAAGATGTTGAGACCATTCCGCTCAACGGATGGGTCGACCATTTTGCAAACAAGGAACACTTCATCCGGCGGATCCCTGCCAATCGAGGCTGGCTTGATTTTCGCTTCTCTGGAATTGACCCTGAACTGAACGCTAGCCACTTTACAGGCCAATCCATGTATGCGGGGAGTTGGTTTGATTGCGATGAGGACAAGGATGCAATCGTACGCCTTTCCTATGATGACTGGCTCATCCTGTGGGTCAATGGCAAGAAAGTGGAGACGTTACAAAGTGAGGGCCGTTTTGAGACGGTTAGGGTACCGATCCAGTTAAAGAAGGGGCGCAACGAATTTCTGATAAAGTCGAATAACCTGGGCCACGTTTGGAACACTTGGGTGGCGAACTTTGTCATCGAGTAGAGATTCGGTGCATCCCAATATCGGTGAGAAATTATTAATAGATCGCAATGGGTCTGTGACAGCGGTCGAACCCATGACTGCATTCCCGGAATGGGTTTGAGGCTCTCGGGTTATTGGCGCGTTTCCCAGTTCATTCCCGGAATGCTCCCTTTAGCCGTGTTGCGATCTATTGATTCTCCTGTTTTTCTTTACATAGTCTTTCAGAAAAAGATTTTCACCAGCAAATTTCACAGATTTTACAGATTTCTTTCCAAATCTGTGGAATCCGTTTAATCTGTTGATAATCACGGAAAATGACTGTCTTAATATCTATAGTACAGGTAAGGTATAACAACCGACCCCGAAATATGGCCAAACTCTAACTGAAAGCTGACGGCTGATTAGCTGAAAGCTTTTTTTATCGGATCCCGCCAATCACCTTCGTGCGTGGTTCAGCATCTTTGGGACGTGTTCCATTGTCGCACCCGCCTTCGCCACTGGGGCGAATGTAGGGCTTGGCGAGATTTTCATACCCCTTCCATGCATAGGGATCTTCACCTGCCACCATGATTATGTCTCGATAATCGGTGGTGGCCATTCCTTGCCCCTCTTTGGGGGGACGCCAAGGCAGAAGTGAGTGGGCATTCATGTAATGGTTCACCAGCACCCGCCGATATCCGCTTTCCGCATAATTGGGCAAGGAGCGGTGTAGCAAATATCCATTAAAGAAGACGATAGCCCCCGCCTTCACTTCAACCGGAATAGCGTCTTCATCTTTGTAAGGGAAGCCTCGGCTCTCGGTACCACAATCAAAGCGTGGATCGTTCTGCTGTTCAAACTGGTAGATGATGCCTGGTTCATGAGATCCGGGGATGACCCACAGACAGCCGTTTTCTGTGGTTGCATCATCCAGCGCAATCCAGCCGCCGACCAGGCTGCGGTCTCGGGTAGGGATGGCCCACTCATCTTGGTGCCACGCCTGGCCTGGTTTGCCCGCGGCTTTGATAAAGAGCATGGATTGCATGCACTTTACGTTAGGGCCGACAACTTTTGTGAGGACATCGACCATGGTCTGTTGAGCCAAATGCTTTTCCATAATGGGGGAGAGCTTGTGGGGAAAATGGACGCATAGGTAGTCCCGCAAGACTTCATCTTCGCTGGCATCCGGTGGCGGTGGCTCGTAGTTGTTGATGTCGGTGCCGCGCTCACCGCGGCAAATTGACGTCGTCTCGGCGCGTAACTCTTCAAGCTCGGCTGGGCTTAAGGCACCTTCAACAATTAGATAACCGTTTTTGGCGTAAAAGTCGGCGTGTTCATTGGTAATGGCTGGGTATGTGTGATTCATGGTTCAAACGCTCCTGGTTTCTTTATTGATCTCTTGGGCAAAGGGTCTGTCAACTCGAGACTGGATCCAAAAACCAATAGTAAAGGAATCAACGATTAATTTCCATAAACAAATTCTGGTAACCATAAGGCAATTTGTGGAAATAGCATTATAAGCGCAAGACCAATAAGTTGAACAACCATGAATTGCATCATGCCTACATAAATATCTCCTAAGTCCCATTCAGGAACTACCCCCTTTAGGAAATATGCCGATAAAGCAACTGGTGGGCTTAGCCATGCTGTTTGTAAATTAACCGCCACTAGAATACCGAACCATGTTAAATTAACCTCTAATTCAACCAATAAAGGAATGAGAATAGGGACAATAATCAACACAATAGGCACCCACTCTAATGGCCACCCAAGTATGAAAATAAGGGCCATAATAAGAATGAGCACTTGGATTTGCGATAAGTCCCAAGCAAGCAATAGTTCAGTTAACATGGTTGGCGTGCCTAAGCGTGAAAAGACAGCGCCAAAAAAGTTAGATGCCGCCACTAAGAATAGAATAAGTACAGAAATTTCTAGCGTTTTAATCAAGGCCTGACCAAAGCCTTTAAGCTCTAGTTTGCCATAAGCAGCTGTGAGTAAAAATGCCCCAACGGCACCACAAGCTGCCCCTTCGGCTGGCGTTGCCCACCCCAATAAAATAGAGCCAAGGGCAAAAGCGACTAGTGCTGCAGGGGGAACAAGGCCAAGTGTAAATTCTCTTAATACAATGCGCCAATCATTCGCACGCTCTTCCATAGGGAGTACTGGCCCTAAGGAAGGGTCGATCTGACATCTAATCAGCGTGTATGCCAAATAAAGACCAGCAAGCAGAATACCAGGAACAATAGCCGCCGCAAATAAATCCGTTACGGGCACCTCTAATACTGGACCCATTACAACAAGCATAATAGAAGGCGGTATTAAAATCCCCAATGTGCCGCCAGCAGTAATCGTGCCTGCCGCTAACCGTACATCATAACCTGAGCGATTCATTGTCTTCGCGGCCATAATCCCCAAAATAGTAACAGACGCACCTACAATACCTGTGGCGGCGCCAAATATGGTAGAAACAAAAAGCACCGCAATATAAAGCGCGCCCTTTGTAGAGGCCAACATTAATTGCACAGATTTAAACAACCGTTCCATCAAGCCAGCTTGCTCCATCATAATGCCCATAAATACAAATAAAGGGACAGCAGCAAGTGTTTGATCGAGCATGACACTATTGAATTGCAGCGTCATGAGGAAAAAAGATAAATCAGCACCAAAACCAATCGCACCAAAGGCAAAACCTAAAAATATGAGCGTAAATGAGATAGGGTAACCTAAGAAGATAGCGAATAGCATCACCGCTATCATAACTAGTCCAAGAATTTCGGTCTCCATTACGCCCACCTATTCTTTTGAAATGCGTATATGCTTTTTGCGCATTCAGAAATGCCTTGCAAAATAAGAAAGAATGCACCCAGGGGCATGGCTGTACGTGCGGGAGCAAGTGGTGCCATCCATGCTGTATCCATAGTGCGCTCCCAACTTATCCACGCATCGTAGGTATAGTCAAACGAGATATAAAGAAACATAATCATGCCAGGGAAAAAGAAGAGCAAATATAAAATTAAATCTACCGTAGCTTGGGTTTTGGGTTGCCAATTACGGTATATAAAATCGGCCCTAATGTGAATACCGCGCATAAGGCCATAGCCAGCGCCCAACATAAACATGGCACCGATGGTCATGCGGCTAACATCGTATGCCCATACCGTTGGTGCGACAAACAATTTACGGGCAACAACCTCATAAACCATAGCAATCGCCGCAGGGATAAGCAACAAACACGTTATTCTACCTACTTGCGTGTTGAGTATATCAATACTATAAATCGTTTTTTGCATCCATGGACTCATATCGTCAGGCAAATTATGAATATCTAATAATTTGCGCTCCGCGATCATCTCGTCCGAGATGTCTAAATCCTCTATGACTACTTCATCAGACACGTTTTTGTTCCTTTAATAAAATAGGTGTGATGGCGAAGGCCTCGTAAAAACGCGCCCTGGTCATCACACCAGAATAAACTACAGCCTCCCTAGTACATAACCAGGGGCTGCATATTGTTATTCTCCTAAAGAATCAGCGAAAGCTTTTCCAAGTGATGCGTTTGATGTCTGTGCACCTGCCCAGAAAGGCACCGCAATCTCAGCAAAATCTCTTTGAGATTGCCACACTTCAGCAAAGAATTCATTTTCTTCAGCATTCGTCTCTAATGAAGCACGTGCGGCATTCATATATTCTGTGAAGTAATCTGCAGGTGTGTCGTGCAAAATAACGCCGTGGTTTTCGGTTAGATCTTTCAAGGCTTTACCATTTTCTATAATACGATAGCTCATTGCTTTAGATAGAGATGCATTAGCAGCAACTTCAATCGCTTTTTGCTCTCTAGGTGTTAAGCTGTTCCATACATCACCATTCAGGTAAAGGTCAGCATTCACAACCACTTGGTGTAAGCCCTGTAAGTAATAGTGCTTAAGCACTTTTTGGAAACCAAAAACACTGTCCGGTTTTGGACAGCACCACTCAGCAGCATCGATTGTGCCTGATTCAAGCGCAGGCAAAATATCACCACCGCCCATAGCAACAGCAGCAACGCCAATGTCGTTGTAGGTTTGCCCAGGAATGCCAGGAGGGGTGCGGAAGCGGTATTTGCGGAAATCATCCATAGATTCAATAGGCTCGCTAAACCAACCTAAAGCTTCTGGCCCAACAGGTTGCAGCATAAAGCCTTTCACATTTACGCCCATTTCGTCCCATAGCTGGTCATACAGCTCTTTGCCACCGCCATATTGGAACCATGATAAAAAGGCAATATTATCAATACCAACGCCTGCACCAGCGACAGGTGAACCAAATAACATTGCAGCGGGGTGTTTACCCGACCAGTAGTGAGTCCAAGCAAAGCCACCATCAATTAAGCCTTTATCAACGGCGTCTAATGTTTCATCAACACCAACAACAGAGCCAGCAGGTAAAATTTCAAACTCCAAACTGCCACCAGTTAACGCTGTAACATCGGCCGCAAAATCGTTAAGCATAAACACTTCATCGGCTGTTGCAGGTAACACAGATTGTATCTGTAAAACTTTAGCCTCTACAGCAACATTTTCAGCTTCGCTCACCTCCACTGATGCTGGTTGCACCTCACAGGCGGTCAGTGCAAAGGCAATAGCTGCAACAGCTATAATTCCTAAGATCGAATTTAAGCTTTTTCTAGACATTAATATTCTCCTATAACGTTAGTCATGCATACTTCTTAAATATAGTTTAGGTATATACGTTATTATGGGGGTGGCTAATAGAGCAATAGAACATTGAACAAACGTGTGTTGGGCCATCTTGCCTTGGCTAGCGCAGGATAACGGCCAACGCCATGTTCACCGTCCACTCTTCACTTTTTTGTTAGGTAATAATGAACCTATGGGGGGGAGGGGCCGCCGATTTAGATATGGGTAAATTAGTTAGAATCAACAATGGGAGCGATTACAGGGCAATGTAACCTACGCCACTGTACCAGACGCTTATCAGATTGGGCAAATTGAAGATAAGATGAGGGTGCATTTAAGTTTGGGGACACAAAGATGAGGAACGATGATCTGGCACAGTTGTTTAAAGAGTCAATGGTGATGTGGTAAGCCAATAAGTGGACAAAGCCATAATGTGCCTACCACACCCCTATTAGGTCCCTTACTCGCTATAAATTTGCGCTCGCACAGATTCAATATATGTCAGTATTTCGTCCGCCTTTTCGGGCGTTGGCTCCTGCCAGAAGGGGATAAAACCGTTGAAGTAAGCGGCTAGTGCTAGGGATGGTTGGGTGTTGGCCCCATAGAGTTGGGTGACGTACTCCGCGTTTTCGATCATCTCCCAGCCTTGCTGTAGAACGTCATGATACTGGCTCTGATCAACTCCCATATGGCTGGCTATGCGACCAAGGGCATCGAAATTGGACTGCTGCGATTCGACGCTGCCAAGATAGGCGAGGAAGGCACGCGCTTCTTCTGGGTTCGACGCCTTAGCAGGAATAAATGCACCATATAGGGGAACTAGCTCACCCAACGGTTGTTCCGGATCGATGATAGGGAAACGGAAGAAGCCAAGTTGGTCTGCTTGATCGGCTGGATAGAATTGATAGAGCCAAGTACCGTGGGCATACATAGCGGCTTCCCCCGAGGCAAATTCTGTCATGGCCGCGCTATAGTTATTTCCGGCTGACTCTTCGGAAAAACATTTATGCTCAAAGAGTTGAAGCCAGTATGTAAACACCTCGCGGACCCGAGGGTCATCGTAGCGCTCTTGACCGCGCATGAGGCGATCATGAAAATCTGGCCCGTTTAGGCGCATATTGATATGGGAAAACCAGAAACCGATGGGCGGCGGCCATTGGCTGGCGGTAATCGTCATGGGTGTAACGCCATGGTTGTTGAGGGCATCACACGCAGTCAGTAGTTCATCCCAAGTCTCCGGCACAGAGACCCCTGCATCCACAAAGATGTCTTGGCGGTAGAAGATACCGTTAAACTGGATGGCCTGGGGGACAAAGTATTGCTTGCCATCAAAGGTAACCATCTCCTTTAAAGTGGTGGGGAAGGCCTCATCCCAACCCTCTTCGGCCCACAGCTCGCTGATATCCGCAATAAGGCCCTGGTCTACATATTCGCGCATGACGCCAACGATATTGCCACTGACTACGTCGGGTGGATTTTCGCTGGTCACGTCGGCCACTATATTGGTATTGGCTGGGCTTCCGTAGTTGTCGGCACCTGCCCACTGAACCGCTAAGTCGGGATTCTCTGCTTCATATGCGCGCCAGTTCTGCTTGTCCCAGCTACGGGCTTGGTTGCCACCCCAATAGGCAACGTAATTCAGTTGGCGTGCTTTCTTGGCCATCTCTGTATCTTGTATAGCGTGCGGCAGATTGGTCAGTTCGGCATTGGATTTCAGCAGATAGATGCCTGAGCCAATCTCCCAGCCAAAGAATTCGGTATAGAGTCGGAGCTCATCTTCATGTTGAGCCAGCGCGTAGTGGCCAAAACCCAACGCATTTGGTATAAGGTTTCCATCCATAATAGGTCCATTAGCGGTTTTATGCCACGTTATGCCGTCGTCACTGACGGCCATTCCAAGTTTTGGACCAAGCCCAGCACCAAGTGATTTATAGACCATGAGCCATCCGCTAGTGGTATTCACCATGCGTCCCATGTAGGCAGAGCCATCGTCCCAGCCATCTAAGTCCGGTACGATGACCGGATCACTCTCAGCAAAGGGCGCGATACTGGTCAACGGGTCGTTGTACTTGGCCCACTGAATGCCATCTTCACTGGTCGCAATGCCAATGCGCATAAAGCCGCGGCGATCAGCACCCGTATAGCTCATCACATAGCGCTCTTCCGAATCGTGCTCCGTACGTACTACGCTGGCTTGGGAGACTTGACCGCCATCCCACTCCTCCGCGCTCCCTTTGCTCAGCACCAGCTCTGCATCCACCGTCCATGGACCCTCTGGGCTAGGGGCGGTCGCGCGACCAATGTCCCCGCGCCCCAATGATGGGCTGGGTGAGAGCCACGTGTGGAAATAGAGAACCCACGTGCCGTCATCTTCGACAAGGGCACCGGTGACCACGGCTGCAATGCCAGCAGATTCAACATCTGCGGATCGAAGAATGGGGCCATCAGTTACGTCCGTCCAATCGATGCCATCAGGGGACGTAGCATAGCCAATCTCAACAGGACCAGGAAAGCCGCCAAAGACATTGCGGAACATATGATACTGACCATCATGAAAAATAATCGCACCTGGATCGGTGCGGAAGGAACCCCAATCGATACCCTCATCAGCCTGAGAGAGCAGCCAAGCATCGCTATGAAGCGTAAAAAGAGAGCTTGCATCACTCTTTTCAGTAGCAGATAAACCCATGGATGCGTCTGAGGGAAGAGGCTGAAGCTGGCAGGCGCTCAGTAGCATTAGGCAAAAGGTGGCGACAAGAACAGGAAATATGAGACGTTTTGGTTTGAGATACAAGGCATTCTCCTTTAATGTTTACCATCTGTAGGACTAAATTGATTATGCTCATTGCTCAGCATACTGGTAAAATGGGTTAGGTACAAGACCCATTTTCCCGATTCTCATAGACCCAATTCTCACCGATTCTTGATATCTTCTGGTGGTCTCAATAAATCAACACCACCGCTTAAGAGAAAAACTGTTACCTCATACCGTTCTTTTATGCAGCGTCTGAGCATCTCTTTATGAGCACACCAACTCTTCCACTTCTTAATCTGGACAGAAGAAAACCGATGCCACTTTATTGGCAGATCTATAACGAACTGCGCCAAGCCATCCTTACTCGGCGGCTAAACGCGGGAATGCGTCTACCTTCTTCCCGGGAAATGGCCTCTACGCTGGGAATCTCTCGCAACACAGTGAAAGATGCGTACGAACAGCTCATTGCTGAGGGGTACCTACATGCAGGGATTGGTTCAGGTACTTATGTTACGCGTTATCTGCCCGATGAGTTACTCAGTGCCCGCGGCAATGAACCAATTCGGTTGGATGCAGTGGACTATAGCCCAACAGCGATCGGCTTATCTACTGACCATGCGTCACAGAGTACGCAACGAATGGCCTCAGGACTTGGTGAGGCCCTGCGTCCAATTGGCAGCCATATGAGGCACTTAGCACAAGCAGAAAACCTATCGCCGTTTGCCATCAGCAAGCCTGCCCTTGATGCCTTTCCGTTCGACGTTTGGAGACGCATCGCAACTTCGGTCCATAAGCAGATGACATCACGGCACCTCGATTTGCGTCAGGACCCGATGGGATACCTCCCTTTACGAGAGGCTATCGCCAGCCACTTGAGGGCAGTACGAGGAATGCGCTGCACGGCAGAGCAGATCATGATCCTCTCTGGCTCACAAAAGGGGCTGTATATCACAGCAAGGGCCTTGATAAGTCGGAAAGCTGGCGTGTGGCTGGAAGAACCAGGTTATGGCGGCACCCATGGCGTCGCACAGATTTTACAGAGTGCTCTATCCCTGGTACCTGTGGATGCACGGGGACTGGACGTGGAAATGGGGATAGCTCTGAATGACGCTGCGGATGTAGCCTTCGTTACACCCTCCCATCATTTTCCATTAGGATATACCATGAGTTTGTTGCGGCGGCTTCAGCTATTGCACTGGGCAGAAGAAGCAGGCAGTTGGATAGTGGAGGATGATTACGATAGCGAGTTTCGATATAGTGGGCATCCTTTGGCTGCCCTTCAGGGGTTAGATATCAATGATCGAGTGATTTACCTCGGTACTTTTAGCAAGGTTCTCTTCCCTGCTCTGCGGCTGGGTTATGCCGTGTTGCCATCCGATCTGATTGATGTATTTCTTGGTACCAAAGCCCTTATTGATCGACACCCACCCATTGCACCCCAGATGATGGTTACCGAATTTATGGAACAAGGCCACTTCACCCGGCATTTACGGCGTATGCTGGGGCTATATTCTGAACGACGGGACGCTTTAGTTCGCTCTGTAGAGAAGGAACTGGCCGGTGCGTTGACCCTTGGCCCATCGGATTGTGGCATGCATGTGGTTGGTTGGTTAGCCCCCGAACTAGATGAGGAGGCCGTCATCGCACAAGCGTCAACCATAGGCATTCCTATTGATTCGTTATCACGCTATTACCATGGCCAGGATAAATGTGCTGGGGTCTTGCTAGGGTTTACCAGTGCGACACCCGATGCACTTCAAGAAGGAATTACTGAACTAGCGAAGGTGGTGGATATAGTCCGCCAGAACAGAATTGCCCCGACTCGTGCCTAATCTACTCTGGATAATTCCAATTGAGTTTTCTTCTTGACATAGAATCGATTTTCCACTATGATTCGTCCATAGAAATCGATTTCCGTTTTTGATGTATCGGAAAGCTGATTTCTCCACAATCGTGAGGAATCGCATGGCTGTAACCATTCAGGACATTGCCAAACACCTTCGTCTAGCACCGTCCACTGTCTCAAAAGCTTTAAATGACTACCCCCATATTGCCACCAAAACTAGAGAGCGCGTGACCAGCGCTGCACGAGAATTAGGATACGTTCCCAGCGCTGCAGCACGAGATTTGCGTCGTCGTAAGACAGACCGCATTGGCTTTTTGTACGGTTTCGCCTCTGAGGATATTGGAGAGTATGCATCTCGGCTGATTCATGGGGCGGTAAGTGCGGCAGAGCGATTCGGTCATAATGTTTTGCTTTACCCCTTAAGCGGAAATCGACTAGAAAAACTATATCGGATCTGCAAAACGGGCGAAGTAGATGGGATGCTCGTCATGGGTGGACAACATATGGCAGAAGAAATTGCGCTTCTGAACCAAGAACAGATCCCATTTGTTGTGTTGAATCGTCAACCAGAACATTCCCAGGTCTCTTTTGTCGCTGCTGATTACCATCAAGGGGTGATGGAAGCCATACGCCACCTTGTTGAATTGGGGAAAACCCGTATCGCCTTTATTGGTCAGCCTGTCTTAGAGAAGCTCCATCGCGACCGGATGGCTAGTTACAAGCAGGCACTTAAAGAGGAAAATTTACTCCCCGATGCCAGCCTTGTGATGTCAGCTGGGGCTGAACCGGGTGATGGGTATCGAATCATGCAAACGTTGCTTGCTCTTGACCACCCGCCAACAGCCGTTTTGGCCATCCATGATCCGCTGGCTATTGAATGCTTACAGGCTGTATTGGATGCCGGTCTGCGAGTGCCTGGTGATGTGGCTATTGTAGGCTCGGACAATCTACGCGGGTCTCAAGCCACAGCACCGCCGCTGACGACCATCCATCCCCCCTTAGCAGAGATCGGTCGGCAGGCCATGTCAGGTCTGTTGGACCAACTATCAGGTGCAAGCGATTTACCTGTTCGCACCATCTTGCCTGTCCAATTTGTAATTCGTCAGTCGACAATCGGGGACGAAGAGATTTAATCTTGGCCTAATCCTAATCAGGGTTTTGCCTTATACCTTTTCAGAAATCGATTTCTTTTTGATGTAGTTTGACAACCTTGGGGCAGCTCTATGCACAGCCCGCTTGAAAAGCGTAGTTTGTTTGCTCTGATAGAGCTGTGGAAACCTACGGCTTTCAAATCGACCGCAGTATAGCCATGAGATTAAGAGACAATGACAAAGAATGCTGATCCTTCAACAACTCCTGAAAAACCGGTTTCTTCCGCTCTATCCATCACCCCGGCAACTGCCGGAGCTAGTCACACCATGCGTCCATTAGGGGAACCTCGCTCTATGCCTACTGATTTTACTATCTCATTAGGTGCGAAAGGGGGAACGGACCAGCAACTTTTAAATCCTGGCACGGAACGCCGTCACTCAATGCGCGGCTTTGAAGAGAGCTATGTGGACATCATCGACTACATCGTGCGTATTACCCACCGCATTTGGGAGGAGAAGGACATTGGGTACATTTACGATACCTACAGTCATTCATCCAAGGTCTATGATGATTACGGTCTTCAATATGGTCGGGATAAGATCGTGGCCGACACCATCCATACCATCAACGCCTTTCCTAACATTCGTCTTTTTGCCGATGAGATAGTCTGGGCTGGAGACGATGAAGTAGGCTTTCACACCTCCCATCGAACGGTTATCTCTGGACACAACACAGGCTACAGTCGATATGGTCCACCAACGGGACGCAAAATCACCTGCTTATGTATTGCCAATTGTGTAGCGCTAGACAACGAGATCTTTGCTGAGTGGGTCATCTATGACACGGCTAGCATGATCCAGCAGCTTGGCTTTAACTTGCGTGAAAAGGCTCGAGAGTTTGGCAATGAGGTCGACTGGGATAGCTTACAGGATCAGCGCTTTGGTGAACCTGAACGCCTACCGGGTCAGGGGAAGCCCGTCTACCGGACCTACAAGAGCGGTGGCTTTGATGTGGAAGACTTTATCCAGGTAACTTATCAGAATATCTGGAATCGAAGAATGTTAGGTACGGTTCGGCAAGCCTATGCACCCCAGATGCGGCTGCACGGGTCCACCAATCGTACCTACGTGGGTCGGGGGGAGTATCAGTCGTTTATCCTATCAATGATGGCTATGTTCCCTGATTTGGCATTGCAGATAGATGACATCTACTGGATGGGGAATGACACAGACGGATACATGACCTCAGTACGTTGGAGCATAACCGGCACCCACCTGGGCATGGGAATCTATGGTCCGCCGACGGGGCGTCCGATCAACATGTGGGGCATTACCCAACATGAAATTCGTAACGGGCAAATTACCCAGGAGTGGATGCTCTTCAATGAGTTTGCCGTCATGCAGCAGATCTATCGAGATTGAATAAAATAAGATAATAATTAATTTGTGCTTGCGCAGCAGTCGCTTGCGACCATTGTCGAATTTGCGAATTTTTAATTTAAGAAGGCGGAGAAGGCACCGAGAAGAACAATGACCGATTTTCAAGAAAATAAAGCGCTTATACGTCGCTACTATGAGGAACTTGATGAGGCCACAGGCGACGGGATTACTAGCGTACTCAAGCGTTACACCACCGATGACTACCATTGGCGGGGGATGCACCCTTTCTATGAACAGGTTGGTGCAGAAAATGTGGCCGACGTTTTCTGGAAACCGTTTCGCCATTCGTTTACACGGATTCAGCGGCGGCCCGATATTTTCATAGCGGGTCTAAATGAAATCGACAATGATGAGACTGAGTGGGTCTGCTGTATGGGCCATCTGATGGGGCTCTTTGATGAGGACTGGTTGGGCATTCCATCTACAGGCAAGATGGGGTTTCTGCGCTTTGTGGAATTTAATCGCATCACGGACGGAAAGATCGCAGAGACAGCCTTCTTCTGTGACATCATCAGCGTGATGCTGCAAGCAGGCCAGAAACCACTACCAGAACAGACCGGGGCATTCTTCATCACACCAGGTCCCCGTACCCACGACGGCCTACTCTACGAACCGCAAGATGTAGCAGAAACGGAGAAGACGCGTGCGCTGGTAAATCGCATGATCGATGAACTGGTTGGCTCCGATATGCACTCCGATCAGTCCGAACTACTTCAGACCTGGCACGATGACATGATCTGGTTCGGGCCAGCGGGGATTGGGGCAGCATACACCACCGAACGCTATGAAAAACAACACCAAGGCCCCTTTAGCGATGGTCTGGACGATATCGTCTTTAACGGCCATATCTGTCGCATGGCCGAGGGCAAATTTGGTGGCTTCTTTGGCTGGGCCAACCTCAATATGAAACCTAGTGGCGGCTTTATGGGGATGCCAGCTCATGACAAAGAAGTAGAAATGCGGGTTGTCGATATGTACCGTCGCGATGGGGACAAACTCGCCGAAAATTGGATCTTTATTGATCTGCTCCACTTCCTCTCTATGCAAGGGGTAAATGTGCTAGAGCGAATGCGGCAGATCAATCGGAGATAGGGGGTGGGCAAGTAGGCAAGTACGATTGTCACCTGCAAACCTGCTTACGTGCAAACGTGCAAACGTGCAACTTTTTCTACACATAAGGAGATTTTCATGCTGAAAAACGCAAAAACGCTGATGTTGGTCTTAGGCTTGCTTGCCCTTTTGGTCGTAGCTTGTGAGCAGGCTGCGCCAGCGGCAGAGTCGGGCAGTGGAGAAACCATGGAAGCAGCGACAGAAGAAGAGATGATGGCCGAGTCAGTCTGTAATGTTGAAGCCCCAGCTGAGCCGGTTGAACTGAACCTGATTGGCTGGCCCTTTGACATTATGGACTTCTACACTGCCGAAATCGAGAAGTGTGGCGAGGTGGAGAATATTACCATCAACGCGCAGATGCAGGACTTTACAGCGACCAAAGATGCCTTTCGTTTGGCCATGTCTGGTGGCGGCGAGTCGCCCTATGACATGATGCATATGGCCAATACGGGCATTACCGAATTTGGTTCGGTGGGCTGGCTGTTGCCTCTTAATGACCTTGTGGACAAGTATCGGGATGAGTATGATTTGGATGATATTTCAGCAACTGCATGGGCAGGTGGCACCATTGATGGGCAGATTTACGGTATTCCTGCGGTTGGCAATACGCTTCATCTGGCCTATCGTTCCGACCTCTTCGAGGAGGCAGGATTAGAGGTTCCAGAGACCTATGATGACGTAATCGCCATCTGTGAGGCCCTGACTGACAATCCCGATTTAGACGTAGTCTTTACGCAAGATATGTCGGCGGGCTGGGCTTGGGAGCTAGAGTTCCTACACTTCATTCGTGCTCATGGTGGGGATTACCTAAACGAAGATAGTACACCAGCCTTCAACAGCGATGCAGGCGTGGCTGCACTAACCCAGATGAAGTCTGTTGTGGATGCGTGTATGGGACCCGAAGGTTTGGCCCTTGGCTATGAAGCAGCCGAGATTGCTATGAATACGGGTGCGCAAGCGATGGTCCATATTTGGGCGTCCAACACGGTCAGCATGTTTGATTCAGAGCAGTCAGATTACGTCGATGTGATCAAGTTTGCACCGGCTCCTGTTGCCGTCGAGGGGGGACCGCGTGTGGGTAGCGCTTGGAACGACTTCTATACTATTCCAGCCACTACTGCCAATGATCCGGATCTCATCTTCCGCATTCTGATGGAAGCGCTGGATCATGAGAGTATGGAAGGAGCGGCTGATGTGGGCATCGTGACCCGAACCTCAATCACCAAAGGCCTTCCCAACTTGCCAGCCGCCAGCGAAACCATGGCCAACGGCATTGGCATGTACTCCACCAATCCGGCCACAAGTCTTGCCCAAGCCGCGCTAGGTAACCACCTACCCTTTGTTGGCACTGGTGAAATGACGCCTGAAGAGGCACTCGCCGCCGCGGAGGAAGAGTATATTGCAGAAGCAACCGCTCAGGGGTACATCGAATAAAGTAGCAAGTTTGCAGGCGGTCTTCACCTGCAAACTTGCCCACTTGCAAACTTGCCATCATGAAACTCAAGACTTTCTGGCAATTTACCGCTCCCAGCAACATCGTCATGATCAGCCTCATGATTGTGCCGTTGGGCTTGGCCGTCTGGTTTGGCCTCAATTACATCACCTTTACCAACGTCACCGCGCCTGAGTACGTGGGTCTTTCCAATTATCGGGAGGTCTTGACCGACCCCGGTTTTTGGGTTGCGCTACAGTGGACATTGGTGATCATTATTGTGGTGGTGCCAGCCCATATCATTGTCGCCTTTGTCGAAGCCCTTATTTTGGACCAGGTGACGGGCCGGATCCGCGCGGTCTACTTGGCGGCCATGCTGATCCCTATGATCGTGGTTCCGGTCATCGGTACCATCGTCTTCAAGCAACTGTTCGATCCCTCTGGCCTGATCGCTTGGTTTCTGCGTACAGTTCTTCAAGAGAAATTTGTCTTTACCGAGTTCTCCATGAAGGCATTGCTTCTAATTCATACCGTTTGGATTGCTACGCCTTTTGCGCTGGTCATCTTCTTTGCTGGCCTGCAGACGCTGCCTAAATCTCTGGTCGATGCTGCTGCCATTGATGGGGCCAGTCGGGTGCAGCAGATTCGCCACGTGGTTATTCCCCATCTGAGTTCCCTTTTCTTGTTGAATGCTATCCTGGGTGTGATGGACATGTTCCGTCTCTTCGATAACGTCTTTGTGTTGACCCAAATGAATCCCATCTATCATGCTGATACCATCTTGACTTATAACTATCGTATTGCTATGGTTGTGCGGCGCTTGGGCAAGGGCAACGCAATGGCCGTCATCACGGTCATCTTTATTATGGTCGCACTCATTCCCTTCTTGCTCTACATGTATCGCGAACAAGTGGAGGAGCGTTGAGATGCAGCCAATTAAGCACCCACTGGGGCGAATCCTTATCCATCTTGCGCTCTGGGTAATCGTATTCTTTAGCACTTTCCCCTTTATCTGGACCATTCTCCAGTCACTCAAGACCAAGAAACAGGCCCACTCCCGCACGCCGTTGATCTGGTTCAAAGCAACCGGCGCAAATTACGAAGAGCTGTGGCTCAAATCCATGCCAGACAACTTTACCTTGCTGGCTTATGGGCTGATGGCTATCTTGGCCGTGCTGGTCATTTTGGCCATTCTAGGCAACCGTCAACTCGTCCCCCAGCGAATTGCCAACTGGACCATAGTCGTCACTTTGGCTGCCGTTGTCTGGGCCATTCCGCGGGTGATAGAGACGGCTGAGTTTTACGACTACTTTGTGAATACCATCATCGTGGGAGTGGGGGCTGTGCTCATTTCTATCAGCATTGCGGCACTTTCAGCCTATGGGTTGGCTCGCTATGTTGGTTTGGCTGGCGTAGTGCTCATTCTGCTGGCGTTGGCCTTTCGCTCCTTACCCAGGCTAGCCTTTATTCTACCCTACTACTGGATGGGCCAGTGGAGCGGTCTGTATGATACCCATTTCCTGGTCATTGTCACTTTGGCTGCAGTGAACCAACCCTTTGCTATCTACATGCTGCGCAGCTTCTTTATGGACATCCCTCGTGAGATCGAGGAAGCGGCCATGATCGATGGCGCGTCCCGCATACGGTCCTTTTTGCAGGTCATTGTGCCTATCATGTGGCCAGGGATAATTGCCACGGCCCTGTTTACACTGGTGCTTGCTTATCACGAATTCTTACTCGTCAGCATCCTCACCCAATCCAACTGGACGCTAGCCGTTGCCATGCGTCAGTTCCTACCTGGGATTAGCGTGGCTGGCTCGCTGCCCCTCCAGTCTGCTGCGGCTGTTTCTGCTGCCCTTCCTTTGGTAATTGTGGTGCTTATTTTCCAGAAACAATTGGTTAAAGGTCTCTCTGCCGGGGCGGTCAAAGGGTAAAAAGCTTTCAGCTAATGTCGCGAAGCGACCACTTCATGAACAGCCATCAGCGTTCAGCTAGAATTTGGCCATGTTTCGGAGTCGAGTTTTATACTTTCCTGTACCATAAAAAATGTCTATACAAAAAAATCTTGATTTAGTCCATCGAATGTATGAAGCTTTAAATGCCCAGGATCTGGAGGCCCACCATCAATATTGGACTGACGACATGATCTGGCACGGACCACCCGGCTTTGGCGACATCCACGGGATTGACGGCTTTAAGTATGAGGTGTTGCAACCTTTCTACAGCACCTTCCCCGACTATCACGTCATCAATGAAATTGAGATTGCCAATGGTGATTGGGTGGCCGCAACCGGCCTCCTTACCGGTACACCCCAAGACGAGTGGTTGGGTGTACCTCCAACAGGAAAGCCGATTGTCATGCGCTTCTCGGATTTTTGGCGGGTAGAGAACGGCAAGCTGGCCGAAAATTGGGTGATGGTGGACAACTTGGGCGTGATGCTACAACTGGCCAATCCAGATGCCGAACCGTGGGACCCAACATGCAAGCCGATCTACCAGACTCCCAGTGAACCAGTCAACTCACTGCCCAATCTCGAGCTTGTCCACAGAATGGTCGATTCGCTCAACGTTCATGAAGTAGGTGCCCAAGATCAGTTTTGGGTTGAGGATATGATCTGGCGCGGTCCGCCAGGCTTTGGCACGCTCTATGGCCTAGAATCTTTTAAACGAGATGAGTTGGAAGTCTTTTTTGCGGCCTTTCCCGACTTCAATGGCATCATGACAACCGACGTCGATTCAGGTGGTTCATCCATCGAAGTGGCCGATGACGGCTGGGTCGCTGCCACCGGCACCGTGACGGGGACCCATCAAGGCGATTGGTTTGGTGTTGCACCCACTGGGAAGCGGATCGAGATGCGCTACTCCGATTTTTGGCGAGTAAAAAATGGCAAGCTAGTTGAGAATTGGGTGATGATCGATCATGTTGGGGTCTTTGAACAGCTCGGTGTGGATCCGTTATCGCTTGACCTTTAGGGATGAGAATTTATAGAGTTATAGACACCAAGAAAAAGATTTTCCAACCGCCCCCTGAGCATGTCGAAGGGTAAGGGCGGAAAATCTTTTTCTTAAAAACTATAATAGCCTCACCTGTATCCCCAACTCCACCCAAATTAAACCACCCGATCAAAAACATGCCGCCCAGATCCTACACCCGTTATAGTCACAAAGCCACTGTCCAGTCGTCCAGCGACTCGCTTCCCGTCAACTACCACCATCGGATCATCGGACCCCAATGCAGGCACCATCACGGTGGTCACGGTGTTAGCTGGCGTCTCCGTCTCTAGGTGAATGGACTTCTGATGCGTATGGTTAAAACGTACGGTAACCGACCCGCGGATGGTCGGTGTAGTCAGCTCCGCCCATTCTAATGCACTAGGCTGAGGTTGAATGAGGATCTGCTCGAAGCCGGGGGCTAGGGGCCGGACGCCCATTAGATGGCGAGGGATGATGCTTGCTGGTGCGGCACCCCAGGCGTGATTCCAATCTTGGTTGGGTTTGAAGCGGTCATCCCACGCTTCCAGGGCCATGGTTGTCCCTACATCGTAGACCATGTGCGCCCAAGAGCGTTCGGAGGTGGATGTAAGCAGTGAGAGGGCAAAGTCTGCTTCATGAGCCGCGTAAAGGGCCTCCATCAAAAACTGGGAGCCATAGACGCTACAGGCCATGCCTCTGGCTTTAAGATGAGCAACAACTGCGGTCTGATTCTCTGCGGCTACCAGTCCAAAGGCCAATGCCACCATGTTGGCATGAAGCGAACTGTGGGTACTGCCCTCGCCATCCAGAACTAGTCCCGTTATGGGATCGACCAAGGTTTCCTCAAAGCTTTTGTAGAGCAGTTTGGTCCGCTCGCGGTACCATCGCATATCTTCATCCTTGCCCAACGCTTCGGCGATAGCTGCCATGAGCGTGACCGCGCGGTAATGGAATGCGTTGACCTCCGCGTTGACGGGGCGCATATCAAATCCATCCCGCTCTGCCTGGGGCCAATCTGGGTTATCTTCGATGCTGCGGCCAAAAAAGTTCGCGGGGCGTCCGGCATAATGAATGGCCTCCAATACATCATCAGTCATCAACTCCAACGTGATCAACCCATCATCGCGTGCAATATCTGTCAACGCTTTGGCCTTCAACTCTTCGTAGTAGCGCTCTAGCGACGCGGTGTTGCCCGTGTAGAGATAATCATTCCAAGCAACTAGCACCGAATCGAGGATCCACTCAGTGGGCCAAGTCGGCGTGGTGATCAGATATTCATGGGTGCGGCGGGCCATTGCGTATTCCCGGTCACAACAGTAGTGGCCCAACTGGTTAATATAGGCATCGGCCTCGTATGGAATCCGCTCCCGGTCCCCATCCACGTAGTAGCCACAGAAGCTTGTCGCCTTCATGGTATATTTACAGAGATCCCATACATCGTTAAGCACCTTGCTCGATGAGGTAAAGGTGGCCGCACCATAATCAAAGGGATAGTGGACGGTGATCTGGCGCAAATCATCCTGGGATAGGGGCCCCATGTAGCCAACGATTTCGCAATAGCGGAAGGGGTAGACCTCGAAAAGTTCTACGGGCATGCGGATGGCAAAGTCCTCAGTATTTCGCGGATCACTCGGTATCTCAAGCCGATAGCTATTCTCTCCCGCGCTAATGTCCAGCGGAATGACTTGGTAGCGTCGCGCCCCACCCGGTTCTGGGTTAATGCCATAGCGGCCTTGAGGTACCTCGCCTAAGATGACCTGGATCGTTTGCTCTTCGGCTGAACTAAGGGTCAGACCCAGTGTACCAAACGCGGCCCGCCCAAAGTCAATGAACCAGCGATCCGTGGCTGTCTGCACCACAACCTGTGGCTTGACCTCGGTTACCGTTAGCGGTTGACAATCGGTCGTATGCTCAGTGGTGATGTCTCCTGTCTGGAACACGCAAGGAAGAGACCATGTACTGTCGTTCCCCACGCCATTCCACGTACGCACCTTCCAATAGTAAGATGTATTTGGCTTCAGAGGCGCGCCATCATAGCGAATGTGGGTAGACTGGTCGTTGGATTTCCAAACGGTTCCTGGGTTCGGCACGCCTGTATCCCACAGGTCTCCCTCGTTCTGCAACAGCAAGGCCGCAGAGCTAGCCACCAGAATCTGATAGGCCTCCTGATGAGCGTTGGGCTGCAGGTCATTGACGATCCAGCTAAATGTTGGGTTCGCGTTGCGGACCTTGGCGTGCGCGGTGTTGGTTAAGAGGTCACACATCAATCCGGTTGGCTGGAGAGCACTTTTCATGGTAGCTTTTTCCTGTTTGCTTATTGAAATTTGATTGGACTATACTGGCGATGATAATAACGTAACACCGCTATCCCATAGAAGACATATTTCCTTCTGCCTCCCCGCGTCAATTCGACACACCCTTTGTCCTTTCTCGTTTGCCCATCCAACGCCTAAAGTGGCATGATAACATGATACAGAACAATACCAAAGAGGCACAAGACATAACTAGATTGCCAAAATCGACACTGACCAAGCAGCGAATGGCTCCGCTTCTTTTTACGCAGACTGGCTTTGCTCTGGTTTTACAAAAGAGCTGGCAAGTGCGAGTTGAGATCCACGTGCGCTAAAGTGCGGTTGTGTTGAAAACGGTGGTTTCCTATTGCCTCTACCACAAGAGACGAACTACCGTTTTCAAACAGAGCTCACTATAAGTCGGATATGTGTCAAACAATTTTCTAGAAGGATATTTTAATGACAAATCGATACGAGAAGCTAGCCGAGCGCATGCAAAATGGAGAGCAGATTTTGATTGATGGTGCTACAGGTACCGAGGTTGAACGACGTGGTGCGCCCAAGCTTGAGCATGCTTGGAATGGCGGCGGGGCAAAAACGCATCCTGGCATGCTGAAAGCCATTCATAGCGACTATATTCAGGCAGGCGCGCAAATCATCATTTCCAACACTTTCGCTACAGGTCGGCACAATATGGAGGATGCGGGCTGCCCAGAAGATTTTGAGCTATTGAATCGACGCGGCGTTGAGTTAGCCATCCAGGCACGAGAAGAAAGTGGGCAAGAGGAAGTGTTGGTGGCTGCTGGCATTTCCCATTGGGATTTTAACAACAACCCGCCCACCTTCGAGCAGTTGCGCATCAACGTAGAGGACCAAGCCGCGATTATGGTCGAGGCCGGTGCAGAGTTGATTATGCTTGAGATGATGGCTCATATTGACAAGATGAATATCTGTATTGATGCAGCACAAAAGACAGGTCTTCCCGTCTGGGTGGGGGTAAGCTGCAACTTGGCCGAGGATGGCACGCCAAAGCTGTTGCATCACGGCACGTTGAGTGAGGCGATTTTGGCGCTACAGGGACGCAACATTCCGTTGGTAAGCATCATGCATACCCGGGTTGAATATGTGGACGCGTCGCTTAACGTGTTACAAGCTGAATGGGATGGGTTGATCGGAGTTTATGCCCATTCTGGAAAATTTAACTCAGATGGTGACTTGATTCTTGATAGCGTCATTTCACCGGAAGATTATGGAACAGTCGCAAGTGGCTGGTTGGGCCGCGGCGTCAACTTGGTTGGGGGGTGCTGTGGTGTTGGCGTTGAGCATATGGATTATTTGCAGCGGCTGATGACGGCCGGCGGGTAAAGTGAATCAAAACCCTTTAGATATGGGGATCACCTCCCCAACCTAAATTTTCGGCGTTCCGGTCCGCGTTACGAAGCAACAAGGTACACTTTACGATGAGCTAAGACATGTTGGCGCATCCTGCCGAATGATCCCTTCGGCTTTGAGTTCTGCCCATAGCGCAGCGGGAACCGCCTCTTGAAAATATCCCAAATTTTCCTCCACGTGACTTGGCTGAAACGCACCAGGAATGACGCTGTTTACAGCCGGATGGGCCATGGGAAACTGAATGGCGGCAGCCGCCATGGAAACGTTGTGGTGACGACAAACTTGTTCAATCCGCGATACCTTTTCCAGAATCTCAGCAGGGGCGTCTTCATAGACATATTTGGCACCCACAACAGGACCTGTGACCAGAATCCCTGAGTTGAAGACAGAAGCCAGGACAACCCCCACGTTGCGTACCTGGCACAGGGGCAGTGCCTCGTCTAGGGCTTCCTGCTCCAGCAGTGTATATTGCCGCGCCAGGATGAAAACATCGAGATCATATCGTTTCAGAAAATAAGGAATCACTTCCAGTTCATTAACACCAGCCCCAACCGCTTGGACCTCCCCGGTCGAACGTAGTTCTTCAAGAGCACGCCAGCCACTACCAGACAATTGGTCCCGATAAGTCTGCAATTTTTCGCCGTGATGGCCGAATTCCAGATCGTGAATCAAAAGCACATCAATGCGATTGAGCCGCAACCGTTGCAAACTGTCTTCATAGGAACGCATGATGCCATCGTACGTGTAGTCCACATCAAAATCGAAGGGCAGGCCGCCGCGGAAGAAAGGTATTTGGAAGTTCGCTTTATCTTCAGGTGCTTTGAGAATACGCCCTACCTTGGTGGAGAGCACGAACTCTTGCCGCGGTTGTTGAGACAGAAAGCTGCCTACCCTGTGCTCGCTGAGGCCATGGCCGTAAAAGGGCGCTGTATCAAAGTAACGGACGCCATTGTCCCAAGCTGTTTGTAGCGTCGCCCACGATTGCTCCTCGCTTACCAGTTCAAAGATCTCACCTAGGGAGGCGGCTCCAAATCCGAACTGTGTTAACTGGACATTCGTGTTACCGAGTTTTCGTTTCTCATTGGGGTTCATACTTTCTCCTTTATTGATGTGGAACCAGCCCTACTGGTATCAGTGTGATGTAGGAAAGCTCTCCATCCCAAGACATCGATGTACCAACATCGCCAATGAATTCATGAATCAATACCAGTAACAGTTCACCTTGGTCTAAAGAAACCGAGTTTTTCGACTGTACAACGAGGTATTACCACCAAATTAGCTTGATTTCTTCGACAAATTACTCGGAACCGTGAAAAACTCGGTTTCTCGGTTCAGTAAGGTGAACTATTATCAACGCCAAAGTTTCATCTTGGGATTCGCCCTGTATTACCAAAGCTGCTGCGGTCGAATCATCTGCCCAAAGTTAGCTAGCGTACGCTATATCTCGTTGATTTTTCGTATACGTTTCTACTCATCCCAACAACCAACCTACAGCCGACTGCCATTTGAGTTGCTGAGGCAATCCTGGTTGCGGAGGAATGGCATCTAATGTAATGAGCAGGGGTGTAGCATGTGGATATTCACTACACCCCGAAAGGAGCGCACGTATCTCTCGTTCACGGGTTGATGCATTCGACAGGTCAGCGCAAATTTGCATGAGCAACCAGTGACCTTCGGGGGATTGGGCCAGGAAATCAATTTCATACCCTTCACGGGTATTCACAAAGAATACCTCATAGCCACGACGCTCTAATTCAATCAGGATTGCGGTCTCTAGCGCTTTGCCTATGTTCGCCCGTCCAGCATGTTCATAAACAGGAATCAGACCTGGATCAACCGGGTATGCCTTACGCGGACTAGTGGCTCGTTTACGCTCAGAGGCACTATGTTGTGGGACAAGGCGCACCAGAAACGTATCTTCTAGATAATCGAGGTACGTGTATAAGGTATCTTTGCCTACGCGTACACCCTGAGAGCGCAGGGTATCATAAAATTTTTGAATACTGAAGCGAGAGGCAGGGCTAGCCAACAGATGGCGCTGTAACCAACGCAGCGGAATCGGATTTGAGATACCGTGCCGCTCGATGACATCACGCAAAATCGCGACATCGACATAAGTACGCAGTAAATCTCTACGGTCGCGCAAAGATACCCCCTGAGATTCAGGGAATCCACCCGCTACAAGATAATTCCGTAGCCTGTTGTCCAACTCTGTACGTAGCGATTTCGACCATAAAGAGGAGGGGTCTTTCGGCTCTACACCTGCGTGCCGTAAGACTTCGCGAAAACTAAAGGGATGAATCAACACTTCCATAGCCCGACCGCGCATGGCCGTTGCAACCTCACGACTCAGCAATCTTGCAGAGGAACCAGTCAGAAACAGATCGACTTTCTCTGTATCCATCAGGCGGCGTGCGAAGGTCTCCCAGCCATTCACAACCTGAATTTCATCAAAGAAAAAGGTCACTTTGGCTTGCTCCCGAAGGTGGGGCACAATCCGATAGTAATCTTCAACAATCCATTGCAGATCCGTCACTTGTAGATCAGACAGTCGTTCATCTTCAAAGTTGAGATAGAGCAAAGAGTCGCGCGGTACCCCTTCAGCTAATCGTTCGGCTAGGCACTGCCATAGGAAAGTTGTTTTCCCGCTGCGTCGCATCCCAATAACCGCTAGTGCCTTTCCAGGAACTGTAGGCACATGAGCATCGCGTCTTGTATATGATGGAACAGATACCGTCATGGCGTCTATGATTAGTTGCTGTAGTAGCTCTCGCATAATCCCTCCTATAGTGACAGGATATCATAAAAGCATCCTTTATAAAAGGATGAGTTTGCCACAAAAAGACCCTGAATAGAAATTATGCATCACAAGATATCGACTGAAAGCATACTATGACGGTTACATTTATTGACAAGTGTTCTACCGACCTTTCGGTTTCGGCATGGTGAAGGAGATGCACCGTCGAAGGGTGATTAGCACCCCAATTTAGGGCTCACGACGTCCGTCATTTATGGCGAGTTGGGTGGCTCAGGCATTCATACATTGATCCCTTCTTCCATGCCAATGTTGCGGATATGCTCTGCGCCTGCCGCGTATTCCACAGCATCTGGCAAATGCTCCAACATTATGGGGATATCGCCCGGAAGCTTGGCCAGCTCTCTTAGGTAGGTTTGGTAGTCAAGTTGCCCCAATCCCGGCCGTACTTCGTCAAGGTGAACGGTTAACCGATCATGAAGCAGAATGTCCTTTGCGTGACACGACTTGATATGAGGGCCGAGCTTTGCCACGAATTCCCTGATGATGTCAGCATTCTTGAAATACCGTTGAGGGCTGCTGATCAGATTTACGGGATCGAAATGAACGGCAAAAGATGGCCGGTCTATGGCCTGGAAAAGCGCGAGATAGGCATCGGTCGAGTCCGGATACAACCAAGGCATAGTTTCCAGGGCGTAGAAACTCTGGATTGGCCTGACGTCGTCGATGATCTCCCGCACAGTTTCCACAATCAGTTCGAAGGTCTCTTCCGTCAGGTCGTTGGCACATGGACCGATCCACGTTTCCCCTCGCGACCCAGCGATATTGACGCAGCACCGCGCACCAATGGCATCGGCTAAGACGAGTGCCTTCTTGCACTTGGCAAGTGCAGCGTTACGTATCTCGCGATCCGGGCTGAGGGGGTTGCTCCAGGCACCGACTTCGGCAATGACAATATCGGCTTCACGCGCCGCAGATGAATAGGCTCTGATCAAATCGTCTGACGCATCTAGGGCCACCGGGCAGAATGCAGCGCGGTAGCCAAGGGCACCCACAGCATCAATCCATTGGTCAGGCGTTTCATACTTCTCGAAAATGGGACCACCTAGTCTCATATTTCTCCTTTCAGCGAACAGGGGCTATCGAGACACCCACGTTGCTCCTAATGATAATCTGTAGATAAAGATAACACCATAGCTACCCTAACTCATACAGGCGTTTCACACAGTCTTGAAGATATTCATCTGTAATCGCTTCGCCTAACAACGGCATGAAGCTTAATGTGTCACCGAATGGCTTATGATAAAATAAACCATATGAAACTATTTTAAGGAACGGGAATTAAATTACTTGAGCACTTGAAGGGGCTACCCCCGATTGAAACGCGCAAGTTATTTACAACTCATTCCTAAACAGGAAACCATCATGCGCAAATTCTCTTCATATGGACCCATTCAAACCAACCGTCATTATCATGCACCACGTACGTCTCTGGTTAAGAGCGCGCAGTTGGAACTAACCGGTGAGTATCCAGATGAAGGTGGGCATTACATCACCGTATGGGCACCACGCCAGACAGGTAAGAGCTGGGTGATGTTAGAGGTGGTGCAACAGCTGAAGAAAGAGGATACCTTCGAAGTTGCCATGATTAACTTCCAATCGGCAAAAACGCTGGTTGATGATAAACAGGTTTTGAAGTTATTTGTCCGACAGTTACAGGATCAATTTGACCTTGATTTCCCCTTGATTGATAGCTGGGCCGAGTTAGGGTCTTTGTTTACATCAGCATACTTCTCCAAGCCGATGATTCTCATCATTGATGAGTTTGATGCGCTACAGGAAGAGTTTATTAATCGTTTTGCCAATGAATTCCGCTCCATCTATCTTTCAAGAGGCGGGGACGTGGGGACACCTAGCTCGGAAAAAAAATATCTACTACATGGTCTTGCGTTAATC
Organism: Chloroflexota bacterium; assembly: GCA_039028975.1. GTDB lineage: Bacteria > Chloroflexota > Anaerolineae > Caldilineales > Caldilineaceae > JAHBNG01. The sequence continues at coordinate 32,480 of JBCCHB010000128.1, forward strand.
GGTGTCCGCAGCGTATTGGGTATAGAGAATATCACTGGTTCGCCTTTTAATGTACAGCGTAGCGTCCAGATTCCCAACTTGGAACGGGCCGAGGTTGTACAGATTTTTCAAGACTTTCAAGACGAGAGCGGACGACAGATTGCTCCCGATGTGGTTGCGCGCATTTATGACGAAATGCAGGGGCAACCCGGGTTAACCTGCTGGCTGGGTGAATTACTGACCGAGATAAATATCCGTCGTAATGGACCCATCACCATGGATGACTTTGAGTATACCTACTCTCATGCCTTAAACGTCCAGCCCAACAACAACATCTTGAACATTATCTCCAAAGCCAAGCAGCCCCAATATAAGCCCATCGTTTTAGAAATGTTTCAGGTAGGGTCTAAATTACCGTTTCGCTATGATGATCCAGAAACAAACTATCTATACATGAATGGGGTTGTTAGCTATGAAGAGACACAGGACAAACTGGGGCATTATCAGCAATTTCTAAGATTCCCTTCTCCCTTTGTGCAGAAACGACTCTTCAACTACTTTGCCCATGATCTCTTTATGGGTTTGAAACGACTCTATGATCCCTTCACCGATTTAAGCAATACTATCACCGACACCCATTTGGATATTGATCATATTGTGCGGCTCTATGAAGCGTATCTGCATCAGAATCAAGATTGGCTCTTCAAAAACGCGCCGCGCCGTAAAACTGATGAACACATCTACGAGGCCGTCTACCACTTTAGCCTCTACATGTATCTCGTCCAGTTTCTGGAAGGCAATGCCGCTGTCGTACCCGAATTCCCTACGGGTAATGGTAAGATTGACTTGGTTGTCCATCACAGCCATACCGTCTATCCGCTAGAGGTCAAGAGTTTCATCAACCGCCAGAAACATCAAGAAGCATTGGTACAGGCCGTCCAATATGCGCAGCAGTTGAAGGTAGCGGAAGCCTGGTTGATTTCATTTGTCGAAGTCATCACCGATGAACAGCGAGCATCCGTGGAAGTGACTTATCAGGACGTTACGACAGGGGTGGCCGTACACTCAATTTTTGTGGCTATGCACGATTTGTGATATGCATTCTCCGCTACGGTCTGCCCTGTAAATAAGTCCGCTCACTCGAGAGGAAGGCTGACCGATTTTCATCCTTCCATGGTACATCTTGCTCCATGAAAACTACCGCCCTTTGACTATTAGAGTTGTTCTGAAATAACAAAACCCTGAGGTGGCAGGCACTTCGCATCTCTCGTTAGCCAGAAAGCGTCGCCGAAAAAGTGCCAGTCACCCAGTAAGTTCTTAATTCGGAACAACTCTATTGATAAGGCGTGCGCCCCTTCGGCGTTGGCGCGATGAAGGAGATGCCCCCATCGGAGGGCGATGAGATGCCGACGTCGCCGTGGGCAACTGCACGTTCTGTGGCAGCAGCCTCTGCAGCGGCCTTGGCGGCTATGGCAGCCTCGCCTCCAAGAGGCCCCGCACGCAATGGTTCGATAGATGCAGGTGGCGTGGCGCTGATGAGGTTGCTGATGGACTGGACCAGCTGCTCTGCCCCACCGTCCTGCAGAAAATGGCCAACGCCATTGATTGTCACATGCTCAACGCCAGGGTGCTTTGTCCCTGGGCAGTGTTCCAGCCAGACGGCATCACCACCAGCCATCACTGTGTCCTCGTCGCTGAACGCGAGCATCACCGGCTTGGTGAACTTCTGGAAGACAGCCCACGCCGCGGCATTGTTCTCCGCCTCGGCCATCATGGGGCGGCCGGTGGGGTCATCGGGCGGCGTTGGGACAAGCTCGGGAAGCATCCGCGCGCCCGCTTTGTAGATGTCTTCTGGGTAGGGTGCATTATACGCTTCTCTTTCTGCTGGATCCATCACAGGGTTACTGGGGCCGACCGCTTTTTGAGCCATGATTTGACCTGGCCAACGTCCGCCCCGCTCTTTTATCCAGATGTCGTCCTTCAGCCCTGTGCGGAAGGCAAAGGTCTTCCAACTGTAGAAGCCGGGCGAGACTTTGAAGAAGCTGTCGTCACAGGTCGGCAGCATGGTATTCGCGATGACCAAGCGACGGAAGGCACTAGGATGAGCCGCGGCGACGCGTAAACCGATTAGGCCGCCCCAGTCTTGCAGCACCGTGGTGATCCCTTTGAGACCCAGGTGATTGATCAGCAGGTCAATATTCCAGCCGATAAGACGTTCATAGGTATACGCTTCCTCACTGCTCGGTTTGTCGCTGCGACCACAGCCTACTTGGTCAAAGAGGATGACACGATGCCCCGCGCGAACGAGCAGCGGGATCATGCGTCGGTAGAGGTAAGACCAGGCCGACATACCGTGGGTAAGCAGGATCGTCTCCTCTGCTTCCTTTTCACCTAGGTCATAGTAAGCAATGCGCACCGTCATGCCGTAGAGCGTGCTGGTGAAGTACTGGGGTTCGTAGTCCCACAGTGGTAGATTTTGGAAGCAGGCATCCGGCGTGCGCAGCACTGTTGTCAATGATTTGATATTCGTCACGTTTTCCTCCTCATGGTTGCGCTATACCTGTACTTAAGACGGGCCAATGGTCACCCGAACGTGGTCATTGGCCTGGGCTAATCCGTTGGGATTTTCCTCCAACTGCTGAAACCCCCACCGCGTCCGGTCGCTGGAGGCGTTGGCTCGCTCCAGCACAGGTTGCTGGAGGGTATCCTGCTCATCGGGACAGAGGTGCCGCATAAAGGGTTGTAGCGCCGCGGGGAGGGCCAGATACTCGGCATGGGAGAGCGGGTTGCAGACGGTATTATCGATGCCGCGCGGGGCGTAATCATCCACAGAAAGCCACCAGGGACACCAGCGGTTGACGATGGCAATGCGGTCTCGGCCACTGGGATTGTGCATGGCCGATGAGTGCCAGCTACGTGAATCCTGAATATAAACCGATCCTGCCGGGGCCGAAACCTGCATATCACCTGGAATGGGCGCGGTGACCGTCATGCCATCCGCTGGACCGCGAGGGTTGCGCTCGTCCTTGTGGGAACCAGGAACGACCCAGGTACCACCCGATTCTTCATCCACGTCGGTCAGATACCAGATCATAACGAGACACATAGCTACGTTAGGGAAGGGACGACGAATACAGCCAACGTTTTTGCCTGGATCGCCAGCGCCATAGGCGCTAAGGTCATGGGGCCAGTCGGTGTGCCATTCACGGGTGTCGGCCCGCCCGCGATACTTTACCGCACCGAAGCCACCCGGGGTGCCATCAGCCTTGTCAGTTTCGATAAAACGGGTGTGTAGCTGGGCAATGCGAAGGTGATCATCCAGCACACGGCGCGCCACGTCGACCACGTAGGGACTGGCCAAATGCTGGGCATACTGAGGCATCCAGACTATTTCATTGGGTATCTTGGGGAGATGGCCCACCCGACGTACCCGCCTTAACTCTACCTCATCGTAGGCGGTGGGATTGCCGATTAGTGCCGCTTCATCGAAGTCATCTCGGCTGAACAGCTCTTGTACGGCTTTTCTGTTGCGTCCAATCTTGGCGTTAGCGGCCTTGACTTCCTCACGGATACTCTTTACTTGGCCGGTAGGGATCACATTGTCGATAACGCAGAAGCCGTAGCGTTCCAAATGCTCGTTGCAACCCTTGGCAACATCCTCAACGGACAGGGTCTCGGCACTAAAGGCATAGGAGCGAGTCTGGGATAGTTCGTTGGCAAGAGCAGCTGGATCTTGGGTCTCTTGGGCCAGCCGTTTGCGGACCTCTTGAAGCTCTTTTTCCAGATGCGCGGCTTTGGCCTGTAAGTCGGTAATGCTCATTTCTTTCCCCTTTGGTAATTTATTAGTGTCTTCTCTATTTTGGGGCAGCGAGCGGCCCTATCATCCGAGTATCTCTGACACGGCTTGGTGGAATTCCTCCTTCATGCGTTCATACTCATCAGGATACTCATCAGCGACATTGACGACCTCTGAGATATCGTCGCTGAGTTTGAACATCAATGGCGGATTGTGAATGGTGAGCGGCTCTTCTGCACCCGTGTCTGGGTGCCGGGTGCGGTCGAGACTGGCGAAGTGGATCTTGAAGTCGCCAGAGATATACGAAAGTGGTTGGCGGTGGCAGAAAAGATAGTGGCTTCTCGGGCTGCTGCCGCCGCTGAAGAGGACTGGTGACATGTCAAGTGAATCTCTGGCCTGCCCTGGCTGTAGGGAATTACCTACCACGGCAGCAAATGTAGCAAAGAGGTCCATGTTGATCATGAACTCGTTGCAGAGCGCCGGTTTGATGGTCCCGGGCCAGTAGACAATCGCTGGCACCCTGGGGCCACCTTCCCAGCAGGTGCTTTTTTCTCCGCGCAAGGGATGGGCTGTCCCCCCGAATTCGTGGAACATGGTCCACGGTCCGTTGTCGCTAGTGAACACAATGAGCGTCTTTTCGGCAAGCCCTTTCTCTTGCAGCGTACGCAAGATCTCACCAGTGGACCAGTCAAGTTCTTCAACCACATCGCCATAAACACCGCCCTTGCTCTTGCCCCTGAACTCCGGACTTGGAAAGAGGGGAACATGGGGCATAGCGTGGGCCAGATAGAGGAAGAAAGGCTCAGACTTATTCTGTTTGATGATTGAGATCGCCTTTTCAGTGTAGCGCTGGGTAAACTGAGATTGGGGCATGACGCCGATTTCCTGCCAATCTTCGTACAGAGGCGTCTGCCATTCATCCTCGCTGGTATTCTTGAAATCTGTATAGTTGGTTCCTGGACCATCCCAGTCGTTGCTTCCCTTGGTACCATAAAAATAGTCAAAGCCCTTGGCATTGGGGCGTGACGCGTCATCCCAACCCAGGTGCCATTTGCCGATGAGCGCTGTGCTGTAACCGCTGTCCCTCAGCATTTCGGCCATGGTATATCTTTCGGGAAGGGCTGGCTCCGGTACAATGCCTTTGCGGTATGGGTGGATGCCGGTCATCAAACCTATGCGGCTGGGCATACACCAGGCTGCCGCGCTATAGAATCTGCTTAGGCGTACCCCTTTTGCGGCCATGGCGTCCAGATGTGGCGTAGCGTTGGTCTGGTTGCCATAGCAGCCCAGGTCACCATATCCGAGGTCATCACAGTTTATGAGGATGATATTAGGTTTGTCGTTGTTCATAAATTCTCTCTTGTCTGTCTGGGAGCTCTGTGTTGGCTTCCTATTATTAGTAGATCGCAATGTCAATGAGAGACTCTTCGGTTTCTCAGAGTGACATTGCGATCTACTGATTATACTCAGCTCCGTTTCAAAACCGGGGTTTGGTATCTTGAGTAGAGACTACGAAAAACTCCGGTTTTGAAAACGACCGCAGTATAGCTGATTATTCTTGCGGTTTATAGCGAGGCAAATCGTCAGCATACTCTTCGGTCCAATCGCCGGCTTCTTGGAATACGCGATGATTTTCGGGAAGGCATATCCAGGGAACCTTTCGCTTCACCCAGATGTGGGCACTGACGTCTACACATTCAGGGTGTTCGAGTGTGCCGATGTGGACTGTACGGACTCGCGGCCTTGACGAGTTTTCAGCGAATAGGGTCGATCCGCAGGCCGGACAGAACCACGTCTCGAGCAGATGGCCGGAATCCGCGATGCGCTTGCAGGAGATGGGGGAACCTTTGGTAATTCTAACGCTTTCGACAGGGACATGCATACAGGAGACAAATGCACTCGACGAGAGCTTTTGGCATTCAGTACAATGGCATGTATAGGCGACATAAGGTGGAGCTTCGACGGCATAGCAACACGTACCACATTGACATCTTCCAGTAGCTGGTAGCTCTAACATCTGATTTTCCTTGTGCTGAGTGACATCTAAGAAAGCGACAAAACAGCAATCAAGCCTGGGAGAGCAAATTCTGCGCGTTCGCTTCGATCTATAGGTTCAGGGGCAGATGACTACTCTTCGAATACCTCTGCAACTGGAATTTGAATTTCAAATTTCTCATCCAAAAGTACATCTCTAATTCTATGTCATCAAATTCCTGCTCTTCTTCTACTATTAATTCGCTCATGCCTATTTTCCCCTAGTAAACTTTCAAGATATCATATTTGCATTGTACCATGACAAACCAGCAAAATAAAGCGTTCGTCCTCGCAGCCCTGGCGAGTTTTCAACTGATTCTCGTTTCTGAGATTCCTATTTTATTTTGGAGAAACCCTATGCAAGACTTTTCACAAGAATCAACCATGTCCACCGGTGCCGTCACTATCGATCCGGATGTTGGTGGTGACTATCCAACTTGGCTCTATGACTTTGCTACCATCGCGGCCGATAACGTTAGTGGGTTCGATGCCGTCAGCGATGCCGACATCGAGCTTTTCCACGAACGTGGCTATCTGGTTGTCCGTAACGCGTTTACGCCCGAAGAGACCCAAAGTGGGCTGAATGGGTTGGTCGATCTGATTCACGGTAAGAATCCTGATTTTAAGGGGCTAATGTTTGAAAGTGCGGTCAAAGACAGGTTGAAAGAATTAAGCAACGAAGAGAAGATGGATTCGCTGCGTAAGCTGATGTGGTTTGTTGACTACGAGGAGCGGCTCAAGGCCATGGCCGAGCATCCCAAGCTATTGGGCGTGCTGCGCCGTATTATCGGTAGCAACGATCTCACTATGTTCCAGGATATGGGGCTAATCAAGCCACCCCTCATTGGCCGCGAAAAGCCATGGCATCAAGATTTGGCCTACTTCAACTTGCCCATCGATACCACCGTGGTGGGTGCATGGATCGCATTCGATTCAGTCGATACAGAAAATGGTTGCATGATGGTTATGCCTGGTTCGCATAAAGCTGGGCCAACGGTCCACTTCCGCCGCCGGGATTGGCAGATATGCGATACCCATGTGGCCCGTGACGCCGCGGTCGCCGTTCCCATGCAGCCGGGTGACTGTCTCTTCTTCCACGGCCTGATCCATCATGGTACCCCGGCGAATCGCACGGATCGACGCCGCCGAGCCGTCCAGTATCACTATCGAGCGACAGATGTAGAAAAGATGTCTCAGGAATATCGGCTCTCGTTCTTTGGCGGCGAAGGACTGAATGTGGAGTGTTAACCATTTCGCAGTTGCTTGGAAAAGAATAGGCTGTTTGGATCTTCTTTGTAATTGGAAAAAGGCGCGCAGAGTTCAAATCCATACTTTTTGTATAACGCATGGGCAGGCTTAAAGAAATCCATTGAACCTGTTTCTAGGCTTAGTCGCCGGTACCCCCTCTTATAAGCCTCAGATATAATATGGTCCAAGATTTTTGATGCGTATCCTTTCCCTCTATGCTCCTTGGATACGCGCATTGATTTTATCTCGCCATGAACGTCCGAAAGCTCTTGGATGGCGCCGCAACCAACAAGGGCATCTTGATCCCACATGGTCCAAAAGGTGATTTCTGGCTTCCGCAACCCATCAAGATCGAGTGCATGCTTGCTTTCTGGAGGGGAAATAGCTTTCATATCCTTAATATGCTCCTCCAGAAATTCAGCAATCTCTGGTCCCGATAGATCATCAACTTTAATTTCCATTCTTTCCTCTCTATCTATGATCAGCTCTGATTATACTTAGGCTCCGTATAAAGTAACACAATTTCTCCAATGCAATGTATGGTAAGGATTGACAGATTAGCGTAGCCCGTCCATTTTGGGTGGGACGGGAAGCGTGACCGAGTAGTTCCAAGAGAAAGTTATGGGATTCTTGGTGCTCACCGCCCTTCAAGGATGGGCTACAATCGACTAGGCATGTCAGCCAAAAAGGGGACTGGTCGGGTGTCATTTCCGCAGGTATAGATATCCAGATAAAGATTTTCCGCACTTCCCTTCGACAAGCTCAGGGGAAGTGCGGAAAATCTTTATCTTAAAAACTATAGTGAGTGGGAATCCACGGCTCAGCCACGTTATGGATGCCCGATTCCTCCGATGACAACACTCGAGGGTGCCTTCGGGCATGACAAAGCCAATATGCCAACACGGCCTAGCACTCCTTATGACAAAAATCGATGTTGTTGTGAGCGACTGAAATTACTTAATCGCCCCCCGAGTCAGCCCAGAGACGATAGAGCGTTGCGCAAAGATTACCATTATAATCACGGGAATCACCATGATCATACCCACTGTGCTGACTAGGTTCCACGGCAACCCCCACGAGGCACGATAGCTATAGATATAGGTTATGGCCACGCTCAGCGTCTTAGCCTCTTCGGTAGAGGAGAAGGACAAGGGATGGAGCAGATCATTCCAGCCGTTGATAAAGTTGATCACCATCATGGTCACAATTCCAGGTGTGGTAACCGGGATCACGATGCGCCACAGCACCTGCAATAGTGATGCCCCGTCAATGATGGCTGCCTCTTCAATCTCCTGCGGAACCTGGTTGATAAAGGACATGAGTACCCAGACAGTAAAGGGTGTCAACAGGCTGCTAAAGACCAGGATCAGGCCGGTGAGCGAGTTGAGCAACTTCATGTTCAGTAGGATTTGGTAGAGAGGGATAATTAGGGAGACTTGGGGAATGGCTACGGTGATGATCAAGATCCACTGCAAAAAGCCGCTGCCTCGGACTTTGATGCGGGTAAAGGCATAGGCGGCCATGAAGCTGGTCAAGATGGCAATTACGGCGGAGGCTGTCGAAAAGATGATCGAGTTGCCGATAAAGAGTACCAGTGGCACCTGTTCCGCAACAATGCCAAAGTTTTCGAAGGTTGGTGTGGGGAAATAGAGGGGCGGCGACATCAAAATCTGTTCTTGATTGGAGACCGACGCTCGTGCCATCCAGTAAAATGGAACCAGCACAATGATGGTAAAAACAGCCAATCCCAAATAGTAGAGGCTGCTACCCAGCACCCGATTCATCCGGTAGCGTACGTATGGATAAGTTGCCTGACTCATAGATTAACCTCAACTTTGCGATTGACCAAGATGCCCAATGCACCGATGACACAGATCAGCAAGAGCAGCACAACCGAGATGGCCGACGCATAGCCGAACTTAAAGAACCGCATGCCTTCCTGGAAGATGCGCAAACCCAAGGTTGCGGTGGCATTGCCCGGCCCACCATTGGTTAGCCCATATACTAGGTCGATGCCGCCCAACTGGCCAATCATCAAGAAAATAGACATGGTGATAACCAGTGGTAAGACCAGTGGTAGCGTAATGGCCCTAAAGCCTTGCCAGGCATTGGCTCCATCTACCTTGGCCGCTTCGTAGAGCTCTGGCGGTACACCCTGCAACCCTGCAAGGAAGAGGATGGCCACAAAAGAGACGCTCTTCCATACTGTCAGCAGGATGAGGGCCGTGCGGGCGCTAAAGGCAGTCAGAAAGACCAGCGGCCGCGTTCCGGTTAGTTGATAGGTCCACTCCGGAATCAAGCCAAACTGATCATCTAATATCCAACGGAAGGCATAGGCCGCGGTAATGCCTGGAATGGCCCAAGGAATCAGGTTGATGGCGCGACCAAAGTTGCGACCCCGGCGCGCGGCGTTGAGCATGAGTGCAATGAGCAGCCCTAGAATAAGCTGCAACGCGGTCGCGATAATCGTCTTGACAATGGTAAACCCAACGGCAGAACGGACGGCTGGATCCTTGGGCATTATTTGGTAGTTTTCGAAACCAACAAAGTCACTTGTTTGGTCAATCAGGTGGGTATTCGTAAAGCTCAGCCAGATCGTGTTGCCGATGGGGTAGACTGACGTCACGAAACGCAAAATAAAGACTGGGGCAACCAGTGCGATAAAGAGGAGAACCCGTCTTTGCCCCCAGCCAGAAGAACGAGTCGAACTCACGCTTGCGGCTTGTGCCATTGCTCTCTTAGCTCCAAGGATTCAAAGGTCGGTAGTCGGTAATCGGTAGTCGGTAGACAGCCGATGTAATTAAGTTAGCGAAAGAGTAGAAAGTTGCCAGCGAACAATAAGTTCAGTAAGTCTGCTCACCTGCAACTACTTATCTCTCACGAGTTGCCTGTTATACTTCGCCAGAAAAGTCTTGTCCCGACTCTCGCTTAATCCATTCTGGGAAATCTCAGAGGAGAGGACAGAACTTTTCTGGCCATCTATACGTCTTACACCTTACCCTTCCAACGCCGCCATTGCATCCTGCCCCTGCTGCAGACATTCCTCAAGGCTAATCTGCTGGGTCAGGAAGGCCGAGGCCGCTTCATCCAGCTTCGTAGAGGCTTCGCTGAATTTGGGATGGAACGGGCGGTTGCCAATGATACCAGCATCGGTGTATTCCTTGAGGTGCTTGGCCATGCCTTCGTCACCAACCGTTTCCAGTACAGAGTGGCGGTTGCTCAGATACCAAGTGTCGATGAGGGCCATTTCGCCTGCATTCTCGATGTCCACTAGGAATTTGAGTAACTCTTGGGCGCCCTCCTGGTTGGGTGCAGACTTCAAAATGCCGTATCCCCAACCGGCCGCGTACGTACTGCCAGCCGCTCCGCCAGGGCCAATAGGCGGCATGGTTACGGCGGCTTTTTCTTCGGCAAACCAATCTTCCTTGGCTCGGGCCACGTCATAGAAGAAGGGCCATTGGCGCATGTAAGCGACCTTGTCAGACGTGTAGTCCGCATTCTGCTGATCGTAGTTCTTCTGCAGGGCGGCGGGGCTCATGGTCTTGTGTTCATAGATCAGATCGTGGAGGTATTGGAGTGCCGTCGCCCACTCATCACCTACGTCAAAGTAGTTGCCGCCAGCCTGTCGGGTCAGGTAGCCCTGGTAAACCGAGAGAACCTGCAAACCTTCTTCCAGCGCCCAAACGCCGTTCTCTTCATCAGTGAAGACCTGCCCTAGTTCGGCCAGCTCGTCCCAAGTCGTTGGTGGTGCGATGCCTTCAGCATCAAACCAGTCCTTTCGATACCAGCAGTACTGGGCCTCGAAGTTGTGGTGGATGCGGAAGGTGTCACCCTCATGGCGATCCCAGAGATCAGTTACGTCTAACAAGGTTTGGGGAAAGTCATCCCAGAAGTCATCCGGCAGCAGGTCGTCCAAGCGCTCGAAGAATCCAGATCGGGAGTAGGTGATGGCCATGCCATCTTCGAAATCCATCACATCGTAGGGGCTGGCACCGCTTGCGATACCGGCAGTTAGCGAGGCGGAGAGTTCATCACCGCTGGGTAGATTCTCGATATTGACCGTATAGCCAGAATCCAGGAACCCCAGCTTTTCAACGACTTCTTGGTGAGACTCTAGTGCCCAGGCACCAACCACAATTGTGACCTCTCCACCTGTCGCGTCAGGGGCTCCGCCATCCGCAGCCGGGGCAGTTCCAGTTGGAGCCGTACAGGCGACCAGCGCAGTCCCCACTGTGGCCACACCGGCTAGTTTCAAGAAATCGCGTCGTGAGCTTTTCGTCATTTTCATATTTGTTTCCTTTGGTTAAATGTGGACGGTATAAACCCTGTTGCGGGGGAATCGCACCATATTGTTGTTATGCTTCGAACCGGCAAGATCCTTGGAGCGTCTGTAGAGTTAGTTGCTATGCATCAGCCGATCTCACAACATGGGGGGAGAGCTTGATTCAGTCGCTTTATTGAAGCAAAGAGCAACAATCATACTCAGCTCCGTTTGAAAACACGAGTTTGGTTACTCTAGTGGAACATAGGAAAACTTCTGTTTTCTAAACGACCGCAGTGTAATGCCTCAACATACTGATTATTAATATTAATAATAACAATACCAACAGTCTACAGAAAACCGACTTCTCTGTCAATGTAGGGAAGAGGTACGCGAGGATTGACAAAATAATCATGTCCTTCGGCTATGACGATGCCCATGATCCACCCTATCCCGAGGTCGTGAATGAGGCACGCAACCAGATCAAGGCCACGTTTGATCAGCTGGAAATCACCTCGGGCCTCTTTCGTCGCGCTGTGGACGTTTTTGCGGACGTTTTTGCGGACGCTTTTACGGACGTTCAGCGGACGTTGAGCGGACAGATTGGGGATATTCTTGAATCAAGCAAATCCCCTCAAATCTAATCGACATTATTATAAAAGCTTAGATAAACGCAGCAGAAATCAGCAAAGTATCTTCGGGGCCATGACATTGAAAATGGAAAATTTAGTATTAGATAAATCTACCAGTGACGTAAACAACGCTTCAGCCATTCAATCACAATCTGAGAATCCTCGCCTATCTCTTCCAGATTTTATCAGCGCCAAAATGGCATACTTCCAGGAAGAACTGATTTTTAAAAATAAGAATGGAACACCTCTTGTCATTGGCAAATCACCTTTAGAAAATTCAATTGTTCTACAGAGCAATGATTACCTAAATATCTCGAATCATCCGAGAATTGTTAAAGATCAAATTGATGTACTTTCGAGGCAAAAGCGTGATCCTCTTATGTCTTCTTCCTTTCTTCAAGATAACTCGATGATTCGGCGTTTTGAAAAGAGAATGGCAGCCTATGTAGGCTACGAAAAGGCAATGCTTTTTACTTCTGGATGGTCTGCCAACATCGGGCTCATGGAAGCCATTGCCGATGAGCATACCAACGTATATATTGATTTTTTTACACATATGTCATTATGGGAAGGTATAAAGACCTGCGGAGCAAAGCCTTTAGCATTCAGGCATAATGATACCGCTCATTTAGAAAGGCTCATTAAACAAAACGGTCCTGGAATCATATTAGTGGATTCTGTCTACAGCACGATTGGGACGATATGTCCCTTGGTGGAAATAGCGAATATCGCTGAGAAATATGGCTGTGCTTTTGTTGTAGATGAATCCCACTCTCTTGGGTTATATGGTCCTCAAGGGGCCGGTTTAGTGGCTGAACTCAATATCACGAACAAAGTACACTTTATAACGGCCAGTCTAGCCAAAGCGTTTGCCGGTCGAGCGGGAATTGTTTTTTCTTTAAATGATGTTATTCGTTGTATGCCCTATATCTGTAACCCAGCCATTTTTAGCTCTACTATGTTAAACCATGAAGTCGCTGCACTGTCGGCTACGTTGGATCTCATTGTAGAGAGCGACTCAAAGAGGAAAGAATTACATGAAAAGGCTGCTTATTTTAGAGAACACCTAATTGCTTTAGGTTATGCTGTGAGCAGTGAATCGCATATTGTATCGATTGAAGTGGGGAAAAACGCCGATATAGAAATTTTTCGAGATGCTTTAGAAGAAAGAGATATATTTGGGGCTGTCTTTTGCGCCCCAGCGGCACCCAAAAACCGTGCGCTTATGCGCTTCTCTCTTCATAGTGATCTAACCTATGCCCAGCTAGATTATATAATAGAGGTCTGTGAGGATATAAGGAGTCAAGTCGGAATGAAAAATTGGAAGTCCACAAGACGTTTTTCGGGTAGGTCTCGCTAAATATTCGAGGCTGTCAATGCATTCTCAGTAGATGGCAATGTCACCCTGATGTGTTAAGTGTCTCGACAAACGCATCAAACTGCTTCGCCATGAGCACATCCTCCCACACGGCACAGACGTTTACGGTTTTGAAGGATGGACGATTCTTCATCCGCTCCCAGTAGTGGGTTACCTTGGGAGGAAAAAGTTCCGTTCCCTTCAACAAATGAATGCGTGCGCAGTAGGCAGTACCGACGACGTCAGCCAGGGAGTATGACTCGCCCGTTAGGAAATGGCGTCCGTCGGAGATATCGGCTTCCATTTGATCCAGTAGCGCCTTCATCACCCGGCCCAACTCTTGCAGATTATGGGGTTGCGCCCAATCCAGCAAATCAAAGTGCTCAATTTCCCATTCGCAGTTTTAGTCACCAGTTATGACCCATTGGTCACATATAGATCGAGAGCGCCATCATTATCATAGTCAAAATAGCCACGCCCAGTTTACCATGCCAAAATGACGGTTCCAAGGCAAGATCATCAAACCAGGAGATTGTTTCTGGCTCGATAACTTGATCCCATAAAAGAGCGTGAGCAGAGAGGGGGTGCTCGTCGCTGATCCCGGATTCTGTAAGCGGAGCGATGTCTTGGACAGTGACGCCCCCTGCCTACTGTATACTTGCTTCTGGCAATCCCCAGAAATCAAAGACGGCATCCCAATATTGGTTGGCAAACTCGACAGCCTCAATGCGTGGCACATGGTTCGCACCTTCAATCACGACGAGTTCGGCCGGGCCATGTCCCCAGGCGTCCGCCAGACTCTGCATATCGCTAGGGGCGGGAAAAGGATCCTCGGAACCTGTAATCACGAGTCCCGGAACTTTGGCAATACTTACATCAAAGAGAGGACGACCTTGATCCCAAAATTCGAGCACGCCACCGGTTGGATAGACATCGAACTGGGTTGATTTGACGTAGTCGCGCACTTGCGCTTTTGGTGTGTTGCCAAGGGTCAAATCGAGAAAATCGGGTTGCCAATAGCCGTCGGCAGAGTTTTCGATAAAAGCGTGAAGTTCATCGGTAAAGAAAGGCAGAATCTCCGGTGAAAACTCGTTATAGACGAGGGTACTCATCACCACCGACCGGACTCGTTGCGGGTCTGCCGCCAGTTGTGAGGCGATCTCCCCACCATAGCCCTCACCGATCAAATCAACACGCCGAACTTGGCGCAGGTAGCGGATGTAGTCCAACACAGCGCGCATGGGATCGACTTGGGCAAGGTAATTGAGATGGCGACCAGTGGCCGGTTTGAAACTCTGGCCAACACCGAGATAGTCGACAGTAAAGGCAAACATCCCGCGCTCCGCGGCCATGGCTGGGCCGTTATAACCATCGACTGGAATTGTCCAGAAGCTGCCCTTGAATTCGGGACCCGTCAGGAAAAGTGCTGCTCGGCGTTGTCCGGACCAAGATTCAAGGGTGAAGAGTTCCGTGACGTGGATCGACCGTTCGTCATCAAGAGGAACAAAGTGTTCCAGCGTATAGACTTCACCAGGAACGAGGTCATTCTCTGCAAAAAAGGCGGTGGCTGGATCAATCACGTCGCTACAAGGTGAGAACGTAGCCACTACATAAGGTGAATTCGCAATCGTAGGCGCCGCCTGGGCAACTGAAATTGATTGCCCGTTGGGGAGCAAGAGTAGGGATAAAACAAACAGCAAACAATAGAGACCCTGAAAGCGTCTGAGCAAGAAATGAAAATTATGAAACATGTTGATATTCCCTTCGATTGGTGGTAGTTTTCAAGATCTGCACGACGGCATACGAACTGCGGTCGTCTTGAAAACGGGGCTGAGTATAATGGCTTTGATTGGCATAATGTACTTGTTAAAACGGTCTTATTCAGACCTTGTTTTGAATAGAGTGCCAACTCTGTCGCCCATTCTACTCGATTCGTGGGTGCAGCCACATGTCCCAAAAGGTGTAGATGGGGGTGAATCTTTGCGGCTACACCCTTATGCCTTAGAAGTTACTTGCCAGCCATAGCCAATACTCTATAGAGCCTCTTTCATTGTGCTGCTTATTGGTAGGAATTCACTTCGCGTTGCCACTAAAACCACCGTTATCTCTCCAATCCTACTCTGGCATAGAGATCGCGCCAATTGAATCGCACGAGTAACTGATAAAAACAGCATAGATTTATGAAGTGACTTCCATATATATCTTTCCCATTAACCGAGCATCAACCGACTATTGACCACGAACCGCTTGAAGTCTAGAGGGGTTTTACTGCAGGCCGACAAGGTGGTATAGGTTGCAGATCGCGTGTGATTTTTTGAACCTGCTATGCTATACTTCTCAGCGTAAAGGTCGTTCGCTAAAAATCGTTAAAGTCAAACGAATTTGGTAAAGTAATTCGTAATGCGTGATTCGTGGTGCATACTGGATCGAACGATGCACCATGAATCGCGTATCTTGTACCACGAAGAAGGCCTAGTGGGATGGTAGACAACTTAAAGATCACCATGCTGGGCCAAGTCAGCATTACCCTGCACTTGAGAACTGCCCCATAAGGCCAAAAACCCTCCTCATCTATCTCGCCTGCACAGGAGAACCGCAGCTGCGCACGAAGATTGTCGGCTTGCTCTGGCCCCAGCGTGGTGAGAAAGAGGCCATGACCAGTCTGCGCGTGGCGCTGACCCATTTGCGCAAGGCCGTTGGCCCCTATTTGACCATCACCCGACAGTCCGTGGCCATGAATCGAGATGGTCCTTGCCATGTCGATCTGATCGCCTTGGAACAGGGGTTGTCTTTGGCACAACACTCGCAGGCAGGATCGAACATGCACTCCGTGCCCCACTTGGAGGAGATGTCGCAGGCATTGGCCCAATACCAGGGCGACTTTCTAGCAGGCTTTATCGTCAGCGATAGCTAAGCCTTTGAAGAATGGGCCACCCTTGAACGGGAACGGCTAAGGATGCAGAGATCGCTGTAGAGTTGGCCAGTCACTTTGAACTGGCCGAGCTACCTGAATGTGCTATCACATATCTGCTGCAGGCCAGTCAGCGAGCCGTGCGCGTCTCTGCATACCAAGAAGCGCTGAGCCATCTGAACCAAAGCCTGAGCTTACTGGAAAGCATGCCGGAGACGCAGCAAAGCATGCAGCAAGAGCTGGACCTACAAGTGAGCCTTGGCGTGGTTTTGATGGCGTCAGAAGGGTGGGGTTCTTCAAAAGTAGAGCACGTCTACAGCAAGGCCAGAGAACTATGCCGTCATGTGGGTGATACATCACAACATTTCCATGTGCTGCGCGCCTTGCATGCGTTTTATATCCACCGAGCAGCACATGGCCCTTATGACCGCATGAATATTTGGGGCGCAACCGGGTTAACGCCGGTTCAGCGGAATGTTCTTAAGTCGTTGGGTGCCGTTGAAGAGAATCCACAGGATGTGGAGGGCTATCTAACGTCCAGGTAGCATGCCGCGTGCTGATTGAGTGGACGCAACGCGCACGGAGCATGCTACCTGCTGGGTTTAGCTTCATCTCAGCAGGATTGGGGGAACGCGCCCGATGTCAGCCTCTTCTATGGGCGACAAGCGGAATTAGCCAGCTTATCGTCTTGGCTAGTTGCGGATCGCTGTCGGCTGGTGGCCATTTTGGGGATGGGTGAGCAGGGGAAAACGGCTTTGGTGGCCAAGCTGGTTCATGAGATAGCGGCGTGGTCTATACCACACCATTCGCTTATGGGATGCTAAAACGAAAACTTGTCTTGATGTTTTGCAAGGTCATCAGTCAGATATTAACTGCACCGAAATCGCTTCCACCTTTTCCCCATTTACCCACAACGTGTTCGTTATTGATCCGTCCGTATATTTAGCTCAAGCGACTGCCAGTAATATTTAAGCCAATCATCCTGATCCCAGTTTGCGTAAAGCTCCTCCCAATCCGCCCAACCCCAATGGGGCGTGAGCGCAGCCGCTTCGACTGGGTCACTGATGCGTTGATAGCGAGCACTCGTCGATAGCCGAATCCGATCCTCCGTCACATTGTCGCGCCCCTGATGGATCGTCAGGCTGTGGAACATCAGCACGTCCCCACTACGAAACGGA
>JBCCHB010000129.1:0-49693 GCA_039028975.1 Chloroflexota bacterium
ATTGCCGCGGCGATTCGAGCAGGGGCTTATCCATTTCACCTTTGGCTCTTACCAACACAAAATGAACAAGTGAACCTTTCTGAACGTCTGCTGGATCAGATGGTGTCGGTTCTGTGTGGTCTATGGCTTCTTGGGTGGACGGTAAACCTTGGAGGGGCAGAGGTCCTTCAGCGCCCCGAAGTTCTGTTGCTTATCTTGTTGATGATGCTGGGCAGTGCCATTGCGGGCCTGACGGCACCTGATGCCCCCAATCATACAACGTTTGTTCTGATCACGTCAACGACTACGGCCGCATTGTCTGGTGCTCTCGCCTTAAGCAATGGGCCGGCGGCATTGATTTGGCCCACAACGGTCTTTGCTTTGGGAGGAGGGCTGTGGCTAATTGGGGAGCGCGTCTGGCAGGAGTGGAATGTGGCCTATCCAGTCTACATAGGTGCTGCCTCACTTGCCAGCATCCCTTTTACGCCCGGCTTTTTAATTCTACCTAGCCTGTCTAGGCTCTTAACGACAGAGCCATTTTACTTGACGCTTTTTGCTCTTTATGTGTTGGCACAAATGATTCAGATCGCAGCCATGGTGCGGGATACAGGTATACCGGAACGTCATTCGACCCCTCAATCACCCTTTCTTTTGGCCCGTCAGCTGATCTCCTGTACCGCTTTAGGCATTGGTTTGGCTATTGTCTCTTATCGGCCTGATCGTATTGCTGCTTTTGCCGATTTGGAGAACGCAGTGCCATTATTACTCGGCAATCCACCTGTTATGGTCGCCGATACAGTTGTTTGGCTTACGTTGGGACTACCGCTGGTTTTGGGGATTCTATTTGCTATGTTTACACCCCGCTTTCTTTATTATCTATCCGAATGGCCCGAGCGTATTAGCCAATTTACGCGATTGGAATGGCTTTTCCAACTTTCCTGGTGGAGTGCTAACCGGATTAGTGATACTTGGGGCAACGCAGTGGGTGTGGTGGAGGGGGCTGGATATATCGGCTGGCTTGTTGTCTTTGTTCTGTTTGGCTATCTATTAGTTTCTTAAAAGGATAAACTCTCTTTGGCACTACTGCGTTTTTTTGCCACAGATTTAGGGGTTCTCTCCATCGGATTTCTGGCGATTTTGATGATTCTTGCTTGGGACTGGCGTGTGAGCCTCTTCGGAATGGTCCTGATTCAAGTTGGGGTTGCTGGGTTAGCTACCTTTCGTGAGGGAATTGAAATCCAGTGGACCATGGTGCAAACATTAACGATTGTCTTGTGCGTGCTGATTCTTGCTCTGTCCGCAACTCAAGTTTCGGCTAGCCCAACATCGCGACAGGCGGGCAACGGTCTGCTGCGGCTGATGATTGTCATACTCTTTTACGTGAGTTGGCGACTCTTTCAGTTTGACGTCCCCATTCCCGTGATTGACGCAGATCTCAGCTTGCTCTTTACTTGGTTGTCTCTCTGTGCGTTACTCATGCTGGCAATGAGCGATAATCCGCTCTTTACTGGTTGTGCCCTCCTCTTGTGGTTTATCCCCATGCATGTGGTTATTTCTGTGCTCTTCCCCGTTACAAACCTCATTGTACTCTATGGTGTGCTGGAGCTTACTCTAGCCCTCTGCTGTAGCTACTTGATTCTTGCTGAACGAATTGGAGTTCAGGGAGATGAGGTGATTATGACCGATTTGACATTTCCGCTTGAAGATGATGCACGCCTCCTTCCATCTTTCGACGGGATGACTTCAAATGGATTGGGGCACTCTATAGGTGAAAATACTAGGGCTGATTTGCGTGCCGTGCTTGGACCGACATCGAGCCGTCCTGAGTCACTCCCAAGCCTTGAATTAACAGAAGAGCATCCTGTGGCTTCTTCATCATACAATTTGAGCGAACAACCTACAACCGAACGCACGGGAGAGCACCCCATTATTGCTAGCTTAGCGCGGGGAAAGCGAACCCGACGAGCCATTCCTCCACCTACTCGGGATGAAGAATAAGTAGTAAAGAGAGTGGTGATAGGTAATTATGCTATGCTTCGCCAAAGAAGTCTTGTCCCGGCTCCGTCCAATCTACTCTGGGATAGTCCCAAATGGAAGGACAGAACTTTTCTGGCCATCTATAATTGCTCCTTGGAACACATCAAGGGCCAAGAATAAATAGAGTGTCCTGTGAATCTACCCCTTTTTCTGCTTGGTA
This sequence comes from Chloroflexota bacterium, assembly GCA_039028975.1. Lineage (GTDB taxonomy): Bacteria > Chloroflexota > Anaerolineae > Caldilineales > Caldilineaceae > JAHBNG01. Next base: position 2,177 of record JBCCHB010000129.1, read on the forward strand.
TTCTACTGATTTTGGCGCTGAGTACCTACTTGCTTAGAAGCCAGGAGACGGTGATCACTGCTCTGGCAACTTTGGTCATGGCAGGCATGGCCATTTGGTTATGGAACGTTGACTTAACTATACCTGAGCGCCAATTGCCTTTTCTCTCTCAGTCAATATCCCTTAGCAGCCCTTTGGAACGTTTTGGCTTTACGCTGCAATTGCAAGCAGGGGCTATACCTATATTGTGTGGTACATTGGGACTAGCCGCTGTAACATTCGCTCTTGCGCTACGTACTCAGCATGGGCATAACTTTACCCCTTTTGCTCTACTGCTATTGGCTGGCTATGTGGCCTTGGCACTCTTGACCGCAGGACCATTGTCGCCGCCTCTTCTGGCACCGTTGTTGTTTATTGGGTTGAGCAGCCTTAGCGTCTTTGTCTTGCAAGCTGGGCGACCGATTCGGTCAGATGGACCGCTCCGCATGTTAATTCCCCCTGTGTTGGCGTTTCCTCTCTTCCTTATTGGGGCATGGTATATTGAACAGATTCCACTAAATCCCCAAGATCTCACTTCTACCCAAACGGCAGCCCAATTGCTGGCACTGGGCATGGTTCTTCTGCTGGCCCCTGCGCCTCTGCATAGTTATCTACCAGACACGGCTCAGGTTGCGCCGCCGCTGGTTACAGCCCTGTTAACATTGCTTTACCAACTTGCTCTTTTGCACCTGCTCTTTCGGTTGGTCAGCACATTCCCTATGGTGACTCAACAGACGCCTATCGGTCTCTGGCTAACGTGGGCAGGTTTGCTTACTGCTGTATGGGGAGGGGTTGCCGCGGCGGGAACTGCTCATCCGGGGCGCTTGTGGGGTTATGCGGCACTGCATGATTGGGGAGTCATCCTGATGGTGCTTGCCGTGCCTGGCGTTCGTGGTTGGCCCCTTGTACTCTTTCTGTACAGTTTGCGAGCTGTTAGTATGCTAACCGCCGCTGTGGGTCTATCAATATTAGAGGAACAGAGTTATGGGTTTATTCCAGAACGGCTCCAGGGTATCGGTAGCCGAATGCCTTGGAACTGCGCTGCCTATCTGCTTGGCGGGCTTGGGTTAGTCGGTTTTCCGCTAAGTGCTGGCTTTACAGGTCATTGGGCAGCCCTGCAAATTGCGGCCATTGATGATTGGCGCATTGCTGCTGTGGTTTTGTTGGCTGCGGGTGGGGCCGTCTTTGGCTATATTCGTATGGCACGTTTGCTCTTTGGACCTATTTTGGATCCATCTACCTTCCGCGAGAACCCTATCAGTGCGCTCTATGCCGTGGCTGGTATTCTTATCTCGGCTGCTCTGGCCCTGGCACCACAGCTTTTGGATAATCCAATCAGCCGAGCGCTTAGTGCTTTTAGTCTATAGCTTAGACTGAGTATACGCTCGTTAAGCCTAACTACGCTTTATGGATGGCCAGATGACGCTTGTTCCCGTGACGACAGAACTGTCCTCCCTTTTCTGAAGATTCCAGGCTAAACTGGACAAAAGCTGGGACAAAATTTGTCTAGCGGATTATACACACATATTTTGCCCCACCTGTTACATGGAGAAATCAAATGAACCTCTTTAATCCACCCGATTTTATTCAAATGTTAACCAATCAATGGGACGGTGAACGCTTCCCGGACGGACGCCCCAAAGTCTCGGACGACCTGATTGATAGAATGAAGTTGGTAACAACTGAAGAAGCGTGGAGTGTTCTGCGTAAGCATGGTTATCATTGGCAATTTGAATCCAACTGGTTCCAAACCCACCCTGATCGAGTCCTAGTGGGACGTGCTGTCACGGCCATGATGGTCCCCCACCGACCGGACTTGAATGACCTTGTCCAGCGAATTGGGAAAGAAGCTGGCGGTATTGGGGGGCAGAATTCCTGGGTCATCGATACATTGGAGGTGAATGACGTCATGGTCGTTGATCTCTTTGGCAAGATCAAAGATGGCACCTTTGTGGGTGATAATTTGGGTACTTCGGTCGCTAGACGTACGAAAGCGGGTGCTGTGATTCATGGTGGCATTCGAGATTATTCTGGCATCTCTCAACTTGAAGATGTCAATATTTTTTGCCGAGGCCTGGATCCGACGGCAATTGCTGATACCACCCTGGCTGGTGTCAACATCCCAATTCGCATCGATATGGCAACCGTCCTTCCAGGGGATGTCGTCCTGGGAACCACAACCGGTGTTACGTTCATTCCCGCTCATTTGTCTCAGGAGGTGGTCGAATCTTCTGAGGATGTCCGCGTACGGGATGAGTTTGGTAAGCTACGCCTTAGCCAAGGAACCTATACCCCTGGTGAAATCGATGTTGGCGTCTGGGCGGACCATATTGAAGCTGACTACCAAAAGTGGTTAACCTCTAGGTAGCGAACCATCATGTAGCGAAACAATCAGGAGAAAGAAAAATGAGAATTAAAGACATGCGTGTGACGCCCATTGCCGTCGGCGACCCTCCACTACTCAACGCTGCGGGTCTCCATGCACCCTATGCGTTACGAACGATTGTGGAGATCGTTACAGATGACAACATCTACGGCTTGGGTGAGGTGCCAGGGAGTGCCAAGACCACTGCTGCTTTGGAAGCCGCACAAGAGGTTGTTATTGGCCAAGAGCCGTTCCAATTGAATGCCATTAAACGTGAGATTATCCATCGCTACGGTGAGGATGAGGCTGAATCGCGCGGCGAATCACCTTGGGATAAACGAACCCATGTTCACGTATATAGTGCGATTGAAGTCGCTTGCTTTGACATTATGGGAAAGGCGACCGGACGGCCTGTTGTTGATCTGCTCGGCGGACGTGCCAGAGATCGGGTCGACTTTTCTGCTTATCTCTTCTATAAGTACGAAGGGGCTGGTGGTGCATTAGGCCTTGATACAGATCCCGCCGCCGAGGGCTGGGCTGCGGCACGGCAGCAGGCTGCCCTGGATCCGGCAGGTGTCGTGGCTCAGGCTCAAGGGATGTGTAACGCCTTTGGTTTTCGATCGATCAAGCTCAAAGGGGGAGCCGTTCCTCCTGAGGAAGAAGTCGATGCCATTCTTGCCTTGCGAGACGCCTTTGGTCCAGAAATGCCGCTACGCCTGGATCCAAATGCTATTTGGGCCGAGGAGACGGCTATCCGCGCAGCAGAAAGACTGCAGGGCGTTCTCGAGTATTATGAGGATCCGGTTCGCGGGCAAGAGGCTATGGCCAGGGTTGGCAAAGCAGTGAATATTCCCATGGCCACCAATATGTGTACAACGTCATTTGATGATTTGGCCGGTAGCGCTCGGCTACATTCAGAAGATGTGCTGTTAAGCGATCATCATTTTTGGGGCGGCCTGAGAGCTACCCTGGATGTTGCAGCCTGGTGTCGAGCTTTTGGTCGAGGTCTCTCCATGCACTCCAACAGCCACGTAGGCATCTCTCTTGCGGCTATGGCCCACGTAGCCGCAGCCATTCCGAATCTTACTTACGCTTGTGACACCCACTACCCATGGCAATCGGACGAGGTGATCGTTGGAGGTAGGCTTGAATTTGATGAAGGTGCTTTACCCATTTCAAGTGAGCCAGGACTTGGTATTGAATTGGATCGAGATGCAATGGCGAAACTACACCAGCAGTATGTTGATTGCGGCCTAACCGAACGCAACGATGAGATTGAGATGCAGAAAGTACAACCAGGATGGACCTTCCAACCACTTCGATGGTGACGGTTGTAATGGACTAGGTTCTGGAAAGTTTATCTGTGTGAAGGAGAGAGTGGATGATATGCGCCCGAAATATGATTCTTTAGGTATTGGAAAGTTTCGACGACATGGAGACCATTTGAGCCGAATCCTCTTAGGCTTGCTAGGGCTTACCTTTTTGCTGTCCAGCTTAGCATCAAGCCAGTTACAAAGTGGAGCTTCTGCCCTATTACCAAGCGATGCTCTGCAGGATAGCTGCGAAAATGTCGAGCTGCTTTTTATTATCGATGCCATTCCACTAACCGATAGCGAGTACATAATTTTGGATCGCTTGATTGGATATGGATTTGATGTGGTTGTCATGGAGCAGGATGGTTTCGAGTCTGATGGTGATGCTGATGACGTGGATCTACTTTTGATTTCGGATCTAACTGCAGAAGAAACCGTCGGTTCTGGCTTACAGGATGTTGCTGTTCCTCTATTAACCTGGGACTCTGCAATGTATCAGCCGCTTGGTATGGTCGGTTCGGCGGCTGGCACAGATTATGGCACCTCGAATAGCCGGTTGAGAGTTACTATCGATGAGCCGTCTCATCCGCTGGCTGCAGGATTGAGTGGAACGATTGTTACTCAGTCCAATCGTACAAGGTTTCATTGGGGGTACCCAGCAGAGACTGCTTTAAAGATTGCCCGCGTGGGAGCGGTTGATAATCTCTTTGCTATTTTTGCTTATGAAGCGGGTTCCCAGATGGTTGACCTGAGTGCACCAGCGAAACGGATCGGCTTTCATAGCATCAACCAGCTCGCTGCAAATGGGCTTGCGCTCTTTGATGCGGCTGTTTCTTGGGGAGCAAACTGCACGATTCCTGGTGGTGGGCCAGGCAATGGAATATATTCCCTAACGGTAGAAATAGATGGTCAAGGTACGGTTGTCGTAGACCCAGACAAACCACTATATAATGCTTCCGAAGTTGTTTTTCTGCAGGCCGTGCCAGAAGATGGTTGGCTCTTCAGCGAATGGAGCGGTGACATTCTTTTCTCAGGGAACCCAACCGTCATTGTTTTTGACAATGAGGACCAATATGTCAAGGCTCGCTTTGAACCAATCGAACCTCCGGCAACGCCAACTGAGTTGCCTACAGAGATCCCCACTGAAACACCAACAGAGATGCCTACGGAGACACCAACAGAGACCCCAACTCTAGTGCCACCGATTGATACGGAAACTCCTACGGAGACACCTACTGAGACACCTACTGAGATACCAACAGAGGCACCTACCGAGACGCCTACAGAAACCTTTACACCAATTCCAACCAAGACACCAACGCTTACACCAGAACCGCCAACACCTACTGAGACACCTACTGAGACACCTACTACTATCCTTACAGAGATCCCCACTGAAACACCAATAGAGACACCCACGGTGACACCAACAGAGACGCCGACGCCGACGGTTTCCGTGACCGCGTCACCTATTCCTACTTTAAATCCAGCTAACCTAACGTTACTGCTTCAGGATGCCATGGGACAGGATGTTGATCAGGATGGTGCTTTTGATGCAGGGGATCAGATTCAATATACGGTCACGCTGAGTAACGCAGGGGAAGGGGCTGCTGGGAATCTCTCCTTCTCCCTATCTCCTGATCTCTATACAAGTCTTGTGCCGGGGTCGATCCAAACGTCTCAGGGCAGTGTGATCAATGGCAACAACGTTGGTGATACTGAGATGCGTATCAACCTAGGTATAATAGCCGCTAGGCAAACTATTCAGATACTCTTTACGGTAACGATTCTGGCTGATCTGCCCAGTAACATTGGGTATATTGAGACACAAGGCATAGTTGCTGATGATTTACGTCAGGAGATTCGTACCGATGACCCCGATACAATCGATGCTGATGATGCAACTCGTACTCTTATTCAGCCCAAAATTGACATCCAGGCCACCAATCGCGATCTACACCTTATCGATGCTGATGAGGATCGTAGAATCTCTGTTGGCGATACCTTGTTATATAAGATCCGTTTGACAAACCAAGGGAACTATACGGCTTCCCGTATTCGTATTCAGCCATTTTGGGACGCAAACACCCGGCTGGTTGTGGGTACCGTTCGTACGTCAGCCGGTTTGGTAATTGAAGGTAACGAACAAGGCGATGAGACAGTGGTAGTGGAACTTGGGGAGATTGAAGCCGATCCTTCTACAGCCGAAGTCGTGGATTTTCAGGTTACTATCACAGGTGCCGGAAATGATGGCAAGCTTGAAAGTCAGGCAGTTATCTCTTACGATCCCGTAACAGGTAGTGCCGGCGGGACGAATCAGATCGTTTCCGATGATCCCGATACACCCGAACAATCCGGTGATCCGACAATTACTGAACTAGGCTTGGATCCGCTGGACTATCTCTATCTACCTCTAATTCAACAGTGAGTTTGGGCCATGAGTTTTCGCAATGCCCCGACTGAGGGTCACTTTGGGATCGGCATCTACCAGTCCAAGCGTTCACTCAATTTGGGAATGCTTTGGCGTGGTGCCTACCAGCTGGGGGCATCATATATCTTTACTGTTGGCCATCGCTATAAACCGCAACCCAGCGACATCTATAAGACATGGCTTCAGATACCCCTATTTGCATATCTTGACATGAATGAGATGAAGGCTTCGGCACCACGCAATAGCCAGCTCATTGGCATTGAGATGGGAGGCGAGTCGCTACCTACTTTTACACATCCTCCATGGGCTACCTATCTGCTAGGCGCTGAGGATAGTGGTTTGCCCAATCGTGTGCTGGACGCCTGTCACCATGTGGTGTCGATTCCATCCGTCCGTGCAGAAAGTTACAACGTCGCCCAAGCAGGAACAATCGTCATGTATGATCGGATGATCAAGCTGTCGAGAGGAGAGGTCGGTGGCGAGCACCAGCCTTAGTGGTTACCGCAATTTTATCCCACATTTATCCCACATAATTTGTGGGATAAATGTGGGATAAATGTGGGATAAAAATTATAAGGTTGATGAATTCTTACTGGCGGTGGAATTAATGTGTAGCCAACTTCCCTCTCATCTTAACATACTGCGCGTAGTCAATCTCAGCGCGACGCCGGATATAGTCTCTCGTTGTGGGTGCTAGGGCTTGGCATGTACGAATCTTATCGGTAATGTAGATATCAAAGGCATCGGAGCCAGCGCCACTTCCGTAAGAGACCATGAGGACTCGGTCACCCGGTTGAGCTTCATCAAGCACTGCGGTTAGTCCGATCATCGCTGCTCCAGCATACGTGTTGCCAATCTCATTCACTAGTAGACCCGTTTGCCACTGTTCTTTGGTGAACCCCAATTCGCCCATGGCCTTGGTTGGAAATTTGGTGTTTGGTTGATGAAAAATGACATAGCGATAGTCCGCAGCGGTGGTGCCTAATTCCTCAAGGGTAGCTTGGGCCGCGGGGATGACATGGCCAAAGTAGCCCGGATCACCACTAAACCGTTCGGCGTGACTAGGGTAGTGGGTCGTTGGCCGTCGCCAGAAATCAGATGTGTCAGAGACGTAGCTGAAGGTTCGTTCAATAACGGCACAGGCTTCATCCGCTGGTCCCACGACGAACGCTGCACCACCTGCACCTGCCGTATATTCCAGCGCATCGCCAGGACGACCTTGCGCGGTATCCATACCAATGCTCATGGCGTAATCAGCCATCCCACTGCCGACAAAACCGATGGCGGCCTGGGTGGCTTCCGTTCCCGCTTTACAGGCAAATTGCCAATCTGCAGCCAAGGTCACAGGGGTTGCCCCAATGGCTTCCGCAACAATCGTGCCAGTTGGTTTGACTGCGTATGGATGGCTTTCGCTGCCAACCCATACCGCCCGTAGTGCTTGCGGCTCAATAGCTGCCCTGGCAAGAGCATTGCGCGCGGCCTCTACCGACATGGTCGCTGTGTCTTCATCTTTCCCAGGGACGGCTTTTTCTTTAATTGGGCTTCTACCGTTTTCCTCCGTCCAAATGCGGCTAATCTCCCGACCTGGGAGCCGAAAGCGTGGCACATATGCACCATACCCAATGAATCCGACCGGACGATTTGGCTTGTTTAACATGTTATTTTATTCCCGTTTTTAAAATCTCTTTGGCTCGTTCCACGCGAACCTGCCCTTCACGAACCAACTGGGTGGCAATGCGGTCTACCACAGTACCTTCAGCACCCGCAGCCACAGCTACCTGCCGAGCATGAAGGCTCATATGACCTCGCTGAATCCCATCTGTTGCCAGTGCTCGAATCGCGGCCAGATTCTGAGCCAGTCCTACCGCGGCCATCACCTGACTCAACTCTTGGGCGCTAGCCACATCCAATATCTTCATGGCAATCTGGGCCGTCGGATGAGATCGGGTTGCGCCACCTACTGTCCCCACGGCCAACGGCATCTCTAATCGACCAAAGAGGTAGGGGGATTGGGGGCTGGGGATTGGGGTTAGCGGATATGGAAAATCGTCGATTGTTTCCATTACCTTCCAATCTGTTAACGCCCGATATTGACCATCCCGTGCGGCATAAGCGTGTGCTCCAGCTTCAATGGCGCGCCAATCATTCCCCGTTGCCAGAGCCACTGCATCGATTCCATTGAGAATGCCTTTGTTGTGCGTGGTGGCTCGGTACGGATCGGCTACTGCGAATGCGTTGGCGTGGGCAATAGCCTGAATTACTTCACTGCCTTGCTGATTCTTTGTCTCGAAGCTGGCCGCCGGAATCACTACCTCTGCCCATGCTCGACGCTCATCCGTCAGATTGCTTAGAATGCGCAGAAGCGCTTGACCGCCAGAGAGTTGCTCCAATGTCGGTGCAATGGTTTCGGCAGCACTATTCACCGCATTCGCCCCCATAGCATCTCGGCAGTCGAAGAGTAGATGGACGATGGTCATGGGGCCTGTTGGCGTCTCTGCCAAATGACGCACCTGAATCGAGCGTGGCCCACCCCCCCTTTGAGCAATCGAAGGGCTTGTGTTGGCTTGTTCCATCAATTGGGATTCGTGGGCCATAATTCGCTCTGTGGCCCTCTCTGGATCGGGTACATTCAGGAGCTGAATCTGTGCAATCATCACCGGATCTGTGCTTCCAGTGATGAAGCCACCCCCGCTGCGTGCCAATTTTGCTGCAAAACTGACCGCAGCCACCACTGACGGCTCCTCAACGACCATGGGGATCAGATAGTCCCGACCATTGAGCTGAAAGTTGGCCCCAATTCCCATGGGAAGCGCATACCGCCCAATCACATTTTCGATCATCTTATCAGCTTGGGCTAAGGAAAGACCCTCTTCTAAAGTAGTGATTTCCTCAGATGTAAGGTGTGCACGTTGGGCGATGAGTTGAGCACGCTCTCTAACAGGTAGTTTATAGAAACCCGAAAGGCGGGACTTCTGCTCACTTTTGGATTCGTCTACAGGGTTGCTGGTAGATATCTTCATAGCTAATTCGTATTCTCAGAGGAGCCAGCGTAGCTCTTTTCAATTATACTGCGGTCGTTTTGAAAACAGGAGTTTTCCGATGCTCTACCAGATTGACCAAACTCGTGTTTTCAAACGGACCTGAGTATAATGCTAATTTGCGATCGGTAGATCGTAACCGAAAGTTTACCACGATGATGCTGCCAAAAGCTACCAAAAAGAGCCGTGAGCACTGCCAATTCCGGTCAATTCTGTTCTTTGGCCCCAACTCTTTGAGGATCAAAGCCTGCTGGCCACCTAGTACGTTGGTTATAAAATGCGCCGCTCAGGTTGACCCCTTCTAGCTGAGCACCTCTGAAATCTGCCCAACGTAAGTCAGCATCGCTGAGGTCGGCCCCCCTTAGATCTGCATCTTTCAACAAGGCTTGGTAGAGATCCGCATTGCGCAAGTCTGCACCACGGAAATCGGCCCGTAACCCATTAATTTCGTTCATCTTCGCACCGGTCAGCGATGCTCCTTGGGCGATTACATCGACCATCCTAGCCCCTCGCAGATCGGCTTGATAGAGATCGGCGCCAGTCAGGTGGGCATGGGTCATATTGGCATTGAGCAGGTTTCCATGAATGAGGTAGGCTTGATTCAACCGGGCGTCGGTCAGATTGGCTCCCATTAATTGGGCATAGGCACCATCGACAAATGTCAGATTGGCTCCAGCTAAATTAACCTGCCACATCTGCACACCACCCAAGCGCGTTCGCTCCAAATTCGCTTCACGGAGATCGGCTTGATTGAAGGATCGTCCGCGGAGCTGTTGACCAGATAGATCTAACTGAGCGCAGGTGGGCGGACAGGAATCGGGCAGGGATGCCACTTTATAAAGTTGACAGACCCTCTCGCCTAACTCGTCAAGACGACACTCGAACCGCCAAGGACGGAGAAACGATACAAACAAAGCAACCGCAGCTAAGGCAGCAAGTGAAAGGAATGCTAGCCTAATAAACCGACCTCGTTGTGGCTCACTTTGGCTTGGAGCCTGCCAACTGTAGCGGGGGTCCGTTAACGTCACGGCACATACCCCTCAGGCATATGGCGTCGATATCGGCCATGTCGCAACTCAAAGGCGTATTCGGCTAGTCTGGGCATCTCTGCATGACGGGCGATGGCGATGGCTCCCTCAATGTCAAACGGCTGACGCACGAATTCGACGCTGATAGGGGTACCTGTAGTGGTGAGAGACTTACCTTTTTCTCCCTTCACGATTAGGTAACTGGCCATGGGAATTCCATCACACGGGTTGCCTACACTACCCGCGTTGATCAGCAGATTACCATTCACAGGCAACATGAAGGCGTGATGAATGTCTCCATAAATGACCACATCTGGTTGAGCACGTAAATTAGATGTGCCGCCTCTATTCCTGTCACTTTTCATCTGTTCTTCATGGGCATCCCTATTGACATCTTCATCCTTATCAATAAATTCACCAGTAAAGGGCGTATTCTCAAACATGGCTTGCAGCTTTTCATAGGGTTCCCAATAATAGACCCGATGGTGAACGTTTTCTTGCGAGGCATGATACAGCCTCAAGTGCTGACCACTTAACGTTAGATCGATGACGCCTGGAAGCGCGGCCAAATAGGCCATGCGGTCATTGCCAAGCTGTCTCTGATGCCAAAGTCGACTCTCTTTGGTAGTTGGCTGCTGAATAAATTCATCCCAATTGCCCTGGACGATTCCCTCGCAATTCTTTTGGCATAAATCAACTGCCTGCGCTGATTCTGGCCCCTTACCAACTAAGTCTCCCAAACAGTAGATCTCCTCGATACCTCGCTGATGAATATCTTCTAACACAACTTCAAGAGCAGGTACATTGCCATGAATATCTGAAATAATGGCGATCTCGTCCAAATTAACCCTCACTCTACAGTTTAGGAACGGGAATTAAATAACCTGAGCACTTGATGGGGCTACACCCGATTGAAGCGCGCAAGTTATTTACAACTCATTCCTTAAGTCTATAGTTTACGTCTATGGCTTCGTCACATCATCCTGGGGCACATAGCCAACCAAGGACCTTGCCGACTCCAGGTCCCATCTCATGCCTGTATTATTGGACATGCCATTTATAATAGCAAATCCGAGTTCAGGATCTGCGGTAATACAGCACTCCATTAGATGGCAGAAATCCCGATTAGAGAGCCACATCAGCCGGAACCAGGAATCCCGGGGTGGCATAGTGCTAGCCTCATTCTCGCCTGCTCTTACCCAGCCAATACGGACAGCAATGGTGGAAAGACCATAGATTTCATGGTAGGTCTTGCCAATCCGTTCACCAAATAGTTTGGCCCCGCCGTATGCCGTGCTATTCATCGTCTCACCGTTCAGACCAGAAAAGATGGCTCCTGGTTTGGGTGGCACATCCGGTGCAAGCTGTTGAGGTGGAATGAGTGATTGATAGCCACCCATGACATGATTAGAACTAGCGTAGACAATCCGCTTGACTCCGTTTTGAGCTGCGGCGGTGAAAACATTGATCAATCCGTCCATATTGGGTTCGATTAGTTTATGCCAATCCTGTCCGGCGTTGGGGTCAGCTGCCAAGTGAACTACTGTATCTACGCCTTTAAAATGATCAATCCACTGGAAATTCCATTCGGCAAAGTCAGCTTCAATAACATCTGGATGACGTGGGAACTTATCCAGAAGCCGCAAGGTTGAGCGTCCAGCCAGATGATTGCTCAATTTTTGACCTAGATTGCCACTGCCGCCAGTAATCAGTACTGTTTGGTCGATGGGAATTGGGTTGTTGGATGTTTGATCGGTAGACACATGAAACCTCTATTGGTATGATACGTAATGATGGCCAGATACAACGGATAACTAATGTTATATTAACCGAGAGCAGTTTGTAAACTTACTATCGGTAGATCGTAGAGCTGTAGGAACGCCTCGTACCGCGCAGGTACGATCTACTTACTATCGATAAAATAAGGAGAATGGATGACTATTTTTTGCAGCCAGTGCGGCGCAGAGAACTATGATACCTCGTCGACCTGTTTTAACTGTCAATCCCCTATTGCCCGGCTCAAGCCTGAGCCAGGCTACCAACAGAATCAGGAGTACCAACAAGAGCAGGGCTACCCACAAGAAGACGTAGGCTATCGGCAAAACCCTGACTACGAACAGAATCCAGAATACTACCAGGATCCGGGATATCAGCAAGAACCGGGATATCAGCACGACCCTGGCTACCAGTATGATCCAGGCTACCAACAAGAGCAAAGCCATCAACAAGGGAAAGGTTCATCTTTGCGGATTAGACACATTGCAATTGGCGTAGTTTGCCTCATCTACCTCATTAATCCAACCGCTGGTATTATTGAGCTGATCCCGGACAACATTCCATTTATCGGCAACCTAGATGAAGCCGCAGCTGTAACTGGCCTACTTATGGCCCTTAGTAATCTTGGCGTCATCCCGTGGCGACGTACTGAAGATCAGTAATGAATGGTAAAAAATATTTCGACATAAGGAGTTACCGGGATGGTTGTTGATTACCAGTCGGTATGCTCAACTAATCATCTGGGCAAGGATTTACGTCATCCTGTAAGAATTGCTATCAAATATCCCCGTTCTACCTTACAATTGTTACAAATTCTTTAATTGGTACTTAGGTACTATTGACCCTGCCATAAATGTATGAGAAATTGGTGAGACCATTCATGTAAAACGTCATTGTTGCTTGCGCTGCACTCCTCGTCGAATTTTAGGAACGAGAGTGAAATAACTTGGTTATTTGACAGGGCTAAACCCGATTGAAACTCGCAAGTTATTTACAACTCGTTTCTTCGCGGAATGGTCTATTGTCCGCGCCACTACGCAGATTCAACTTCCAATTATCCACACTGCGGATTTTATCGATTGCAAAAGAAGCCATCTGGTTGCCATTGCTGTTGGACGTGAGAGATGCGATTGGGCTCCTGTGACTGACCATTCGCGTGAGTAGCTATCCACAAAAGAGAGATGTACCATGTCCCTCGCCAACTACTATCAGATCCTACAGGTTGATCCGAACGCCTCACAGCTTGTAATTGATGCTTCATATGTCCAACTTCAACGTTTCTATGCATCGCTTGCCAAAGGCTCCACTGTAAAGCAATCTAATGTGGAGTCGACTGTTTCCTCTACGCCGGGTGAGCATGCAGAGTCGAACAATAGAACAACTGAGCTGGGCACAGATTCTCAGCCACCTACTTCCACCATGCTGAAGGAACTGGCTCAAGCGTATGCTGTGCTCAGTGATTCCCACCAACGGCAACGATATGATCTGCGCTTAGGTATACAACAAAGACACTATATCCAGCAGCGGTTTCCCTCCAACACCTCTCTTCTTCACGTTACATCTCTCCAAACAGCTCTTGCACAGACTAGATTACATCAAACAGCTACACGGATCTATTTACGCTATCTATTGATCAGTTGTGCTGTTGTGATCATGAGCGGCTGGATGATCTTTACTCTTTTCTCCTATCGAAGTATTAGCCAATCATCTTCCCTAACAGCCGATTCCTCAATCGCAAACGTTTTGGGTGATAGCTTTCAGCCAATTTCTAATGAAGAAAACACATCAGGTACGGTAACAAATTTCATCCCAATAGCCGAGTCAGATGAATCTCCTACGCTTCCGTGGACGTCAACAGCTAGTGCACTATCAGTCATGCTCGAAGATGACGGGGAGCTAGCCACGTCTATGAGAGCCGTCCCCCGTTCATCACATGGGCAAAAAGGGATACAGCCATCCTTGACCCCAGCACTTTCCGGTCATGTACTGCCACCTGCCGGGTCAATAGAAGCAGAGAATGAGCAGGATACAGCGCCTGTTGGCTTCATCGTTACGAGGACAAACCAAGATCTTCCTGTACGAACGGTTGGTGATCTGCTAAGAGCAACACCAACAAGCGTTCCGCCTGCAGGAAGCAAAGCAGGTGGAACTCAGGAATTCTCTTGGCAATCTGATATTTTTCTGGCTAAGGGAGACGCCTATGAGGTAATCCTCTGGAAACCAGGTGACGATCCCATATCTACGGGCTTCGCTCTAACAAGCCCCACAACAGCGTCATCCGTGCAGATCAAGTGGGATACGCTCAATGACCTGCTCAAAGATAGACTCAACCCAGGCATCTATGAATGGGGCGTACTCATCATTACCGTTGAGCCATATACCCGGCATCAATTGATTCGCCCAGGCACGCCCATCGAATTGCTCCTCGACGGTTCATCAGGTGAATAGAAGAGTACAACATCCGCGCCCCTACCACTTTGCATCTTTTATAGAATGAAAAATACTTCGTTCTATCCTCTTCAACTACACAACCCAAATACACTTTGGCTGTGTTAGAATTATTGGGACCACACAGAGCTTTCGCAAGGTTCTCTTGGAATATGTGGTGAAATGTCTGAGCAGTTACCCACTGCTCTAAAACCCGATTGCAGGATAAACGATTATGATATGTCGACTCTTACCGGCTTTTGCAGCCTTACTCTTCACTTGTGCCCTTTGGCTCACTATCTCCTGGTTTAGTATTTCCCAGCCTGAAGCCTTTTGGTCTGCTCTTTACGGCCAAAGTACCTTTGATTGCGCCACGGTCAGCGAAGTTCCATTCGACGAATGCAATGCGCTGGTAGCCATCCGAACCGGTGGGTATGGATTTACAGATCCTACCGGTACCGATACGTGGTTGAAAGATACCACACCATGTACTTCTTGGCGCGGTATCACCTGTAGCAACGGGCGCATCGTGACGCTCGAGCTTGAGAATTACCGATTGACTGCTCTACCGCCAGAGATCGGCAACCTAACTGCCCTGACTTTTCTCGATGTTGGAGGCAATCTGCTGACCAGCCTGCCGCCCGAAATCGGAAATCTCACCAATCTTGTGACAGTCTATATCCGAAGCAATCAACTTACAGGGGTACCGCCTGAGTTTGGCAATCTTACAAACGTCACAACGCTTTGGATGTGGACCAACCTCATTGAAACGTTACCACCCGAGTTCGGCAACTTAACCAAGTTAGATACACTCTACCTAGGTGAAAACCGAATCCGAAGCTTTCCACCGGAGATTGGGAACCTAACCAATGTCCACACACTTTTTTTGAGAGATAATGAGATGACCGAGCTGCCGCCGGGAATTGGAAATCTCACATCACTTCAGTCTCTCGATCTGAAACGCAACCCCATGACGACTCTCTCATCTGAGATAGGTGAACTCGTCAACTTAACAGATATTGATCTCTTTGGTGTCCGACTGACCAGCTTACCACCAGAGATAGGCAATCTGACAAACCTTACCTATCTTGATTTGAGTAACCATTTGCTGGCAAGCTTGCCTGATGAGATAGGCAATCTAACCAACCTTACATCATTACCCCTCAACAACAATCAACTGACAGCTTTACCAGCCAGCATAGGCAACCTGACTCAACTCACTTCGCTCCAACTTGGAGCCAATCAGTTAACAACGTTGCCAGCCAGCATAGGCAACCTGACCCGGCTTAGGACGATTGAACTAAGCAATAATCAACTCACGACATTACCACCCGAGATGGGGCAATTCACTGACCTCTATAGTCTAGAACTGTCTAACAATCAACTGAGCCAATTGCCCGAAGAGATCGGCAATCTGACCCAGCTAACTTCAGTTCTATTAGGCAATAACCAACTTACACAACTACCAAACGGGATTGGTAACCTAACGAAACTTTGGCGTCTTGCCATAGGCGAGAACCAACTGACTAGCCTACCATCAGAGCTCGGCAACCTGACTGAACTCACATTTCTTGATCTGGCCAATCATCAACTAACAACTTTGCCAGAGGAGATTGGGAATCTGACTCAACTCAGTTCACTTCCCCTTCAGAATAATCAGCTGATTACGTTGCCTTCAGGAATAGCCAATCTGACCCAGCTCACTGACTTAGACCTATCGAACAACCAGCTAGTGAATCTGCCAGCCGAGATTGGACGGCTAGTTAACCTAACATCAGTTAATGTAACGAATAATCAATTGACATCAATTCCACCAGAGATCGGAGCACTCAACAATCTTCAAAGGCTCTTCCTTGGCCAAAATCAAATTACGGACATTCCGCCAGAGATCGGCGACCTTTCGTCTCTTCAGGGACTTTACGTTAGCTTTAACCAGTTGAGTAGCGTGCCACCAAAGATCGGACAGCTTAACTCTCTGCTCTCTCTCTTCCTTAGCTACAATCAATTGTCTTCTGTACCACCAGAGATGGGCGATCTTGCTTCTCTACGAACCTTGGCTCTCAATAACAATCAGATCACGACGCTCCCGCCACAAATTGGCCGATTGAATTCCGTTGAATGGCTTTACCTAAGCCGCAACCAGCTAACGTCCTTGCCACCAGAAATGAGTAATCTGGCCTCCCTTAATTGGCTAGAGGTAGATACGAATCTATTATCCACTGTACCGACATCTTTCAATACCATACTACGCACAGCTGTCAACGGTCAGGGTTCAATTGGGAAAAAATCACTTGCTAATGGATTTCATGAACTCACGGCCATACCAGATGAGGGGTGGACCTTCGTCCTTTGGGGGAGTACAGCCATACCAAGTGGACAGACAATGGAGCCTACCATTCTTTTGGACCGGACTCGGGGTGGCGTCTATACCGCTTGCTTTTTGCCGCAAAGTACGCCGGTGGAGATTGACCCAGCATTGGGCAATTCACTCTATTTGCCACTGCTTCACGGCGGTTTGGGGGGATCATGCAATTAAACGACTCAAGCCACTCTTCGTGTGCGGCGGTCCATTAACAACTTGGCCATTCAAGCGGTCCAATCTTCTAGAAGGAGTTCATCCAATCGTGAAAATTCATTTGTATTATGTGTTACGAGGGTCAATCTGTTCGCCAGGGCTATGGCTGCTATCAGCATATCCATCGGCCCGATAACCTGCCCTCTCGCTTCTAAATCGTGACAAATCTGCCCATAGACTTCTGCTGCCCTATCATCAAAACCAAATGACTTGTGCTGCTCAAAGATTGTGTGTAATATTGAAACTCTTCGTTCCCGATTGCCATAGCGATGAGTACCGTGCCAAAGCTCAGCCTTAACCACCGAACAGAGCGCGATAGCGGCTGGGTCTATTTTGCCCAGCCGCTCAGTCAATGTTGGATTCTTGCCTTTGAGCAGAAAAATCCACATATTTGTATCCAATAGATAGGTCGGTTCTACCATGCTTCTCGCGCTTCAAGGGTGCCTTGCTCTGGTCGCTCCCAATCCTCGTTAGCAAAGGCACCGATAAATTGATTCCAGTGTGTGCTGTATGGCCCAGTGACCTCTTGTCCGCTTGCCTGTATTGACTCAGGCTGATCAACTTCTAATTGAGCCTCTAGACGCGAAACAGCAGCATCTAAATACTGCAACATAGCCAGGATTTTGTATCCAAGGTCACTTTGAAAAAGCTCTTTCACGGCCTCTGGGGTTTCCTTGGAGTTTTTCAGCAGATCGGTCATGGATTGAAGCAGCTCTTTTTGTGTTACTTTAATCTGGTCGCTTCCATCTTGAGTTGTGCCGCGATGTGCTACACTTTTCTGCGTCATCTCACCCTCACTTGGATCTTGTAAAATTTCTGCGCTTCTATCCTTGGCCGCCTCTTCTATGATAGCGTTAATGGTCTGAAAAAATTGGAAATCCTCAATGGAAATGATTGCAGCGCTGGGTTCACCAAATTTCTCGATAATATACTGTTCGTCGCCGTATTCAATCTCATTAAGGACGCGTTTAACGTTTGTCCTTAGTTCTGATGAGGTAACTCTTTTAACTGTCATGATATTTTACTTTGTACGAAATGACTATTTTATACAAAGTGTACATTGTTTCCTCCGTTTTGTCAAGTGGTTGTCTTGACGTTCACCAACCAACTGCTGCTCCATCCATCCTTGGTTCACTTCCACCACAGAGTACACCTGTGACCGGATCTCGCAGAATTACCTGCCCTCCGCCAAATAGCACATTCTCAATCCCTGTCACCAGTGAGAGCTGATGACCACGATGGCTTACATCAGCCAGCGTCGCAACATCCCATCCCTCCTCCACGTAGAGCAACCCACCCGGCTGGGCAGCCCCCATCTTCTGCACACCCATCCCGCCTGCCAGGGATGCCAGTCGCCAGCGTGGCCGATCCAGTGCTGTTTGCGGGGTAAGACCAAGTGAAACCAAATTCACCAGCATCTGCATGTGGCCCTGAGGCTGCATGGCACCACCCATTACGCCATAGGATGCATGAAGCTCACCCGCAAACTCACCTTCGTGATAGACGGTCATGGCCGGAATAATCGTCTGATAGGAGCGCTTGTTGGGGGCTAGCTCATTGGGGTGGCCTGGAATTAGTGTGAAGTTTGCTCCGCGATTTTGCAAAACAATCCCAGTACCTGGCACTACCAAGCCGCAGCCAAAAGACGCTGATACGCTATTGATGAAGCTGCATGCATTCCCTTCTCCGTCGGCAACGCTTAGATAGGTCGTATCTCCATCATGCATCAATTCCCCGTAGGAGAGTTCAGAAAGCGCACGGTCCATGCGAATCTCGGAACGTCGTCGGTCTGTATACGCTTGGCTTGTCAATTCAGCCAGCGGGAGATCCGTAAAGGTTGGATCCGCCACCCATTGCTGGGCATCGGCAAAACCGAGGCGCATACATTCAAGCATCACATGAAGGCGGTCGGCTTCGCTCATGGCTGCCAAATCAAAACCTGCCGCCAGTTTCACAGCCAAAATAGCGGCTAGACCCTGTCCATTGGGCGGACACTCGTAAAGCGTTACATCACCATACCTGGCTGCTAACGGTTCATCCCAGGTACTCTCATGGGTGCCCAGGTCTTCCGGCACGAGCCAGCCACCATACTGCTGCACATGCTCGCAGATCTGGCGGGCAACCTCTCCCTGATAGAAATAACTCGGTCCATCAGCGGCAACACCCCGTAAAGTCTCAGCCAATGTTGGTAGCCTCATCATCTCACCTGGGCGCGGCCCTCGCCCGTCAATCAGAAACTCTTGGGCGCTCTCCTGTTCTGGCCCGTTGTCCAAATCACCTGACGACCATGAGGGCGACCTAATCAACTTTGGCACACCAGCCGCCCATAGCGCAGAGATCAGCTCAGTCACCGGATACCCTTCAGATGCGGTCTGAATCGCTGGTTGCAAGACCTCAGTCAATGTCATTCGTCCGTGCCGAACCAGCAGATCATGCCATCCCTGTATCGTTCCTGGTACGGTCACCGTATGGCCCGTGTTGCTCGGCATCTGCTCATACCCCAACGAACGCACATGGTCTGCGGAAGCCGCCGCGCCCGAGCGCCCAGAGCCATTTAGAGCAGTTACAGATTTGGTCTTGGCATCCCAATAGAGAGCAAAGCAATCTCCTCCAATGCCAGTCATCATTGGTTCAACCACGTTGAGCATGGCCGCGGCAGTTACGGCTGCATCCGCTGCGGTTCCCCCAGCTTTTAAGATATCAAGGGCAGCCTGTGATGCAAGGGGCTGGCTGGTTGCGGCCATGCCGTGGACTGCATAAACGTTAGGTCTTCTAGAGCGAAATGTGGTATGGATCATAGGATCTTCTTTCTAGTCGGGAACAAAAAGTTTGGCGTTATCGTATACTACATATGACACGTCTATTCATCTTACTAAACCTTTTGGGATTTATGATAATCTCTCAGAGCGGTTGTTATCATACGTCAGATAATGAATTACCAACATGGGACCCATTATCTACAAGTCGAGTCGATTCAGCGCACCATGAATTGACTTGGCATCCAACGCTTCCTAGCAGCTTATATTTTATTCAAGAAATGGCCTTATGGCGTTGGGATCTAGGCAGCAAGTTGCCCCAACGTATCGTATCAGCCGATTCTTACGGACCACTGTACTTTGGTAAACTTGCCCACCCAACTTTTGCCCCAGGTCCGGTAGATGTTACTTCGTATCGTCTAGCTGTCAATGAGCAGAATCTGATTGCTAAGCTATGGCGACCTAGTACGCCTGAAAGCACCTCAGTGACAAGTTTGGTTGCAGTCAATCCCACCACTCACGTCTCGGTAACTCTTGTTACGAGCGATGCATCCTCAAACCCTATAGGTCTCTTTGATATCACTGTGGATGGCAAATACCTACTCTATCATGGTCTAGGTTTAGAGTCGCCAAATGCTCTGGACTTAGGGAACCGTACCCAATCTGCTTCTACTAAGGCTGGTGGGCTTGATTACGGCGCAATTTTCGCTATGGAAATTTCAAACTCAGCAAATATTAACGAAGTCGGATATTGCGATCCTGAGTATGAAGAAAGCATTCGTGTAAGTTGTGAGCGGTTTGCACAATCCCCAGATGGTAAACAATTTGTCTTTGCAGATGGCCGCGGTGTATGGCTTGCAGACATTCCTGCTGGAAATCCTCGCCTGATTGCCAAACATCAATATAAATTCCCAGAAAGTCTGTGTGGCATTTGGGGTCCTGTTAGGTGGTCTCCAAAAGGCCGTAAGCTTTTAATTGGCATTGGCTGCTTTGAAGGAGGCATGTATGGGCTTATGGATGTTGATACGGGGGAAGTCCAAACGCTTGAAAAAACATTCGCTTATGTTGGTAGTCACGCACATGTTGCATGGTCGCTTGATGGTGATGAGATTGTTGTTGCGCGGGCCACCGATATGAGTAGCCATCTGTATACAGTACCTGCAGAGGATACAAGTCAGATTACTTCGATCATCAGTGGTACTATTGAATCAGGTGGGTTTATTCCGATGTACCCTCAGTTTTTACCAGATGGGAAAATAGCATTTGCGAATCAAAAATGCGACGGCGATCCAGGGGCAGCAACAGGGTTGTATTCCGTTACAGTAGCCAACCCAGAACCTGTTTTGATTGAGGAGCTGCCGTCGATCACTTGTGACAAAAAGAATATGATTAGCCGATACGATGCCTTTGGTCGTATACTCTGGTCAGAGCGCGGCGATGCATATCTACACTTCCGTAATGATGGTCAGCGTACTTATCAACCACACCAATTGGGTCTAGTTGATGGGTCGTATGAGAGGAATGTGGAAGAAATTCTATCTGAAGCAGACAGCTTTAGCTTAACATGGTCAGACGAATAGCGAATCGTTAGCGACTATCAGTCAAAGTTCTCTCCACTTCATTCGGCAGATTG
Source organism: Chloroflexota bacterium (assembly GCA_039028975.1). Taxonomy (GTDB): domain Bacteria; phylum Chloroflexota; class Anaerolineae; order Caldilineales; family Caldilineaceae; genus JAHBNG01. The sequence continues at coordinate 23,537 of JBCCHB010000129.1, forward strand.
ATTGATTCAAAAATGTCCAAGGCTTGAGCAAATGCCTGGTTTGCACCTTCTACGTGACGTCTCTTTTGGTTGAGCATACCAAGTGCCCGCCACGTGTAGCCGCACAAGTAAGGATCCGCATTCTCCTCTGCCAACGCTAGAGCACGCTGTAGAGCGTGTTCAGCATTCTCCAGCTCTTCACGCCGCAGCAGTATTTCTCCGTAGACCCGATATGCGTCGGGCAAGATATCGATCTCCTCCAACTCAATCGCCTGCTGAATTTGCTCCTCGGCTTGCTCTAGAAGATTCAGCCCCAAGTATGACTCGGCACGAGCTTGCGCAATCAGGGCCTGTAGCCAAACCGCAGATGTTGAGGAAGCTATCAGCTTGCTTGCATCATGCAGCAGGTTGAGCGCTGCCTGATAGTCGCCGCTCTGATTATGGGCAACGGCTTGGGTAATCTGCGTCCCGGCCATTGCCAGGGTCTTACCTATCTTCTCGTACCGTTTGCGCGCCGTTGATAAGAGTCCAATACACGTCTGATGCTCACCGCGAAAGAGATAGATTGCCGCTCTATCGTTCTCTGTCTTGGCCATTGCTTCCTGATCTTGAATGCTCTCTGCCAGTTGCTGGGCTTGTTCATAGTGCACTTCAGCCAAATCGTATTCACAGCGTTCGAAGGCGACTTTCCCACGGAGTTTCTCTATCTCATACTGGGCCAAAATCAACTCATGTTCAGCCTTGTCTAGCGAACGTTGGCGCATGTGCAGCCAACCTAACCCCTTACGGATCCGAGCAACCTGGCTTTGCAGCAGCTCCTCCGCCAGCCGTAAGCTCTCTTGCATCACCTCTTCGGCATGGTCAAACTCACTCTGATCATTGGCAATCATCCCCGCCAACTCGCCAGCCTCGATGGCTAGAATGGGTGTATGGATTGACGTCTGCTCTAGATCGGTGGCGGCTTGCTTCAAATTGCCCGAGAAACGTTCGAGATCACTACAAAGAATCGTTAGCGTTTCTCGGGTTGCCCGCCTTAGCTGCTGCTCAAATAAAGGACGAAAGAGCAATCCTGCCGCAGTCGCCTGGCCCTGTGCAATCTCCTGTACTTGAACACCTCGCCAAAGCCAAATAGCCTCCTCAGCCTGCCCAGCCTGGATAAGATGATAGGCCGCAGCCGTGTACGCACCCATTGTCCGGCGAACGTCGGCAGCCATTGTATGAAGATGTTTCCGTATCCCGATGGGTAGATCCTGATAGATACGCTGACCATAGACGGGGACAAGCATTGCACCACCCCTATCATCTAACTGCACCAGGTGACTATTGACAAGCGTCAGCAAGCCTGGCCCATGCTCTTTGGTTTGCCATACATATGCAGGAGCAGGGTTTCGATAGACACAAAGAGCCGTGAGAACCTCACGTTCAGTCTCTCCAAACTGCCCTACAATTCGACGGAGCAGGGCATCGACCGACATGGAATCTCTCAAAATCTCATCTAGATCAACTGTATCTTTCTTTAACCCTAGGGCAGAGCGACAGAGCTGCAAAAGACGAGGGTTACCTTGCGTTTGCCTGTAAAAATGAGTCAGTTGCCCGTGCTGTAGTCGAATCGTCTCTCCGTTCCTCTTGGTCTCTAACAGAAGCTCTCGACTAGCCGGCAGAGAAAGTGGCTGAAATTGAAGATATTGGTCTGCGGCGATTGGGACTCGCTGTCCCATCAAAAGCATGGGTGCCAAGCCATGGAGCCCTTCCACAAAGGATATCCACTGTGCATGCGTTGGCTGCTTATCAGCCTGTAGGATATCGATATCATCGAAGCAAAGAAGAGGTGTCTGTTTCATCTCTGCCAAGGCAAACCTGACCATGCTCATCCCCTTCTCGTACCCGATCCGTCCGTTGGTAGCCACAACTTCCAGCCAAAGAGAGGAGATCCCCTGCTCGTGGAAAAAGAGACCCAATGCAAAGAAAAGGTTCTCTAATTGGTCGGTCAGTCCAGAACGAATCGTATACCAGAAGATCGGTCTATCCATCTTCTGAGCAATCATTGCCCCGAGCACGGTCTTACCGATACCCCCGCCACCGACTAAGGCCAAGGTCTGTGCAGAGCCTAATAACCCCGTTGATTGTGCTAGTAGCTCATCTCGCTCCAAAAGTCGAAAAACAGTTGGTGGTCGCTCAAGACGCAGGGCCGGATGAAGACGTGACACCAGCACTTCTGCCAGCCCATCGATAGCCGCCTTCCGGTTTAGGTGAAATGAGTTCTTGGCCAAACCAACCAGCTTGCCAACCTGGGCAACTGTCCCACCATCTAAATAATAGGCGCGCAAAATTGTTTGATAACGTTCGTTATTGCGGCCTTGAATCCCGTCGATTGCTTCGGCCAGCAAACGCTGCAAAGCCTCCCCCCGTGAATGAGCGGAACCTTTGGCTATCGTCAATTGGTTGGTAAGCAAATAAGGTGAGGCAAGCGGGGAGAAGTCACCCAGCCACTGCGAATCCGAGTAATGTTTAAGCGCATCTTCGACCGCAGCAACAAACTGAGATTGGGCAGAAGTGGAGGGTACCGTCATAAAAAGGTAGAGTGAATCAGAACCTGCTATAGTTGACAGGGTTTTCGTAGGGGCAAGATTATCTTGCCATTCATAAGAGCCATTTATAGGACCATTTTTTGGAAAAATAGGACTCTATACGCACAGGAACAATCGAACATAGCATATAATAACAAGGCGCACCTGCCGAAGCAAAAAGGTGGACGGAGTATAAGCTATATCACAAAGGAAGTTTCAGGATGCACAATCTGTTCAAATACGCTTTAACAAGAAACGTACTGCCAATTATAGGCGCAATGATACTAACGACCGGATTCATTTGGCTTACCGGTCTATCAAATGCGATGGGACATACCCAGCCTAGCCCTCAATTCACTGGTGACGGTTCTGGAATCTTTGCAGATGACGAAATCATTTACCTGGATCCATTGGGTTACATTCACATCCTCGATACCAACCAGGCCCACGAGGTAGCTGTGGATTGGTCTAGCCCTGAAGGTGGCTACATTGATTTTGCCGTAGGCGATTTCAACGACGACAGCGACATGGAAATTGTTGCTGTCAAAGGGATAGGCGCCAGCGGTGACGGCTTTGTCATCTATGATCCAGTTGTCAATTCAAATGACATTGCCATTGATGGACGCACAGCCAACGGCGTCCCGTGGGCCATACTTTACCGAGACATAGGTAGCTTCACGCTCGTTGAAGCAGGCAATTTTGACACAGCAATCCCTGGTGATGAAATTCTACACATTGTGGATGACGGCGTCAGCAATTCCAGCTTGACCATTTTAATATCTGATATGGTTACACCAACAGGTGAGAGTTGGGGGCATCAAATGTCAACCAGCCACCAACGTCTGTGGGATCAAGCCATTGTTGGAGAGATTGATGGGGCCGTTACAGGTGCTGACGAAGTCATCCTCATTCGATCTGACTTCGAGTCGGATACACCCGAAAGCGTTATGGCCGTTTACCGCGTGGATGATGGAGGATTTACAAGCAATATTCCAATCTGGGAAAACATCAGTGGCCAACACCGTTGGCTCAATGCGGCTATCGGGGATGTCATTCCTGGCGGGCATCAAGAGCTTGTGGTCACTCGCTCGAATGTAACTGACAATGCCGGCCACGGCTTTATTATGCAATATAGTGCCGATGTCGGGCTAACCGATGACGATTTGATCCCATATCCGTATGGCGTAACGGATGTCATTCTGGCGGACATCAATGGCCAAACCAATGAGAGCAGCGATAAAGAGATTTTCTTCATCAAGCCCGAACCGACCCTGGGCGTTCCTGAATTTGTGATGGTGAATCGGGGGAGTGACAATCCGCTGAACCAGGATGCCCATGTAATGATTCCTGGCCCTGATCCTCATAGCGCAGCCTCTGGCGATCTCAACGGTGACGGTAAGGACGAACTGATTGTGAGCTGTGGAGATGAAATATGCATCCACTATCAGCCATATGGAGATTCCGAGCAGTTTAATGGGATTTCTGGGCATAGTGTTAAGTTGATCAAGGCGGCCGATGTAGATAGAAACGGCATCTCCCTTACCCCAGATGCCAATGCAACACCACTCCCAACATCGACGCCAAGCGGCAGTGCCACACCAACACCCACAAATACAGGCGTGACCCCGAATATCCACCCAAATGGATGGGATCTCAACTTTGGCCCTAATGGTCAGGCGGATACCGGCTGTGATGGCGTATTAGACTTCGGAACAGACAACCGCAAATATTCTAGAGTAATGGTTCAGTCAACGGGCCGGTTACTTGTCTCTGTTTCGTGCAACTATCAGTGGACCATTAAAGGTTATCATCCAAATGGAACGCTAGATCAAAGCTTTGGTAACGGGGGTACACTTACAACTGACTTTAATCTAGTCGCTATTCAGGCTGATGACAAAATTCTGGCTGCGTCCGGTTTGCGTATTGCCCGTTTCAATGTCAACGGCTCCCTCGATCCATCCTTCGACGGCGATGGCATTGCCGATACGCTGGCCACCGCTGACATCGATGACTTGTTTGCTCACGTGGTGTTGCTGCAAGAGGGCAAAATCGCTGCACTTGGAAAGATTGGCCAAAAAAGGATACTGGCCAAGTTCAATAGCGATGGTTCGTTGGATGCAGAGTTCAATGCAACAGGTTTGCTGACTGTGGCGTTCGACTCATTGCCAAACGATTTTGAGCGCTGTGTCTATGGCAGTGACATGATCGCCCAACCAGATGGGAAGTTGCTTGTAGCCCGGTGCGAGTATGATATGGTCGATCCATTCAACCAGAATTTCAGGCCGAAAGTCATCCTTGAACGATATAATCCCGATGGTACGTTGGACCCTTCGTTTGGCGTCGCTGGCTTGGTGGAGTTTCCGCCCGAACATGCACGCATCTTTTCAATTGGTGTGCAGTCCACTGGACGTATCATCGCATCAATGATTTATAATCACTTTTACACAATCACGGCGTTTCAGGCAGATGGTACACTGGACACAACCTTCCAGCCCTTTGATGTGGTACAAGACATATATACACTCGTCATCGACGCAAATGATCGCATCCTTTTTAAGGATCCAATGACCGCTGCCACCCATGTCGTTATGCGACTTCAACCATCTGGTGCACTAGATACAAGCTTTGGCAACGGTGGCCAAATTGGGGTGGATGGATTTGCAACCTCAATTCTGGACTTTGTGCAGGAACCATCAGGCAATTTTATCCTGGATGTTGCTGGGCGGGATTCACCGGACGTTTTCGATCAAATTCGGCTGGTGCGCTACGTAGAGAATCTTGATAGTCCACTCCCAACGCCAGATCCCATGGCAACATCAACACCAACTCCTATAGAATACCCAACGGCCACGCCAACGGTCGATCCAAATGGAACACCAATGCCCACACCAACGGCAACTTACACTGCCTCGCCAACGGTAAATCCAGATTGGACGCCCTTGGCCACCGCCACAACCACACCCATAGGAGACTCAAACCCTGTCGTTCATCCCGAAGGCTGGTCGCTCAGCTTTGGCAACAATGGCCAAGTCGATTCTGGTTGCCAGCAGCAGTTGGACGTCGTGCCGAGCGATGAACCAGGTCTCTACCACCAACACACATCGCAGATTGTTGTTCAATCGACTGGACGGTTCCTGGTATCCAGCTCATGCAACGAGCGTTGGACCCTAGCTCGTTACCACCCCAACGGTACCCTAGACGTCAGCTTTGGCTACAACGGCATGATCTACACCGACTTCAACCTCGTTACGGTCCAAAAAGACGACAAGATTTTGGCTGCTTATGGACTTCGGATTGCTCGCTTTAGTGCTGACGGTTTCCTGGATCCGAGCTTTGGGAATGAAGGCGTGGCTGATGCTTTGGCAACCACAAATCCGCTGGACTGGTTTGATCATATCTCCCTGCTGGACAGTGGGCAGATTGTGGCATTGGGTAAAAAGGAGCGTAAACGTATCCTGGCCCGCTTTGGTCAAGATGGCCAGCCCGACCCGACCTTCAACAGCATTGGGGTTCGGATTGACGAGTTGGGAGAATTGCCAACTTCCTATGATGGATGTGTGTATGGTTTTGACATGGCTACACAACCCGATGGCAAGATCTTGGTCGCCCGCTGTACCTATACCTTGGTTGATCAATTTAATCAGCGTTATGAGTTTACCGCTCTGGTCGAACGATATGAGACCAACGGGCAACTTGATAGCAGCTTTGGTGATGGCGGACAGCTTGCTTTCCAAACCATCGCTGATGCAGCAGTGCCTACGATCTACGGATTGGCTGTCCAATCGAATGGGCGCGTCATTATTTCGCTCGCTGTCAACGGCAAGTTTCTGCTCAAAGGGTACCAGCACGACGGTACACCCGATCCCATCTTCCGTTCTCTTGAACTGAGTGATGTGGCAGAAAACCTAATCATTGACGGAAGCGACAGAGTACTCTATCGTAGCGGGATTGGTCCTTATCTGCTCCAAAGACGCTTTGCAACTGGTGAACTTGACACTCGATTTGGTACCCATGGTGCGTTGACTCAACCAGAATTTAGTGCAGGAATCTCTGCTGTTGCTATAGAAGAACCGGGCCATATCCTTCTTGGCGTTGCGGTTAATGACGAAGGTGCAGCTCTCTACAATCGCCTCAAGATTGTTCGTTACCTGGATGAGACTCCCCGCCCCGAACCGACACCCGTTCCCTCGGCCACCGCGGAACCAGCAAAACCGCTGGCCCTCATCTATGCTGTTTTGGACAACAATCTGGGTGAAAGCTGGACCAGGTTGGTCAACAATATTGAAGCTGGTGCAGCAGATGGCATGAACGTCCGTCTGCTCATCGACGGACCGGGCGACAATGGCGATGTTTACGTCTACGACATGCTCCATGACGAAGATCCTTTCTGCCCAAGCTTGCTCAACATCACCTGTAATGGACGATATGTAATGGGCCAGAACTTCTGGCAATTTGATACCGAGGATACGGCCAATCCCTCTAGCCTCTATCAATTTATTGCCGACGCCAATGCGGCTTATCCCAATGCCACTCAGCTTGTGGTCTCGCTGGTAGGTCATGGCAGCGGATGGAGTGCCAATGTGCTGCCCGGCCAGCCTCGAGTCTGGAGCGACCAGAATGACTCATTGGGTGGCATGTTGTGGGACGATCATCCACAAGCAGGAGCATCCAATAGCCAGTCGCTTTCTACACTAGCTTTGGGTGAGGCGCTTCACTGGGCGGTCAACAATAGCGGCAAGAAGATCGACCTGCTCTACCTTGACGGCTGCTCCATGGGCATGGTTGAAGTGGCCTACGAATTGCGCACGTCTGCAAAATACCTACTCTCATCACCTAATCTAGACTGGGCCTCGTTCAACTACAACGCGCTCTTGCCGGAAGTGGTGACCCAAAATGATGGTGATAGTCTCGGTACCCGTTGGTTGGCGCTAGAAGCAGCAGAGTTGAGGTCCAATCCAGGGCATCCCTTCACCCTGGCATTGGCGGACTTGAGCACAATGGAGACGCTGGCTGGGAACGTCTCCACGCTGGCTCAATCTCTGCAGTCTGTTATACCAGATGAGAAATCGGCTATCTTTCAATCGTTCAACGCCGCTGAACGGTTCGACAGCAACTTTGACGGCATCCTCGACAGTGACGACAGCTACGTTGATCTGGCAGACTTTTCTATTCAGCTTAGCAACCAACTAAGCACCAACGGAACGATCCAACAGGCTGCGCAGACGCTTCAGGATTCAATCGATGAGGTCATCATTGCCAAAGATTCTGAGGGCGGTATCCCGTGGGTCTACAGCGATCAGACGTGGCAGTGGGAAAACTTCGGCGGCTTGGGCGTCTATCTTCCTCTAGGGGTAGACGAGCAGAGACGTCAGCTCTTCTACAATCAGACCAACCTCTCTTGGGCTGGTGCCACAGAGTGGGATGAATTCCTTAGCGCATTCTGGGCCGATGCTGTCCATAGCGCAAGAAATATGCCAGTCTGCCGTGCTACCACCGATCAATGTGAGGGTTTGGCCAATCCACTACCTGAGCAAGAGCAGGAGCCTACAAGCGGGATACAACGCCTATTTCTGCCAGTATTGAAGAGGTAAGGCAAGTGTCAGCGGTTTAGGGAAACGGATTGATCGGATGCGTCAGTGGACTCTAAGGACAGCTCGAAGGATACTTGAGCGCGCTTGACGGACCGGTCATCCAACCTCTGCTTGCCCTGGGTTTCGAAGTAAAGAATCGACGGGGTGAAGAAATAGATAAAGCTATTCATCAACATCAACGTGCCACAGAGGATGTAGATAAGTTGTACCCCAAACTGGTCCGCCAATGGACCAGCGATGAGCAAACCGATGGGCGTCGTTGCTTGCAGACTGCTGCTGATCAAGGTGAGTACACGTCCTTGAAGCGCATTCGGAACAGTGGCTTGTAGTGCCGCATCGCTACTATATCACGTCTAATAGTCGCTCATCTATGGAAAAATATTAAGCGTTTTATAGAGGAATTTAGTCATTTCAACGATTATAGATCATCCAACACCACCCGATCCGTTGGAAAGGCCAATGCACTAGGCAATTCAGTCAATGGAAAATAGTCTACCGAATCCAAATCATCCCCGGCCGCCAACTTGCCCCCTTCCACATACCCCCGAAACCAGACGCCAACCGTGTGCTGCTTGGGGTTATGAAAGTTTGAGTGAACTGCTACTACTTCTCCAATTTGTACCTTTAGACCCGTCTCTTCGGCAAACTCCCGCTTGGTCGCATCCCGCACATCCTCATTCCACTCCACATGACCACAAGGAATGCACCACATACCAGCATAGGAGTGACCAGCGGCCCGGCGCCCTAGCAGGATGAGGCCCTGTTCGTTTTGCACAATCACAGCAACGCCGATGGTTGGGTTGCGGTATTGGATGTAGCCACAAGATGGGCAGGTAGGGCGGAGACGTTCCGCCTTGAGTTGGGAATGGAGTGGGGTGGCACAGTGAGGGCAGTAGATGAAGGTTGTCATGCCGTTAGCCACCACCTACTTCCCCATACCGAAAACAGTCCATCACATGATCATTGACCATCCCAACAGCCTGCATCCAAGCATAGACAATCGTCGGCCCCACAAAGCTAAAGCCGTACTTCTTTAGTGCCTTGCTCACTTCCTTGGATGTCTCAGTCTCAGCAGGCACGTCGGCCATGGTCTGCCAAGCGTTCTGTACAGGTTTTCCGTCCACAAAATCCCAAACGAAGGTGCTAAAAGAGCCATATTCTTCGGTGATTTGCAGGTAGCCGCGGGCATTCTTGATGGCCGAATTGATCTTCAGCTTATTGCGTATAATGCCTGAATTTTGCAGCAGTTCCGCCACCTTTGCCTCATCATAGTAAACGACTTTTTCCGGATCTAGCCCACCAAAAGCAGCATAGTAGTTCTCGCGCTTACGCAGAATGGTAATCCAACTCAGACCAGCTTGAGCACCATCCAGAATCAGCTTGGCCCAGAGAGCTTTGTCATCGTAAATAGGGACACCCCATTCGGTGTCGTGGTAATTGACGTAGAGCGGATCATTACCGCACCAGGAGCAGCGGGTCGTCATGAGCTTTTCCTCCTCATCACAAAAATGCGCGGATGTAGGCCTCGCAATTGAATCCGCAAAACTTCTTCTAATTCCCAGGCATCGGATTCGGCAACAACCTGTTCCATCAAGCGCACCTCCTGGGTGATGGCAACAAAACGAGTACCCGATTTGGCAACGCGGGCAGCCTCAGCGAGAACAGCCGGATACACTTCTACATTCTCAACGTGGGAGCCTACGGCAAAGCCAAAGGGAAGGTCGGCGACTAGCGCATCGACTGTGGAGTCAGGCAGATTGAGGGTAGTAGCATTCCAATCATGCAGTTCGACGATTGGCTTAATCCCAGCCGCGGCAAGATTCTTTTCCGCACAGGATCGGGATTCAGCACTGATGTCACAGCCGCCCACTCTGCGAACGTCCCCATAAGCCAGCCGTTCAACGAGCAGCGTGCCAGAACCACACATGAGATTGAAAAAAAAGTCGCTGGGCTTGGGGTGGGTCAACTTGATCATAGAGTGAGCAACTGCCGCATTGAGTGCTCCCTCCATATCACAAACCCGCCAATATCTTACAGAGAGAGGGCGAGGTGAGAGACGGAGCATCGCCTCCCAGCCACTGACCGTATTATCATTTTCGGCAGCCGTCTGGCCATTCTTGGGGCGCGGACGTCGTAAGCGCATGACTAGATCCATCTCGTGAGAGAGAGGCGTTACGCCAAGCGCTTCGGCAAACTCGTCACGCAGGCGGAGCATCACGTCCGAGTCGCTGCCGGCTGCACTGATGCCAAAGCTCTCAAAGGTGCCAGCAGGCCACATGCGCTGGATCGTCTGCATCTCATGAACCAGCGCTTTGAATGTATGATGTCCCAGCAGTCCTGTCGGCCTTGCCACGTCAATGTAGTGAACAGTATAAACAGTTAGAACAGTCTGAAGCTGAATCAGTGCTTGAAGCGGACCACTATAGGTGAAAGGGATTGCGCCAGTACCCAGAAGTTGCTCAACCGGAAGCGATAGTCGCATTCGGTTGCCGAGCACGTAACGCATCTCGCTGTGGGCTAGCTCTTCCAACCCATCGGGAACGTCGGCCTCACAGTAATAGATCTGGCTCTGGGGCACTACTCGAGCCGTCGAACGCTTCTTCTTTCCTTTACGACGTTTATCTTTTAACTTGCTCTTCAAGGTGGTTGATCGATTCCTAAGTTTAATACCATTAGAGGTAAGAGGAGATTGCCACGAAATCTCAAAATATTGGGTTGATTTCGGTTGTAATGCAACCAGACTTATGAAGAAGGGAAAGGAAGATCTCGGGTAATCAGATCGTCTACGGTCTCTCTGCGCTGGATCAGATACGCTTCTCCTTGATCGAGCCAAACAACGGCTGGTCTGGTGGCACCGTTGTAGTTGCTGCCCATTGCAAGCTGATAAGCCCCGCTGACAGGGACAGCAATCCATTCCCCAGGGAGCAGATCCGGCAATGCTAGATCATGAATCAGGATATCGCCACTTTCACAAAAGGGGCCACCTAGCGTGGCCTCTGTTGTCACAGGCCGATTGGACTGTTCGACGACGGGCAAGGCCGTGTAGCGAGCCTGGTAGAGGGCAGGACGTGGGTTATCAGCCATCCCTCCATCGATTAGATACCAGCGCTTTTGCTGAGTCTCCTTAACAGAACCGACCTGATAGATTGCCACGCCTGCTTGTGCAACCAAACTACGACCTGGTTCTAGATGTAGCGCGGGGAGCGCAAGATCTCGCTCTCGGCAGCCAGCCTCAAGTGTCTCGGCCACAAATGTTACATAGTCACCTATACTTGGATGCGGCAAGTCGTCTTCGTGGTATGGGACACCCCAGCCACCACCCGGGCAAAGTCTCTCTGGTAGCCAGCCGCTCTGGTCACGAATCTCCACAAGTAGATCGAGAATCATGTTCAGGGCAGGGCCGATTGGTTCTGGGTTGTGAAAATGGGAACCCTGATGGAAGTGTATACCCGTTACGGAGAAGTCATGCTGCCGAGCAAGTTCGAGTGCATGTAATGCCTCAGCCAGATTCATACCAAACTTGCTATCTTCCTGACCGGTTTGGGTGTACTTGTGGGTCTCAACGGCAATACCTGGACGAACTCGTAACCATAGATTCGGCAGAGCTGACGGCTTCCTACATGATTTGAGTGAGTGGTGATTTAATCGGAGTAAGTGATGTAGTTCCGTCAGATTATCAACAACAATTGTGCCTGCTTGGGCATAAGCTGCTTGTAGATCAGTTGCACTTTTGTTCACACCATGAACCAACAGACGCTCGCGCGGAAAGTTCGCTGATTTCGCAATGTAGAGTTCACCCGCACCTGTACAGTCGAGCCAAAATCCAGACTGTTCAACCCATTGGGCCATGGCCGTACAGAGGAATGCCTTTCCCGCATAGGTAACCTGACTGGAGCCAGGATAAGCCGCTGACAAAGACGTTCTGTACGCGGCTGCACTGCTCTCTAACGTAGCTCTATCATACAAATAAAGGGGTGATCCATAAACCTCGGCTAGCTCTGCAACATCGCAGCCACCGATTTTAAGTCGCCCCTTTGATGAGATGTTTGTAGATATGGGAAACAGGGAAAGACGAGTGATTTTTAGAAGGTTCCTATTGCTCCGCCGCCTCCACTATCGAACAGGAGCGCAATTGAGGCAAAGACCATGCTAAAAACGATTAGCAGGCTCAAAATATAGAAGATCTTCTCGTTACGGGTATATTTTCTTCGTGTGCTACGTTTAGCCATCAAATTCCTCACTTTTCATTAGTAAATCTTTGCATAAATCGTTACTGAGATAGCTTTCGATAAAGCGCTCAGGTTTCTAACGATTCAAATACATAAAGAGCTATGTCCAATTGTACTGGTCAGATATCAGTAACATTCAGATGTGTACTATTTTTGTATAGTATACCATATTCAATTTGAGAGTGCATCTGCATAACTACGTAATTTTGTGCTCTTTTTCATAGTATAGGAAAGTATAAAAATCGACTTCGAAGTATAGTCAAACTCTAGCTGAATGCTGACGGCTAATTAGCTGAAAGCCTTTTTCATCCTTATATACTCAGCTTCGTGTCAAAACGGGTGTTTGCTCTCCCGGGTAGAAGCTATGGAAAACTCCGATTTTGAAAACGACCGCATTGACCATTTTGGGCAAAGGATGTAACCTTGTGCTAGTAATCGATGCTTCAAAAAATCAGCAATCTCAATAGATAGTCCCTCCTACTGTGGTCGGCTGACTATTTTGGCAACAGAAATGAAATAACTGACCCACTTGAAAGGTCTACACGCTAACGAAACGTACAAGTCGTTTTACGACTCATTCTTATAGATAACCAGAAAAGTTCTGTCCTCCCTCCTTAAAATTTCTCAGAGCGCATTGGTCAAAAGTCGGGACAAGACTTTTCTGGCGAGGTATAGGAGTTGTTCTTCGTCGATGAATTTTACAGATTTACTGCTATTTCTAGACAACGTGGTAACCCGAAAGGCCCTTCTGTCCGGGGGAATTTTACTTATAATTGGGATCGTGCGATTTGTCGTCTTACGAATTGTGGCTTACCAAACTGAGAGTGAGGTGGCACGATTCCAGTGGCAAAAGGCCATGAGCTATACTGCCTACGTCATTGCCGTCTTTGTTATCGGACCAATCTGGAGCGATGGCTTCACCAATATGACGACCTATCTGGGACTCTTCTCTGCAGGGGTAGCCATTGCTCTTCAGCCGCTTATCATTAGCTTGGCAGGGTGGATTTACATCTTGAGCCGACGCCCTTTTCGCGTCGGCAATCGTATACAGGTGGGTGACTTTGCCGGGGATGTGTTGGACATTCGCCCATTTCAGTTCATTCTGATGGAGATAGGAAACTGGGTCGATTCAGATCAGAGTACAGGACGCATCATTCACGTTCCTAATAGCAAAGTCTTCACCGAATCGTTGGCGAATTATAACGACGGCGTAGACTTTATCTGGAACGAAATTTCGGTGGTAATAACATTTGAGAGCAACTGGCGTAAGGCAAAAGAGCTACTCCAAGCGATTGTCGATAATCACAGTTCTATGACCCAAGAGACAGCTCGGCGCAAGGTCCGGGAGGCCTCCAAGCATTTTCTGATCTTTTATCGCAACCTAACACCAAACGTTTATACGAGCGTGGTTGAGAATGGGGTTGATCTGACTATTCGCTATCTATGTGAACCAAGGCGTCGCCGCGGTAGTGCTGAGATCATTTGGGAAGAGGTATTGGATATGCTCAGTGAGAATGCTGATATACGGCTAGCCTACCCTACCCAACGGTTCTATATTGCGCCAAATCAGCAGGATAGCAATGGAATTGTCAATCCCCGCCTGCCTACGCACATTCAAAATTTAACACCTCATGATTTAACGCCTCGTGATGCATCAGACGACTAGCCGCGTTTCTACAACAGTCCTAATGCTACGTTCAACTCCCGGTAGCTCATAGGGTCTAACTCCTGGTCAACAAAGGCTGGATGATCCAATTTATACCGATAGGCACGGTAGATCCACGTTCGGAGATCGCCTTGGTCATTACCACTGACGATAGGTGTAATCCATTCCCATGCGTATTCCCCTTGGCGGCTGATCTCAAAAATTCGCCCAGAGGTTCCTTCACAGATAAGGACATTCCCCAGGCTTAGCCGTTGGGCGCTGTAGAACTGCGCGCCTGGGTTGGCTCTGTACTCCCAAACCTTCTCGCCAGTTGTCGGATCATATTCTACGTTATGCGTGTTCCTCTTCAAGCAATTCTGCCAGTGTCTCCATATAGAGCGTCACGTCGGCTACATTGTTACGATGCAAGTAGCGGGGTGTCCCATTACCCAAATGCCGAAGCACGTTCTTGTCAGAGAGATTTTCCAAATGGATTACATCCTGATAGCCAAAGCCTACCTGATGGAGCGTGGCAAAGAGACCTTCCACATTCTGACCAGTTCCTTCACAGTAGTCGGTAGCAAATTCAGTCCATTCATCGAGCTGATTACCAACGCAGGCGACAATCTCCGTGTCGCTCAGCTCTGTAATCGTCTGGACCAAATGCCCACAGTTGCAACGTCCCATATGGCCCCACTCATACCTAGCACCAGAGTGTAGTCGATCTGCTGTCTCTCGGAGGGCCTCAATTAGCTTTGGATTGCTTTTTGCCATCGTATACCTCGTCTTATGTGAATTGCAATTTCGTGATTCTTTTTGTGTGATTCATGCGCTAGGCTGCCCTCAGTAGTTTTTCATGGATCAAGATGCACCACGGAGGATGACAAAGATCCTCCTAAACTATCTGAATCTGTCTCCTATTTTCGGGGCAGATTGTAAACTGCAGGTGGTCATAGAGCGGAATTCTGTGCGTAAGTAAAATCATCTTACACGCGCAATAGTGGAGAAACCTGCTCCCATATGGCATCCAATTCCTTGAGATCCATTTCATCCAGGAACATACGAGGACCCCGACTCGCCGTTGTGGTAAAGATACCACGACGTTTAAGTACTTCTTTGTAGGTTGCCACACCATGCAAGCGTTCAAAATTGATGAGCGGCATAGACTCATAGTATAGAGCTCGTGCACCTGGCTCATCGCCGGCTTCCAGCATATTCCATATATCGACATGAATATCAGTCACTTGGCCAGCAGGCATGTTGCCGCATGCACCCCGTCGCCACTCATCCATGATGTAAATGCCCCCCTGTCCGCCAAAGACCCCTTTACAGGCATCTCCAGCCGCAGCCAGCGTACGGCTGATCTGACGCGGCTCAGGAAGCGTCTCCTCCTTGATATACTCAACTCTGGGAAGTTCTCGGCACATGCGGGCCACCAGCTCATTGCTCATTGGTGTACCGATGGGGCCAATATAGTTTTGAATGAAGATGGGAATCTCCAGCCCATCAGAGAGTGCTTGATAGTAATCGTAGCAGCCATCAGCGTCCGGGTGCAAAATATGGGGCGGCATGGCCATTATGCCATCGGCACCGATCTGCTGGGCATACTGACTGATCGCAACGACAGGAACTTTATGTCCTGATGTCGTGGTTGCAATCACGGGAATTCGCCCTTTGGCTTCATCCACCACAATATCTAGCCAACGTCGTCGCTCATCATCAGACATGGTGGCGAATTCACTCGCATTGGCTGGGCCGACTAGTCCATGAGCACCAGCCCGAATGCAAAAATCTACTTCTCGGCGTAAGCTCTCTTCATCTAATTGTAAATCTTCAGTAAAGGGGGTGACAACGATAACAAAAATACCTCGGTAGGGTTCAGACATGATTTCTCCAAATTTACTCAGGATCCGCATAAATTGATGGTTTTTCACGGGTGACGGTGTTAACTGATCACGACCGCTCGGGTAGCCATTGCTCAAACCAAGCAAATGCTTCTTCCTGCATAGGTTGGTCAAACTTGTGGGGCCCTGGATAGTAGCTACAGCGGTATCGATCACGAGCATCAACCTTGGCAAATACCTCTTGCAGGATGCCATCGGCCCGCTTCATCTCGGCCAGAGAAAAGAGAGGATCCTCATTGTTATTCTGAACAAGGGTGGGCCGAGGCACTTGTAAACCCAAAATCTCGGGGTAATCGAGCTCGGTAGGCAACAGAGGAACATAAACCATCCAGGTGTGGGTATGGGATTTGTAGAGCAGAAAATCCCGCCACGTCGTCATCATTCCCACACAGACAGCGCAACGAATTCGCTCATCCGCACCCGCCAAGAATACCGTGCGCATCCCGCCACCCGATAAACCGCCACAACCAATCCGATTGGCGTCTACATCCGGCCGGGCACAAAGAACATCCAGTGCCACTCGATCCTCAGCCAACCAGACGCCTGGCCACGTCGTTCCAGCGCTAAAGAGTGATTTAGCCATGATTGATTCATGCCAAGCAGCCCATTCGTTGTAGGCGTTGACGTTTTCTAATGACTCGTCCAGTGGCTCTTCTTGCCACAAACTGTCATCTAGACCATTGCGGATCTCTTCAGGTAGATCGTGCAGGCGGACGCGGCGTGATCCAAATGCATGGGTATCCGGTACCAGAACGACGAATCCGCGCTTAGCTAGCTGATTGGCCCAGGCTACACCTCCATAGGCATTCCAGTGATCGATGATTCTGGGATGGACCGTATCAGCCGTCTGAGTGATCTTCTGCCAACCATAGAATTTTAATCCGCCATGATCGTGAAGGGCAACAACGCCAGGCAGTGGCTCTGCTGCATCGGCTGGCTTTAAGAGCAGGGCCTCTGTTCTGGGGCCATAGGGTAACTGCCAAGAGAGCAGCTCCATCTGCAAGCCGTCATAGATAAAAGAGCGCTCGACTCGAAGATCGGCCAGCCCAGATGCAGCTATATCTGGCATGGCTATCCGCTCTGTAAGTTGATTATGGGCTGCCTCGCGCCACGCTTCCAGTTCACTCCAATGAGGGGCGCGGAATGAAAAAGAAGCTGGACTATCAGGTACAAGACCAGCAGCCCATTCCCCATATGCCCCAAGCATGGTATTGTTTGTTGACATGATGATTTCTGAAGTTTGTGAATCGGCGATTTTTGACACATCCCAATAAACCGCGGACAATGAACGTTATTCTTTAGGTATCATTTTACCTTATCCATCCCAATCACCAAATCCATCTCAATTCCTAAATTGACCTCAGTTACTATCTAAGTAAAAGCGAGAAAGTTTTTAGAACAAAGATTACGAAGATTACACAAATTTCTCTCTTGAATCTTTAAAATCTTCTAATCCTTGTTTTCTAATTATTTCTTAGGAATCACTTAACAAGGAATCGATCTTGTTCGATTATACAGACAACCGTACTCCATCACATGCTGACCCAGTTTGGGATCATGGACCCCTATCTGCGCTGGGTCCAGCCCACCTATCCACCTTCTCCTACAGTATTCTAGCCGAAATTTTGCGACGAGGCTGGTTCGATTACTATATGCAGCTTGGCTTTGAGCCGCAGCCTGCTGCTCGGCTGGTCCGCCAACATCAGGGGAAAGCGTATCTAAACTTGACGCTCTCAGCTCAACTCGAAGCGGTGCAAGGCATTGCTCCCCTGACGCTACGCATCAACGGTCAACCCTATCCGTTGGCCGCGACCAAGAGCGGCTTATTCTCTGGCCTGCTCGGCAACCGCAAAGCCAAGAAAGTTTGGTCTACGGTTGATGAGCTGGTAAATGAAGCTCCCCTCATACGCCAAAAAGCGCGTACCTGGTTTGAGACGGTCATGGGACTGAAGTGGAGCCAAGCTGAAATTTTACAGGTTATGGAGCAGATTGAGCGAGTGGGTGCAGACAGCATGAGGCTCTATTTTGCTGCCCGTCACAACCTAGAATTGGGATTCAATGAAATTTTATGGGCTTTGGAGCCAGCTTCTCCCTTCCCCCAAAGCTTAGGGTATGCAAGCGCGCTCTACCAGGGGCTGGGCAACACCCAATTGAGCAATCTTATCGAATCAGATATCAGCTCAGCCGTCCTTGACCTAGCTCAGCTAGCCCGCAACGAAGGGATTTCAATGCCTGACGGCAAGGGCACTGCAGAGTGGTCATCTTGGTTAGAGCATGGCAAATTCAAAGCGGCTCTAACTGACTTCACAAAAGATCATGGCCATCGCTGCGCTGGTGAGAGCGAACTCAAAAACCCACGTTGGGAAGAAGATCCCAATCTGCTTCTTGGTTGTGTGCTCGCTTTGGCCAATCGAGAATCCACCTCTGCCGTCGGCGGCGTAAATCAAACATCCATTCAAGAAATGATGCAAATTGTGGATGCTAAAGAGCGTAAGAACATACAGGTCTGGCTAGACCGCTTGCCCAAACTCTTCCGGCTACAGAGTCAAGCTTTGGATGCCTTCGCGTACATTCTTGCTGGCAGTCGGCGCTGGATTCAAGCGGCAGCCCAAGAAGCCATGAGTGACGGGCGCCTTCAGAGCCGAGATGAAGCCTTCTACTTTCAGCTAGAGGAATTGAAAGAGATGATGACGGGTGAGTGGAATGTAAGCAACACAGATGAAATTCGCGCTCGCCTAGCTGAACGCCAAGCGGAATTTGCCCAATCGGAGACAAATAACAGAGAACAATCAATTTCTTCGCTTCTTATAGGCGACCAAGAAGTTCATCCAACTCGTTCAGGTCTACCTACATCCGCTGATCTGGGAATAGAAGTGAGCACACCTACCGATCTAACAGCCATTGAACCCACTGCACTGATCGCCCAACTCCTCGTGGCTGGACCTGCACTGAAAGTCGCATCTGTCGATGGTGGAACCGGCACCCTCTTACCGTTAGCGGGCACGTTGGTCACCGAAGGCGGCCATCTACTGGATCCGGTCGTCGCCGCAGCCTATTCTCGAGGAAAGAGCGTCATCGCAGAGGCGTAAGCCACCCCTATCCCAAGTCATTATGGAAACTTCCACTCAATTACTGGTGAGGGCCTTGTTATCCAACTAGTCCATCTGGTCCGTGTCCCATTTTTCAGGGCAGACCGTCATGGGATGGAAATCGACAGAGCCGACTTTGGACCAAGCGACCACACGACTACGGACTATTCATTGACGATTCCCTCTCAGCCTTAATCTGAATCAGCATTCAACCGTTTCAAGCCCAGTGTATGGGCACCCAATACCAATAGAAAAGAGATAAAGAGCATCCCAAGCAGATCGGCTGTCGCGTAGAGTGTCGTCATATAAGCCGCTGTTCGGGTGGCTTTTGTTGCAAACCCATAGAACGTAAAAGTCGTAAGTTTTTTTACTGCCATAGGGGTCTTGAAAAATTTGTAAACAGTCATTCCAGCGGACTTAAGAATTTTGAATAATGATCCTTTTGACTTCTCTCGTTTAAACTCCAAGCTGTGTTCGATGATGTCCAGCACGGACGAAATTAAATAGGCCCAGAAAAAGAGACTATCACCAAATTCAAATGCCCTATATGGCCTATCCAGGTCCAGCGTACCAGAGAGAACTTTCAGCGCAAGACACGTTAGGCCAGCAGCTAGGCAGAAGCCATTGAACCGATAATTCCAGTGGGTAAGCTTATCATCCCTTGGTGGGGGCTTAACGGCCATATTATATAGGGCAAGTAGGTACAGGGCGCAAAGAGTGATATTCATTGCCCAAAAGACAATTCTCGGATGTTCCTGTGTCCACTGTATCACTAAATCGATATATGCCATCATCTCAATTCTGCCCGAATACTATTTTCAGTAGACCGTAACAACGGGGTGAGTACCCTATACGACGTCCGTTTTTGAGTAGGTTTGTTTTCCCCGACCCTCTACTAAGTGGGCTTTAGAATGCAGACTCAACTGTCGTTCTTAAAAGGGCCGAGGATAAGAATCAAAGTCGCTGTTTGGGTCTACTGAATCTGGTTAGCAGATGAAAGAAACCAGGGCATTGAGTGAACCCTGGCTTCTATCTACATTTTATATATTTGATTATGCGTAACTTGTCAAAATTACGCTTGATTTGATCAAACGAACTGCTTTTGCTTTAGAACTTGAGCCTTAAAGCATTGTTAGGAGTGCTCCAAAGCATGGCTCTACTTGCCAGTGGGGTCTGCTGATTGAACAAAACCTTGCAAATTCATTGTACTTTGGTTGAGTGATCAAATACTGACATTTCAATCCAATTTAGTTTCCAACTAGGTGACGTTTAGCGGACATGGTCTCCAGGACATAGGTCACTGCTTCGTCGATCGTCATGCTTGCACCGAGCCTCCAGGCTCTTGTTGCGGACTCTGTGCTCAAATTTTGGTAAGCTGTAGCGATGTAATCATCTTGTTTTTTCTGTTCGAGGGGCGGTAGTATGATGGATAACCGCTGATAGTTGTGAGCAATAGCACTCGCAAGCTGCAACAAATCTGTATAGCATTCTTTCACATTAGCGAGCTGGACAAATAGTCTCATTGCCTCAAGTAGATCTTGTTCTTTGCCATTTTCGTACTGATATCTGATTGACTCAGTCAGTAGAATTGTCGCTTTGCTATAATTTGCTTCTTCCAGGGCAATAGAGGCTAAAGACTGTTTGGTACTAGCAACAAGGCTCTGAACCTTCAATTCTTCTGCATAGCTTTGACTCTCTTTTAAAATCTGTTTTGCCAATGTGAAATTTCCTTTGCGAATATGCACTTCAGCAAAATGTTTCAGTGAGAGTGAAATCCCCCACTTCTGTCCAACGACTCGATGGCGGGCTACTGCTTCTTCGATCAACATCTCGGCTTGCTCTATATAACCGAGACGGTAGTCCATATACCCTTTTTGTAATAATTGCATAGCCAGATTCCACTCGTCCCCTGCTTTGTGCGCATGACCAAGCGCCTCTTCCCAGTATGCGTACGCTGCATCATAATCTCCTTCATCAAACATATTCCAGGCCAATAAACCGTACGTGAAACCTAACTTAGTAGGAGAACCTAGATTCCCAATGGCCTTATTCATGGCAAGGCAGCGCTCTAGAAGTTCTTTCCCCTGCCTACGCTTACCAAATCCAAATGCCACGTATCCTGCGCTCGCCAATGTATTGACATAGCTAGAACATGGTGCCATGTTGCTGGCCAATGCAATTGCTTCATCTAGATAAATTTCTGCGTCTCTGCGATAAGTGATATTCCAGAACGGCAATAAGGCATCGCAGAGTGCTAAAACTGTTTCCACTTCGTAATGGTCAAGTGTCCATCGCAACGCCGCGCGGATATTGAAATACTCTACACGCATGGCTGCTATCATTTTGACACTGTCTTTACTTCTGAGCTTTGGTTGGGCTTGTTGAGTAAATTCTTTATAGTATGTAACATGTTTTTCTTCGATAGCGAGTTGTTCGTCACTCTGCTGCAGCCGTGCCAATCCAAACTCGCGAATCGTCTCTAACATCATGAAGCGGGCGCTATCGTAGCGACCATGAATCCGACAGACTAAGCTTTTGTCTACCAAGGATATCATACCTTCTAATGTGCTTACGCCTGGAGCAAACTCCTTACCACATACTGCTAGAGCCGCTTCCAATGTCCAGCCTCCTGCAAAGATCGACAGCCGATTGAATAGAAGCTGTTCATGGGGTTTAAGCAGTTCATAGCTCCAGGTGATGGTTGCCCATAGAGAGTGTTGACGAGTTGGAGCACTCTGCCATTCCATTTTCAAGAAGCCAAGCGAATCATGGTTTGTGGTATCCGTTAACCTGGCTAAAAGATCCGATATAGAATAGTATTTGCTCTGTGCTGCCGCCAACTCAATTGCTAACGGCAATCCATCTAATCGTCTGCAAATTTGGGTAACAATGGGCAGAATGGTTTTATCCATTTCAAAATTGTGGTTAGCGGCACAAGCTCGTTGGCGAAAGAGTTCGACCGCACCTGTCAGCTCTCCTTCTTCCACGATTTCGTTACCATTATCCACTTCAACTTCGGATACCAACAGAGGCTGTACAACAAATTCGAACTCGCCGCGTAAGCGTAGCAATTCTCGGCTGGTGACCAAAACCTTCAGCTGCGGACAACTAGCCAAAAGTGTTGAAATTAGTGAGGCAGCCTTTAACACATGCTCAAAATTATCGAATAGGAGTAAGGCGTTCTGAACTTTTAGTTTCGCAATGATCTGATCAAGAAGCGAAAGGCTACGTTGCGTATTTTTAAGACTAAGGGTTTCAGCTAGAGCAGATGTAACAAACTTGGGGTCACGTAAGGCGGCTAATTCCACAAGGTAGATGCCATCTGTAAAGGTAGTAAACATTGCCTTTGCTATAGCTATACT
The DNA here is from genome assembly GCA_039028975.1 of Chloroflexota bacterium. Taxonomy (GTDB): domain Bacteria; phylum Chloroflexota; class Anaerolineae; order Caldilineales; family Caldilineaceae; genus JAHBNG01. The sequence continues at coordinate 45,903 of JBCCHB010000129.1, forward strand.
CAACCTCGTTTTGCCAACGCCTCCAGGACCAGTTAATGTAATCAGTCGCGCTTGCTCCTGGTGCAACAGGCGTAAGATGGACTGGATCTCTTGATCCCGAGCGACCAACGGAGTCAAATCTGAAGGTAAATTGTTCGGCGGGATTAGAGGGCCTATTGGTCTAATCGACAGCCTATTGTCATCGGGTGTTGATGAGAACACCTCATCAAACTGACCTGACAGGATTTTCTGATACAGTACTTCTGTATCTGTTCCAGGTTCGACGTCTAACTCTTCTCTTAGCAGATGACGACATACCTCGTACTGAGCCAATGCTGCACCGCGTTGACCAGTACAGACCAGTATTTGCATAATTCGACGATGGGCTTCTTCTCGCCACGGTTCTATCGCCACAATTTGTTGTGCCGCTTTGAGCGCCTTTTCATGATGCCCCAACCGTTCATTGATATCAACAAGATAATTGAGCGCATCTACTAGGTGGTTCTGTATCCGTTTGCGATTGAGTCGGCTCCACTCTTCAAATGCAACACAATGATTGAGATAAAAACCATCTAGAAAGGGATGAGCATATTCATCAACAACTTTCTGAAGAAGTGCCAAGTCGCGTGGGTGCTGAATATCTACACCTGGGGTTCGTACTTCCTCAAGTACCTCCAGAAGATCTGCAACATCTAATTGATATTGGCTCTGCTGATTAAATTGTAATGTATGGTGTGTAACGATGAGGAAGGGAATTTTTGCCTCTTTATCCCCCATAATGTCGCGTAAATTTGCCAGGGCATGACGTAGATATGTGCGCGCTCTCTTCTCTGAGGAATCTGGCCAAAAGAGTTCGGCAAGTTGTATGCGGCTATGGGGCCTATCGCGTTCAACGATAAGGTATACCAACAAAGCGCGCGCTTTATCTGACTGAAACCCCAAGAGGGGTTTGTTATCAAGGTGGGCTTGGAATGGACCTAATAGCGTAAGCGATAGATGTGGCATAGATAGTCTCAAAGCGAAATTCATGTGTCAGCTAACTCACATTATATCTTTTTCCCTTCGTGTATCCAAGTCATTCGTTGATTATCAACGCTTTCTCAACGCGCAGACAAACATCAGACTCCGTTTTCTCAACTGCAGTTGTGTATGATGGTTGGCAGACGTCTATCTATGTGTATTTGTTTAGTTTTAGTGGCAAACATGGCTCTGTTCTCGTACTCAAATGGAGATATATGTTGTTGGATTTACATAATAAACATACTTGTAAAAGTAAGGAGATACTTATGCATAAATACTATCTACCTAAAGGAATACTACTAGTCATAGTAGCGTTGATGCTTTGTGCTTGCTACGCACTACCCGTGGCGGAGCCATCATCTGATATAGGAGCTTTGAATGCAGCTGTTCCGGGCGTTACCGATGACGAAATCGTTCTTGGTGCGCACACGCCACTCACTGGCCCACTGGCTAACTTTTCTCAGATCAATCAAGCTGCTCTGGCCTACTTTTCTTATATCAACGAAACAGAGAATGGCATTCATGGTCGACAGATCACCTATCTATTAGAAGATGATCAATATTCACCACCCTTAACTGAAGAGGTAACCCAGAAATTGGTAGAGGAGATAGAGGTCTTTGCCATTGTGGGGGGACTCGGTACACCAACCCATTTGGCCGTCGTCGATTACTTAGAAGAGCAGGGCGTACCCGATCTCTTTGTGATTGGTGGTTCAACGGAATGGACAAAAGATCCGGTTGCCCGTCCTTCTGTCTTTGGGGCAGTCACTCACTATGCAGGTGAAGGGGCCGTGCTCGGACGGTATTTGCTTGATACATATTCGGGTAAAAAATTAGGTATCATTCATCAAGACACAGGATTCGAAGCCGGTATTGAAGCCCTTAAACGCTCCATTGGTGATTCATTGGAGATTGTAGCAGAGGAAAGTTATACTGTCGGGCCACCTGATCTAAGCACCCAGGTTTCCATTCTTCACGATGCTGGCACAGAAGTCATCGTTGCATTTTCTGCTGGCCCTTTCTTTGGTAGTGTGGTTCAGCAAGCACGTACCACTCTTAATTGGGATGTGCCAATTCTTGGTCCTGGTCCGGCAATGAGTGGTGCCGTCATGGTGGGTGCTGTGGCCGAGGGAACTGTTTCTGTGGACTGGCAGCGCTCATTGAAAGAAACTGAACACCAAGGGATTGTGAATCACCTTGCGATTATCGATGCTTACAGTGATTTGGAACGGGCCACCCCCGAAACGCTCTTTGGTCAATTAATTGGTGAGATGACAGTAGAAGTCTTGCAGCGTGCTGGTCCCGAACTCACTCGTGAAGGTGTCATAATGGCTGCTGAGTCGATTCAAGATTGGCGCTGTTCCATCTGCCTTTATCCCATAAACATGAGTGATACAGATCATAGTCCTATAGACGTTGCCATCCTGAGTCGGTTTGACGGGAAGGCATGGATTCCCTTTGGCGATGGCTATAGTTGGGAAGGTATCCTACCAGGAGAACTAAGCGCCGATAATCTTCAAGTTGTATCGTCACCCTATCAGGACTGAGGCATCTATAGAGCTTCCTCTGAATGAGGCACTTCCACTGGCGTTGATTCGATGGTGTCCTCTCAACTCCATCGAATCACAGCCCCCATCATATCCGGCATCTCATTCTTATTGATGGCCTCATAAAGCGCCGGTGCATCATTCGCCTCTACCCGATGGGTAATCGTCTTCTCCCATGGAATGGCTCCTGTTGCAATATTGCGCAAGACGGCATCCCGACATGGCTTCAACCCATCATTGCAGGGGAAAAAGGCCGTCAACTGTTTACTGTGAGGGACCAAGAAGTGGAACGAAATGGGCGCATTGCCGTAGTTCCCCAAAAAGACAAACTTCCCTCGCAATCGGGCCAAGGGAAAGGCCAAATCCAAACAAGTCGCCACACCACTACCTTCAAAGACCACATCCGCACCACCCGGCTTGATCTCCTGCACCCGTGCTTTGATATCCTCTTCATTAGGGTTAATCGTATACTCAGCCCCCATGGCCTTGGCCATCTCCAGCCGCTTGGGGTTGAGGTCAATAGCAATGGTGATGGCACCCCTCAATCGTGCAGCCGCCAATGCACCCAGGCCAATTAGACCTACCGCATGGAAAACAACCACATCCCCCATCTGTATACCAGCCATATCGACTGCGTTGTAGCCAACCGACGGCATGACAAACATAGAGCCAGTGGCATCATCTACTCCTACTGGAACTGGCTCAATCTCGGCATCTTCTGGCACAATCGCATGGGAAACGTGGGTCCCAGCACAAGTGTTTATCGTCTCATGGCCAAGTTGCATGGGTAGAAAGTTGCGACGGTAGTAGACCTTGTCGCCGACCTGGAATCGACTCACAGCCGAGCCTGTATCTTCAACAACGCCAACGGCCTGGTAACCTGTGCAGACAGGGAACGGCCCCCAATCTAGGGCGTGGCGAATGACGGCGAATTCGGTACCAACACTAACGCCAGAGTAGGTGTTCCGAACCAGGACTTGGTTGGCTTCCAAGGCAGGGATATCAAACGCTTCGAGAGAGAATTCTTGATCGTCAGTACAGATCAGGGCTTGGGTTTTCATGGGGAGCTATTCCTTTGTTGCTTAATCCTGAATAGGTTGGTCTGATTGGCTCATGTAGGGAAGTAGGTGAAATGAGGAATCATAAGAGCCCGAAGATAGTCATCGGAAACAGATTTGAGATTGTGAGTCCATTCAAACATAGCGACATATTGGGCAAGATAGCGTTTGTGAACCCCACGAAAAG
>JBCCHB010000130.1:0-49222 GCA_039028975.1 Chloroflexota bacterium
CCAATCACCTGTAACCAGCAAATTAATGTCCCAACAACACCAAACTATCGCCATACTAGACTATGGCAGCCAATATAGCCAGCTCATCTGTCGTCGCGTGCGGGAGGCTCAGGTCTATGCTGAACTGATCCCTTGGGACCAGGCTGATGCCCGGTTGCCGACAATGAATCCAATGGGGATTATCCTCTCTGGTGGACCCAACAGCGTCTATGAGGCTGATGCACCGACTCTACCTGGGAGCGTTCAGGATGCCGATGTGCCGATCCTGGGCATCTGTTATGGTCTCCAGTTGGTTGCGCACCACCTGGGTGGGCGAGTGGTGCCTGGCCGGGAACGAGAGTACGGGCCAGCTACCATAACCGTTACGGACGACAGCTCGCTCTTTGCGAATCTACCTATCGAACAAGCGGTTTGGATGAGCCACGGAGACCGAGTAGAGGCCCTGCCCGATGGCTTTGCGTCTGTGGCCAAGAGTGAAAATTCACCCTTGGCGGCCATCGTCAACCCCGCACGCCAGATATACGCCATTCAATTTCACCCAGAGGTGGTCCATACACCCCACGGTGCTGCACTGCTCAGTAACTTTGTCCACGAGATATGCGGCTGTGCCAGGGATTGGACGCCCGAAAATTTTATCACCGAAGCGGTTGCCACCATCCAGAAACAGGTGGGGCCATCTGGACATGTGATTTGTGGCCTAAGTGGTGGTGTGGATAGTGCTGTGGCAGCCACTTTGGTCCATCGAGCGGTGGGAGATCGGCTGGCCTGCATCTTTGTGGATCATGGCATGATGCGGCTCAACGAGGGGCCACAGGTCATCGACACTTTTGAGACCCACCAGGGGATGCACCTTGTGGCCGTAGACGCCAAAGAAGAATTCCTGACTGACCTGGAAGGCGTCACTGATCCAGAACAGAAACGCAAACTCATCGGGACCCGCTTTATTCGCACCTTCGAGGCAGAAGCAGCTAAATTAGCCGCTCACTGGGAATCTGATGATCCAGCCTTCCTGGCCCAAGGCACCCTCTACCCAGATGTGATCGAGTCGGCCAGCGAGCAGCAGACCAAACATGCCCGCACCATCAAGACCCACCACAATGTGGGAGGATTGCCCAAGGACATGCGCTTTGAATTGGTGGAACCATTGCGTCTACTCTTTAAAGATGAAGTGCGGGCTGTGGGCGAAGCGCTGGGCTTGCCCGAAGAGATTGTCTGGCGTCATCCCTTCCCTGGTCCGGGCCTGGCCATCCGCACCCTAGGCGAAATCACCTGGGAGCGGTTAGAGACCCTGCGTCAGGCTGATGCCATCTTTCTAGAGGAGTTGTGGGCGGCTGATCTCTACAGAGAGACCAGCCAAGTCTTCGCGGTTCTGTTGCCTACCCGTTCCGTAGGGGTTATGGGAGATGGGCGTACCTACGCCAACGTGTTGGCCCTGCGTGCCGTCACCACCGATGATTTTATGACTGCTGACTGGGCACGCTTGCCTTACGAACTGCTGGCCCGGGTCTCCAACCGGATTGTCAATGAGGTGGAAGGGGTCAATCGGGTGGTGTACGACATCAGCAGCAAACCACCGGCAACGATTGAGTGGGAGTAAGACCCGGGCTAATAATTAATTGTTGAACTGTTGAATTGTATGCGTTCAGTCCCCTGAGCCTGTCGAAGGGGCATCCGGCTTCGACAAGCTCAGCCTACGTAGGGGGGTGAACGATTACGTTGAATTTGTGAATTGTTAATGAGAAACCACTGGCACAAAGACTGTGGCCCCGTCAAGCGTGATCTGCCCATCACCATCGGTAATGCTTGTCTGGACCATTTGGGCGTTGCCATTGGTGGCTTGAGCCGTCTGCAACTGAAGATTGGCTTCACCGCTGCGCAACCCTCGGAAGACGACGGTAGCAACCTTGGTTCCGGCGCTGGCTCCAGAGACACCATCTACGTTGGTATCATAGGCACCAAATCTGATTTGCCCCGTTTCCGTATCAACAGTAGGTTCAAAGGGCAGGGCATTACGGAACTCTCCATTCCACTCCACCGAGTCGAAACGTAACGCCAGGGGATCATAATCTAAGGTCAGTTCCAAACCACTTAAATTTGACCCTTGGGCAATCACAATGTCAGCGGTAAAGCTCTGTGCCACTCCTGCTTCCGTCTGGTTCAACTGTATGGTGAGGCTTGCTTGTTCACCCGATACGCCAGGAGCAGGCGCATCGACTAGACAATTGGCCCCAATTCGACCGGCAACCTGAGCCACGTCTCGCAGATCGATACGCTCTCCTCCGCCACTGACGTTGGCCTGGGCGTTGTTGGTCCCCCATGCTGCGGCAACCTGTTGGGCATCGAATTGGCTGATTCGGCAGTCGTTGTCAAAATCCCCAGTAAGTACAGGTCGCTCAACCAACAGGTCAGAGGAGATGAGGAATTGTTCGCTAGCCGAACGACCCCAAAGCTCATCTTTGTACATGGGGTAGGCTTCAGCAGGCAAGGCACTAAACTCACCAGGCGTCAACGCCCTTAGTTGGTAGCGATAGACGTGGTTACCCCGATAGAGTTGGGGCGAGAAGAAGTCGACCCGATCAGCCCGTAGATCTTTGTAGCTGTAGCTATAGTCATACCAGCGCCAATCATCGTAGCGGTAAGGCGAAGTTCCTACACCATCATCAACCACCTCCACGCCAGCCGGAATCGGCGAGCTGACCAGCACATAGCTCATATCACTTTCATTGCCCACAACCACTTCCACATCGATCAGAGCACCGACCTGAAGGTTCTCCAGATTGGCCAACGTTCGCGTCCCCGCTTTGTAGTAAGAGCGAGTTACATCGAGTCCTTGGGCTTCTTCCGTCACCTCTTCAAATTGATCGAAGTAGAGCTGAAGTCGCACTGCACCCGTGGCATAGAGCGAGCCGTTGCCCTCGGTCCGGCTGATCACCAGCTCATTCTCACCAAAGCGGAGCAGATCTCCAGGAATTGCCAGGGGATCGATGGGCTGGGTAAAGTTCTCTGGCGTGATCTGACCATTGCCGACTTCACTGCCATTGAGCAGAACCGAGTAGCTGTAGTTGGCCTCAAACTCCCGGCTGACCTGGATGTAATCGAGCAGTCCCAATACAGCCGAGGCAGTGGCATGGGTATCCTGCCAGCCAGCACCCGTGTAGTAGTTGCTGCCTTGGCGCTGGTTGAGCAGCCACCTCACCATCTTAGGCAACGTTGGATGCTCGGGTCGCAGCGCAGAGAGAGCGCTAATGGCTGCGGCCGTATTCTTTTCGTCCGAAGCCATGGTCTTCCAGTGGTACCAATCAAAGCTGGAATCGGCTGGCAGGTAAGCCCCAGAAGCCGTTTCTCGGACTCGGCTGAGAATCAGATCCACAACGGCGTTGGCACTCTCGGTATCACCCTCTTTGTAGAGGCTTTGTGCTAACACGCCCAGGCTAAAGGAATCGAGACCATTGGCGCCCGAGACCAACGCCTGAAGCGCTTGCAGATTGCTCTGCCCTGCCCGGGATTGAACATAGAGAATGTAGGTTCGGACGTTCTGGTCCTCAACTTCTGTTAGAACCTTGCTTAAGTAGCTGAATCCTTTGCTGGTTACACTTTCTGGTACCTCAAAGCCTGCTTCCTGAACCAAGGTCAACCCGAGCATGACGTAGGCGGAAATGTGCTCATCTACTTCACCAGCGCCATACCAGGTCCACCCGCCGCCAGAATTTTGCAGCTCCTTCAATCGATTAATCCCTTTCGCCATGATATCGTCTAGCTCTGCTTCTTTGGGGTTGGTGATGCCAAGCTCTTTGTAGACGATGGATGCAGCGGCGCTGGGCATGAGCCGGCTCATAGTCTGCTCCACACAGCCGTAGGGATAGTTAATCAGCGATGAGAGATCGTCCAGCAAACTCAGGGCCAAGGATGGCGAAAGCTGAATGGTAAGGGAAGACGATTCGTTGATTGCGTTGAGCGGCACCTCAAATTTTTCTTCTGCGGACGGCTGCAGCGCAGTCACCACGGCCGAGAATGCCTGGCGATCTGGAATGGCGAAGGGTTTCACCTCCAAGGGTAGTTCAATGCGATCGCCGCTTTCACCTGCCAACAAGGAGGTGGTGACCGTACCCATGCCAATTTGGGAGGCCACGGCCGTCCAATACTCGACGCTACTACCATTGTTGGGAAGGGTTAGGTTGCGCGTGCCCTCATCGAGCAGCAGCAGATTAGAGCAGGACATGTCGATGGTGCCATCCAAATCCGCTCCGCTGAAATTCCGACCCACCCCGCCAACACGGAAGCGATCCCCCAACACGCTAAAGCGGGGTAAGGCTGGCTGGGCAATCAGTTCCTGCTTAACGAGTAGGCTACCCGCTCCCTCGCCAACCTGGGTTTCCACGGTGACGGCTTTGGCAATGATGCGCCAAGTTGTCAGGTTGTCAGGCAGATCGATGGTGATGGTCGCGTTGCCAGTATCATCCGTGATGATACTGGGATTCCAGTAGGCCGTATCCAGGAACTCTTTGCGCAGCGCAATGTCAGCGGTTGATTGGTCGTCTCGGCTCGCATTATCGTCTGCCACATCTTCGTCAGCCGCGGGGGGAGCCATCTCTAGTGCTGGCTCTGGCCCAAATGAGTAGAACTCTGGCTGGATGGTACTTTGGAAGGTTGCAATGCTGCTCTTGCGCCGACCATGCATGGTCTCAAAGAGGTCGCCAGAGAGATCGGCTTGTAGAGCCAAGAGTGCTTCATCGACCAGTGCCAAGCTTACTTGGGCGCGGACAGGCTGCCCATCTGAATCGGTCACTTGAAGGGTGATGGTGGCCTGATCACCTGGCAGGTATTCGTCAGCATCGGTCTCGATATCAATGTCGAGCCGCTTATTGGTCACAGGCACCACCAACTCGGTGCGAGCCACCACAAGCTGGGCTTCACTCGGCGCATAATAGAGCAGATCGTTGGGATTAACCCTTGACGTGTCGGTCGGCTTGTAGAGATGAACTTGGGCAACCACGTTAGGGGCGAATGTCTCGGTAATGGGTATCTCAACCGAGGTTGCGGCGCCTTCTAGCTTGATCACCCTCTCTTCTAGGACCTCTTCTCTCTCTAGGGTCAACAGCGCGTAGGTATCAGTTATCCGAGATTCGATGAGGAGTTTGGCTGTGTCGCCAACCTCATAGCTATTCTTGTCCCGAATAATAGTCAGATCTGCACTGTTAAAGTACCACCAGTTATCATTCAGACGTGGCCGGAAGACCCAGAAGTAATCGGACCGTACTAGATCGCGCCCAATCCCATCCGTCATAGAGGCTTTTACTTTGTACCAACCTTGAGGCAGATTGTTGAGAGTCGTTTGGATATTGCCCTCTGCGTCAGTCGTTACGTCTCGCACAATGTCGGGGAAGGTCGTGCTGCCACCATCCCACGTATCACCCGAAATTACGATTTGAACACTTTGATCGGCAACCGGCGTACCATCATGGCGGCTAACGATTCCATTGATCTGGATCGCTTCACCTGTTTGGTAGCCGTATTTACTGGTCCAAACCCTCATGGCAGCATCATTCCAGTAGGTCTTGAGGGAGAAGCTGCCGTCAATGGGCTGCCCCTGGGCATCGGTTACGGTTGCTTTGACTCGATAGCGGGTTGTATAGTCGGCACTGTTTTCCGGTGTGAAGGATTGAACAAAGAGCCCATTCTCATCAGTTTTGCCACTGTGTTCGGCGACAACCGTCTCATCGGAGGGGGGAATGTAATCGTAGAATCCCCAATCCCACCAGCTACGGTACCAGCGATATTCATTCTTTAGGATCTGGATCGTCACATCTGCATCGGCAACAGCTTCGTCAAAGAAGTAGCGCGCTTCGACCTGGATGTCCATCGGTTGACCAGAGATCCCATAAGATTCTGAGCCGCTGACAGTGACGCTATATTCGGGTTTGCGATACTCTTCGACCTTGAGTTCTTGTTGGAATGTTTGGGTAGCCCCTTCCGGACCGACGGTTGCGAATAGTTTATAGCTACCCAGTGGAACGCCCTCACCTAAGGTGAATTGGCCATTAATCGAGCCAAATTCATCTGTGCTGAGCTCCATGGAATCCGCTTCATCCCCACGAGAGTCTTCAAGCTTCATCCTGACTGTTTCGTCTGTAGGAACTGTGTAGCTGCCGCCACTTGCCTGACGCAGAATCATCTTGAACTGAATCTCATCGCCCGGTTTATAGAGGGGGCGCTCGGTATACAGATAGGCTGAATAGGTAGAGGGGGAACCACCGTAGTAATTGTAATTTCGCCAAGCTATGCCAGTACCAGCCACAGTCATTTCACTATCGCCAGATGCAACAGCAATCAGTTCTTCAACTGGGTTCCCTTGGGCGTTGAGCGAAACACCAGTTGCAATGAGCGCGATGCCATCCGAATTGGTTGTGCCACTGCCGATGGCGTTACCATCCTTATCATAAACGGCGACCGACATGCCGGCAATAGGAGCGCCACTGCGCAGAGTCGAGGCCCAGGCCGTTAATCCACCGCTGGCATCCATTTTGAGCACCAACGCGGCTCGGCTAACCACAATTAGGGCAGCATTCTGTTGGCCTGTGCCTGCTTCTGTTGAGATCAATAGATAGGTGCCGGAAGTCACTTCTGGCACCGTCGTTGCTTGAATCGCGTAGTAATCCCGATTGATTGCATCAGAGTTCCATGATGCGGCTTCAGTTAGCCCTGTGGTATCCGGAACACTTTGGCTATCCAGCGTCTCATTGAGCTGGGCGAATCTTGCTGCATCCACCTGATAGAGCTTGAAAGTAAGCGGATTCGTAGATGAATCGCCCCGGTACTGAAAATAGATTTGGTTCAAGCCATCCGGATCCACAAACTGGACGGGGCCATAGGCCCCAAAGTGAACCGGCCAAGATGATTGGGCCTGAGCAGCCCAGTTAACTGTGGGCTGCAATGAGAGCAGAATCACCAGTATGGCGATAGCACGTACTATCGTTGCTTGGGTAGCTGCTCGCCACTGGATTGTACGAAGAGATGTTGAAAACATGGGTACCTCCGGGAAAGTGTTACAGTAAGTTGGTTAGTCGGCTGGTCGTTTAGTCGATTGGTCGTTTCGACCAGTGGACCACCTGACCACGCGACTGCTGGACCACCTATCTGACAAAATAAGGTAAGTGAATAGCAGGTGCAATGACCGAGAGCGTCGAACGAACGATATTATCCTCCTCGTTGGTTTCGGTGAACCGCTCATCGGCATCAACAATGACTTCAAATTCATAGAGACCAGGGTGCTCGGCCTCCCAGTTGCGGCTTAGCTGAACCTGACGTACACTACCAGCAGGTAGAAAGCCTGGGGTCTCTACTTCTGCCATAATTCGGCGACCATTGCGGTAGATAACGAATCGCACCTGTGGATTGGTTGCGTCAAATTCGCTGCCCACGTCCACCGCCAATGTAAATGTCAGCCCTGATGTCAGCTTGAGAGATGTTGCCGCAGAAACTTGGCCACTGGATGTTGAGACAATTAAGTTGCTAGTATTGAGTTCTCCCTGACCTCGTCCACTTAGAAAAGCTGGCTCACATTCGGATAAGGTTTTGTACTGAGTTGAATTAAAATCTGGGGCGCTCTCACTTAAGGCATCGTAGCCCCAATACAAGGCAAAGACATCAGCCCAACTTGCACCACTCTCTGCATTTTGTAAAAATTGGAAGGGATGAGGAACCTGAGTACTGATGGTATCGCTATACCAATAGGCTTGCCAACTCAGATTCTCAACACTATCAGCAGAAAAATCGGTAAAGAGGGATATGCCAGGACCGTGCAATGACCACTCGGGCAGATTCTCACCCTCGGCAAACCAGGGAACACCACCGCGGTCATGACGGACAATGATAGCGGCATCGATTTTAGCGGTGGTCGTCAGCGCCCATGACCCGACAGGGGAAGTCTGGCCAAAGGTGCTGCTCAGTTGGGTGGCAAAGTCGGACATGTCAGACATAGCATCTGGTGGCGCCAGGGCAAAGTCAGCTTCATTGCAGAGCGTGGTATCATATTTGGCACTTTGGGTATAAGCCGTTTGGATACGAATTTTGGTGTCATCTAAAGCCATTTCATCTTCCAGAGCCTGAACCAAGTGGAGGCTAGTCTGATCCCACGCCTCTTTAATGGCCGGAATTTTGTTACTCTCTACGCCGACTAGAAGTCGAGGATGCCCTTCTATAGGCAGTTCGTTGTCATAAGTGGATAAGATGGTCGTAGCCATCTCGGACGCGGTCATGGATGGATCGACTGCATCCAATGCCTTCCCTACCATGTCGGGTTTAGAGTAGGTGTAGTTGGGTGCACCGAGGATGGTTTCGGCGTATGGATGCAACTCGTACAGCTCCTCAATGGAAGAAGAGAAACATTGGACCAGATCGACGGTTCTGAATGGTTCCGCGCCATTGTTGGTGGCTATAGAAAGCGCTAAGCCCAGATCGTAAATGGATAGCAGGCTGGCCGAGCGATAATCTGTGAAGCCCTGGTGAGCGCGCCATCGAGCAGGTAAGGGTGCAATCGGTTCTTCTCCCCGATCGGCATCATTTTCTGAATCAAGTTCACCAGAGGCAGGGGGATTCAAGTCTGGGGCTGCATTACTGTCAGGTGGCATAAAGTTCACCTTGGGTACAACGGATTCACCGTGACCTAAGAATGATAGAATGGTTACCCCGCCCTCAACCTGTGCTTTGGCCCAAAGCAAAAACGCGCCAAGGGCTTGACCATCAGCCATATCCAATTCCTGAATCGTTTCGTTTAATTGAATAGAACCATCCTGAGCGATTTCTGGTAACCCATCTATTTCAGCCACTGTACCTTCCTGGGCAATTAAAATATGGGTATCCAGGCCACCATCTAGATCGATTAACATGACGGCTGTCTTAGTCGGATGCTCCTTTGTCCCATCGACAATGCTTTGGACTGTTGGCGTATAGTAGGTAGAGAGGCTTAGGGGCTCATCCGGGTTATTATCAAAGGCCAAAATGTAGATAGCCAACAATGGGTCAGTCGCTTGAGCTTCAATGGTATGATTGGATGGCACGCTTTGAGCTTGCGTTACCTCCATACTCCGCAGAAGTCCCATCAAAAAGAAGGTGACCATGACTAGGGTACCCAAAAAGAATTTTAATTTCTGCATAAGTGCTTTACTCGACAAAGGATCAGCTGACTGTTACGATAATCAACCTATACAAAGCTTATTTACGAGTCGATCTGATATAATCATCATGTATTATACAAACGTTTCTGTATGCGTTTAGGGTGCGGTATAAATAGCACCGTTTACCAGTAAAATTTCGCCCTGTTCTTCTCAATTTACTCTGAGGCACTCAAAAATGGGAGAGCATACCCGTCTTTACGCCGACAAGAGTTTTTTTCTGGCCATGGATACTGCTCAAAAGAGTACCACATTTAAAGATAGATTGGAACCCATTTTTCTCTGGTAATTTACTCAATTTCCCCTGACTATCCAGGGTTATTCAACTTGGATGACATGATTAGTGATGAGCATTGGCACGAATGACACGATTCTGCTCGAAATGAGCCAAATAGAGTTTGAAAAGATGATCGGTGAGGTTCTCAAACTTGCCCGAGAGGGAGATCTGCTGGCCTTATCGACAACACCTCTGTCCCATGGGTCGCTTGTAAATGATTGCTTTTTACTTGGGGAGCCAATTAGCTCAGATGCAAGAGGGCGGGCCATTCAGTCTTTGCTGGCGTGGGCCGTAGAGAGGCTACGCCCCATTGGTGAACATAGCTGGTTGGCCAATGCCTGGCGTAGCTACAATATTCTACAAGCATTTTACATTAAAGGCACCCGCGCGTCCGAATTGGCCGAGCAGATGGCCATTTCAGAACAGACCCTCTATCAGTCACGTCCCCAAGCAATTGCCAGCGTGGCGCAGATTCTGCGTGAAGAGACCGCATCTCCAACGGATAAACAGAACCGTCAGCGACATGCACTGGCAGATCGATACGCAACCCATACAGCAGAGGAGCAGAAACTGCTGCGGATCGTTTCCGTCTTTACAGGCTCTCTACCTGTCTCATTACTTCACGATCTACACAGAAAAATAACCAACTTCAATGACGATTTACTGGATCCCCAGGCAAGCATCCATCAATTAATTGGTCGGAATCTCTTGGTTGGAAACGAGGCTGGTACTGAAGTCGCGCTGCGCCCAGAGATGCGTGCGTTTTTGCGTACCTTGCTGGCACCTGACGAACGTGGACAGTTGCATAACGCAGCAGCAGAGCATTATTTGCAACAACAGGAATATCTAGAAAGTGCGCGTCAATTGAGGGTGGCTGGGGACTACGAACGTGCGGCCCAAATTCTAATTGACTATCAGCGAAAGCTTTTTGACAACTTGCAGATCGAAGAACTAGCGGAAATCGTTGGTGAATTTCAACCGACTGAAGTATCCCTAGATGTATGGGCCAGACTCAAAATCGTGTCAGGTGAAATTGCTGAGTTCAGCAAAGAAATTGATCTCGCCTTAGGCGAATATCAACAGGCTCTAGCAGCGCCTGATATACAAATAAAAGCGCTGGCCTACTACCGCCGGGCCAGAGCATTTGAGCGGCAGAATGTTGGTGAATCCCTGGCCCACTATGGGTATGCAATTCAGTTGGTTCAGGATTTGATCAAAAGTACGTCACTCATCGGCAATGACACAAATGCCAACATTCAAACTGGGAAGCAGGAGGAATTGAGCAACCTATTGGCCGAGATGCATATTGGACGGGCCTGGATCTATATCCAGATGCAGCCAAATTCCCAAAAGGCAGCAGCCGATTTACGAAGCTCTGAAGATCTGACCGATGAACATAATCGCATTGCCTGGGCAGATCTCCATAATGCGTATGGTAGCTTTTACGAGAACGAAAGTAATCTCGAGCAGGCTACCCAACACTATCGTCAGGCCTGGTTGGCCGCAAATGAGATGCGGGATCTTGCCCGAATGACCAACACGGCCCACAACTTAGGCGGAACCTTAAGTGAGCAAGGCGACTTTGAGCAGGCCCTTCACTACCTTACCCAAAGCCTCGATCTATCTTCAAAATCGAACAACCGACAGATGGAAGGACTGTGCCATCTCAGCATTGGTGCCTGCCACTTTTGGCAGGATCAATTTGTCGACGCCATTAGAGATTATCATGCTGCACGTCAAATTTTTGAGGAGACAGGCAACCACACGTTGCAACTGCGGGCCTACTTCAATCTGGCTGAAGCCTACGCAGAATTAACCGATCTACCCCAGGCTCGGCACTATTTCGAGCACGGCTATAGCAAGGCCCAAACCCTAAAAGATGAAGGCTCCATCCGCGATTTTCTTACTCTAGCTGAAACGTATCCTACCTTAATGGATTCACCATCCACCGACTACCTCAACGACCGCCAGCAGCAAGCCCTGCTCCACATCCAAACCCACGGTCAGATTACCAACAGGGGCTACCAGGAGCTGACTCAAGTCTCTCAAAAACAGGCTGTCCGAGATCTGAATGAAATGATTGTATTGGGTGTCATTGAGCGACGGGGGAAGGGACGATCAACTCATTATGTTTATGGTCAATAAACTTGTTTATCTGCTATACTGGCAGAGATTGACTCTGTCTTCTACCCTGAAAAATGGAACCTCGATTAGATCGATTAACAGGAATACAAATGAGTAAAAGACGTCGCTCTCAATCCAGTTCGCTTGGTAAAAAAGCAAGAAGCACAAAAAAGACAAGTAGGCCCCGCAGAGGCGGAAGCAGTAACCTTTGGCTCATTATCGGCGCCGCCGTGTTGATTGCCATAATAGCCATTGCCATCAGCCTCTCTCAGGGGGGACCAAGCGTGGTTGCTGATGCCTATGAAGAGGTTCCGAATGAATGGCACAATGGCCGGATTCTTGGCGATCCAAATGCTCAGGTTACGTTGCAAGTGTGGGAAGACTTTTTGTGACCAGCGTGTCAACAGTGGGCGCGTGACGTCAAACCAACTTTACTTGATGAGTACATCTTGCCTGGGGAAATTACTCTCCAATATCAATATCTTCCTCTGCCTCAATTTGCTCCAGAAGCAACCTGGGCCGCCCAATCAGCAGAGTGCGCGGCCGACCAAGGCAAGTTTTGGCACTACCACGACCAGCTTTTTTCCGTGGCGACTTCTAGAGGACGTGGTGGACTTGAGCAGGGTGCATTGATTGATTACGCAGCGGCGTTGGGTATGGATCGGGAGCAATTTTCGGGCTGTATTGCGGCATCGACTCATGCCACCACCGTTGCTGATTCTCAGAGTGAGGCGAATGCACTAGGCATAAATAGTACGCCAACGCTTGTCATCAACGGAACGCCTCTGAGCAACGCCTTCGACATTGGTGGCATAAGAGCAGAGATCGACCGCATTTTGGGAGAAAGTGGCTCGAATTAGATGGACAAGCGCAACTGGATCTTGTTGCCTCTTCTTATACTGGGGCTGCTGATTAGCGGCTATCTCTCCTTTTCCAAATTGATAGGAACGGCGACCGCCTGCTTTGGCGGAGCCGGCAGTTGCGAGTTGGTTCAGAACAGCGCTTATGCCTTTATCCTCGGCATTCCTGTGGCCTATTTGGGGTTTCTAACATATGTAGCGCTCTTCATTCTCTGGATAGTCAAGATTCGAGATTGGCAAGAGTGGGGGCTACTCGCCGCCCAACTCTTTCTTGGGGTGGCCTTATTAGGTGCAATCTTTGCCGCCTATCTCACCTACGTAGAGTTGGCCATCTTGAAGGATATTTGCCAGTGGTGCGTGGCATCCGCAATCGTGAATTGGTTGCTTCTTGCTACGACGCTGATTGGCCTCTCTGATGAGTTAAGTTAAATTTTCCCTTCTTGCAAACTTTATAGCCTTCTAACCAGGGTCACGGATTCGTATAAACTGCTTGCGCAGCAGTCGCTTGCGACACAGTCACTAGAATGATGATTAAACCAGACGACCTGGAAAGTCCCGACCCGGAAATTCAAAAGCAGCTTCGCCTCCATGCACTCTATGATATGGCGGTGGAACTTTCTGCCTTACGTAGCCTGGATTCTGTCCTCAATACGGCGCTGACCCATTGCCTTAATTTGACCGAATCTGAGTTTGGCTTCATTGGCCTGAATACGGTGGACAACCGAGCAATGGATGTGGTTGCCATTCAAGGATTTCATCCGTCGGAAGAGTTTTATTGGAATAATCAGCGCTTTCCACTGCGACACAACGTTTTTGCGCGATCCGTGCTGGAGAATCGCCCGGTTCGCTCCGTCGATGCAACCACTGATCCCAACCGGGTTGGCCAGCCCAAAGGACATCCATTGGTAATCACCTTTTTGGGCGTTCCTCTACGAGTCTTTGATGTACCCATTGGCATGATCGGTGTCGCCAATCGCCCAGAGTCGTATGATGATGATCATGAACAGCTTTTGATGACCTATGCAGCTCAGGTGGCCATTGTCATCCGCAATGCCCAACTCTATGAAGACTTAACTGACGCCAATACCCGGTTAGAGAGTCAGGTACGCCAACGTACTCAACAACTTGAAGAGGCCAAAGAAGCGTTGGCAGAAAAGGCAGCCATATTGCAGAAACTGCTGGTAGATACCGTGGATGTTCAGGAACGCGAACGGCAACGCATCGCACAGGGAATGCATGATGGCATCAGCCAACTGATGATTGGTGCTATGCTAGAGCTGAAGTCGGCCCGACAGAGGATGCTTGGTGGTGAGACAGAACGGTCCGAAGAATCGTTGGATGCTGTGCAAGATATTCTCCGCCGGGTTGACGCAGAGTTGAAGCACGTCATACATGACCTACGCCCACCAACCTTGGACGAGTTGGGCCTTGTGCCAGCATTGCGTCGCTATGCTGTTCGCTATGAGCAGTACTCAAACGTGAAATGCACCGTACAGGTGATTGGAACGCACCGGCGCCTTACCAGTAGTGCCGAGATCAATATCTACCGACTGATACAAGAGGCGCTGAATAATGTCAGTACTCATGCCAGCGCAACGACTGCCCACGTTACGATTCACTTTGACTCGGATAAGATTGGTGCCACTGTGCTGGATAACGGAAATGGCTTTGTGTTAGAGTCAGCCCTCTACAGCAATGAGGGGCATTTCGGGCTATTAGGTATGCAGGAGCGCGCCGAAGGGTTAGGCGGAACCTTATCCATCGAGTCTACCATGGGGGAAGGCACAGCTATTGCATTGAACATTCCCATGCCGATGACGGACTCGGCCGGGAACCAAGCAACACTGAACGATAACGGAATTGTGCAATGAGCACTCAGTCGGTCCAACTACCGATCCGCATTCTGGTCGTAGACGATCATTCCATCGTTCGTCAGGGGATTCGCAGTTTACTCTCAAACTATGTAGCGTTTGACGTTATTGGGGAAGCACCAGATGGACCAACCGCCCTCTCTCTGATTGATGAGCTTGCCCCTGACGTTATCTTGCTGGATATCCGAATGCCGGGACAATCTGGATTGGACATTTTACAACAGATTCGGCAACGCAACCTCCCCATCAAGGTACTCATACTGACCTCCTTTGACGATGACGAATATGTGACTGAAGCGCTACGCAGAGGCGCACACGGATATGTGCTCAAGAGTGTATCGGATGATTCTTTGGTGGGTGCCATTCACGCTGTCTGCAAAGGTGAGCGAGCACTCAGCCCACAGATTACGGAGCAGGTCGTTCGCAATCTAGTCGATGAGCGAAATGGCCGTAGTGAACGATACGCCTCATTGATTGATGAAGAGATCCAAATCTTGAAGTTGATTGCGAATGGGGCCAGTAACACCGATTTGGCAAGCCGATTGTTTATGAGTAACGCAACAGTCAAACGAAAAATACGCCGCATTTTTGATAAACTGGGTGTCGACTCGCGTACGGAAGCCGTAGCAACAGCCATCCGGCTTCAGCTTATGGAGGTTTGAATTAGGCTGTCAAGTACTCATCAATACATTTAGGATGAGCCTTTAGGCTCAAATATTTGAGCCTATTTCTCTTGATTTTTGTTGACTAGCCTACTTATACTACGTTTATCCCCTTTTCGTCTTTCCCCTGCTTCCTAATTTAACGGTAATCAAACTCAACATTCTATATTTGTGCACATGATTCTGGAGTCTGTAGAAGAGACAACTGCGCTCTTGAAAGACCACAACTATATTGCTGATATTGGGTTAAGCACCAGTCTATTCCTCGCGCTCAAGATGGGCAAGGCCCTCTTTTTAGAAGGGGAGCCTGGGGTTGGTAAGACCGAACTAGCCAAGGTCATCAGTCAGGCATTTGACACAAAGCTGATCCGCCTTCAGTGTTATGAAGGTCTGGATATCAATCATGCTGTCTACGAGTGGAATTACCCACGCCAGTTGTTAGCTATTCAGTCCGGAGAGTATTCGCTCAACGGCTCGACCAATCAAGGCGATATTTTTGCCGAGGATTTTTTGCTAAAACGGCCTATGTTGCAAGCGCTGGACCCTAGTCACGCAAAGCCGCCCGTTCTGCTCATCGACGAACTGGACCGGGCTGACGAAGAGTTTGAAAGCTTCCTGTTGGAACTGCTTTCTGACTTCCAGATCACCATTCCCGAAATTGGCACGCTAGCGGCAAATCATCGCCCTATCGTCATCATCACGTCCAACCGCACCCGCGAGATCCACGATGCGCTGAAACGGCGTTGCATCTATTTCTGGATCGATTACCCCAACCGTGAAAAAGAGCTGGAGATTGTGCAGCTTAAACATCCAGATATTTCGGAGCAGCTCGCCAGCGATATTGTAGACTATATTCAAGCATTGAGAGAGCAGGATCTCTATAAAGCACCAGGCGTAGCTGAAACGCTGGACTGGGCGCAGGCACTCCAGCACCTAAACGCGGATACATTAGACCCGCAGATTGTAGATGCGACGTTGGGGATTATTCTCAAGTATCAAGATGATGTGGACAAGGTAAAAGCGGGGATGCGTGGTGCGTGATTCACCAATCACCGGCAACCTACTCCTGCTCCCCCACATGTTGCGCAAAGCGGGTATCCCCGTTGGCGTTGGGCAAAGCGCGGATTACATTGAGGCGGTTGGGCTTGTCGATGTGACGGTTCGGGATCAGGTCTATCATGCATCGCGGTCGATTTTGGTAAACCAGTTTGAGCAGTTGGCGCTATTTGATACGATTTTCAATCGCTTTTGGCGTTTTGTGAGCGCGCCCCATCAGGTGCAGGAGCAGGCACCCCGAATCAAGCCCAAGCCAATTCGGCCCAAGCGGCGGATGGACATTGTCGAATTGATGGCCCAAAAGGCGGGGCAGGCCGAACAAGAGGTTGAATTTCAAGATAAAGCCGAAACCTACAGCTACGCCGAATCGCTCCAGAGCAAGGACATTGGGGCTATGAATGACGAGGAGATCGCAATTGTTCGCCAGTTGATTCAGGAGGTGGATTGGCCTATTGTCCAGCGGCGGACTCGTCGCAAGGTCTCACATCCGCAAGGCAATCAACTGGATCAGCGGCAGATTCTGCGTTCAGCCATGAAGCATAACGGCACGCCCATTCGCTTAGCCTGGCAACAACCCAAACTCAAGCAACGGCCCATCGTGCTACTCGCAGACATCAGCGGCTCGATGGAGAAATATTCGCGGATGACGCTTCATTTCTTTTACAGCGTCACCCATCGGCTGAAGGGCGTTGAGTCGTTTGTCTTCGGCACCCGTTTAACCAGGCTGACGCCGATGCTCAAGCTCAAGAATGTAGATGTGGCCATCACCGATGCGGGGCATCAGGTTATCGACTGGTCAGGCGGCACGCGGATCGGTGAGAGCCTGCACGCCTTTAATCGAGAATGGAGTCGGCGGGTGGTTCGGCGGGGCGCGCTAGTTATCATCATCTCCGACGGCTGGGAACGCGGCGACGTCTCCCAACTAAATCAAGAGATGCGTTATCTGCACCATCGCTGCCACCGTCTCATCTGGCTCAACCCACTGTCTGGTCAAGAGACCTACGAACCACGGGTGGAGGGTATGGCCGCGGCATTATGTTATGTGGATGATTTTTTGCCAATTCAAAATTTACAAAGCCTGTACGAATTTTCGGAACATTTATCTAGATTGAGCTAGTTGTAAAAGCAAATCCGTAACTCGTAATCCGTAACTGACCTTCCGACCACCGACCACCGATTACTGGTTACTGGTTACCAACAGAAAGGAGCACAACGTGATACCAGCTTCGTTTGACTATCACACCCCAAGTTCGGTGGCAGAAGCCATTGGCCTGTTGCAGACCCACGGCTACGATGCCAAAATTCTGGCTGGCGGCCAAAGCTTGATTCCTGCCATGCGCTTTCGCCTGGCCCAGCCTGCGGTTTTGATCGATATCAACCAGATCGAGGGCCTGGGCTATGTTCGGGAAGAGAATGGCTATCTCGCCATTGGTTCCATGACCCGTGAGGCAGATCTGGACGAATCGGTCGCCGTGCAGAGTCGCTACCCGCTGCTGGCTGATGCAGCCAAAGTGATCGCCGATCCGCTGGTGCGCAATCTGGCCACGGTGGGCGGCAACATCGCTCATGCTGACCCAGCCAACGATCATCCGGCTGTGCTGCTGGCCTACAACGCCGAAGTGACCGCGCAAGGGCCCAATGGCACCCGTGCCATTGCCATCGACGATTTTTTTGTTGATCTTTTTGCCAACGCGCTGGCTGATGATGAAATCCTGACAGAGATTCGCATTCCCACACCAGGTGCCAGTTCAGGCGGAGCATACGTAAAGATGGAGCGCAAGGTCGGTGATTACGCAATTTCGGCTGTAGCGGTTCAGCTAACCATGAGCGGCGATACCTGCACGGCCGCCCGAATTGGTCTGACCAACGTGAGCGCAGTCCCCATGCGGGCTACCAACGCAGAGCAAGCCATCATCGGTCAAGCCCTGACTGACGAGGTGTTAGAAGTCGCCGGTCAAGCTGCTGCGGCCGAATGTGATCCATCGGAAGATCTGCGGGGCAGTGTTGAATATAAACGGGATCTGACGAGAGTGTTGACCAAACGCGCTATTCAGCAAGCTGCGGAAAGGGCGGGAGCGTAACCATGAGTAAACACACAATAACCCTCACCCTCAACGGTGAGGAAGTAACCAAAGAGGTGGAAGCGCGTACGCTGCTGGTCCACTTTATCCGCGAGGATATGGATTTAACCGGCACCCACATCGGGTGCGACACAACAAGTTGTGGAGCCTGTACGATTCTACTCAACGGTCGGGCGATCAAGAGCTGCACAGCCTTTGCCGTGCAGGCCAACGGGGCCACCGTAGAAACTATCGAAGGCGTGGCAAATGGGGCTGAGCTACATCCGTTACAGGAAGGTTTTTGGGAGAAGCACGGCCTCCAGTGTGGTTACTGTACGCCGGGTATGATATTGAGTGCCAAGCACCTACTGGAGAAGAACCCCAACCCCACAGAAAACGAAATCCGCTGGGGCATTTCGGGGAATCTATGTCGCTGCACGGGCTATAATAAGATTGTGGAGGCAGTCCAGTATGCGGCTGAAAAGATGGGTGAAGCAAAAGAGGAGGTGGCTGCATGAGCTACCATGATGCAACCAAAGAACGCCACCTGGAAGATATTATTGAGCATCATTCCGAAAAACCGGACAATGCCTCAGCCGTTGTAGAGACGTCCAATGAGATTCGGGTTACCACACCGCCAGAAATTTGCGGCATGGGACATCGCATGAAGCGCAAGGAAGATCCGCGCTTCATTAAGGGGCAAGGTCGCTATGTGGACGATGTCAAGCTACCGGGAATGCTCTATATGGATATTGTACGCAGCCCCTATGCCCACGCCCGCATCAAGAACATCGATGCCAGCGCAGCCCTAGAGATGGAGGGCGTTTTAGCCGTTATTACTGGCAAGGATCTGGAAGCCCACGGACTGCACTGGATGCCCACCCTGATGTCTGACACTCAAATGGTGCTGCCCACCGAGAAGGTTGTCTACTACGCTCAGGAAGTCTGTGCCATAATTGCCACCAGCCGCTACGTTGCTGCTGACGCAATTGAAGCAGTGCTGGTTGATTATGAGCCGTTGCCACCAGTGGTCAATCCCTTTGAAGCTCTGGAAGACAAGACCATTGTCCGCGAAGACAAAGAGCTTCAGACCAATCGCATCTGGCACTGGGAAGCTGGCGACCAGGAGGCGACTGACAAGGTCTTTAATGATGCGGCACACGTGGTTAAGCAATATATGCACATTCCCCGTATCCACGTCTCTAGCATTGAGACCTGTGGCATGGTGGCCAACTATGACCCCACCATGGAGAAGATGCAGATCTACATGACCTCTCAGGCTCCTCATGCCCATCGTACTGTCTTTGCCTTGGTGAGCGGATTGCCAGAGCATAAGATTCAGATCATCTCGCCAGATATCGGTGGAGGCTTTGGGGGGAAGGTACCTGTTTATCCAGGGTACGTAATCTGTGCCGTAGCCAGCTTGTTGATTGGCAAGCCTGTCAAGTGGATTGAGGATCGCAGCGAAAATCTAACCGCAGATTCATTTGCCCGGGATTATCATATTGAGGCGGAGCTAGCAGCCAACGCCGATGGCAAGATTACCGGTCTGCGGGTCAATACACTGGCGGACAACGGCTGTGCTGATGCCGCGGCCAATCCATCCAAATTCCCCGCGGGGTTGTACAGCATCTGCACCGGTTCTTATGACATGCAAGCCGCCCACGTCAATGTAGATGCCGTCTACACAACCAAACCACCAGGTGGGGTCGCCTATCGCTGCTCTTTCCGTGTGACAGAAGCTGTTCATATGATTGAACGTATGACCGACATCATGGCCCATGACTTAGGTGAAGATCCGGCTGATTTCCGCATGAAGAACTTTATCAAACCAGAGAATTTTCCCTACAAATCGCCCACCGGCTGGGAGTATGATTCAGGTAACTATCACGCTGCTCTCCAGAAGGCCATGGATGCCATCGGTTACGAAGAGCTGCGCAAGGAGCAGGCGGAGAAGCGGGAGCGCGGTGAGTTTATGGGCATTGGCATTTCCAGCTTTACAGAGGTCGTGGGGGCAGGGCCCTCCAAGGATTACGACATTCTAGGCATCAAGATGTTTGATTCGGCCGAGATTCGCATCCACCCCACTGGCAAGGCCATCGCCCGCTTTGGCACCAAATCCCAGGGGCAGGGGCATGAGACAACCTATGCTCAGATTATTGCCGAAGAATTGGGTCTCCCTGCTTCGGATATTGAAGTGGAAGAAGGAGATACGGATACGGCACCTTACGGATTGGGGACCTATGCCAGTCGCTCCACACCCACAGCTGGTGCAGCTGCTGCCATGGCTGCTCGCAAAATTCGAGCCAAGGCCAAGAAGATTGCCGCCCATCTGTTGGAGGTGAAGGAAGAAGATCTCGAGTGGAACGTTAATCAGTGGCAGGTCAAAGGATCGCCCGAACAGGCCAAGACTATCCAGGACATTGCCTTTGCAGCTTATACTAACCACCCTCAGGGAATGGAAGCAGGGCTGGAGGCAACCGACTACTACGATCCGCCCAACCTGACCTTCCCTTTTGGTTCGTACATTGCAGTAGTCGATATCGATTCTGGCACAGGGGAAGTCCACGTGCGGCGATTTATTGCCATCGATGATTGTGGCAATATCATCAACCCGCTGGTGGTAGAGGGACAAGTCCACGGTGGGCTGACTATGGGACTGGCGCCAGCACTTTTCGAAGAGATCGTCTATGATGAGCATGGTCAATGCCTGACGGGTACCTTTGCGGACTATCTAGTTCCCACGGCTGTTGAATCGCCCAAATGGGAGACGGGCCATACTGTCACGCCGTCGCCTCACCATCCATTGGGTGCCAAGGGAGTGGGTGAGTCCCCAACGGTCGGTGCGCCGCCCGCTATTGCCAATGCCGTTGTGGATGCGCTATGGCATCTGGGCGTACGTCATCTCGACATTCCGATTACGCCCCATAAGGTCTGGCAGGCACTGCGGGAAGCAGGTGTTCAGAATTGACGATTGTTGATAGTCTTCAGGTCAAAATTCTTGTTGGAGCGAATGCAATGATAAAACCAGCAACGGGCAAATGGCCGCGTATTCGTATCGATCTATATTGCCGAACTTGTGACGCCAGAGAGGGCTTCTCACTCTACTACGGTCACTCCGAAATATGGACCAACCAAGGTGGGCATCGCTTCGATTGGTGGGCAGGGCATGAGGAGCATGATCTAGACGTAGAGATGGTCTTTTATGACGGTCATCGCATGAGTGCAACTGGGTAAACGTTTTATAGTCAGCTCTGTATCAAAACAGCTGTACGTAGCCAGAAAGGCCTTGTCCCGATTTTTTGACCAATCCACTCTGGAAAACCCAAAAAGGGAGGAGATCCCCTTCTTCGCGAGGACAGGTTCCATCTTCATGGATACAAGCTTTTCTGGCCATCCATCCTCAGTAGATTGCACTGAGTATAGATACAGGTTCCATCATGCCGTGTGCAATTGTCGTCCGTAGATCAAGCCAATGGCGACGCCCATAAGCGCTGTCACTACCGCTGCAACCACAATATCCAACAGAAAGTACGGTGTAATCGGTACATCCCAGGCAGCTCTTACAATCAAACCTGTGGGGACAAACATAACCAACCCCATTAGCGCACCAAAGCGGACACCCTCGAGGACGGGTGAACGCCCCTGATAGCCAAATGGATACATATAGGCCAACAATGCTGCAAAGACAAAGTGATTAAGCAACATCAATGACATGATTGGCTCCTCTTTGGTCATTTCCCAAGTATGACCCGCTGCAGTGACAGCATAGTAGACAGTGTTGAGTACAATGCTAATCACTGCAGCGACTACAACGGCCAGGGCAAATTTAGTCCAATTCATCATTTCCTCCAGTTGTCTCTTTACTCTTTTTCCTCTGAAGACTTCGTCAAGTATTCGCTTAGCGCATCCAACTTATCATCCCAGAACTGCTCATAAAACGAAACCCACTGCTGCACTTCTTTGAGTGCTGTGGCATTGAGCTGACAGACCTGTTCTCTTCCTACTTTACTTATTAAGACCACTCCCGACGTTTCCAAAACCTGGATATGACGAGTCACAGCTTGGCGGCTAATGGCATAGCTGCTGGATATGGTGCGAATCGATTGATCACCACGAAGGGCTAGATCCCGGATGATCTCACGTCGAATAGGTGCAGCAATAGCTTGAAAGATATCAGATTGTTTTTGGCTCTTCATACATTACCTGCAAGGTGAATAGAAAGCTGGTTAAGGTACTTATTCCAACCCAATTGATGAAAGAAGCCAATCAGAATATCGCCAACCCCTTCAAAACCGGTATGCTCCAACTTAACCAAAGTGCCGTTTCTTTGCTGGGCTAGCTCCCATTTGACCTGGGTAATGCTGTTCATCTGGTTGCCTGTCCACGTATATTCCAGCAACGTTAAGTGAGTAACTGCCACCACCTTACCAGTTAATACACCATCCCATTTGCCGCGCGGCTGATCTTGAAAGCGAAACCGATATCCGATCTCAGGTCGAAAATCACCGGGCATAAACCATTGGGCTAATGCCTGTGGCTCTGTCAACGCAGCCCATACAGCGCTGGGCGAGGCCGCATAGAATTTTTGTTTGCGAATCGATTTTTTCATATTTGGTATAGTTATAATCAGTACACAATTGCCAGAAGCGCAATATTAATGTTGCGCTTTTGATCTTACAAAAAAAGAAGAATCATGTCAAATGGTGAAGTGAATCCGTTCGTCGTGCTGAGGTTGAGAATAGATAATAACTCTATCCATTTTCAGTTTCATCTGTTGGAACTGATGCGTTATACAACAGAGGGGGGATCTCACTTATAAAAGGGAAGACATAGCGTACCTGCAAAGTTATGTTAGAATAAAATACTATGCTGCGGTCGTTTTGAAAACAGGAGTTTTCCGATGCCCTACCAGAGTGACCAAACTCGTGTTTTCAAACGGAGCTGAGTATAGATAAGCCGAAACCTAACAATCAGCCAAACCTAATTCAGCAGGCATGCTCCCAAGCCAGACCAGCTAAGATACAAGGCATATGTGCTGAATGATGGACTCTACAAATAATCGCTCGAAATGATTCCAACCAAAGGAGATCCCATGCAAAAAAATATACTCATCATTGGTACGTTAGATACAAAAGGGGCAGAGTATGCCTTTGTACGCGACCTCATCCATGATCGGGGCCATGGTACACTCGTCATGGATACGGGCGTGTCCGGCGAACCACTTTTTACTCCTGACATCAGTGCTACTGAGGTTGCCGCAGCAGGTGGTAGTTCTCTATCTGCACTGCGCGAAGCTGGCGATCGGGGTGCGGCCCTGACGGTGATGGGCGCGGGGGCAGAGGCGTTGGCCCTCAAAGTCCATGGTGAAGGAAGAGTTGACGGCGTGCTGGCATTGGGTGGCTCTGGCGGCACATCGGTCGCAACGACGGCCATGCGTGCCTTACCTGTTGGGTTGCCCAAAGTGATGGTCTCGACCATGGCATCCGGTGACGTATCTCCCTATGTGGGCGTCAAAGATATCAACATGATATACTCAGTAGTCGACGTGGCAGGTCTGAATCGGCTTTCGCGGCAGGTCTTTGGTAATGCAGTGGGTGCCATCTGTGGCATGGTAGAGCAGACGATTCCGAAAGCAGATGACAAACCCCTGATTGCCGCATCCATGTTTGGGGTCACCACACCGTGCGTTACGGCTGTGCGCGAAAAGCTGGAAGCAGCAGGGTATGAGGTTCTGGTCTTCCACGCAACAGGCAGCGGCGGCAGCGCTATGGAAGCACTGATCCAGGATGGCTTCATCACGGGCGTAGCCGATGTAACGACGACGGAGTGGTGTGATGAGCTAGTGGGAGGCGTTTTGTCGGCAGGACCTACCCGGCTGGATGCGGCATCTAAAAATGGTGTTCCTCAGGTTGTTTCATTGGGCGCGCTGGATATGGTCAACTTTGGGGGGATGGAGACAGTTCCTGAGCAGTTCAAGGAACGCAACCTTTACGTTCACAACCCCCAAATCACACTGATGCGAACCACACTGGAAGAGTGCGAGCAATTGGGCAAGATCATCGCTGAGAAGCTCAACCAAAGTACGGGACCGACAGCGCTCCTAATACCGCTCAAAGGCGTAAGCATGATTGATGCAGAAGGCCAGCCTTTCCACGATCCAGCGGCAGATTCAGCACTCTTCCAAGCCCTGCGCGACCATTTGAATACCGGCAAAGTTGAGCTGATCGAAATGGATCTGAATATAAACGATCCTGAATTTTCAGACGCGATAGCCGACAAATTGCTAGAGCTATTATAGATAGCCGGAAACGTTCTATACTCGGCTCCGTTTCAAAACCGTAGTTTGGTCTTCCTGGTAAAGGAAAACTATGGTTTTGAAAGCGACCGCAGTATGGTCTCCCTTTTCGGATTATCCGGAGCAGATTGGACAAGAGCCGGGAAAAGACCTTTCTAACGAAGTGTATCGTAATCTGTCGGCTCTAGTCAGAGTGATACAACTATCCACTTAGGATCGAAAATTTAATAAAACATAATGGAAGATCTCTCGAGTACTCGAGATGACAGGACCGAACTTTAGGGTTTTATTTGATCTTAATTACTTATTCAAAGGAGAACTGCATAAATGCCCTTTATCTCACGTAGCGACGCGTTGACTCGATTGAAAGGCCAAGTTAAGGCGGGAAATCCCATCATTGGAGCGGGAGCCGGCGCCGGTATTTCGGCCAAATTTGCGGAACGCGGCGGTGTAGACTTAATGATCATCTATAACTCAGGCCGCTATCGCATGGCGGGTCGGGGTAGCCTATCTGGCGTATTGGCCTATGGTGACGCCAATGCAATTGTGGTAGAAATGGCCAGAGAAGTGCTGCCGGTTGTACAGGATACGATGGTCCTGGCCGGTGTGAACGGCACCGACCCCTTTCGCTTAATGCCTGTCTTCCTTAAGCAGTTGAAAGAGATGGGATTTGATGGTGTACAAAACTTCCCTACCGTTGGTCTCATCGATGGCGTCTTCCGCCAGAATTTAGAGGAGACGGGCATGAGCTACGATCTGGAAGTGGAGATGATAGCCACTGCCCACGACCTAGACATGCTCACCTGCCCTTATGTCTTCACGCCAGAAGAAGCAGTCAAAATGGCCCAAGCAGGTGCCGATGTGCTGGTCCCCCACATGGGCCTTACAACAAAAGGATCCATTGGTGCCGACACTGCCTTGACACTGGAAGAGTCTGCCAAACGAGTGCAAGCCATGCATGACGCTGCGGTCAAGATCAACCCGGATATCTTGGTGCTCTGCCACGGCGGCCCCATTGCCGAACCCGAGGATGCCCAATACATCTTTAATCATACAGATGGGATTGTTGGCTTCTTTGGGGCATCAAGCGTGGAGCGATTGCCGACCGAAGGGGCAATTGAAGGGCAAGCAAGGAAATTTAAAGCCCTTTCATTTTAGCGATTCTATTGCAGTCCCCGATATTCTGTGCTATAATTTTCCTTACAATTTCAAGTCGATCACGATACTTGTTTCGCATCCCAGGATACTTATTCCGCTCATTGTGATCGACTGAGTCTAAATCATCCTAGTCCAATATTTCCAAACTATTGCTTTATCTTTTCCAGCCAGGAGGGTCACGTGCGAGTAAGTTGTCTTCAAGAAAATCTGGCCAAAGGTCTGTCCATTGTTGGTAGGGCCGTTTCATCGCGCAGTACATTGCCTGTCTTGGGGAACATTTTGCTCGAAGCTAGGGATAACCAGCTTCGGCTGGCAGCAACCAATTTGGAGATTGGCATCAACTGTTGGCTCGGTGCCAAGGTGGAGGATGAAGGCGCTGTTACCGTACCAGCGAGACTGTTGACCGAGTTCGTCAACAACCTGCCGCCGGAAACAGTAGAGATGGATCTTTCCGTGCGTACCCAAACGCTTAACTTACAGTGCGCCCGTTATGATGCCAATATCAAAGGGATTGACGCAGCAGAATTCCCCATTATTCCCATGGCTGGCATTGGGGATGAGGCCGATAACGCCGCCGAGGTGTTAGAAGGTACGCGCATTGAGCTGGAGACGGCTGGCCTGCGCAATATGATTGATCTGGTCTCTTTTGCCGCTTCAACTGACGAGAGCCGTCCTACATTAACCGGCGTCGAGGTTACCTTTGTCCACGGTCAGTTAAAGATGGCTGCTACTGATGGCTATCGATTGAGCTTGCGTAGCCTAGGGTTCGGAAATGGCAATGGCAATGATGAGCAGATAGTGGTTATTGTTCCCGCGCGTAGCTTAAGCGAATTGTCCCGGATTAGTGCAGACAGCAACCCAGAACAACCCGTTCAGGTACTCGTTACGCAGGCTCGTAACCAGATTCTCTTCCAGGTCATTGGGAAGGGTGCAGATGCTCGGGGCAACTTCCAGCGGGTTGAATTGGTCAGCCAGCTGATCGACGCTCGATTCCCTGATTACAATGCAATTGTCCCCAAATCCTACGAAACCCGAACCATTGTGGATACTGCATCTTTGCTCAAAGCCGTGCGGGTAGCTTCTCTCTTTGCCCGGGATAACTCAAACATCATTCGCGTCGGGGTCCAGCCCAGCAACGATAGTCATAGCGGCCAAATGCGACTAACCGCAGCCAGCACAGAAGCAGGTGACAACGTCAACGAAATAGACGCCAACGTAGAAGGTGAAGAGCTGGAGATTGCCTTCGATTCCAGATACCTGATCGACGTACTGAGCCGCATCGATGAGCCTCAGATTGTACTAGAGACCACCCAATCCACGCGTCCTGGTGCCATTCGCCCCATTGGTGTAGGTGAAGACGAATTTCTTCATGTGGTTATGCCCATGCACCCCTCACGATAGTGGTAAACGTATCGAACTTCTAATAAGCTGTCTAAAAGCGTACGAGCGTGTCGTTCTGAAAGAGCGGAGCGACTACAGAATCTATATTGCTCGGTACAACTACCTTGAGATTCTTCTTGCTGCTTTGCGACCGTAACCGAGCTGCAGGCTCCTCAGAATGACTTCCCGGACAGCTTCTAACATAGACAAGTCGGCACAATTAGCATGTAACGTCATTGAGTGAACACCAAGTAGTCCTATCTCCTCACTCGAAACTACTTACTGTTCACTTATGACAAAAACTCTCTTCACGAACTTCGATGCAAATAGATACGCCTTTGTGATCGACTTCTCTAGATACTCTATGCTAACGCCGCATCCAACGCCTCAACCAAATGAATCGGCTTTCGCTCAGTGAAGTGCTCAATCTGATGACGGCAACTAGTTCCACTGGCCACAATCGTCGTTGTAACATCGGCCTCGCGGACAGCAGGGAAGAGGCGATCTTCGCCAACCATTTGGCTAACTTGATAGTGTTCGCTCCCATAACCAAAGTCACCAGCCATGCCACAGCAGCCACTAGGAATTACTTGGACTGCATAACCAGCCTCCTGAAGTGCGGCGACCGTAGACTCATTGCCTACCATTGCTTTGTGGTGGCAGTGACCATGAAGAAGAACCTCACCAGGAGCCTCTTTCCATAACGCCTGAAAACGCCCAGCCTCTAGCTCTTTGCCTAAAAATTCTTCAAAGGTATAGGCTTTCTGAGCAAGCACTTCGGCTCGTTTTTTGTCACTCGCTAGCGTCAAATACTCATCTCGCAAGGTCAGAATGCAACTTGGCTCAATACCGACGATTGGTATATCTTGATTTGCATAAGGAGCGAGCAGGGCCACGTTGTGATCCACCCAAGCCCGGGCTTTGTCTGCCTGCCCACCGGTAATCAAGGGGCGACCGCAACATTTGCGCCCATCGGCTAGATAGACAGTATACCCTGCTGCCTCCAAGACTCGAACCGCAGCTTGGGCGACATGAGGCTCGTTGTAGTTGGCCCATGTATCGTGGAAAAGGATCACTGATTTTTCGTGGCTGGTGGCTGGTGGCTGGTGGTTGGTGGTTGGTTGCTCATCCTTGCTGCCCACAACATCCTCGGGCGTCAGGCCAAGACGTCGAAAACCGGAAGAGGGTGGGTTCTCTTTGACGATTTCAGTGATATCTCGGGAGAGGTTATTCTGGAGTCGACCGTAGTACCAGCTCTCAAAGGTCTGGGTTGCGTAAGTTGGCAGGGTTCGTTCTGGGTGGACGCCGATGCGGGCGACTAAGTTTCGACCAAAGTCACTGGTGAGTACTTTGTTAACTAGAGGTATCAGTGGTCTAGCACTCTTAAAGAGGAGTTCATTTAGGGTAGGGAGCAGTCCCATCATGCGATTAAATAGAGGAAGACCATTGTGCTGGTAGTAGTGGACTAGATATTCGGCTTTGATTTTGGCCATATCCACGGCAGATGGACACTCACTTTTACACGCCTTACAGCCTAGGCAGAGATCCATGACCCCGTACATCTCCTTGGAGAATAGCTCATCTTCGGGGATACGTCCAGCCATGGCATTGCGCAGAGCATTGGCTCGCCCGCGTGTGGAGTCCTGTTCTTCCCGGGTGGCCATATAGCTGGGGCACATGCTGCCGCTGTTCAGTTTGCGGCAGACGCCCGCACCATTGCACATTTCGATGGCTGGTGCATAGCCGCCATCGGTCCCCCAGTCGAAGACTGTATCCAATGAGATGGTCTGATAGGTCGGCCCCATACGCAGATTGTCCGTAGTGGCTGGAGCATCCACAATCTTGCCTGGATTCATCAGGTTTTCGGGATCAAAGGTCTGCTTAACTTTGCGCAAAGCCTCGTATAATGTGGGGCCAAAGATGGTTTCATTCAGTGAACTCCGGGCCAGGCCATCTCCATGTTCGCCGCTCATTACGCCGCGATATTCGACGGCCAGATCCGCCGCATATTCGCCTACAACCTTTAGCAGATTGACACCGCTTTCTGTTTTTACGTTGAGAAGTGGGCGCACGTGAAGACAGCCAGCCGATGCATGGGCGTAGACTGCTACATCTGGAATATCATCTTGCGATCGACAGAAGCTAAGAATGCGTTCTAGATACTCTGCTAACTGCTCTTGAGGCACGCTTACATCTTCAATGCCCGCTACGGGTTTGTGGGTGCTGCGGGTCCCCATTAGTAGATTCAGCCCAGCCTTGCGCACATCCCATACCTCATTTTGCTGTTTGGGATCCAATACGTGGCGAATGCTTCCGTTGAAGCCTCGTCCTCGCATGTGGTCTTCCAAGTGGTCCATCTGTCGCTTTAAGTCTGCTTCATCCTTCCCATAAAATTCAGTCAAGAGAAGGGCTGCTGGATCGCCGTCCACAAAGTGGAGCCGCTTCGCCCATTCAGGTTGTGCGCGGGCAAGATCCATCAGCTGTTTGTCTAGGAGTTCGGATGCGCTGGGATTTGTCTCTAAGATATCGGGAATTTTGGCACAGGATTCAACCACATCATCAAATTGGAGAATCACCAACCCTGTATGAGTCGGCTTTGCTGTTAACTTGACGGTTGCCTCCGTCATCGTAGCCAAAGTGCCTTCGCTACCCGTCATTAGCTGAGCCAGATTGAATTGCTCGATTAGGGTTGGATCCGAAATGGGTGGACGAAACTTACTATCAAAGGAGAGCTTGCCTCTCTCCCCAGGAGGAAGTAGGGCTGCGGCCAACCGATCCAGGTTGTAGCCAGAGGCCCGGCGCCAATGCTTGGGCCAACGCTCTAAAATCTCTTCCATGATTCCGTGAATGATGTTGGGGATTTCGCGGTAGATCTGCCCCTCCAGTGAATCGGAGCGCCCGCGAGCCACGAGAGAATCTACATCTACTGGGCCGAAACGAGTCTGGGAAGCATCGGCTAAAACAACGGCGGTCTCTAGCACATTATCTGCCATCATGCCATAAAGGATACTGTGGCTGCCAGTGGCATTATTGCCAATGCTGCCGCCAATAGTGGCCCGGTTGGCGCTAGCTGGATCTGGGCCTATCATCAGCCCATGCTGAGAGAGGGAACTGTTGAGTGCCGCAAAGTTGATGCCTGGCTGGACTGTTGCCGTTTGGGCTTCTTTATCCACGCCCAACACTTGATTCATGTATTTGCTAAAGTCGATCACAATGGCTGCACCCACCGTCTGACCGGCCAAGGAACTGCCACCGCCCCTGGGCAATACAGGGATCTTGTGACGATGAGCAATCTCCATGGTCGCCTGTACATCATCGGCTGTCTTGGGCAGAACGACACCAACTGGCTGAATCTGATAGAGACTTGCATCGGTGCTGTAGAGCATTCGCGTATAGCCATCAAAACGGACATCACCTTCGACGACACGCTTGAGTTCGGAAACAAGTTCTCGACCTTCACTGGGCAGATGGCCCATGTCTGCCTTCTTCAATTGAGCGGTGTTTGGATAGAGTGAAATGGGCGAAGATGCGATTGTCATAAATATCCACCTGTACCTTCGTGGGATAGTTGAATCTGTTGATAATACCTGAACCATTGTGTAATCATTGGATTCTACCGTAGGATATGGTGGACAACAAACCGTCAACGCAAACAGGTCCAGCCTCGAGGGATTGAAGCTGGACCTGTTTTTGTATTTAATTTTGCTTTTTATTTATCGACTACTGTGTCGACTTCAAAACGGAGCAGAGTATACTTCTTTGTAAGGTGCTTAGCTTACTGATGGGTCCACTCCATCTGTGTATCTTGTGGGCCTTGCAGGTGGGCGCCCATTTCAACCAGGCGAGCACCAAGCCAGTTACGGCTCTTGCTGAAGGCAGCTTTGATCTGAACTTCCATAGCTCTGGCTTCGCGCATTTCGTTCAGCAAGAGTTCGTGATGAATCTCGTAATGCTGTTGGGCATTTTGGGGGTCAAATGTATTCATTTATTTGTTCCTATTGTGAATAACTGAGTCACTCTGAATCGTATAATATGATTCGATTGCCTACTATCATAATTCACGTTAATAACATATGATTCTCCGCGTGAACAAGTTCGCTTCATAGTTACAGAGATAGTTGACTGATTGCTCAACCCTCTATCGTACATTTCCTTGAAGCTCAAGACTCTTCTGACTCTCTTGAAGCCATTCACCCAGGCCGATAAGCTGGCGGCTGAGTTGCGCCTTTGTGTACCGGAACATATTCCGACCGCGATTCCCCTGAAACAGCTTGAGCGGTTCACGGTTACGTGGAGGCTCCTGGCCGAATCGTTGTACCATATAGACCTCTACTAGGCTGTTCATTTGTTTATTCTCCCTATACACTGACAATGCACACTCTTTTTGTGTTTTTATGATTTTTGTGCGTACTCTTATGTGCGTGGGCAGTGTAACATTGGCACAAGACCTTGTCAATACATAGATATAGATAACAACCTTAAAAAATCGTGCTTTTGTGTATTTTGTGGGCTGTTATAGGTAAAATTACCTAATTGTCAGCTCTGTGTCAGCCAGCGTTCAGGTCGATATCAGTAGATATTCTACGATGGATTTCAAACAGAATATTTTCAAAAGCACTACTCAAAAGATCCAGTGCTGGTTGTACTCCGCCAGAAAAGTCTTGTTCCGACTCTTGACTATCCATTCTGAGAATTTTCGAGAATAGGGGACAGAACTTTTCTGGCCATCTATATGAAATGGAGCGGAGTATAGCTGAGTCGTTACGATGAGTCGGGTACAATGGCAATGACTTTCCTTAAAAAACTATCATACTTATTTAATCCTACTCCCATCTTGAGCTGTGAAACTACGACAATAGTTCACCTTAACTATGTCAGAAACCGAGTTTTTCACGGCACCGAGTAATTTGTCGTACGAATAGAGTAGTTTTGCCGCACAAAATAGACTGATGGGTCTAAAAACTCGGTTTCTCTGGCTCAAGGCGAACTGTTACAAACTACGTTATAAGCTGGTCAAAGAGGCCGGCAGCAATGAGATATTAGTAGGCCGTTCCATACGGCAACTGATCAAGGAGGGAAAAGCCGGTCAAGAAGGTGAGTTCCCTCTGAAATTTAGGTGGATTAGATGACAAGAATCACAAAAAATATGAAATACGTGGCACTCTTTCTCTTGGCAACAGTACTCGCGGGGTGCGGGTCACTTGGGGCCACAACTCGCACGGCCGATCAGGTCGATATTGCAGCACTAGTCCAAAAGGAGATCGATGCCCGTCTCAATCAACGCGCCGATATTATCCCCGCTGGCAATCGTGCCCAATCCGTTCTAGACATAGGATTAGAGGATACGCTGACGGGGCTTTATCAACGGATTAGCCCTTCAGTCGTCTACATAGTGGTTGGGCAAGGAAGCGGGAGTGGCTTTGTTTATAGCGCTGCTGGCCACATTGTAACCAACAACCACGTAGTGGATGGTGGGAACAGTTATGAAATTGTCTTTGCTAATGGCGAACGCCGTCGGGCCAGATTGGTTGGGCGTGATCCAGACAGCGACCTAGCCGTACTCAAAGTAGATTCATTGCCTGATACCGCTGCTCCGCTTCCCTTGGCGGATCCAGCATCCATTCAGGCAGGTCAATTTGCTATAGCCATTGGTAACCCCTTTGGAGAGCAAGGCTCTATGTCGCTCGGTATTGTTAGCGGTTTGGGGCGTAGCCTGCCGTCCCAACGAGGTCGAGCAACAGGCAGCACCTATTCGCTACCCGAGGTGATCCAGACTGATGCGCCCATTAATCCTGGTAATTCCGGTGGTCCTCTGCTCAACCTGTCCGGTGAAGTCATTGGGGTCAATGCAGCCATTGCCTCTAGCAGCGGCGTAGGGAGTGGTGTCGGCTTCTCTATTCCGGTGGCGGCTGTGCGTCGGGTCGTCCCAGGCTTAATTGAGAATGGTAAATATGACTATTCGTATATGGGAGCCAGCTTTGATGGTGAAGTCTCTTTAGGTGAGCAATCTACCTATGGGCTAACTCAAACCCAGGGGGCCTATGTTGTAGGCATTGCCCCGAATAGCCCGGCTGCTCGGGCAGGCTTGGTGGCAGCCAATAGCAATACGGGGCGGGGCGGTGACTTGATAATCGCCATCGATGGTCAAGCCGTCAATGATTTTGGGGATTTGAACAGCTATCTCGTTTTACAGTCCAGCCCTGGGCAGACCATTGAATTGACTGTTTTACGAAATGGACAGAGATATATAGCGCCTTTGACGCTGGCTGTAAGGCCATAGAAGAGGATATAGTGGAAATGAGCAGTCTCGTCCACTAAGCTATCCATTAAAACCTAAAGTGAAGTATGAGCCGAGTCTTCTTGTGACTCGGCTCGTTTTTTGCAAGCAGACTAGAACTAGCCACATTGCTACATGCTCAGTAGAGGATGCTACTGAGCTGCCCTGAAAATAGGAGACAGATTCAGTTGGTTTAGAAGGAGCATTTTCACCCTCACCGGCCACTTGATCCATGAAAAACTACCGATTCTTGATATGTCCTTTTGACACGATGATAGCCAAGATGTATTATCCTGGTTGTTATCGAACGAATAAAATTATACTCAACTCCGTTTGAAGACCGAGGTTTGGTTACTCTGGTAGAGCTAAGGGTCGAGAATTTGATAAAACGCAATGGAAGATCTCTCGGGTACCCGAGATGACAGGACCGAAGTTTCTGGTCTTATTTGCTCTTGATTCCTAAGGAAAATTACGGTTCCCAAATCGATCGCAATATAGGTCTCTGTTTTCAATCGGAATCCCTTTTTATACTCCCTCTACACTCAATTGCATGGGAACCTCATGGAATCAACTATCCCACCCGAATTTATTAAACTCGACCAATTCCTTAAACTGGCTCAAATTGTCCAAACAGGCGGAGAGGCCAAGATGCTGATCAGGTCTGGTTTTATCTTTGTCAATGGTGAAGAAGAGACGCGTCGCGGTCGCAAACTCTATGATGGAGATGAGGTTGGGGTTGAGGGTGAACTGTACGTTGTCCAAGTAACCGAATGACGATGTGGCTATTCGCTCTTGGCAGCGATTAGTTCTGCC
Organism: Chloroflexota bacterium; assembly: GCA_039028975.1. Classification (GTDB taxonomy): domain Bacteria; phylum Chloroflexota; class Anaerolineae; order Caldilineales; family Caldilineaceae; genus JAHBNG01. The sequence continues at coordinate 34,007 of JBCCHB010000130.1, forward strand.
GCCCATTGGGCATCATCTTTACCTAGTCTTGGCTTGGGTGGTTCGTTGTAATCAAGACGTAGATCAAAACGAGCACGGCTATAGAGCGCGTGAAGGATCTGGTTTAGATGAATCTGAGGCTGCTCCTCTTTGGGGAGAAGGGGCAAGGGAATAGAGAGGATGGGCTGGCGCACGTTGAATGTGTATAGCTGAGCACGGGGTCTTCGCCAAGCGGGGCTGATCAAAATACGATATAAGTAAATAAGCATAGCGCTGCATTCCGACAAAGTACTTTGGTGCAACCAATGGTACAAGTTCATCAGCAATGGCCATGATTAGTCGAACATGCACATCTGCCCACAGAGCCGGATGTTCTAGAGGGGGATCCATACCAGGAAATGGTGTTTTCATACGAAATATTGTAGTAAGGACAAAAGCGTTTGTCAAGTATATTTTTGCGACTATATTCTCCCCTATAGGGTATTTACATTCGCAACGCTTCCGGTTACAATTTCAATATGAGCAAAAATGAATCAAACAAGGGACTGGGGAGCGTCACTCATCCCCGCCTGCATGTGGCTTCGTTTGAAAACGATCGCAGTGCTGAGCTAAAGATTATCAGCGAAATTGCCCAAGGGCTGAATGGCTCGGTTGATATCCGTGAGGCACTTCAGACCACCTTGGCCCACGTGGCTCAACTGCTTGGGTTGGAGACGGGATGGATTTGGCTTCTGAATGAGGAAACAGGCTCTTCATATTTGGCGGCCTCTCAAAATTTACCTCCAGCATTAGCACAGAATCCAAGACGCATGGAGGGTTCGTGTTATTGCCTGGACATATACCATGATGGGGAGATGGCGGGGGCGGCCAATATTAGCGTGGTCTCGTGTAGCCGGTTAAAGAATTTAGTTGAAGATACCAACGGGCTGACCTACCATGCTAGTATTCCACTGTACGCCCACGGCAAAGAGTTAGGTCTACTTAACGTAGCCAGTAATGACTGGAAAGAGTTATCCGCGGATGAGTTGCAGCTATTACACACAGTGGGAGATATGTTGGGCATAGCCATTGAACGCGCTCGTCTCTTTGAAGACAGTTTAGAGATGGGGGCCGTTAACGAACGCAATCGGCTGGCACGAGAAATTCATGATACATTGGCCCAAGGCCTAGCTGCAATCGTTCTTCAATTGGAGACGGCTGATGCCCTCCTCGAAACGTCCCCTGAACGAGAGAAGCTTAGTCCCCTAATCACCAAAGCTGTGACAACTGCCCAAGAAAATTTGGAGGAAGCCCGGCGCTCGGTCATGGGACTGCGTGCGACACCTTTAGATGGATGTACCCTGGCAGAAGCTTTGCGTCGGACCGTCAGGAGTCTGCCATCCGACGGCCCCTCTGTTGACTTCAGCATCATTGGGGAGGATGCTCCATTACCCACAGCTATTGAAGCGGGCCTTCTGCGAGTGGCTCAGGAAGCACTGAATAATGTGCAGGCCCACGCTCAAGCAGATTCTGTAGAAATGTGGCTTTCTGTCACGCCGGAACAGGCAGAATTGGAAATTCGAGATAATGGAATCGGATTTGATGTCCAAACCATGCCGCAAAATCGCTTTGGTTTGCTGGGCATGAATGAGCGAGTTAAGCTATTAGAAGGGACACTGCACATTGAAAGCACGCCGGGACAAGGGACCCATATTAGGGCGCAGATTCCTCTACACAATGCCCATTTGAGAGATGTATCCTCATGACGACTATTCAAATTGCTGTGGTCGATGATCACCCAATTGTGCGCGATGGGCTGATCGCTGTACTGAGCACTCAATCCAGGTTTGCCATTGCAGGTGAAGCGAGCAACGGCCAGGAAGCTATTTCCCTATTGCAGAAAACCCACTGTGACGTTCTGCTCCTTGATTTGGAGATGCCTGTATTGGATGGGGTTCAAACACTCTGGCAGATTCAGCAAGAGGGAATCATCATATCAACAATTGTCTTTACAGCCTTTGACACAGACGAACGAATTGTAGAGGCTGTGCAAGCTGGTGCCAAGGGTTACCTACTGAAAGGTGCACCTCGGGATGAACTCTTCAATGCAATCCAAGTTGTTTATGCTGGCGGGAGCCTCCTACAACCTATCATTGCCTCTAAGTTGATGGATCGGTTGAACCAGCCGGAGCCTCTACAATCCCAATCTCCATTAATTGAACCACTCACCCCTCGTGAATTAGAGGTGCTGCATCTTATGGCTCGAGGTTTACAGAATAAAGAGATTGCAGCCCAACTAATCGTCACAGAACGAACCATTAAATTTCATGCGAGCTCTATCATGGGAAAACTGGGCGCTGGCAACCGCACAGAGGCTGTAGCGCTAGCCGTGGAATATGGAATACTTGAACGATAGTTATAGAGATATCGAGCTATGTCCAACAAAATCAAAGTCGCATTCGCTGGCGCACGCCGCGCTAGTTCTTTCTTTAAAGCCTTTCAGGCTCATCCCGAAACAGAGATTGTGGCCCTTTGCGATCCCCATAAAGAAACATTAGTAGAAGCGGGAAATGCAACAGATATTGACCAACTCTATCCCGTCTATGAAACCATGCTTGAAGATGCCAAACCCGACGCGGTTGTGGTTTCTTCCCCTATGCACTACCATGCACCTCAGGCTATTTCCGCGCTTCAAAGAGGCATTCATGTCCTGAGTGAGGTTACGGCCGCAGTCTCTATGGACGAAGCCCGTTGGCTGGTTCAAGCGTGTAATGAGAGCACTGCTGTCTATATGATGGCGGAAAATTATAATTACATGAAGCCTAATGTGCTGGTTCAGTCCATGGTCGAAGCGGGTCTCTTTGGTGAAACCTACTACGCCGAAGGTGAATATATCCACGAGCTTTCGGCACTCCACCATACGCCAACAGGCAAACCAACGTGGCGTTACTATTGGCAGGTTGGCGTGAATGGCTGTACCTATCCTACCCACAGTTTAGGCCCCTGTCTTCAGTGGATCAAGGAGAGACCCGAGCAGATTAGCTGTATTGGCACCGGAGTTTGGACGGATCCGGAACATGCCATGGAAGATACGGTACTTCTTCTCTGCAAGACAGCTAGCGGAAAGCTGATCCGCGTGCGGTTGGACATGCTCTCTAAACGCCCTCACTCAATGACTAACTACACGTTGCAAGGCACCAAGGGGGCCTATGAAAGCAAGCGGCGTGCTGGTGAAGGGAACTGGGTTTGGTTAGAAGATTTCTGCCAAGACCCTAACGAGTGGCTTCCTTTGGAACAGTTTGAAGAGGCATATTTACCAGAAATTTGGCAACATCCGCCACCGGAAGCGCTATCGGCAGGGCACGGTGGCGGTGATTATTTTGAGGTGGTAGACTTTGTGGATGCTGTGCTTGGACGCAAGCCTCCATCCATTGACATCCACGCAGCTATGGATATGACGTTACCTGGTTTGATTAGCCAGGAGTCAATTCGATGCGGTGGTGAATGGTTGAAGGTACCTGATTCACGGAAGTGGTGAGTAGAGACGTCTATGTGCTCTACTATCAATTATATTTAGGAAGACACAACTCTGACTACTGACCCAAGTCTCTCATCTGCTCACTCAATGCAATCAGTGCAGTATCTGCCAAGCCAGCCTCGCGATGGACGTGAATATCCTGGTATGCTGGATTCTTCATCATATCTATCAGGGCTTGACGAGATGGGTATGAAACAAGAATAACTGCATCCCAATCGTCCCGGTGGCTGTTGCCTGCAAGTACCTGATCGACCGAACCGGTCCAGAGGACACGTCCCCCAACCCTCTTAACAAATTGGGTGGCAGGTAAACCATATTGCTCGTTATAGACTTTCTCACCATCCGCCCCATCAAACTTCAGTAGATTCAGCATGATGACTGGCTTGGTTTCAGACTCTGGATACGTAGCAAACGCCTTAAATTGGCTAGGTAGCGGACTCAGCCAAGGCTTATGTTTATCCTGTAGATCCCGTAGAGCCTCTTCCACAAAATCCAGTCGATCCTGCCCCCAATAGAGTTCGTCGGCAACGAAGAATGCCGGCATACCAAAGACGCCACGCTGAACTGCTTGGGCAGTCTTTTCGATCAGCATCTGCTTGATCTCTGGTTGCTGGATAGCGTCAAAAAGTTTTTGCCCGTTGATCCCCGCTTCGGCAAGAGCTTGGCCGACCACAGCCGGATCACCCATATCTAGGCTCTCTACCCAGATAGCCTTGAAGATCGCATCGATATAGTCAGTAAAATACCCTTCTTGCTCGGCCACCAGTGTACCTCGCATGAGATGAAGGGTATTGATAGGGAAATGCGGATTTGAATTGAGCGTTACCTCATACCGAGTAGCAAAGCGTTGAATATCCTGCCATAACCAGGATCCTTTGACAGGGATTGTGATGGGTGAGTGATTGCCCGTTTCCTTAAATATCCCGCCCAGTAGAGCGGGCCGATAGATGATTTGTGCCCCGGTTCGCTCTGCAATAGAGGGAAGTTGGGTATAGGCAAGATAGGTAGTGGGGCTGCCAAAATCAAAGTAGAATTCTACGCTGCGGCTCATTGTTTCTCCTGTTTTTCATTGTTTCTCATCTTTATTCTCTACCATGTCCATTCTTCACAATAAGGACGTAAATCCATCTCAAAGGTCCACGCGCTACGAGGTTGACAGTAGAGTTGAAAGTAACTTTCGGCTATATCATCTGGGGCTAATAGACCATCTTCAGGTTTGTTGGCAACGAGATCGGGAAACATCTCGTGAATCCAAGGCGTATCGATGGCTCCATCAATGATCACATGAGCCACATGGATGCCCTGGGGACCAAGCTCACGGGCCATGCTTTGGGCTAAAGCGCGCAATCCCATTTTAGCCCCGGCAAAGGCAGAAAAGCCTACGCCACCCCGCACACTAGCCGTTGCACCAGAAAAAAGAATGGTCCCATGACCGCGCGGAACCATTCGCCGTGCCGCCTCTCGCCCAGTAAGGAATCCGGCAAAGCAAGCCATTTCCCATACTTTATAGTACTTGCGGCTGGTGGTTTCCAGAATGCTGAAGCGGATATTGGCCCCAGGGTTGAAGACCACTACTTCCAGCGGACCGATCTCATCTTCAATCTGTTCGAAGAGACTGATAACTTGATCTTCCTGGCGAGCGTCAATAGTAAAGGGGTGGGCAATGCCCCCGAGTTCGCTTATCTGTTCCACCAGTGGTGCTAACTTGTCACCGTTCCGCCGACCGACACAGACTTGGAAACCGGCTCTGGCAAAGCGTTTGGCAATGGCCCCGCCTAAGCTATCCCCGGCACCAATCACTAAAGCAATTTTTTGTTGTTCATTCATCCAGCACCATATGTTTTCACAAAATGTCATTAATTTATTTTTCGAAGGTATCCTAACGGCTAAAAAGATATATACTACTCCCGGGAAGTTCTGAATAAACAACATTCCTCCCAATATGCGGCGAATTTGTTGTAAACCCAGGAATTGCTCCAACGACCAGCCCTGCTGGCGTCTCTAACACAGAATCGTTATCAAGAATTGACGCGTCTGTCGAAAAGCCCGGCGTTGACATGTCGTAGGGTTCGGGCAAAGGAGCGGCCGTCACACCTGATCTGCGTTCGGTCTCGGCGATGTTGCTGCCTAGGCTTGTGACCACGAAGGTGGGTATAGTCGGTGTGGAGGTATTGTAGCGCAGTGCCTTTGTGCATGGCAATCAGCTAACCACCGAAGCTTGTCCTCATGCCGATGGGGACGGTAGCACTTGCTGATGATTTTCTGGCAGCCTTGCCAGTGGAGGTGCCACTGACGGGTGTTGGCATAGGCTGGGGTGAGGGCTGCACTGTTGCTAAGTTGAGTCAATTGCTGCTGCGCTGACTTGAGCCTCTCCATCTGACGTTGACGTTACAAATGGTATATAAGCGGCTTCTTGCTGATTGACATCCTCCACCACTGGCGGGTCGTACTCTTCGGGTAGGGGTGGCTCGATGGGTGGAACAGGGGCTGGGTTGTCGGGATCCTCACCCACCCCCGTCTCCACGAGGACAAGGCCCACCGATGAGCCGCGTACGCCACCGTTGATTTCTAGCTCATAGTATTTGTTGCTCACGAAGTGGCCGCTTGTCGCCCTGTCGTAGCTGACCTTATTGCCTTGAGTCTTCTTAACTCGCTGGCCGTCAGGGTCGTAGAGGTATTCGCTGGTGGTGGCGCCAGGGCGGGAGACCTCCGAGAGCCGGTGCTCGTGGTTCCATTCCAGGGTTTTGGCTATTTTACCCGGGTCATTCCATTTACACCCTTTATTTTACGGTCTCTTTCCGTCCACTACATCTTTTTGGGTCCTACTTCGTGTAATAGAGAATGCTCTCCACATGCTCTTTGAATGGTCTTGGATTTAAGCCTTAGGAATGGTTTTAATAACTGTCCCAACTTTTGCGAAACAGAAGGCTTGTACCGCTGGAGCAAGTAGCCCAACCTAGGACAGTAATTTAAGTCACGTTCCTTAACAGCTCTGGCAAGATGTAGCATCCTCCGCCAGAGGTGTTAAGGCTAGCCTACTTTTCCTGTACCGCCTCAATGGCCGCGTCAATGACTGTTGCCAATTTTTGCAATGTACAATATTCCTGCACCATCATATCTACGAAGGTATCCTCTGTGTAAGGTTTTCGGTTGATCAACAGCTGCATAGATTTAGCTGAAACAGTGTATCCATTCAGTTCGTCAATGACTGCCTTGCCCTCTTCTAGTATATACTCGTGAAACTTGCCTCGCCGAATGCCAGACTTGTCGTAATTGGTCTCAAAGTGCATGGAAATGGGGACGGCACTACGTTTCACATCGGCATTGCCCATCCAGCTTTCAAAGTGGATTCCGCCATCAAACCAATTGGATTTATAAAGGGTGAACCCTGGGTTGCGGCTATTACCCTCCCCATAGTATTTGACCACGATTTGCCACGCATCTGTGTACCAGGGCTGTTCTTGCAATTGGGTGGCCACCTGCTGGAAATTTTCGTAGTAGCGGGCACGGGGATTGGTTTGGTCGATCATGATTTGGCTCCTTGAAAGAAAAAAAATATTCTGAAGCTTTAGAAATTAGAACTTCGCTCAAGCTCAATGTCTGCCTGAATAGCAAAAGGTGTTCAGGGAATGATATGGTTGCGTGGATTGCCTTCAAGTTAAGTACCTGCTGATCACGGACAGAGTCCTAGTCCGCAAGCAACAGTTCCACAATCTCTGGATTGAGCGCTCTGATCGGTCCCCAATCGCCCGGATACCAACCAGCTACTGACTCAGTTACCTGCGCCAGCACCAAAGGTGTGTGGCCTGATTTATCTTCTGCGTTCTGGTCAGCTCCAGCATCGAGGAACATCTTGACCAGTTCTGTATGGCGACGCCATACGGCTTGGTGAAGCGGGGTGACATCTTCACTTGTCTTGGCATTGAGATCCGCACCGGCATCCAGCAATTGTTTGGCAACCGCTACCGAACCGGACCAAGTTGCTGCGTGGAGAGGTGTCGTCCCATTCGGCTTACTGGCTTGAACATCAGCCCCCTTCTCCAGCAAGAAAGCTACGACCGTGGGATGTCCAAAGAGCGCGGCTCTATACAAAGGTGTGCTATCAAAGTGTTTTTCATCCAGCGATGTAGGTGATGCCTGCGCCATTGTACGAACTTCATCAAGCTTTCCCAGTGCCGCCGCGTGCCATAGCTTCAACTGCGCGCCATGCTGGATAAGCAATTCGGCAATTTCTACATGGACATTCTCATCTATATCGGCGTACGCACCGCCGTAAATGGGAAGCGGGTGCAACAGCGCAATGTCCAGCGCCGTACGGCCAAAGTCGTCAACCAAATCAACTTGCGCAGCATTATCGAGCAGAAGCACAACCATCTCTTTTTGACCCCACAGGGCAGCCAAGTGGAGCGGCGTCATTGTTTCACGTTTGGTGTTAGCGAATGTAGGGTCCTCTTCAATGAATTGTTGTACAAGCGAAATCCGGCCCAATCCCACAGCTTGGCGGGCTTTGAGCTTGGCACCCCTGGTTAGCAAGAAATCGATCATCTCATACTGACCATTTTCGCGCGCCCACCCAACGGGTGTGGATTGATGGGAATCATCTTCTAAATTAATGTCAGCGCCATAGTCGAGCAGCAGTCCTGCTGCCTCTTGCTGTCCCGCCCAGCAGGCCCAATGCAGTGCCGTTGCGCCAGGACGTTCATCCCTGGCTTTGGCTAGAGCGGGGTCCCGCTCCAGTAGCGCACCCATCTTAGTCATATCGCCTTCTTCAGCCGCTCGAATCATCTCAATCACATTCATGGCAAAATCCTTTCTTGTCACAGGGAGTTGAATTGGCAGCGTCTCTTCTACTGCGTCTAGAAACCAAGCGTGCAAACGTTTGCGTGCAGAAAGCAGTCGGTTCTTGACGGCGGAGACACGTATGTCCAGAAATTCAGCAATTTCTTTCTGTGAATGATTCGCTATATAGAAGAGCATGGTTACCGTACGTTCATGTTCAGGCAACGTGTCGATGGCTGCATGAACTGTGGACGAGAGTTCCTTCTCGGTCAACAGCTCGGGAAGATCTTTCGCAGTGGCCGGGATTGAACCTGCCGCGCTTAAATCAACTGTTGCAACCTGTTTGCGTCGCGTCAATCTATCGCAGTGCTTAAAGATTATTTTGCGCAGCCAGCTAGGAAACGCTGCAGGTGCGTACACCTTGGCCAAATTGGAATAAGCATCAAGAAATGCTTCTTGAGCCGCATCTTCTGCCAGTTGATAATCACCTAAGATCGAAAATGCGTATCCTATCGCCATCCCTTGAAATCTTTGGACAATAGCGCCATATGCATCAAGATTGCCACCCTGTGCTTCGGTTAAGAGGTGCTGTAGCTCTTCCATGTTCTTCCCTCTACTTTGCAATATTTCACAGTTATGGACTTTTCGAGAAAATCAAATTTGACGGCCGTCTATAATAATATCCCAAGTTGTTCAAAAAAGGTCTGGAGAATGCTCAATCGTACGCGCTCGCCTGAGCTAGAACCCAAATGGCAGACATCAAGTACATTAGAATTTGCTGATGCTGTGAACAAACCTTTTCTACAGATATCCAGATAACCATTTTCCTGATTATTGGTGCGGAGCGTCTATTTCGTAAACAACAGATTGAACGGATTCTGCAGGCTATTCTCTTGATCTGTTCAATCTTTGCAATTTGTCGATGAAAATCTTTTTTTGAAAGACTATAGACAGGGTATGGAGGTAGGAGGCTTACAAAACTGTAAGGCCAGTGTGTTCTAGCTGTAACGACCAAAGTCCCGCCGCCATGATATACTTACTTATGGAACGGACAAACACATCACTCTCAACTAGAGTATGTTTTGTCAGGGCATACAAGATGACGACGGATGAGAGAGGCGATGGGAACCCCATCGTCTTTTTGTTTCCAGCACCTTCCACCACTTCATGGCGAAATCCTTCCACAGTAATATTCATACGCAAAGCCCTTCATGAACCTTGCGATTGCCCGGAAACCACCCAGGGTATGCACTGTACGTTACTTGATTTGAACGCATTCATTGAGAAAAATTTGCTTTTGCTACAGATTGCACCCCGGCGGTCAAGTTGTAGTGGCTATTCATCTTACCTCTGAATTACCTCTTATTCGCAGCGAAAAAGCAAATTTGTTACAATTGATTTTGGTCTTATAGGAGATCCAAGGATCTCGCTGGTTTAGAGGGCAAAGACACTCTGAGAATGATTCAGTTTCAATATCTGATCCGAAAAACGCCTGCAGAGCGTTTATTTTGGACATAATTATCAATGCGTTTGACGAAATAGTTACAAAAATGCCAAAACCTCATCTTCTTTTTGCTTTTAATGCTCGGGTTCGGGAAAATTATATTGGCACGGATGGATTAGAACGACTCAAGCACTTTGCCTCATGGCAGTGGTTTGATTGTAATGGGGGGGGAATCTATGATTATAATCCAGATCAAGCGACCCGCCAGGAACTAAGCCAACTGTTGCCCAAAGTTGACGGACTCGTTCTCTGCCACGGTGCACCTCGTATTGATGAAGAGCTATTAGCAATGGCTCCGAATTTACGCTTCATCGGAGAACTAGAGGGGGATCGCTTTGCCTCCCGCATTGATCTTGATGCGGCTTGGGCACGTAACATTCGCGTTGTGGATACGACGAATGCTTCATCATACCCCGTTGCTGAGTGGGCATTGGGTCTCATTTTGATCTCACTTCGCAACGCAGGTGGTCACTTCCGGCGCCTTATTCACGGCGACACTCGGGTCGATCCACTGACTCGAGATCTGGGAGGTGGTATGCTATCGGGAAAGCGAGTAGGACTCATTGGATGTGGCCACATGGGGCGTCTTCTGATCAAGTTACTCCATCCCTTTGAAACAGAGCTTTGGGTTACCGATCCATACCTGCCATCAGAAATGGCCGAAGCGCTGGGTTTCCTGCAGACCTCCATGGAAAATCTCCTCTCCCAATGTGACGTTATTGTCTGTCTTGCACCGCTTACACCCCAAACGCACGGCCTATTAGGCAAAGAAGAATTGGACCAAATTCAGCCGGGAACAGTGCTGGTCAACGTTTCTCGGGGGCCTGTTATCGACTCAAGTGCTTTAATCGAACGCTTACGACAAGGGGATATTGTTGCCGGATTAGATGTCTTTGATCCCGAGCCGATACCGTCGAATAGCGAGATTCTCCAGTTACCCAACGTCTTTCTTAGTCCCCATATTGGGTACTATAATGGAGGTGATTCAACCCATTTCTTTGCCCTTATGGTTGATGAATTGGCTCGCTTCTTCCAAGGGCATCGGACGCATTTTGACCTGACACCCCGCTCTCAATCCAACCGCACTGCAGAATAGAAGGAGCACTTCATGATTATTGACAGTCATTGCCATGCTTGGGCTTATTGGCCCTATGATCCACCCGTACCTGATGGTGACTCTCGTGGTCGGGTTGAGCAGCTACTGAATGAGATGGACGTCAATGGTGTCGATCAGGCACTCATCGTCTGCGCCCAAATTGAACATAATCCCGAGAATAATGGCTATGTGGCAGAACAGATTACGCGTTATCCAGAGCGGCTCCATATGGCGGCGGATGTAGATTGTGCGTGGTCCGATACTTATCATCAGCCTGGGGCGGCGAGGCGGCTTCAAAAGGCAGCAGAACGTTGGCCTCTTAAAGCCTTCACCCACTATTTGCGGGGGGAAGATGATGCAAGCTGGCTCTATTCTGATGAAGGGCTTGCTTTCCTCCAAATAGCCCATGAGAAAAAGTTAATTGCCAGCATTGCAGGTGGCCCACAGCATTGGGCGGCCGTACGCGTTGTTGCTCAACAGTTTCCAGATATCCCCTTCTTGCTGCATCATTTGGCAGGAGCGAGGGCTGATCAGCCAGACAAATGGCCAGAGATTTTAGCTTGCGCGCAAGTACCAAATATCTATATCAAACTATCGGGCTTTCACTATGGTACGGCAGGTTCTCGCTGGGACTTTCCCTACTCTGACGTCCAATCAATTGTGCAGGCGGAATATGATGCGTTTGGGCCCGACCGTATGTGTTGGGGCTCGGACTACCCCGTCGTTGGTCTCTTCATGACCCACCGACAGTCTCTAGAGGCATTCCGAACACACTGTGATTTTGTGCCAGAACGTGAACAAGCGAGAATTCTCGGTGAGAATCTTCACAAACTGCTTGCAGGGGCTGGAACATTTCGTTGAAATGAGCCGTATACCCGTCGTCATCAAATTAATCAGATTTCTCTTGGTTACCTCGTTATTGGTGCCAGCATCCCTCATAATGACCAGTGGCGATGCGCATGCCCAAATCTGGCCGCTCTCGGGGGGGCGCGCAATCTCCCGAGATGGCCGTTGGATGGCACCAATCGCCAGCATGACGCTATCCTCAGATGAAGCTGATCATCGTCGCCGCGGTTCGGTCGATGCATGGGATATTTCTGCTCCCTTCGGCACGGCCGTCTATCCAATGGGGCCCGGACAGGTTGTCTATGCTGGCTGTAATAATGTGGGTGGATATGGCTGCTGGGTTATGATTGATCATAAGAATGATTACACCAGTTTGGTGGCCCATCTTATCGATGAAGGTGATGGGCATGTATGGGTGAAGAGTGGGGACATTGTCGGTACGTGGACCCCGCTAGGGCGGGTAGGATGGACGGGGATGACTAGCTTTGGCCCTCACATTCATTGGGAGATCCGCCACAAAACCCAGGGGCGACTACGGATAGACAGCCTCTTTCCTCGTTATCAGATGGAATACTGCAAATTTTGTGGATCGACTGACCAGAGCGGCGGACTTCGGACAGTTGTCAGCCAGCAAATTTTCCAGAATTATTCATCGTTGTTTACCCCTCAGTTTATGGTGGTCATTTTCTTGATCGTGTTGGTTATTGCGGCTGTCGCTAGGCCTACTGTAGCCATCAATGCGGTACGAGGAACCGGAATATGGATGCTTCGCGCCGTCAATGCCTCATCCAGCCGTATTGTTCGATTCCGCCAATCTGCAACTTGGTCCTTGGCCCACATCGCCATCTTGATAATGATTCCTTCTCTGCTTTGCGGAAGTACAACTGCATTGAGTGTATGGATCGTCGATGAGGGGCTTACACCAGCTAATGTATGGCGATATGTCCGATTTGGTCTTTCTCCGGTGCTAGGGCCGGGATACCAAGTAGGCCATAGGTACGCAGCTGTGTGGGGAACCCCATGTCATCAAGTAGGTACACTTGGGAAGGTGTGCCGGGTGGATGAAATTATTCAGACTGGTCTAGCATGGCGTGAGGACGTTTTTCAGTTTACAAATAGCCAACCAACCTTTGTTATCATTCCCCGGCTGAGTTCACGCTTTAGTTATAGCCAGATGGAAGAATTAATAACCGAAGCACACTTTTCGGGAGGGCTTGTTATAGCGGATGTAGAAGTGGATATGCTCAAGGCCCAAGAAGCCATTGATCGACTAACACCCAGCGGATTGGATGGTGTGGCGATTGATATTGAATTTGCCGATATGGTGACAGCGGAAGAGATTGAACGCTTGGCCAACTATCTTGCCCAGCGTAGACGGCAGGCGGGATTAAAAAGGGCTGGTGTGTTGGTTGTTTGGGACGTATTCCACAATATCAAAATCGAAGAGGCCATCGACGTAAAGGGCGTGGAGATTGTCCCCATCTTCACTGGGTATGGTTCCACCGAAAGTAAGATTGCTGGTCTTACGATTACCCAGACCCTTTTTGAGGCTCGACCAATCGAGTCCGGACTAATGGCCTTTGATCAGCGCTGGCCTATTAACCGTGCGTGTCGTAACCCGGATACAGATAGAGGATATGATTGTCAGGATTGGCGTACTCTATTTACACAGCCAGAAGCCGGGGCCGTTGGCTGGTGGGTACAGCAATGAGAATAAGGTAAAATTGAGCACAAAATTCAAGGGTGAGTTTTAGTTTGGGAGTACAAGAGTGCGTCGCACTGTTCAATTGCGGATGGGCACTTGAATCTTTCTCTGAACAGTGCAACGCACTGGACTGGCTAACATTCTTGCCCCGAAACCCAAAGGCACCCAAAACCAAAAGTGAGTTGCAAACCTGTTCCTTATATGATATTATAATCAGAGAATAGAATATTGGTGCTCCATCAAATATAAAGGTTCCTGGTTTTTATTAGCATATGTAAGTAGCACTATTTTGCTTACATAATATGCGAGAAAATGCTCAGGGCTTCCCTTTTGCTTAAAGTATCCAATCCCTTAAAGGTGATTGGATTTTTCGCGTTAATAAAAATACGTTCTTCACTGAATTCACTGCTAACTCATCGCCAACTATTCATTGAATCCAAGGAGTAAGAAAAATGACTCAGGCTGCATCTGGGGCCTTCGGGTGGCTGTCCAATTCATTTTATGTCATAATTGCATTAGCTGTTGTTTATCTATATTTTTTCAAAATTGTTCCATTGGTAGCAGGGAAAATTGACTGGTCTGTTCTATCGATCGTTCGATTGACCGCCGTTTTGATTCTGGTTGCAGCTTTGCTAGGTGTTGTAGCAGTCAACACAGCGGATTGGATTTTTGCCAATGTATTGGACACACTGCCAGGGACACGCATGGCAAGGGAGATCGATAAGGTGACAGGGCCCGTCGTCGATCTGACAACCAGGGAGTCCAATGGTATACGCATCGGTGTACCGTGGACAGCAGATGATACGGCAATTACCTTTGGCGGTAATTCCACTGATGATACGACCGCAACAGATGGTGACGTGAGTACGTCTGCTACGGAGAATACAGAAGCAGCCTCTGCAGAAGTTGTTCTCAAGACCAATGCCATGGGAATTTGGGCTGGAAAAATTCAGAAGCAATATAATGCAACAGGCACAATCAGTGATAACAATAGTGTGATGCAGCGGCGTGATATACCCGTTGGTGTAACGTGCGATGTTTATGCAATTGCTGATGGCTGGCAAACAAAACGCTATGAGGATTGGCTTTTACGCTGTAGTAACGATGGGTTTGGATCGTTTACTGATATTCAGCTAAACGGAACGGCGGCGCGAGGGTTAACAGGTGGCAACTTCCATAGTGCAGAAAACAGACTAGAGGTTCAGGGTGAAGGTCAATGGCCATCTGAGGCGGTCGAGCGGATCGTTGTCCCCGATATCCCAGATGCAGAAAGCCAGGGTGCGACCCAGTCTGGTGCAGCCGCAACCGGTGGCCCTAGTGCATCTGCCGCTGTCAGCGCTCGGAGCGCATTGAATGTGGACGCGAACGGGCAGCGACTTCATACTGTAAAGCAGGGCGATAATTTAGCGACCATTGCCGAAACTTATGGCATCAAAGTCCACCAGCTAGTCAGTGCAAACACGGTTCGATACCCTCAATTGAGCACAAATCCTGATGTGATTGGTACTGGTTGGCGATTGGTGATTCCATAAGGAATTAGGAACGAAGTGTAAGAATCTGATGAGGTTGAAGAAGTGACCACTGGCCTTCAATCTCATCAGATTTTTGTTGTATCCCTTCAATTCTCTTAACAGACTCTCAATAGATTAGGTTGAAAGGTGAGATTATCTCCGACCGAATGAGAGACTTGACAAGATGAGTATGCTAAAGGGATGAAGAACGAAAAATCATCCCAAAGACCGCTGGAAAGTCTGGCATGTGTAGTGCCAGAATGTGAAGTATACGGCCAA
>JBCCHB010000131.1:0-49046 GCA_039028975.1 Chloroflexota bacterium
GTTTGCCACTCCCTCCGCATCGAAATGTGGCATCATCCTCGTTTTCGGGCCACTTGGACATGGTCACGCGACAACTGGCTTGTAAATGAGCCCCTTTGGGACAATTTGATGAACTCGATTCTCGCTTCCGCCAGATTTTAGTCCCCTTTCGGACACCGTTTTTCCCTCTTTTAGGGGCGGAACGGCTTTTTTATACAACCTTTTTCTCATTCGGTCATGCTCCTATGCTTGACCTCTTTTTTCTATGCCCTAACAGCCAAACTCAAGTGGTACACCCAATGGCCGACGACAACGGCTTTGGAAATTTTGCCTACAACAATTTGCCAATGAATTTAACCTGACTATTACTGTCACTCATTTCCCTACTGGTGCATCGAAATGGAATCCTGTTGAGCACCGTATGTTTAGCTTGATTAGCAGCAACTGGGCCGGTGAGCCTTTAGTTGACTATGACCTTATTCTCAACTTTATTCGCTGTACCTCTTCCACTACCGGATTTGTTTGTCATGCTCATCTTGACTCTAATGAATACAAAACTGGCATTAAGATCTCTGACAAGCAGATGCGGCTTCTTTCTTTTCGCTATCACAAACGGCTATCTTTGTGGAACTACACTATATTTCCACAGCCCTGATTTGAGTTCAAATCGCGAAGTTATTTTTTTACAAGCACTAACCTTACTGTATCTAGTCTAGCGGGTATGGTCTCGCCGCTTGGCCTAGCTTCTGTAAATAGAGATGTCCATCTCTCATCACCTATGCTGATAATACCTTTTCGGCTCTTCTCGTTCGCTGCTTTCAACTCATAGAAGATGACACCGCCATGTTTTGAGTGGGCAATCCCTTCAACCCATCCGTCAAGGTCGTTACCCCATATTACAGCCTCAATCATGTTGGCCTCTTTGGCGACCTGTTGGTAGTAACGTCTCTTCGTGGAAGATTCAGCGGTTGGTGTGAAGCGTCCTATGATGCCCTTGATGAATCTCTCAACAGATGAGAGGATATCTCGCCCTGTAACCATAATCAAATCGTTCCTCAAATGCTCTCTAAAACTGTACATAATTGCTCCTATTGCTTTCCACCACCACCACATTTGTACTCGAGTACAAATGTGGTGGTGGTGGTAAATTGTGCTTACTGGCCTGTCATCGCCCAGACAGACCCACTTTCGCTCGAATTACTTCGGTCTACACCCATGCAATGGGGCAACTGTGGACCTTGCTGATCGCCTGTCAAACAGTCGGCTGGGATAGCGGGATCGTTGGCCTGATAGACAACGGGTGCCTGTGGCGTCGCTGTCGGGGCCGTCAGTGACAACGTATTGAGGTAGTTCTCGTGGGCTACTCGTGTCTGTTCTGCAACGGCTGCAACCCATGCATCGTATGCGACGGCTGTAGCGTTGGCGCTTACCTGGGCATTGTATGCCTGGGTCGTTGCCTGTTGCGATACTTGGGCGTTGTAAGCTTGTACAGCCTGCCGCGTAGCCAGTTCGTTGGCTTCGTTGCTGAATGAGAAACCATTCAATCGATTCTGCTCAGTCTCCTGGGCGTAGTCGGCAATGTCCTGCTGCTGTTGCGCCCAAACCTGCTCTGCTTCACCCGTGCGGTCTACACCAACACAATGGGGCAACTGTGGGCCTTGCTGCGCACCTGTCAGACAATCGGGCGCTGGTGTTGCTGTCGCCAGATACGTATTGAAACTGAAATCCTGAATGGCCTGGGCGTCGCTTTGTGTGGTCGACTGAACAGCATTATTGACGTAATCCATGATCGCCTGACCTGTAGCAACAGCTTGGGCCTGTATCTCAGTAATAGCGTTCTGCTGCGGGGCTACCTGTGGAAGAACCTGTTGTGAACCTGCTGGCTGGCTGCTCTGGATGGCCTGCTGTACATAGCTTTGTAGCTGTTGATTTGCCGCTGGTGCTTGTGGGACAACATAACCCTGTGGTTGTGGCGCAATCTGCTGAGGTAACTGGATTTGTGGAACCTGTATCTGTGGGGCTGCGCCTGACGGAACTGATAGGGTTTGATCAATCAGTCCGGCTCCGGTTCCCATAAGGCTGATACCACTCTGCACGCCTGGGTTCTGCATAAGCTGGCTCATGAACATGCTGCTACCCCAGTTGAGGGCCTTGGGAATGACAACCATGCCAGCGGCAAAGACAATCAGCACTGTGACCATTCCGCTAATGACCTTACCGGGGCTTTTGTTGCCACTGGCAGCTGCGTAGGTCCACACACGATAGGCGATTAGAAGCCCTACAACGGGAACGCCTAACGTCAGAACGATAGTAAGTAGATTTTGCATAGTAGATTTAACCTTTGCCCTCAGTAAGAGAGCGAATACTAGCGAGTCTGTTCAACCAGCCCGCTCCATAAAGTGAAAAACTGTTTAGTGAACGATAGAAATTCTCACGGTAATTGTTGTAGCAACGTACGTTGGTTCTGCACTGGCTAAAAGCCTTGGCTGCACGCCCTACCCCTGCATTGACAGCAAAGTCGAAATGAGTGATTGCAATAGAGCGTGGCATCCGATTTGCACCAGAGCGCACCCAGTAATTTTGATAGTAGATTTGCTCTGCTTCCTGCTCAGAGATGGTGCAGACGTCTCCAGTTGGCTGGCCTTGTGACCGTCGCCAACTATCAAAGGTGTTTTGGGTGATCCCTCTAAATGTTCGGCTGGGATCATGCACACACTTGCTACCTTCCCAGTGTCGCATGGCTGCATAGGCGATTTGCCAAGCATCGGTACTTTGAATCGGTGCTGATTGCGCTATCTGGGCTGTTTCCTGGGCGGCTATGGGCATTTCGGGAACTAAACGGGGCAACCATACCCCTGATGTGAGAATCACCACTATGAGGGCTAGAAACGAACCGTTTCCAAAGCTGAACCAAAGCAATCCATCATTTAGGCCGATGACATAAGTAACGATTGCTGCCCATATCAATCCCGCTAGAATCCATAAGCGGATAAAGTCAGCAGATAGGGTTAGCCCCGGTTGTTGGACAGCAATGTGCTGTTGCTGATGTGGGCCTGTGACTGTTACTGAATTGGCTGGCCTTCCTGTGGCTTCACAGAAATCACACTTATTCATCTGGCCTACATTGAAATAGCGGTCAATTCTCTGGCGTCCAGATGTGTGGCGAATCTCGAAGTTAAGATGGGGACCAAATGACGTCTTGCCCGTCCAACCTACCCCACCCAGAACCGTTCCCTGCGTTATCTGCTGGCCTCTCTGGACCTGAATAGAACCGAGCATAAGATGAGCGTATACGCTGCTGTAGCCGTCTGCATGGTCCACCAGAACCCAACAGCCATAACCACCTGCATTGTTGCATCCTGCGTACTGGACAATGCCGTCAGCCATCGGCCAAACACGTGATCCGTTTGGAACCGTCAGATCCCAAGCATTGACGCTACCTCTGCGTAGGTGCATGGCCTCATCGGATGACAGCACATTGCCTGTGACAGGCAGAAGCCAACCGTTCGCACCCTGTAATCGTTGGGTCTGGGGGGTAACGTCTGGGGTCGTCATCAGGAACACAATCACGGCTATGATTCCATATCGCATGATTGACCGTCCCAGAACAAAATGCACCAAATACCGAATGTGTCTAAGGTCATCATGCCAACTGTCACGGGTGAAGATATACCCAGATTGAAAGCTAGAACGAATGTGCAAATCAGGGCCACTAGGGCCAAAATGTAGCTGAAAGTCATCCGCTCACCTCTTCGCCGAGATAGCGCAGCAGATGATAGTAGGCACTCAATGCGCCCAACTTGAATTTGTTGCTTGTTGCATCCGGTGTGGGCTTGTTATTGAGGTTTTCTATCGTGGTTCGGATTTCTTCAATCAGGGCTTGGCGGTCAAAAGGGATGATCTCGCCATCTGGTTTGAGATGATAACCACAACCTTTCAGGAACACGACCTCAAGGCCGCTAACGCCTTCGATGGTCAATTGCTGGTCGTATTCGACGGCCTTTTTGGCCACTTCAGATATGATGCTTACTTCGTGGATTTTCACAAACGGTTCCTTTCGTGTCATTGTTGACACAGTAGGACCGTGAAGATGGAAGGGGATAGAGAGTAAGGTATACTTTCTATGCCCAACCGTGCTGCTTCACGGTAGGGTTAACGTCTGGGGTTGGTGGTGTCTTCACCTTCCCTGGGCAGTCATAAATTAAGTTGGTTGAGTCTCTCGCCGTTCCGGTGGTCCTTCGTTCAGTAGCCGGTCTACACTATCTTTGTCCACTTCCCATCGGCGGGTGTATGGATGTTGTTCAGCTTCTACCCAGCCACGTTTGATCCACCTACGAACGGTCATTGGATTGACCTCTGCGTATTCTGCAATCTTGCTGACTGTCATTGAGTCCTCCGATTCATAATTATTACAATTTCCAGTTATCGGCTGGCGATGCCTTGCGTTGTGCTTTTTCTATGTCCACTTCTGCAAGCTGCACGTAAACCGTAACCATTTCTAATGTCTCATGTCCAAGTAATTCTTTTAGCTCAATCGGGTTACCTCCATTTCTTAAGAACTCGATAGCAAACGTATGTCTCAGTCGATGTGGGTGAACGTTGGGTACACCTGCGTGTTTTGCTACCCTATTCAACATGTGTCTAACGTTGTTCCTGTCCAGAATGCTGCCACTTTTTGCCGCAAACAGTGGGGCTGCTGGTGTTGCATCAGATCTGTTAGACAGGTATCGCCATAACGCTTTTCTGCCCCTTGTGCCAAGGGGTAAAGGTCGTTCCTTGTCACCTTTACCGTGGTTGATGAACAGTCGACCGCGCTTGGGGTGATAATCCTTTACCTGCAAGTCGCATAGTTCTGTAACACGTATCCCACAGTCGACCATAACCAAGATGATCGCTTTGTCTCTCATGGCAGTCGGACGTTTGGCCTTAACCTTTTTCCCTGTCCGTGTTGTCCATTGACGGGTGGACGTTGTTGACTGGACTAGTGATTTAACCTCACCCATAGTCAGCGGTTCTATTGTGCGTTTGGTGAATTTTGGCTTGTCTACTTTGCCTCTGATAACATGTTCGATACCAAGTTCTTTCTCTGCCCAAGACCAAAATGCTGACATGACGTGCCAAGCATCGTAGATGGTTCGTTTAGATAGGCTAGTCTCGGTCCTAAGATGTCTGATGAACCGCTTGATGTCTTGGCTATCTATTTCATCGAGTTCAACATCACCAAGGAATGCAATCAGCCGATTGTGGATGTATCGATAGCGCAAAACTGTGTTTGGAGATAACTCAAACTCTTTATCTAGCCAGTACCCTTCAAGGGCTTTTGATAGACGCATAGTGATGATGTTTACAATGGGGTTGGGGAGGAGAAAGAGGGAATAAAAAATGCCCTACTGTCAATCCATTTAGGACTTAACAATAAGGCATTTTACTCGAGTGTGAGGCGTATCTTTACCAGATACATGATACGAGAAAAAGTCGGGGAGAGAGGATTTGAACCTCCGACCTCTTCGTCCCGAACGAAGCACGCTACCGAACTGCGCTACTCCCCGATTACTGGACAAGTATACTCCACGGGACCATTCTTCGTCAAATATACTGTCTTCAGGCAGTTGCTGAGTGCATCTTCGTTTGACAGGTATTATATTTCAACAAAGAGCCGATTTGGCTACGCGGGACCATATTCACCAAACATGGGCTTGACGCCTTCTATACACATTTTTTCCGATAGGCTGGCCATATACTCAGCTGGGTAAGGCATGTCATTGAGCACCCACCACGAGAGTAGTGCATACATGGAGCCAGCATAATGGCGGGCAATTAGCTCTACCGGAATGGGCAATTCAGCATCAGGCGGTAGGCTGGCTCTAAGCAATTTTTCCGATATCTCGGCAATATAATCCAAGATGCGGTTGATAATGTAACCCATGCCTTGTTCTCCCAGAATCACTTTATATAGCTCCGCATGGTCAGCCACATGCTGGAAGGTCATCAGGTCAGATTTTGACGAACCCCAAACGGGGAACTCAGTTGATATCGCCTCGAAGCTGCTGACTAGCTCCTCAAATTTCGCCTCCAAAGCCTCCAACAGTAACTCATCTTTGCTCGCATAGTGAAGGTAAAAGGTTGCGCGATTGACGTCCGCCCGCTTGGTAATGTCATTGATGGTAATGCCATCATACTTCTGCTCTACCACCAACGCTAGCATGGCTTCCCCTAGCATTCGCTTGGTGCGCTTGACCCGCCGATCCACTTTGGGTTTGGTTTTTCCTTGAATGTCTTCTTCTGGTCTGATTTTTTCTATTTTGACCTTTTCTGATTCTATTTTGTCTGTTTTCATAATAATTGTATTTTAAACGACATTCGTCTATTAGTCAACTTAACGACCAATATTGCCTATTGACAAGCAGTCAAAACAGGTGTATATTGGCAACAAATTGATTTTTAAACGACGATATGTTGTCTAAAGGAGCGCTTGATGACTAAAACAATCTCTACCCAAAATGGTCTACCGATTCTCGGCAGTGTTCTTGACTTTGCCAATGGGGGACCTAATTTTCTTGTCAACATGGTTGCCCAACACGGCGAAATAGCGAATTTTCGTGTTTTTCACCACTCAATATACTTGGTCTCTAGCCCAGAGCTGATCCGTGAAATATTGGTAACCAAGAGCAAGCAATTCCCCAAATCGGATCGAGATGTAGCTATCTTTCTTCCGCTATTAGGTCAGGGCTTGGTTTCAACCAATGGGACACAACATAAACGTCAGCGCAAGCTGACCCAACCAGCCTTTCATGCCCGGCGTATTGGCAACTATGCCGAGACCATGGTTCACTACACTCAACGCCTTACTGCAGACTGGAAAAACGGTCAATCCATTGAAATGAGTGAAGAGATGATGGCCCTCACCATGTTCATCGTCTGCAAGACCCTCTTTGATGCCGATTGGGAGACCATGGAAGATGTAGCCGCCCAAGCTGGAGAGGCGGTAGCCGTACTGCAAGATGTGGCCGATGCCAGCTTTACGTTGCCATTTCAATTGCCTCAGTGGATCCCGACTCGTAACAATCGTCGTACGAAGGCCGCTCGGGCTGTGCTAGATGGGACCATAGACCAGATAATGCGCGATCGACGCGCAGCAAGCCACGATGGCAAAATTGAGGACACTGGCGATCTGCTCTCCATGCTACTCATGGCTGAGTATGATGACAACTCAATGATGGATGATGATGAAATTCGGGATCAACTCGTCACGCTCTTTTCTGCCGGCCACGAAACCACTTCCAACGCACTCACCTGGACGTGGTATCTGCTCTCCCAAAACCCCGAAGTCGAAGCCAAAATGCACCATGAAATTGATACCGTTTTAGAAGGTAGATTGCCAACGCTTGCCGATCTGCCTCAATTGTCCTATACTGAAATGGTGCTCAAAGAGTCTATGCGTGTTTATCCCCCTGTTTGGACCATTAATGCTCGTCAAGCTAGTGAGGATACCGCAGTTGGTGAGTATCTGTTGCCCAAAGGCGCCCAGGTCATGATTTCCCCTTTCGTTATGCACCGCCTTCGGGATTATTTCCCTGAGCCAGAGCGCTTTGATCCAGAACGATTCCGGCCTGAAAATGAGGAGAAGTTGCCTAAGTACGCCTATATGCCTTTTGGCGGTGGTCCTCGGGTCTGTATTGGAAATACGTTTGCCATGATGGAAGCCCACCTGATTCTAGCCACTATGGCCCAAAGGTTTCGATTTGAACTGGATCCAGATCAAGAGATTGAACTCAATACACAGATTACCATGTCCTCTACCCATGGTATGAGGATGAAGGTGTTTGAGCGTACGCCGACTGTACATCTGGGACAGAATCAAGCATATAACAACAATGATTTGCCTGGATCATCAACATCTGAATCAGCATCAATTGAACCTTCAAGAGATGTTAATCATGAACAAGAGTTGGTGATAGCTTAAAATCTTAAATCTTTAATTATGAAAATCACCCAAATCACCACTCATCTTGTCAACATCGGGAATCGCAATTGGCCATTTGTCAAAGTTGAAACGGACGAAGGAATTTATGGCGTGGGGGAAGCCTATTCCTGCGGACCAGACAAAGCCACAGCGGCCGTTGTTGCTGACTTTGAAGAGTGGCTGATCGGCAAAGATCCTCGCAACGTAGAGGAGCTCTGGCATCTGATGTATGCAGGATCACGATTCCCAGGCGGTATGATTCTTAACGCGGCCATTAGTGGCATAGAACACGCTCTTTGGGATATTGCTGGGAAGGCCACAGGATTGCCGGTCTATCGATTGGTGGGTGGGAAATGTCGGGAGAAGATTCGCGTCTATCAATCGGTACGGGGCAATACGCCCGAGGAGATGGCCGAATATGCCGCTATGCTCGTGGAGACCTATGGTTACACCGCCCTCAAAATGGGACCGCTGCCAAATGGGTGGCAAACTATGCCCTGGCTGAAGGCACTCAATGAGACCGAAGCCAGGGTCAATGCCGTACGAGAGGCTGTTGGTGAAGCAGTAGAAATTGGCCTAGATCCCCACGCTCGCATCTTCGAGACTGCACGAGCGCTGGAACTTTGTCGGGTTGTGGCACCGATGAGGCCCATGTTTGTAGAAGAACCACTCCGTCCTGAGAATTACGATGCCTTGGCCAAACTCTCTCAACAAACGAACGTACTGTTGGCTACCGGCGAGATGCTCTACAGTCGCCATGAATTTCGCGATCTGCTAAAACTGCAAGCCGTGGACATTATTCAGCCTGACATCTGCGTGACCGGCGGGCTATGGGAGATGAAGAAGATCGCGGCTATGGCTGAGGCCCACTATGTCAGCGTGGCCCCCCACAATCCCTGTGGGCCTATTGCCACTGCGGTCAATGTCCACTTTGCCGCCAGCACCCAAAATTTCATCGTTCTCGAATATCACCCTGATGATCAATCGCCTCGTAGAGATATTGTAGACGAACCTATGAAGCTAGTTGATGGTTATTTGGAATTGCCTGAGCGCTCTGGATTGGGAATTGATCTGAATTGGGATGTTTTGGACCAATACCCCTTCAGGTCGTGGCATCGAGCGCTACCCTATCGGGTTGATAGCTCGCTTTCGTATCAATAGTCAGTTGATAGCAGCCGTTGGCGAGCACGCCCACATGTAGTACGGTGTATGCCTACCGCCTACTCACCAAATCCACCCTCGGACAAGGTCTTTACTCGTTCTTCTTCCATAATGGCTAATATCTCATCCACGTTTACTTCGCCCCGATCAACCGAGAGTGAAAAATGGGTGAGGGCATTCCGTAATGCCATGCTCATGGACCGTGGGCTGGCCCAGACAAATGGAAGAGAAACTACCTCTGCTGACTCCACCAGCTCATATCCCCTTCTGATCTCGTCCTTTAATTCATCGCTTGCTGAGGTAAGATGAGCTGGCACGTAAGAAGTTTCTGGTCCAACGCCTACAGTTAACATATCTTGTACCTGAGGCGTCGCCGCGAATGTCAGGAACTTTAATGCGTCCAGTCGATTGGGGGCGTTGGCAGGGACAATATAGCCAAACGGACCAATAATTTCACCCTTTTCCATGGTCTCATCGATCATAGGGAAGGGAAAGAAATCCAATTCTTCTTGGAAGATCATGGGCAATTCATCAACAGCACCCGAGCTAACCAACACCATAACCGCTTGTTCTCGCGCAATATCCGCGCTACCTTTCCCTCTGGAAATCGACATAACGCTTTGCAAGAGTGAATAGGCTCGGTGATTCTGAATAAAATAGCCTTGATCAAAGAGAAATTGCCAAGTTAAGACGATAGTACGTACCCGCTCATCAGTAAATGGCACCTCTCCTTTGATCAAGCTTTGGTGAAATACTGGGCCATTGAGGCGAATATTTAGATAGTCAAACCAAAGCGAGGCATCCCATTCTCGTCGACCTGCCAAAGAGAAAGGCACTTCCCCATTGAGTACGAGCGTGTCAGCAATCTGGAGCAGTTCATCCCAGTTTTGGGGAGGTGTCAACCCATACTTGTCGAAGATGGCCCTGTTATAGTAAATTGCACGCCACTCATAACCTGTCGGCAGTAGATATTGCTTGCCCCGAAAAGTCGTAAGCTCTTGCAAGGCAAGTGGATAACTGGCTCTTAAATTGCTCTGCTCCCATACATCGGTTATATCCGCAACCAAATCATCTTTGATGGTCGAAAAGAGCCAATCGCCCGCGCTAATGGACATGAGATCCGGCGGTGTCTCATTCGTCATATATTGGCGCGGCCAAGCGGCCCATGATTTGGCTTTGATGGTCAGATCGGGATGCTTTTCCTCAAATGAGGCATAGAGCTGCTTCTCCAAATCGGCCTTTTGAGAGCCAGTAATCAGCGTCAACTCAACTTTGGGCAGAGCTGCTGTAGCGGGTTCCTCTCGGCTTGGTCCACAGGACGCTAGTAGTATGGTCATAACCAACAGTGTCCAGCGTGCAGTCACTTTAGGGGAGACATCAGTCATAGTTTGTCCTTCTTAGGGCAGGCACTTTCCTATAGTAAGCTCTGTTTTAAAACGGTAGTTAATATTCTTGGAGTGTAGCGATTAGAATCTACCATTTTCAACACAAGCGTACTTTAGGCAAATACTTTATTTTTCAGCTGGGTCTGAATCTCATAGATAGATCCCACCTTTTCTGGCTCTGGTAGAGGGATAACTACCGGAACGTTTTCCATACGGGGCCTCTGGCAGGGCTCACCGCGCACAATATTGGCCTGATACTGTTCCCAGCTTGTGCCGCGTAATGGCCAAGCATCAATGGCACAATATTGGAAAAGCAGTAGACGACGGGGGCGGTCCGATACATTGGTCCTGGATGCATGGAGCGCACGAGCGTGGTGAATGGAGATCCCGCCGGCCTTTAACGTAATTGGGACGGCCGTGTTGGCTGTTGGAACTTCCTCCGTGACGGCACCAACAAAAACACCGTCCTGATGATGGCTATAAATGGGTCCTTTATGGGAACCGGGAATGACCATGAGCGGACCATTCTCTAACTCCATATCATCCAGCGCGATACCCACGGCCAGCAGATCTTGATTGGTGTGAGGATAAAAATACCAATCCTGGTGCCATTCCACAGGGCTACCATAGCCGGGAGATTTCATGTTCAACTTGTTTCCATTGGTATGAACCCCTTTGCCAATCAGCTGTTCCACAATATCCAGCAGGTTGGATTGACGGATGGCTCGATTGTAGGCATCATGATGCTCAATGGGACTTTTCAGGCGGCGAAGTCTCGGCTCTGCTTGCGTGTGGCCTGGCTCTAAATCAAAGACGGCTGTATGCTCGGTAAAGGCCCGAGACATTTCGACAAACTCGTCCGTTACCTGACGCAACTCGGCCATCTCTTCTTCTGAAAAGACGCCTTCGACGCCCAGATAACCATTCTCCTTGTAAAAATCGATCTGCTGTTGACTTAACATAACTTTGATTTCTCCTTTTATCCTTTAGCAACAAACTTTGTGCCCACAATACAGCCAAAACCACCGTCTTCCAGAATGCATTGCTTATCCCAATAGCCCCAATCACCCAGTAATTTAAGGTGACGTAGAATTGTGAGACGTCCAGGATTGTTGGGTAGCTCATCCCCAGGTTCTACAATGAGGTCCGCGTTAATGAACACACCCCACTGCTTAAGCAACATGTACGCTTTGCTATAGATCCTGCTGACCTTGGATTCATCGCCCAGATCATGGATCGCCTGCATGGACACAATGGCGTCGAAAGTCGGTTGGCTATATGTGCTCACCTGGTTAAGCCACCAATCCCGATTGAGATCGGCCTCTAGAAACGTCACTCGGTCTTGATAGGATGATGTGGTTTGTCTGGCTAAATCGAGCAGATGCGGCGAGAAGTCAATGCCTGTGTAGGTGATTTGGGGAAATGTGGCTAGTAGGTATTGTGCCAAAACACCGCCGCCGCAGCAAAGCTCTAGAACCACAGGATTTTCTACCTGTTTATCTGCGTGTTGCTCTCGTATCCGGTTGGCAATGGTTGTCATCATAGCTGCCCGAGCAGGCCATTTTTTATTCAGACCGTCTGTATACGTCTTTGCAGTGACGATACTGTCAACATTACGAAAGGACATATTGCTCATTCCTGGGTACAATTGGGAAATAAAGGTTAGATTATAACACGGTGGAGCATCTCAGAAAAGGTACGTATTTCCATAAGCACATGAATTTAACACGACGACTTATTTATATTTTACTGGTTCCAATTGTTGTTGCGATTGGCGTGGTTTCTAGGGCGGTGGACTTCGGCTCGATTTTCATAGACAAGTATTTAGGCGACGCGCTGTATGCCATTTTACTTTACCTGGGTTTTAGCATACTTTGGTCCCGTAGTCCGATAGGTTGGCGAGGATGGGGAGCATTGATTGTCGTATTCGCCATTGAGTGTTTTCAGCTAACAGGGATTCCCCGCAATTTGAGTCAATCAAACAGTCTACCTCTGCGAATTCTGGCCATTGGTTTGGGTACCCACTTTAGCTGGCTCGATGTAGCTGCATATGTTGTTGGAGTAGGGATAGCAGTTTGGACAGATTTAGGAACGAGAATTAAATAGCGCGGCTATTGGTTAGGGCTAAATCCGATTGAACCATACATGTTATGTACGACTCATTTCTGAATGCCGACCACTACCCAAAAATCTTCTGATTGACTTGCTCTGCTTGCAATTCAAGCTGCGGCTTACCATCCTGCTGTACCCAAGTTCCGCAAGTCCCGCCTGCTTCACTTGTTCCTAGCTCAACTTGGGAGCCATCCATTTGCAAAATGGGATGATACCATTTGTAAACTTCTTTGGCTTCCCCAACAAGATAATGACCGATCAGGGCCCGCCGAAAGCGGTCGCTGGTTCTGTTAGGCAAGCTGCCGTGAACAATTTGGCCATTGAAGAAGAGCACATCACCCGCTTTCATGAGGATTGGTTCAATAAGCGTGTCCTCGGGTATTGGAACCGTCACATCGGTAAAGCTTTGGGTGGTATCCGCCTCGGTCATGCAGAGGAGAGGCCAGTTTTGGCTTCCCGGCACGACGCGAATGCAGCCATTTTCTTCATCGCAATCGTCAATTGCCATCCATGCGGCCATGCAGGTACCGGGCTGGACCCGCAGGTAGAACTGATCTTGATGCAGGGCTTGGCCACGAGCACCCGGCGGCTTGAAATAGAACATTGTCTGGACAGCAAAGGGCTCTCGGCCCAACAGAGCCGTTAGATAGTGGTTGAGCCGCTCATCGAGCAACCACTGCAGGCTGGACTCATCCCGATAATGGGGCTGCATGAGTCTAGGGTAGGCAATGAGTGGATCCTCTGCTACCAGCTTAGCTTCGCCGTCGTTCGGATTCATCGCCTGACTCTCTCGCTGGCGCATGGCTTCATAATGTCCCTTGAAGAAGTCGATCTCGCTTTGGGCGAATAGACCTGAGACGACTGCATACCCAAGCTTGTTGTACTGTTGAATCGTATCCTGTATGCTCATTTCTTTTCCTTAGACAAAAGAAAAGCACCTCGTATTTGAATGGTGCTTTTCTTTTGCTTGGTTGAAATTTCTTAGACTATTTGTGTAGCAGGCGCTTGCTGCCACCAAATCCAAGTGGTTTCTCTCTTATCCGCCAGACACTGGTGTGAAGAAGGCCACTTGAACTCCATCCTGCAAGAGCGTGCTTGGTTCCGTTTCATGATCGTCATTGATCGCCACCAAAAGCGTTGGTGGCAGCTCTAGTCTATTAAATATCTCTTGCACGGTTGCACCCTCCGCAAATTCCAAAGTTGCCTTTCCCTTTGCTTCAGAGGGAAACCTATCACGGAGTGGGCCATACAGTCGTACGTGAATTTGCATCATGCTTTACAAACTCAGATCATCCGCAACCCAACCCAGGCCCATACCTTCCAGCGTGCCGCGCTGAGGCATGCCTGTTTCGCTCTCCCAACCCGCTTGCTCGTAGTACATGTCAACGCCGGCTTGAATCTCATTCTGTTCTAATAAGATCCCATCACTACGGCCGCCTTCTAAGGCTTTGCGGTAGAGCTTCTTAGGCAGATCATCGTCGGCACGGGTTAGCCCTTCACGCATATTGAAGGCCCGCATCAGGTTGACCCGCTTCTGGCCGATCTGTTGCATCTCATCGACTGAGATCTCCCATCCAGTGGTGGCAGAGGTGAGTTCAGCCATATCGACCGGATCGAAGAGCTGCCAGCCAGCTCCGTAAACAAATGAGCAGAGTGAGAGAGTATCCAGCGCACTGTATGTATACTGGGTGGTGAGGGCAAAATCAACTTTTTCAGCATTGAGCACCTTGCTCGGCTGAGGCTTATCTAAGCCAAGCGGTGCTAGATAGCGGCTGGTGCCTTCTCCGCCACTGCCGTATGCCTTTTCGTTGTAGCTAGGATCATGCTCGCTCGATTCGTGATCTGCACCAAAGGGGTTCACTGAGTAAATTAATCCCAAACTTCGCTTTACGTGGGGCATGTGCGCGGGAAGCTCCTGACCCTTTACTGTGACCACATACTCTTGCCCTTTGCCCAGGTGCTCAGCTGCCTTGGCCGAACCCATGGCCAGCACGTCACCAAAGCCCTCTCGATTGAGAGTCTTTTCAAGCATGGTGACCATAGCATCAGCATTGCCGTAGGTTAACTCAATGCCGCCGGTATCTTCTTTGGTGAAGATGCCCTGCTCGTAGCACTCCATGGCCCAAGCGATGGTGGCCCCAGCCGAGATTGTATCTACGCCGTATTGGTTGCAGAGCTGGTTCGCATAGGTAACGGCGTGAAGATCGCTGACGCCACAGTAGGAGCCTAGGGTTGACAACGACTCATACTCAGGGCCACCGTACTCGGGAATGATCTTCTTGTCTTTGTATTCAGATTCAGCAACCCGCTTACAGCGAACAATACAGGCATAGCACGTATCGCGCCCTTGTCGATCTTGTTTGCCTTCTTCTGCGCCGGCCAGCAGCTCATCATAGAGGCGTATGCCATCGATGGCTTCGGCTTCTTCCATGGTCTTCATGACGCCAGAATCCCAGTTGTAGGATGGTAAACCACCAGAGCCATACTGAGGCATGAGCACACCAGCCGTACCATACTTGCCAAACTGATCCATACCTGTTGACTCCAAGGTTTTGGCACCGCGCTTGGAGAGGGCTGCAACTCGCGATTTATCAGCCGGTTCCACCTTTTGCTTGCCTCGTACCACAATCGCCTTGAGCTTCTTGCTGCCCATGACGGCCCCGACGCCCGTACGGCCCCAAGCTCGATTGCTCATGTTGATGATGGCGGCAAAGTTGGCCAGCTTTTCACCGGAGACACCAATCTGGGCGATTTCGATTTTGGAGTCACCCAGCTCCTCTTTGAGCATTTCATCTACTTCAAGCGCATGTTTCCCCCAAAGGTGAGAAGCATTGTGCAGCTTGACTTCCCCATCGATTATGCTCAGGTAGACAGGCGTCTCTGATGCACCCGTCACCACAATCGCATCAAAGCCAGCAAATTTTAGTTCAGCAGGCCAGAATCCACCGGCCTGACTATCAGCCACGCCACCAGAGCTAGGCGATTTGCAGGTAACGGTACATCGACTCTGCCCACTAATCGGCAACCCTGTGCTGGCGCTGGTAGCAAAGACCAACGTGTTTTGGGGATCCAACGCGTCCACCCCTGCTGGCGTATTCTTCCAGAGGTAGTACAGGCCCATCAGGCTCCCACCCATATACTCCCGATAGAATTGTTCAGTGGGTTCTTCGACTTCGGTTGTGCCGTTGGTCAGATTGACGTGAAGAATCTTTCCAGTAAAGCCGTTCATATATCTGCTCCTTGGTTTGTGGGGAAGGCGACTTCAAGAGGGCTTGGGTTCCCTCAACTTGTTGCTCATTTTACAATAGAATTCTATCATTTACCTGAAAGGCGCGCAAAGTAAGAGAATTTTATACTTCGCCAGAAAAATCTTGTCCCGACTGTTGTCCAGTCTACTCTGTGTGAAAGTTGGAATCAATTAAGCTTGTTGGATTGGATGTCGGCAGAATAAGGTATCACTATTCCCTTTTTTTCGTTTTTTTTCATCAAGAGGACTCCCTCTTTCAACTCACTCCTTCTATGTTCGACTTTTCCTAATCGGACTAAATCGTTTCCAGCAGCATAAAATAATTGTCTTAGTGAATCAAATTTATCGTCATCAACGGTAAGTACTATTTCTGAATTGTAACCATTACTCAATAGCAATGAGGTAGGATTAATCCCGAGTTCCTGTGCTTGCAGATCAATAGCGCTTTCGATTAATTCTTCATATAGAACGAATCCGACTCCACTTGAATAACTAAGAGCCTGAAGACTACCAAGTAACCCTTGAACTGTGTCGATAGTGGCACCGCCATACCCTGCTTTTATGGCCTGTTTTATTGATTGCGAAGGTAATGAATTGAGAATCTGCATCCAATTTTTCTTAGAACGATCCTCTAAATTGTGAGCCACGGAAAGGTTTTGATTTTGAATAAGTACTTCCGACCAATACATACCAAGTTTGCGAACATCGTTGTTGGTTGAACTACTACCGTTTTGTATACCAGTTAATGTAATGGCTACGACCTGACCTTCTTTAGCCGTGTTGCGCTGAAGAATTTCATTGTTCTCAACGGTTCCGATTCCAATGCATCTTATTAACTGCTCCTCTCGCTCTTGGATATCGATATTTATCGACGTTATGTTGTGAACTTTCAGATTGTCTGAAATCGTCTGTATCAAATCTGCTACATATTCTAGATTTACATTTTTTACTAGATCGACTTGAAGACACACAGCACTCGGTGTACCTCCAACTGCAAGAATTCTTAAAAGACTTTGTGTAACACCATGCTGCACCAAACATTGATACATCTCTAAGTTATTCGAGCTAGGAATAACATCTGGTATTGTATATATTGACAGGACCAAACTGCTATGGTTTGAACTTGGTAAGTTTACTGTTACTAGATCATTGCTCCTGCTTGTGTCTCGAAGAGCAATGGGCAAAGATTGACTATTCGCACTTGTAGTCGCTTCTATCCATTTTTGTACTGCCAACATATTTACTTCATTGAGTCTAAAGTCGAAGTGTTCGTTTTTCCCCCATTGTAAGAGTTCGTTCAACGACTGATCTGCAAGAGCTTTGGGCATTTTCAATTTGTGTAGTTCAAGATATGCTTCGCGGACCTTGTCATACATATCTATGGATTGAAATAGGTTCTTCGCCAACTCCAATGCCTCAATGGCTCTAGATCTTCGGTCGAGCTGTATATATAACGATCCCAGAGCAAACCATGCTAGACCACGTTCGCCAGGTCTATTTAGCCTGTCGTAAATTGCTTGCGCATTTTGAAAGGAATCCGCTGCTTTTGTGTTGAAGCTTCGCTTTTGATACAGATTCCCTAAACTCATCTCTATACGAGCAACCATAATCTCATGATTGCACTTTTCCCTTACACGTTTTGCCTTTTCGATATAGTTTTGAGCCTTATTGAGTTCGTCTTCTGAGCCTAACTCACTTAGTGCTCTTCCCATATTGTCGTAAATAAAGGTAAGTCGAATAGGGTTACTATACTTTAGTAGTATCGATCTGCTAATTCTAAGCAGGTCTAATGCCTTTTTTGCATCATGCTTACATATCAAATAACCTCGACCCATTTGATAATAAATTACACCTTTGAGGTATTCACTGCTAGCCTTTAGCAGATTTTCTTTCATTAAGATTTCTAATGCTAATTCTAATTGTTCTAAGCCTTCTTCAAATTGCCCATGTTTGATTAGCATGGAACCCCACTCGCGTATGCAATCACTTCTTAAAATGTGCACGGCATCAGATGAAATAGAGATTGAGCTGCCGTGGATATATTTGGCTAACACTAAGGCTTCCGCTAACTTATCTCTTGCCTCGTCGAATTTTCCTTGTTCAGCATACATATTGCCCAATTGACGGAGAATTTTTACTAGCAAAAAGGTGTTTCCTTGGCTATGTGCTATGGACAAAGCTTCTTCAACAGTTCTTTGGCCCCCGATGATGTTGCCTCTTTCAAATTCGAGCGATCCTGAATCAAGACAATATAATAAGTATAACTCCTTGTTTTCCTCTGCATAAGGCATTGTCTGCCTCAGCTCTTCCGCTGCAGTTGCCCAATCTCCCCGAAAACGTCGAACCCGATTGTATTCTAGAATTATCTTCAAGCGTGTCGGATCTTTGGCGTCAAAAGCACTTTGTGTCATTTGTTCATAAGCCATTTCGATCAAGTGGCAGGCTATAGGCGAAAGGAACAATTTTTCTGTAATTATATCAGTCGGAATACAATGATTTTCTTTATGTGCTTCCTCAATTAACTCTTTTGGCGAAAGAGATTGTGATGGCTTCTTGCTTTGAGAACGAAGCTTGAACATTTCAATTAACTTCATAGCTATATCTTCAATTAAATCGCCAGATACGCTCACTGGCTCCTTATCTAATGCCAATTGAACACTAAGGGAACGGCCGCCTTTGGACGTCAAGATTACAACCTGCTTACCGTTTTTTTCTGCGAATTCATGTTCATTGGCTAATTGCTCATCTTCCTGCTTTAGCTCTGTTTTGTAGACGAAAACATGATCTGTATTCTTAATTTCAGTTTCAATTTTCTTATTGTCATTTTCCCAGTAAGGCCAGTCTTGGTCCCAACGGACGTGAACTCCATTCTTTCGAAAAGCTTTCACCAGCGCTGCAACCTCGGTACGATTTTCCCAGTCATAAATTATGAGGGTTTTTGCTGCAATATGATATGCAACCTCGACTAGTGTATCCCAACTGTCAATCTGAATTGAATCGCCTGAAGTAGTTTTTGGTAAATGGCTAGGTTTATAACCACAGGATTTAATTATTTTCTTTAAGTCCTCTAGAAACCATGTGATAACTTCTTGTCGGATTGAGTTACACCAGTTTGATTCATGATAAAGTACGTACTCAGTCATTAAGAATGCAATATACTTGATAGGTGGTCGAGCTCTCCAACTTTCATAATTTGTGATTTGATTAAGGCTTAAAGCCGTCAAGTCTGCAAGGCCCTGCCGCGATAAGCCTAATTGTGTACGCAATTGACCTGCATAATCCGTAAAATTATTTTGCGGGTCTCCATCTTCTTTGAAGCGGGGACAAATATTTTTGCTCATATAGCTTCCTCTCATGCTACACAGGTTCACAGGTATTCTTGTCATTATACCTGTTGTGTAGCCTAAATTCATACACAAAAAACTCGAGCCTTTCCTGTGTATAAAATTGGGCCACAACTATCGTATAGTGTTTAGGACGCGCTTTGTTCTATCCCTTATTTCAGGTATTCGGACCATAATGGAGGATATGTAATGTACAAAAAAACTGATACAACGTATGGATATAATGGTGAAATCATTCCATATGAGATAGATACCCAAGGTGAATGGGGAAGCTTTTATGTACGCAGGTGGCCAAAGCCAGACAGCCTTCCCGCTACAAAGCCAAAAAGCCGCTCCTCTAAAGATGATGATGGAATCAAACCCCCAACCTGTGCCCTTTGTGACCATTATTTCGGCAAGATAGGGCAGAACCTCCCTATGAATCGAATCCGATTTTACAATGAACGATACATATTGAAACCAAATGATTATCCGTTAGTACGAAATCAGCTTCTCTGTTTTGTTGAACCGACCAATGCAAATAATGAATACCTTCCACACAGGCTTGAAGTGAAAGAACCTGATGTTCGGCTAAGTATACACATTAGAAGAGATGGCCTAACCGATCTAGCTTATGAAAATGTAGGCGACCATCCACCAGTAGATAGCGTAACCGAAGAAAGTAATGAAGAAAAGTGGGTGAGTTGGATTAATCCGTTTACTGAATCAGCGGCATCGCAACGACACCTCCATATAAGCATGGTTAAAGCGAAATATATACCTCTTGCAGACTGGGAGACGTTGCCTTGGCAGGTTGCTGAGGATAAAAGCAATGGCGTAGTTATTTCCCGATTTGAAACAAACTTCTATGCATTAGCAATTGATGGAAAAAATCCCAAAGATGTTGCTATGACTGTGACTCACATTCATGAATTCATGAATAAGGCGCTAATTCCATATAGTTTTGCAGCATATGAAAAGAATCGCGTCATTATTATTCCACGCAGCCAAGCTTATTCACCTATTGCCGACCAACGAATTGGTACACTAGAGCTTCTTACAGGTGTACTGGTTCCAGGCGAGAAATGTTCAAGACTAGACACTCTGCAACGAGATCGGGCATTTCAAGAGGTTACATTGGGTACGAATGTCAGTCTGAATTTTGATCGTATGTTAAGAGGCAGATTTGGTATGCCGCCAGCTGGTAAATCAGTGTATGCACATCCATCTCGCTACTCAATCTAAATCATCTTCTATTTTAGGTGCAAAAATGACTAAATTACTTAAATATCAACCAGTTGTAGGGAAGAACATAAGCCTGACAGATCAGACTATGTGCCGTACTTGGACTACAACTGACCCTATTATGCTTAATCAGCATGATCCGAATATTCTGATTCGTATATGCAGATTAAGTATTTGCCACTCAGATCGGCGTGTCATGCAAGGAGGTAAAGATAACACATTAGAGCAAAAATTAATTCTTGGTCATGAGGCTGGCGGCTTTGTAGTAGATCCAGGACCGTATCAAAATGAACTTGAGCCTGGTGCTAAAGTAGTGCTGTTGCCTCATGTGACGTGCCAAGACAACTGTAAATATTGTCAGAACCTCAAACAGAATTTGTGTCCACATATGCGCCATCTTGGCTTTCATTTAAATGGTACAATGAGTGATTTGATAGCGGTGCCTCGCCAGTGTGTTTTCCCTGTGGACGATGAATTTCCTATGAATGCATTGCCTCTTGTTGAACCGTTAGCCTGTGTGTTGCGAAGTCTTCATCGTTTAGAAATCAAACAGGTAATGCGTACATTGTTAGAAGACCGACGCTTAACCGATACTCTATTTACTATTTATGGGGGCGGCCCAATGGGCTGTTTAGCTGCTTTAGCCGTCAAACGCCTCTGGCCAGATTTAAATGTGAAAATTATCGAACCTAACGATAGGCGTCGTAATATCATCGAACAATCCAACATCCCATGCGAGGTTGTGCCACAGCTAGAAAAGAATCGGCAAAATCAGATTAGCTTTGTCGCGACTAGCAGCCTTAATGCATCGATTGAAGCCGTCAGGTCTGCCTCAAACAATGGCTATGTCATCTTATTCTCTGGCATTAATCTATATGAACTAAACCCTCCTAATAAAGCAGAGCAGATTCTTGGTGAGAGTTTGGAGGAAGTTCACCGCAAGGAACTTTCGGTCATGGAAGCTAATGCATTGGGCAAGCGTGTTCATCTTGTAGGTAGTTCTGGCTACAACTTTGATGATGTGCATAAATCAAGCATCGAATTGCATCGCCATTATGAATATTACAATAAAGTACAAAACGTTGAAATAGCTGGGCTTAGCTCATATTTTGCGTATTACAAAATATCGAGCAAGAATCACAGGTTCAATATCCCGGCTATCGAGGCTTTAATGGCACCGAATGGGATTGATGATCAGCTATTCGGACCGATAATTGCTGAAACGCTCAAAGTACTAATCCACTCATAAGAAGGGAGAGTCTAATGAAAGATACTCGAATTGCCTTTGTGGGTACCGGTTCAATAGCATCAGCACATGCATTTGCTCTTAGTGTGCTACCTTATTACTATTCGGCAAATGATATGTCGAATATTTTACGAGTAGCTGCTGCATCACCTACACAAATAAACCGAATTAACTTTGCAAAAAAATACGGATTCGGATTAGCACTCACACCTGAAGAATTATGGACGAGGGCAGATTTGGATATTAATACCGTTATTATTCTGAGCCCAAATGGAGCACATTATGAACATCTACTCAAAGCCGCTAAGCTCGAGAGTGTGAAACGCATATATCTTGAAAAACCGATATGCGCTAGCATTCACGAAGAGGACAGCCTCAAAAAATGGATTGAAAATCAAAGGAAGGATCTATTTATTCAGGTTGGTTTTCAGTTTTTACAGATGTCTGCGGTGAGGCGTGCTTTACAGATGAAACATATGATTGGTAAACCGATCCATTTTCATGCACGATATTTGCACAGTGGATATTTACAAAAAGACTATCGACTTAAAAGGCGTACCCGTCTTCAGCCTGCACCGGAAGGTGGGGCATTAGCTGATCTTGGCTCTCATGCACTGAGTCTATTGGTAGCTTTCCTTGGAAAAAATTTAGAGGTCATTTCGGCGGCACAAAGTGGCAGCTTCTCTGATGTACCTAATACATCTGATCTTTGTACAGTTTTGCAACTACAAGAGAGAAAAAGCGGCGCAATCGGACAGATGGTTGCTAGCCGAATTTCAGCTGGAGCAGGGGATTGCCTTGAATTCGAGCTTAGAGGTACAACAGGAGCATTGCAATTAACAACAGAAAAGCCAGATGAGCTTATGGTCTTCAGTGATACGGATAAACGGGGATGGATCAAGATCAATTGCGGTAATGACTACGCACCAATATCGACGTTCCCCTCATCAAATGTATCCGCGGGTTGGCTTCGTTCTCTGATCCATGCATATTTCCTCTTCTTAGGCGGCACAGACGAGTTAGCATTCCAGCCGGAGCTATTGCATGGTTTATCGGTACAAAAATTAATCCACCAAGCGGTTGCTCTCATGGACTAAGAGGGAATCCACGGTTTTCTAGAATATAAATAGGACAGTGAACAATAATGAAATACCAACAGGTCGACTCAATAGAACTACAGAAAGTAGCAGCCCTCTATAGTGAAGGAATGACAATAAACAATATTTCACGAATGCTGGCTCATCCTGAGGAGGATATCAAGCGCCTAATTGAAGTTGCTATAGAGCGGAAATACCTCAAATATGAACCCGTTTTGATCTGGGAGACTCTCGACCGTGAAGTGCAAGAGCTAGTATACAACGAAAGCCTTACCAACACTCTTAGCTCTGCGTTAGAAAACAACCTAGAATGTGCCATAGTCCCAATCACTATCACATGTTCACCAACAGAAATGTTTACTAAATATCAGAAACAAATGCGGGACGATGCTGATGCAGCTGATATTTATCAGAAATCTGAATTGGAATCGATAAAGGTTGTCGCCAAACGTGCTGCTGACGAGATCTCCAGATTAATCTTTAGTAAAGGTGAACATATTTTGGGAATAAATTGGGGAACCCTCGTTAGTGAAGTTCTTAAATATATACGGCCAGTCCCAAGTGAACTTAGTGGTAAACTGACGATTGTTAGCCTATTTGGTGATTTGGATTTTCACTCGCCAGATAATAATATACCTTCATGGCTATTTGCTAGATCAGAAGCAGTGAATTGTAACTCATTGGTTACGAAATTGGTCCAGAGGTTGGGTGCAGGTTGTGAAGGAATATTGTTAAATGTACCAGGTTTTGTGCCCGCGCGTTTTGCGCAGGATGAACGACTTTTTGAACAAATTCGTGAATTTATGTCCAGTCACTACTCATATCGACAAATTTTTGGAGGTGCTCCAACAAATGATCCTTCAATGCCACGCAACATAGCTGAAACAATCGGTCTTGATACTGAGCCTAAGATTTCAGAAATGGATACGATTATCACTGGTATAGGTGCAACAGACAATTACACATTGATGCATCGCTACCTTAACTCACTATTAAATGATAAAGAGATTGAAATATTATTGAAGTACTGCGAAGATGATTTAATAATTGGCGATCTAGCTGGTCATCTGGTTATCTCTGAAGAAGGCAAAGAACATGCATTGGTTCCAACGTTTGTTCAAGAAATTAACCATCGAATCTTAGCTGCAAACCCCTCTGACTTCTGCCAAGTTGCTACTCGTAATCGACATACGCGAAAGGGAGCAGGTGTTGTAGTTGTAGCTATTGGCGCTAGAAAGGCAAAAGTTATTTATACCCTACTGTCTCAAAACCCTTGTCCCTTCTCAAGGTTGATTATAGATAGTCATTGTGCTCTTGCTTTGCTCAACCTAATTGATCCGGTAGCTTTCAAGGACTATGTCCAGAGCAAAGAAAGTATGCATTTTGTACAGTCCAGTGAAACTTGGTCTCGTGATACTAAAACACTAATCCCTGTTTGAGTATCATCTGGCTAATGTTCCATAAAACCGTTATGGCATTACTGATACGTGTCCTTGTGGATAACGGAATTATCCGGAATAACTAGTGGCTGAGACTTACTATTCACCAGTTGTACATTACCTTCAAGAACAACTTTGTTACCAAATCGTATATCACCTTCAATGCTCAAACCTGTGCAATGGGCTAACGAAGGAGCACCATACGGAAATCGAATATGAAACCCGTCTATCATCTGAAAATAACGCTGATCCAAGCGAATTAATGGCCCTTCTGATATCTTTCCTCCAGTGTCTTCAAGGGTAGATCGCAAATAATAATCCTTATCCAGAAAATACAAATCGGACCAAATTAACAATAAATCATTCGTCGATTTAACAGGAATAAAGCGACGACGCGATACACATAGAGCTTGAGCGCCGGGAAATAGTGAAACCGCTGAACCAATAGAACTTTCCAATTGATATACTTTATGAGAAGTCGGTTGAGACGGGTTTACTGGCTTCTCATTTACAATCATTGGGAGACGAAGCTCAGTTGGTTTTTCTTTCAAATAGGTTTGTAAAGTAGGTAGGTGTAGCCATAAGTTATTTGTATTAAAGTATGGATAACGAGATATATCTTGAAATTTCTTAAGATCATTTGTTGGGCACTGAGCTTCTGTTCGAATAATGAGATGACCATCTGACCTTTTTTGGGCTAAATGTCCTCCTTTAATGTCGGCTAGAGTACGGTGAACCACTTCCATTAAAAACGGTGCGTTTTGTGAAATTATGTAGCCAAAAATCTTTGCATCGTATGTTGCCCCTAAATTGTCAGCATTACTTATGAATAAATATTTGATACCCTGAGTCAACAGTGATTGTAAGAGTCCGGTGGAACTTAAGGCTAATATCAAGTCTCCGTGACCCGGCGGATACCATTCCAATTGAGAATCATTCAAACCATTGACAGGTCCTAACCCATGTTTCCATATTTTAGGCATTCGATTTTGCAATAGAAGCATAGGTACATTCTGTTTCAATTCGCCATATGATTTCAGAGCCTTCTGAATAGTTTTTTGAGTTAAAAAACTATTCAGAAGAATGAGTGGCACATTCGTTTTTGTATCTTTACATAGGCACGATATTTGTCCAATAATGATATCCAAGAAAGTAAGACCATCTTTTACCTTTAATAGAGATTTCGGACCCTTTAGGCCCATACTCGAACCCATTCCTCCATTAAGTTTTAGTATTGCAAGTTGATCTAATGCCTCATTACCGATAAATTTATACTTCTCATCTAAATCATCTAAAGTGGCGAGATTCCTAATAGGTGATATTTTATCCTCGTCAATGTTATCTGATTCATTCGAGATTAATTTTGTGTAATATTGCCGAAATGCCTCAATAACACACTCTGAAATCTGACAGTTGCGC
Organism: Chloroflexota bacterium; assembly: GCA_039028975.1. GTDB lineage: Bacteria > Chloroflexota > Anaerolineae > Caldilineales > Caldilineaceae > JAHBNG01. The sequence goes on from JBCCHB010000131.1 coordinate 25,617, forward strand.
ATTTTATTTTCAAATTCATTAAGCTGGGGTTGCGTATTAAGCATATTCAAATCTATATTTGACACTCAAAAAGTATTTGCGCTTCCTAATGCTATAAGTTAGTTTTAGCTTTTACTAATTTGATGACCAAAGATTAGTTTCTCGATAGCGGATCTTGAACTTTGGTCATCAAAGTAATCATAAGTGGAGGTTGCTACAGTAAGGGTGTTTGCGTGAGATATAACCACAAGCCACATACTGCACTCTTACTGCTCTTCATTAGTCTCACTTCGGCATCCACAACGGGGGGGCAATTCCCTCCACATGAGTCTTCACATCCACTACTGTTGGTCGCCCCGAAGAAAACGCCTGATCCAGTGCACTTGAAATTTCCGTCGGTTTCTTGACTGTAATCCCCAACGCACCCATCGACTCAGCCATGGCAGCAAAATCGCTATCCTCAAAGAGCCACAGCTCATCTGAACCCTTTGATCGACCACCGTAGGTACGCTCGACGCCACCCTGCTCTTGGTTGAGTGAATGGTTGTTGTTGACCACGATAACTGCTGGAATATTGCAGCGCACCGCCGTCTCCAGCTCAGTCATGTGATACCAGATGCCGCCGTCACCAGTGAAACAGAGAACAGGCCGATCGGGCGCAGCACATTTGGCACCCAATGCAGCAGGCAGTCCCCAGCCTAGCGAACCAGAGCAGCGGATAAAGCTCTGATTTGGATCGGTCAAGTCCATCATAGTACCAGTCCAGATGCCGGAATGACCTGTGTCGGAGACTAGAATGCCATTGGAGGGCAGGTACTCGGTCAACTCTTGGCAGAGGCGTTCAGGGCGTATTGGTTCAATGTCGGAATTCCACAGGTCACCCATATCTTCTCGCCATGCCTGAACCAACTGCTGGACTCGCTTGACCCACTCAGAACGAGACGAATCAGCATCGGACGAATTAGAACCAGCAACCTCGAGCATGCGACGTAGCGTGTTACGTGCATCGCCTTGAAGGCCAACCTCAACTGCATAGTTTCGACCAATCTCTTCCGGATTAATGTCTAGCTGTATGACTGGCGTACCCTGAGGTGGTATCTGATAATCCTTGGTGACCTGTCCACCGCTATGGCTTCCGATGAAGAAGACTAAATCTGTTTCGCACATCGTCTGATTGGCACAGGCTCGGGAGTAGTTGCCTGGGGTCCCGACAGCCAACGGATGATCGTGAGGGAACATGGCCTTGGCGTTGAGCGCAGTGGCTACCGGGATCTGTAATTTCTCGGCAAAGGCAATTAACTCTTCTCTCGCTCCAGATGCCGTCACGCCGCCGCCAGCCAAGATGACCGGACGTTCAGCTTGAGCAATTCGCTGTAGCGCGGCGTTGATGCTATCCATGTCTGCCTCAGGACGGAACGGCGGCAGCTTAGTAAACGCCTCCTCCACAACCACTTCAAAGTCGTGCTCTTTATCCACTACACCCTGCCCGGCAATGCCCTCAAAGTCGAGATGCACGGGGCCAGGGGTACCTGTCATGGCCACTCGGAACGCTTGGCGCAGATACATGGGGAGATACTCTGGCGCGGAGACATAAGCACTGTACTTGGTCACTGCTGAGAAGGGGCCAACGTGATCGACTTCCTGATAGGCGTGTCGCAGCTGGTTGATTAGTAATTCTCGACCCGTAATGGCGATCACGGGTGAGCAGGCCAAGTAGGCATCCTGCAAACCGGCGGCCAAATTCGCAGCCCCAACCGATTGGGCCATGCAGAGGGCAGGGGCCTGCTTGACGCGGGCATACGCGTCAGCCATGTAGGCCGCGGCTTTTTCGCCATGGGTCTGGACCCGCTTGATTCCCAGATATTCCATCTCCATCAAGGCCCTAGGTCCAATATAGGGCATAAAGAAAACGTGGTCTATACCATATCCGTGAACAGTATCCGCGATAAATTTGCCGCCGCTCATTGTAGTCATTTTGGTTTCTCCCTGTCTATAGAACCATGAAGGGATTGAAGGAAATGAAGTTTTGTTTGAGAGACATCATAACCTCTGTATAATTCATGGTTACTTGTTTTATGTAAGATCCAACACGCTCCGTGCAACCTCGCCTTTGCGTAACGCCTCAAACGCCTCGTTTACATCCTCTAACTGATAGGTCCGTGTGACCAATTCATCCAGTTTGAGCTTACCTGCCTTATAGAGGTTAAGCAGCCGTGGAAAATCAACCCGCGGGCGGCAAGTTCCGTACATGGAGCCAATCACCATCTTCTCCGGCATCAGAATGCGCGCGTCGAAATCCACCGGTGTCTGCTCAGGCGCATGACCAACATAGACGGTTACCCCCCGCTTGCGGGTGCAGAGAATCGACTGTTTGAAAGGCGCCGAGACCAACCCAATGGCCTCAAATGCATAGTGGACACCCTGTCCGTCAGTCAATTCCCGAATGGCCTCAACCGGATCAACTTGAGATGCGTTGACCGTATGGGTCGCCCCAAATAGCCTGCCCATTTCCAGCTTGTTGTCTGCAAGATCAACTGCAATGATCGGCTCAGCACCCGCAATGGCTGCCCCTTGAATCACATTTAGCCCTACACCACCACAACCAAAGACCGCCACGGATTTCCCAGGCTGCACGTTCGCTGTGTTGAGTGCCGCGCCCACGCCCGTCATGACGCCACAGCCAACGAGGGCGGCCTGTGGGAGGGGGATCTCTTTGTCGATGGGAATGACCACATCTTGTGGCACAATGGTCTCTGTGGCAAAGGTTCCCAAGCCGTTAAAGCGGTTCATGGAATCGCTTCGCTCCGGCTGAGTGGGGTTGCCCCGATGATCGGCAGGTTCATCACAACGGTTAGGGTAACCCTCTTGGCACATTTCGCATAGACCACAATTGCGCTTCCACGAGAGGACGACGTGATCCCCAACGCTTATGTTGCGTACGTCAGAGCCAATGGCCTCAACTACGCCTGCGCCTTCGTGGCCTAAAATGTTAGGCAGCGGCACAAAGGGCCATTCGCCCTTGATCACGTGCCAATCCGAATGGCAGACGCCGCTGGCCTCTAGCCGCACGCGCACTTGGTCATCCTCGAGATTGGGGAGATCAAAGGTTTCGATTTGCAGGGGGATATTGATGTCGTAGAGTACGGCTGCTTTCATAGATTCCTCCTTTTTGAAGATGATTGGGTGAGTGGGTGTCTGGGTGAGAGGGGGACTCGCTCAGCACGAAATCACCTTCTCACCTCGGTCCCTGACACGTCATCATGCCTCCTAAAATTTGTCTAGCGCAGAATCCTTTGGTCGCTCAGATCCTTGCCGCCTACCGAACGCGTCACGCTGCCGCCACGCCATTCAACCACGTCAAGATCGGCCAGGGCGTTGACAATGTTGTACTGGGTAGGCATATCTTCCCAGCGTGCTCTGTGGAACTCAACGGAACCGTCGCCGACCCAGCGCTCTTGGAGTTTGGCATTTGACCCTTCTGCAGGCGTAAGAACAGCATATTCGATATCTGGGGTCCCCCATTCTCCTGTCCGAGGCATGTATTTGTAGTGGAGGGTACCCGCGCTTTTGTTCCCAGCTCTAGCTGCTCCGGAGTTAATCGCTGTTATTTCATCTTCAGACTGTTGGGTTGTATTCTCGACTTTGATGTCGATGAACTTGAAGCCCATCCAACTTCCGATGGAGTGATAGTCACCGCGCAGAATCGTCGGCTCTGGCAATTCACAGTAAATTTTGGAAAAACCCAACTCCTCTCTACCGGTGATAATGGGGTCAGTCAAATTTTCCCAGAGCACAGTAAGAAATGAGCCAGTGACCGCGCCATCATCGCCGTTGAAGGTCGCTGGAATGGTGACACCCATAACGCTATAACCGCGACCAGCCAACCATTCAATCTCCTTCATGTGGGTTACATAAACTGATGCAATCGGATCGCCAGCCAGCTCAAAACGGGGGGGAAGAAGGTTTTCAAGCTGCTCTTTTTTGCCCAAAAAGCTAACGGCAATGGTCAGTGATTTAGGATTATCTATACAGTCAAATCCCTTGCCATCAGGACCACAGCGGGGACCGGTGCGGGGACCAAAATGAGTGGGCATACGATACATCTTGCCAGGTTGAAATTCGTAGGACATGGGTTCTCCTTTTATGTGATTATTCAACAAACTTTTCTGGCTCAAAGGGATCTCGTACATTCGGCAGACTCAGTACAAGCGCGGCTGAGAGTAGAGAGAGTGGGGGCCGATAAGGTTCACGATTGTCAACCACATGAGTTCCAAGAGAACCAGGGGAGTTACCTTGGCAATTCTGCCATTAGTTGACGATATTTACAAGGATCAGTCGTTCACGATTTGGAGGAGGCATTCTCTAATGCCGGATTCTCTCCCTGAACGCCCCATTAGAGAATGCTCACTCCGCGGGATTTACCTACTTTCGTGAACGACTGAGGATGAATAATGGGGAAACTGCCGGCTCATCAGGGAAAATGGGTGAAGCGAATGGTAGGTCACGTCCCCATCTTCTGGAAACAAGCTTGCAATGTGACAGATATGGACGACCCACTGGAGATCAAGTCTCTGACGGGATCTGCCAAGCTTGTCACTTTGCAAAAGTGACCTACAGCATCTCATTGCACTGTGTTGAAAACCGTTTTTCGTTCTGAGGTGAAACCTCGCTAGGCATACTACCGAGTCGTATTTATCTGCCTGAAGTCTTCTATTCAGATGAATCATGATATACTCTTATTGTATCGTTGTAACGGAATCAGTGGTTAGTGGGGCACTGGAACTACAGCGGATTCGGGGAAGTGGCGGATTAGCCTTATCGGTTACCGAAAAGGGATCGATTGAAGAACCGATGCTGGTTATGCCCCAATAAAAAATCAGTTGAATCCCCGAATCCGCTGTAGTTTAGGCGCAACCACAGATTCCGTTAGAAACAGGAAACATCCTCTGAATTGCAATTATCGAATTGAATTTCACCAATTGATATAGTCCAACCAACCTTTTTTCCCTAACTTGGCACTCTTCCTATAACGCAAGCCTTCACCGGTGACCTTGCTCAATTCAGTTAATCAACAGATACATATTCAGTATATCGCAACCACACAGGAAGCCTTTCATCTGTGGGGCTAGATTGGCACAGGGCTTTTCTGCTGAGCTGAGATTTACTGACAGTCGACTCAATTTGAATTCACTATGGATAATCTGACAGACCTAATTCTTTCTGCTCAAGCAGGGGATACAACGGCCTTTGGCAAATTGGTAGAGCGGTTTCAGGATATGGCATTTGCTCTCGCCTATGCCAAAGTTGGCCACCTTCAGCAGGCTGAAGATGTTGCTCAAGAAGCCTTTGTTGAAGCTTACCTGCATATTGATCGTTTAGAATCACCCCATGCATTTGTTAGTTGGTTTCGCACCATTGTCAATCGACAGAGCAATCGTTTTTTAAGAAAAATGCAACCTGTCTTTTGCATAATTGAGCAGGCTGATCAGATTTCAGAGGAAAGCCCCTCACTAACGGCGCAAGCAGAAACCCGTGAAATGCAAGAGACCATCCATGCTGCAATTCAGACCCTGCCCGAGAACGAACGACAAGCCATAGCACTCTTCTACATTGCCGGGTGTTCTCAAAAAGAGATAGCCAAGATGCTAGACGTTCGTCTCTCTACGGTCAAGAGCCGATTGTACGAAGCGCGTCAACAGTTACGCGAAAGGATGACACAAATGGCTGAAGAATATCTACAAAATCAGCGTCCGTCCAGCGACTCGAATTTTACCAAAAAAGTGATGGCATTGATCGAAGCTATTGAGACAGGAAACACAAGCAAAGCAACTATGCTAATAGAAGAGGACGAGCGCTTGCTAGAGATTCCTGGAAAGCTATCCTATGGCACAGACAGGCTGCCACCCCTTTTCCTGGCGATTGAGAAAGGCAATTTGCCAATGATAGATTATCTGCTCTCCAAAGGAGTTGATGTCAACGGTAAGAGTGAACAAGGATGGACACCCCACTTCTACGCCCTTAATTGGAATCATTCAGTGGATATTGCAGCCTATCTGCGCGAGCGCGGTGCTGTTCCAGATATTTATTCCATTACTTGGATGGGGAAGCTGGATCAGCTCAAAGCATTGGTAGAGGAGACGCCGATGCTTGTCTGTGCCAAGGGGCCAGAGGATGTGACGCTGCTTCACTTTGCACCAACGGTCGAGGTAGCCCAATATCTGCTGGACAACGGTGCTAATATCAACGCGCTGGACGAGCATGGTAAGCCGCCGGTGGGTTATCGCTTTGTCCACGAAGTGAATCAGTTCTTGCTAGAACAAGGAGCGGTCGTCAATGACATTATGCTCGCCTGTGAAGTGGGCGCCACCGAGGTGGTGGACGCTCTGTTGGATGCCGATCCCCAGCTTGCATTCTTCAAAACTGATAATGGCACAACACCACTACTCCGTGCCGCGCTAAACGGACATATTGAGGTGGTAAAACGCCTTTTGGCGCTTAACAAGAGCGTCAACTATACCAACAGCGGCTGGGGATTTGCGCCAATTCTCGCAGCAGCTCTCGCCGGGCATCTGGAAATTATTCAGCTTTTGGTTGAGCTTGGAGCCGATGTCAATATCCGATTGGGCAGAGCAAATGAAACCGCACTTCACTTGGCTATGCACAGCCAAAGCCCCTTGATTGCCAAATTTCTCTTGGAGAATGGTGCCGAAGTTGATGCAAAGGCTCGTAATGGGGCTACTCCGCTTCACTGGGCTGTCAAAGAGAGTAGCCCTGAATGCATCCAGCTGCTGCTGGATTACGGCGCTGATCCAAAGTTCACTTCGGACTTGCTAGAAGAGTCTCCACTCATGCGAGCAGAGAGACTTGGCCGTGAGGATATTTTATCTCTGCTTGGGGGGCTTGAGGTTAAATCACCCAAGTTTCCCTGAATCCGCGGCCCTCATCTCCTCGTGTCACCCGTTCCCTGCTTTTTGGATGCACCCCGTCGGGAGTATATTACTTTGGGCGCGAGAGTGCATTGCACCCGGTTGAACCCGCTTGACAAAGCCGAAATCGTCAACTGGGTGCGTTGCATTCGGGTTATGTATCGAATGCAACCCACTGCTGGGCTTCTGGTGGAACGGTCTTATCGATTTTTCAACATCCGTCAATTCTTCTTCTCTTGCCCCCAAACTTAGAGGATCCCCACCCCGTCTCGGATAGGGCAATATGGTGTCATCGCATGGTATAATAAAAAGATGATAAAGTTTCCCTATGGCCGTCGTGATTTCTACGAGCTAATAACTGAAAAGTATCTTTATGTAGATCGCACCCACTACATTCGCTTTGTGGAAGAGTGGGGCAAAGAGCTACTCTTTTTGCGACCACGCCGCTTTGGCAAGAGCTTATGGCTCTCCACGTTAATGAACTATTACGACATTGCCAAGGCAGATGAGTTTGAGCACTTGTTTGGTCATTTGACAATTGGACAGAACCCGACGCCCCTTCACAATCAGTATATGATTATGCGTTGGGATTTCTCACGCAGCCAATCCCACGGTTCCATCGAGCAGATTGAACGGGCTTTGCATAATCAGCTCAATGTCCAAATACAAAAGTGCCAGCGCACGTATGCCGCTTTCTTAGCTGACCAAGTAGATATCTACGTCGACGATTCCTTATCCTCCTTTTACTCTCTCCTAAGCATAATCCAAACGGCTGGCCACAAGCTTTATCTCTTTATCGACGAGTACGACAACTTTGCAAACGAGGTGATGACGGGTAGTCAAGGCCATAATCAACAACGCTATATTGATTTGGTCAAAGGGGAAGGCATGTTCAAGAGCCTCTTTAAGAATATCAAGGGGGCTGCGGGGGAGGGACTGGATCGAGTATTTGTAACTGGCGTATCACCAGTCGTCATGAATGATGTGACAAGCGGGGCCAACGTCTTTGAAGACATCACTTGGAATGGAAATCTGAATGATCTCTGCGGTTTTACTGATGCTGAAGTACATAATTGGGTCGACCAAATCGTTGACTACTGTGAACTACCATCATCTCAGGTTCATGAGATTATGGGACAGATGGAGAATTTCTACAACGGCTCTCGTTTTGTGACGCGTGTGCCTGGCATGGTGTTGCAGGATGTGCCAAAAGTCTATAATCCAACACTAACTTTCTACTTTTTGAAAGAATTGCAGGCCAATTGCCTCTATCCAGAAGAGATGCTAGATGGCAACTTGGAGCCAGATGGCAACAAGCTACGCTATGCATCCAGTCATCTATCAGGGAAGCAATTGCTTATGGATGCTTTGGCAGGACAGACGGAAGTGGCCTTTTCGGAATTACGTAGGCGGTTTGGCATTCAGGAGATGCTCAACCCAGATAAACAGGCAGAACGTTTAGCCATCTTGCTTTACTATCTTGGTGTGCTGACCGTCGCAGGGAACACAGATAAAGGCAAAGTCATCTTAGAGATCCCTAACTTGGTTATACGCAAGCTCTATGCTGAACGACTTCTAGAAATGATGGTCAAATCTGGTGGAGACAAATATCAGGCCAGCAGATTGGCCGCAGATGCGCTTTTCGACTATAACGACCGTAGCACATAACTGGAACTAACGAAAACCATGGAAAAATTAGTCTGTTACGTAAATGGAGAGTTTGTCCCTGCAGAGAAAGCGGCGCTGCCGCTTAATGATCTCGGAATCGTGCGGGGCTATGGCGTCTTCGACGTGTTGAACACCTACCATCGTAAACCGTTCCACATGCGGGACCATATTCTACGGCTGGAACGTTCGGCTGCCTCCATTCGGCTCGATTTACCGTGGACAGTCGAAGAGATTGAACAGATTATTGGCGAGCTACTCAATCGCAATTTTGATGCCAATCCCGATCTGGGGGATGTGGCTATTCGGGTGATCGCCACCGGTGGCCCATCAGAAAATCTCTTTACACCTCAACAACGTCCAAGTCTGGCCATCTTGATTTCGCCGTTCACACCACCAGATGAAGTGCTTTACATGGAAGGTGCCTATCTAATCTCTGTGGAGATGCAGCGGTTTATGGCAGAGGTCAAGAGCTTGAATTATATCGATGCCATCATGGCTTCCCAAGTAGCGGCAGATGAGGGCGCGATTGAAACCCTCTATCGCACGCCCGATGGCCGGATCACAGAATGTACTCGCTGCAGCTTTTTTTTAGTGAAGGACAGGCAATTGCTCACAGCTGACTCAGAGGTGCTTGATGGCATTACGCGGAATGTTGTGTGCGCACTGGCCCAGGGGCATTTTGAGCTAGCGAGTACCGAGTTGTACTACGATTCGCTTATTGCAATGGACGAGGCATTTATCGTCGGGACAGGCAAAGAGGTATTGCCCATTGTGCGGATCGATGATGTAACCATTGGCAGCGGCAGGCCTGGACCTGTGACAAAACAGTTGATGAGCCTTTATCAAGAATATGTAGCCCAATTTGTAGAGAATGATGTCAACTAGAAGGCTTGAAAGTGAAAAGTCGTTGCGTTTGAGTCAAGTTTTTACTGGCAGGAAATTCGTCCAACATCAGCTCATCATAGAACCATGAAGTGATTGAAGCGACTGAAGGATTGGTTCAGAGGCCGGTACTGGTTCGAGACAATTCTCATTCCACAGGTAGGCGACTTGCCTTATTCTGAACCCCTGATAAAACTCAAGAGCCCGGATGACTGTTGGCCCCCTTCAATTCCTTCATTTCCTTCATGGTTCGTGGCTCTTTATGGTCTGAGGTAAAACCTCGCTAGTATTGTGCTACGATTCTCTGCATAGAGAATCGACTTGTTTCAGCAGAGTTGGGATCCGGTTGGCTCCGTGCATGGATTCAATCTGCGCTTTAGCCTGTACAAGCTGGATACCTTCGGCTGTGATGTAAAGGGGTTTCTTACTCTTACCACGCATCAACTCAGTCTCTATAGGTGAACCGTGGAAGCGCTTCTTGGCCACGCCTATGACCGTAATCTTACCATCAAGTGCATCCCAGAGGTGTTTGCCCAATCCGGATTTCTGCGTCTCTCCTAAATAGACATAACCATCAACTATGATGGTAGATGGATGATGCCTCTGTTTGGCCAACAAAGCCTGAATGCACGGTAGCTCGCGCTGATAGAATTGACCAGGGACATAATCAGCCACTGCACCAATCTTCACCGTTAACTCATCTACAGCTTTTGAATCGGTCCACTCCTCGAAAAAGATGGCCGCAGCAATAGTTTGGGTCTCGCGATAGTCTACGTCTATTGCCATAATCATAGTTTTTACTTACTGCCCGAATTGACTTATTGGAATCTGAACTATAGCTAGGATGATCGGCTCATCACCTTCGTCCCAGTTGGTCACTTCGGCAGTGTAGGTTCCCAGGGCGATATCGACTTCGTTGCTGACAAAACTCTCTGCCTCACCGTCACCAAGCCAATCTATATACTCAACTTCTTCGCCATTGGCACCCTGGATGGTAAGCACCACATCATTCTCACCACCTGGAAGCGCATAGACAATGGTGACCATTTCGGATGAGATGGCGAATTCGGTGCTGTTGCCGTTAGCTACCTGCATTGGGAAGGCTGAGATAGTAAACTCGGCTGATTCAGCAGAATAAGGTGACGGCACGATTGTGTAGGTCCCTGCTTCCATAAAGGCAAATTCCTCGGCGATGCCAGACGACTGGTTGTCTACTTCATGAATCAGTATGTTGTTCTCATCGTAAATTGAGAGAACCATATCAGCCACATCTGACTTGACGAGAACAATAGCGGGCGCCTCATCCGTAACGGAAAGCGCAAAGCTACCTTCATCTGTTGATGCATTGAACGTATCACCAATGGCAAGTGTCTGGTTATCTTCAGGCAGCGCACCGTTACGGGCATAGCTTTCGTCAGGAATGATGAGACCCATTCGGCTGCTGTTAGGGTCCGGCATATCGCTAGTGGCCGTGTAGTCACCAGCGGGCAGGTTGACTGTGTCGAACATCTCTAAAGATGAGTAGCGTTGATCGATCTCTGTGATGACGTTTCCGGCTGAGTCCATGATCGTTAGCGTCATGTCGTACCCTTCTTCGATGGTGGATACAGCAAACAAGAGCGGGCGCGGGTCGCTATCTGTAAGTGTAAAAGTGGCGACGTCGGGTTGGCTATCATCGACGGGTAATGTGCGTACAGAGAGTGTACCTATGCCATCATCGCCATAAAGGTCAGAGGCCATAACGGTATAGTTTCCCGGGGCATTCGCCAAGATAAAAAATTCGCTCTCATCATCGTAAGCCGAATCTATCTCTGCATACAAACGGTTGCCCCCGTCATAGATTTCCAAACTAACGTCCTTGTCGACCCCGGTTGCTGTGACAACATAAACGCCGTCATCTGGAATGGTGAAGGTATAGCCGATATTGTTAAGCTCGACGCTGGTTGGTGTATCTAGCATTAGAGGGAGCAGCGTCTCTGGGAGCACCTCCGCAAGGTTGCCCACTTCCGCAAAGATCGGGTCGAGATAGGCAACTGCCAGGTTGTAGGGTGCTTCCAAACCGCTATATGATTCAACTGTGACATCAACAGAGCCTACAGGATAGGTGTCCATGAGATATGATTCACGGATGCCAGAAGCACTTTCGTCAATGGCATCCTGACCAACCATCAAAATTGGGTCCACGTCTTCGGTAGACTCAACAGTAACTAGTGGGATGTGTCCATCAGTGACTTCAACAGTTAGGGTATCATTCGATTGAGCAACAACCGTGGCAAAAGCTACTAGCGCCTCTGCGCCTCGATCATACGGCGCAACGCTAAGAGTGAGTGTGGTATCTGTTTCGGCCGTGTAGAAAATTACTTCCGGTGCCCCTTCGATCTCTTCGTCTGCAAAGGCTAAGGTATTGCCCTCCTCGTTTAGCTCCATCTGTAGATCAAGTCCACCCTGTGCCGCAAAAAGATAGCTTTCGCCGGCCACAACATCAACCGAAAAGTGGGTGTCGGTACGGATGGTTACTTTGGTTACGGTGTCCACCAACAGCGTACCACCATCGACAGAGGGGCTAGTTTGGTCAAAACTATCTAAGCCACCCTCGGTTTGGGTTGATTCGGTTGACGTCTCATTCGTGGCGAGTTCTATTGCCATATAAGCAATAGGTGCTATGGTACGACATGCAACCAAACCTGAGGTAAGGCAAGTGAATAGCAATAGAAATAGGAAGCGGCTTACGTTCTTCATCAATCACTCCTGTAAGAATTATTCATCGAGACATATTATCTACCAATGATAGGTTAACACAATATACTATTCTAGAGGTACATGGTGTACTGAAATGCGACAAAAATATGACATATTCCTTTTGAACGTAAATATACCTCCAGGAAGGAGTACATTGCCCGAATTTGGGCCGCACCCAACCCTGCTGTGAAATTTGACAGGTGCCTTACTACCTGTTATCCTTCTTATTGCAATTTGCTAAGAAATATTCCCAAGATACCTATGTTATACCCACTTCATTTATCATTAACACCCAATTTTTGTTTCACGGTGTGTAAAAAGCAGAGCAAGAAAAAGAACCCGGACCAACACTCGTCTGGATAAGTTTGCTTGCGCTGAATCATTATTTTTGTAAGCAACCGGCCATCCAGAAAGGGTGGACCGGTTTTTTTGTGTTGAAAGCCTATCTGAAAAGCAGGTGTATGTCCGGCTTTACTTTGATACAGGAAAGCGCTATCAGAGAGCTTTTCGGGTGAATAATGAATGCCCAATTCCCTAGGAGAACCACTACATGAGTCTGGAGACCTTTTCGATAATTGAATCGACGCTGCGCGAGGGCGAGCAGTTTGCCAATGCTTTCTTCAACTCAGAGCAAAAGGTTGAGATTGCCCAGTTGCTAGACGCCTTTGGTGTTGAATATCTAGAATTGACCTCCCCAGCGGCCAGCCCCAACAGCCGTGAAGATTGTAACCGAATTGCCAAGCTGGGCCTAAATGCCAAAGTCCTAACCCACGTTCGTTGCCATATGGACGATGCGAAGATGGCCGTAGATACCGGCGTTGATGGGATTGATGTGGTTATTGGTACCAGCAGCTATCTTCGTGAGTTCTCCCATGGCAAAGATATTGCTTACATCATCGACTCGGCTGTGGATGTGATTGAGTATGTCAAGAGCCAGGGATTGGAAGTCCGCTTTAGTAGTGAGGATAGCTTCCGCAGCGATCTAGTGGATCTGCTAACTATCTATCGCCAAGTGGATCAGATAGGTGTCAATCGAGTGGGCATTGCAGACACGGTTGGTCTGGCCGATCCACGGCGGGTCTATGAGTTAGTGCGAACGTTGCGCAGTGTAGTCTCTTGTGACATCGAATTTCACGGACACAATGATACGGGGTGTGCAGTGGCCAATGCTTACTGCGCATTGGAGGCTGGAGCCACCCACGTTGACACCTCTGTGTTGGGCATTGGCGAACGCAATGGAATCACCCCCCTTGGCGGTCTGATCGCTCGCATGGTGGCCCATGACAGGGACGCGATTCTCGCCAAATACAATCTTCCCCTGTTGCGAGACGTTGAAAACCTGGTGGCGAGGTTGGTTCAGGTCGATGTACCCTTCAATAACTATATTACCGGCTTTACCGCCTTTACCCACAAGGCTGGCATTCATGCCAAGGCCATCCTCAATAACCCGAGTACGTACGAAATACTCAAACCAGAGGACTTTGGCCTGACCCGATATATTCATGTCGCCCATCGACTTACTGGCTGGAATGCCATTAAGCAACGTGCGGAACAGTTACAACTCTCTTTGAGTGATGAGCAGATTAAGGAGATTACGGTTCACGTCAAGGCCATGGCCGACCATCGTAGCCTAAGCCTGGAGGATGTGGATGTATTGTTGCGAGAACATAATGGGGCGCTGGAGCCATCATCACAAGACCCAACAATTGACCTGGATAATCAAATGGATCATCAGACTGGTACTGAAGTAGAGAGTCTAGACACCCCGTCGGACTCTTTGAAAGAAGCTACACTGAAAGAACTGGCTTTGAAAGAACCTGCTTTATCATGAGTGAGCCATCAGTGTGGCAGACTAAACAGAGCCAAACGGTCTTTCAGAATCGTTGGATCCGGGTTGAGATTGATGATGTGCTGTTGCCCAATGGCAACCCCTACGAGTATACGCGGGTCAATATAAATGGCGTAGGGGTTGGTGTGATTGGCTTCAATTCTACTGGCAACCAAATTCTGCTGGAAAGGGAGTACCGTCATGGCGTTGGCGAAGTTGTTTGGCAGTGTCCCGGTGGATTAGCCCAGCCGGGTGAGGATCTGCAAGTGACGGCTTTAAGGGAGCTGAGGGAAGAGACGGGATATGCACCCACCGTTATCTCACCAGAGAATGTTCGCTATTTGGGCAAGATATGGGATAGCCCGCCCTTGGGTCATAGCTGTAACCATATTTTCGCCGTATGGGGGCTGGAACTAACCCGCCAGATTGATCCCGATGAAGCCGAATTTGTCACCTGTCACTGGCGCTCTGTAGCTTGGCTTAAAGAAGCCATACGTAGCGGAGAAGTAGCGGATCGCTTTGTTGTCTCTGCTGTTAGCTATCTGCTGTTGAATAACTTGATCGATTAAGACAAACTACCATGCCCAAAACCTTCGCCCAAAAAGCCATTGCCCGTGCTGCTGGCCTGGAGGATGTAGCCATTGGCCAGGTGGTTGACGCCCGACCCGACCTGGTGTTGAGCCACGACAATACCGCTGCGATCCGCCAAATTTGGCTGGAATTTAATCAAGAGCGGGTTGTGATTCCTGACCGGATGGTTGTTACATTGGACCACGCGGTCCCGGCTCCATCGACTCAGCATGCGCTGAATCATGCCGAAATTCGCGCCTTTGTGAAAGATCAGGGCATTCGACACGCTTATCCAGCCGGTCGAGGCATCTGTCATCAAGTGATTAGTGAAGAGGCACTTATTCTGCCAGGACAAATGCTGCTTGGATCCGATTCCCACTGCCCCCATGTAGGTTGGCTAGGTGCGTTTGGTGCAGGTGTTGGACGGAGTGAGGTGGCTGCCCTGTGGGCCACTGGGGAACTGTGGTTGCGGGTTCCCGAGTCTATGCAGGTTGTTCTGCGCGGTCAGTTGCCTTTGGGGGTGACGGCTAAGGACTTTGCGCTGCGCCTCATTGGTGATTTGGGGGCAGATGGGGGACTCTATGCCTCTATCGAATTTTCTGGTGATGGCATCCGGTCTCTATCTCTGCACGAGCGGATGACTTTGCCCAATATGATGTCTGAATTTGGAGCGAAGACGGCATACATTGCACCCGATGAAGCTGTCTTTGCCTATTTGGCTGAACGGAAGCTACGACGAGAACTAGGATTGGCTTATACGGCAACGGTCGATTCAGCAGCTGTAACAGAGGCGAGTGCTCGCCTTGCTGATGATGCGCTCTATCCAGACTCTGATGCAATTTATCTGGCCGAACATGTTTATGAGGGTGCTGACTTGGAACCCTATGTGGCCTGTCCCCATACGGTTGACAATGTGGTCCCGCTCTCCCAAATCAGCGGAACAGCCGTTCAGCAGGCCTTTATCGGTACCTGTACCAATGGACGTTTAGAGGATGTGGCCGCAGCTGCCTCTGTTTTGGAACGCCATTCGATTGCGCCAACGACTCGCCTACTGGTCATCCCTTCTTCCCAGCAAGTTCTGCAAGAGGCCCTGCGATTGGGCTACATTCAAACCCTGGTGGATGCTGGCGCGATGATTGGTACACCCGGTTGTGGACCCTGTATGGGCAATCATATGGGCGTGCCAGCCCCTAATGAAGTGACGATCTCTAGCGCAAATCGCAACTTCCGAGGTCGTATGGGGACCAAAGAGTCTGATATTTATTTGGCTAGCTCTGCTGTGGTAGCTGCTTCGGCTGTCAAAGGGGAAATAGCGGACCCGAGGGAACTAAGCGATTGAATGGATGTAGCTCCCCGATAACGACATTCGGGGGGGGGGGAAAGGTGGCAGGGGGAACATCGCAGTTTGGGGGCAAGAATGCATTGCACCCAGCACAGCTAGTTGCTCTAACCCAAAATGACCAACTGGGTGCGTTGCATTCGGGTGGAGTCGAATGCAACGCACGATTGAGTATATAGGGTCGGACAATCCATCTGGTTTTTCAACTGTGCATCGCATTCTTCTACTCTTACCCCCAAACTGAAATGCATCCGTTGCGGGGCACCAGTTGACAAGCAAAAAAATGAGGCTGAGGTAGATGGAAATACCAAGCAAGTTTCAAGGACAGGTCTGGAAGTATGGGGATAATGTCAACACAGATCTGCTCTTCCCAGGGAAATACACATATACTCTGCGTGAGCCAAGTGAGATTGCCCGACACGCGCTAGAAGATCTCGATCCGACTTTTGTTGGCAATGTAAATGCTGGTGACATTGTGGTCGGCGGGCGTAATTTTGGGTGCGGATCTAGCCGGGAACAGGGGGCTACTTGCCTCGTCTATAATGGGGTGAGTGCCGTCGTCGCCCACAGCTTTGGACGTATCTTTTATCGCAACGCGTTGAACAATGGGTTGTTGGCGATTACCTGTCCGGAGGCGGTTGATGATATTGCTGGAGGAGAGCTCCTGCACATTGATCTGATACACCACCGGATTGAGACGCCCAGAGGACGGTTTGCCTTTCCTCCGCTGAGCCAATCTGTTCTTCAAATTGTGGATGCTGGTGGGCTCATTGAATATGTAAAGAAGATTAAGTTAACCCAACATATTGGCAATTATGCAGCGCGCTCGTAATGGACTAATGCGGCTGGCCTACCAGGTATTGCGGCTGAAGTGGTTTCTTCTGCGTCCGGTCACGGTTGGTGTACGAATCATGCTTATCCAAAACGATGAGGTTGTTCTACTCAAGCAGACGTACCTACCAGATTGGCACTTTCCTGGCGGCATGGTTGACCGGGGAGAGACCATGGCTGAGGCGGCAGAACGTGAGGCGGCAGAAGAGGTGGGGGCGACGTGCCACACGCCTCCTCGCTTATTTGGGATTTTTTTCAACTACACCGAGTGGAAGAGTGATCATGTAGGCGTCTTTCTCTGTGAGGACTTTACATTGCAGCCAAGCTCTGATCGATGGGAGGTTCAATCGATTGAGCGATTTCCCATTCATGAGCTTCCTGCTGACGCCTCTAGAGGAAGCCACCGCCGAATTGCCGAATACATGAGGGGCGAGATCGGACTTACTGGACAGTGGTGAGAACAGATGAATAATTAATTTGGGCATGGTTCAAATCTACTTAATCTTGGTTAACATTTCGATGGTCGTAGGTGCGGTTTCCATACCGCACGGCCTTCGTTACCCGAGAACGTGCGGTATGGAAACCGCACCTACAATTGTTAACCTCTT
The DNA here is from genome assembly GCA_039028975.1 of Chloroflexota bacterium. Taxonomy (GTDB): domain Bacteria; phylum Chloroflexota; class Anaerolineae; order Caldilineales; family Caldilineaceae; genus JAHBNG01. The sequence continues at coordinate 42,987 of JBCCHB010000131.1, forward strand.
TGGGCGAATCGTGAACCATGCCTTAATTTGTGAATAGCTGAATTGTTGAATGGTTAATGATTTGGGAACGGGAATTATACTGCGGTCGTTTTGAAAACAGGTGTTTTCCGATGCTCTACCAGAGAGACCAAACACCTGTTTTCAAACGGAGCTGAGTATAAATAACTTGAGCACCTGAAGGGGCTACACCCGATTGAAACGCGCAAATTATTTACAACTCATTCCTTAATTGGTCTGTGGAGAGGATCGTGAGAAAACCGCTAAAAGTAGCGCTAATTCCTGGCGATGGTATTGGTCCCGAGGTCATTGCTTCAGCACAGAGTGTGCTGGAGGCAACCAATCTGCCTATAGACTATTGTTGGCTAGATGCTGGTTGGGAAACATTTCAACGGGCGGGGACTTCGCTTCCGTCAGAGACATTGGTTAAGTTGAGGGAGTGTGACGGCGCACTCTTTGGTGCTGTAAGTTCACCCAGCCATCGAGTGGAGGGCTATAGTAGCCCGATTATTGCCATGCGAGTGGCGCTGGATCTTTATGCAAATTTGAGGCCCATCGAATCGACACCTGTGCCAGGAAGCCGTACCAATGTTAACCTGCTTATCGTGCGGGAAAATACAGAGGGACTTTATGTCAAGCAGGAGCGCCTGGAGGAAGGCGGAAGTCGAGCGATTGCTGATCGAGTCATCACCCAGCACGCCTCAGAGCGGATCACAACGATGGCTTTTGAGCAGGCAAAGAGTCGCCAAGAGCAACGCAAACAGCGGAATGACACCCCTAACGATGCATTGGTTACCGTCGTTCACAAGGCCAATGTGCTACGGGTTACCGATGGCCTTTTCCGGGAAACAGCGCTCAATGTTGCCAACGGCTATCCATCTGTGCCTGTTGAAGAGCAACTGGTTGACTCCATGGTCTATCGCCTTATCCTGGAGCCTGAACGCTACGATGTTGTTGTGGCCCCTAATCTCTACGGCGATATTCTGAGTGATGCAGCCGCAGCATTGGTGGGTGGGCTTGGGCTGATACCCAGCGCCAATGTGGGGGACAGCTTTGTGCTGGCTGAACCAGTGCACGGCAGCGCTCCTGACATTGCTAGCCAGGGAATTGCCAATCCCGTGGCCGCTATCCGTGCCGCAGCACTCTTACTAACGAATCTCGGTTATAAGTCCGAAGCGGATAATATCGAATGGGCCATCAATAGTACCCTGGCTGATGGGCCAAAAACCCAAGATCTTGGGGGTACCGCCACTACGGACGAAATGACCGAAGAAATCATTAAGCGGATGAAATAGGTTGCAAGTTGCAGATTGCATTACAGATAAAACGAATTACGAATCATGTAACAAGAACAAGGAAAATCAAATGGAAACTGTTTCTGGTACTGCGGAATGTCCTGAATGTTTTGCCGAGATTGAGCTGACAGATGTGATGGCACACGAGATTATCCAATGTTCAGATTGTGGAGTCGAGCTTGAAGTCACTAGCATTGCCCCGATTGGATTGGAACTGGCTCCTGAAGAAGAAGAAGATTGGGGTGAATGATGAAAGTCGGAATTCTTTACAGTCGAGTTCGAGCCGAAGAGAAACTGCTCTTTGAAGCATTCGAGAAGCGGCAGGTCGACTTTGAATTGCTCCATGACCGTAATATGGTCTTTGAAATTACAGCAGGTGAACGATATACGGAACAGTATGCGGGGTATGACGTGATTGTTGAGCGTATGATTGGCCACGCCCGCGCGCTCTACAGTTTACGCCTCTTAAATGATCGAGGAATTAAAACTGTCAATACCGCCCAAGTAGCCGATATCTGCGGCAATAAAATTGTCACCACCAGCGCACTCTCTGCTGCGGGTGTGCCTTCACCTCGTACACTGATTGCTTACACCATCCCTGCAGCATTGGAGGCCATTGAAGAATTGGGGTATCCGGTAGTCGTTAAGCCAGCCGTTGGATCCTGGGGGCGGCTGCTGAGCAAGATCAATGATCGGGAAGCGGCTGAAGCCGTGCTGGAGCATAAGGATGTCTTGGGCAATTATGAGCACAATATCTACTATATTCAAGAGTACGTGAATAAACCCATGCGGGATATTCGGGCCTTCGTTGTTGGTGATGAGACTATCTGCGCCATCTATCGGGATTCGCCTCATTGGATTACGAATACCGCGCGCGGGGGACAATCTAGCGTCTGCCCTGTTACTCCAGAACTCAATGACTTGTGTGTACGAGCTGCCAAGGCTGTTGGGGGTGGTATGGTTGCCCTTGATGTGTTGGAAGACCCTGCGCGCGGCTTATTGATCAATGAAGTCAACTACAATATGGAGTACCGCAACAGTATTGAACCCACGGGCATAAATATTCCGGATCGGATGGTAGATTTTTGTCTAAAGGTGGCGAAGGTCGGCTGGGCGGAGGCCAACGGCTGGGAAAGCGCTGGGCCTGAATATAAACCTGTCTCACTTGCTGCAGGTGTCGGTGGACGATAGAAATCTAAAAAAGAAAAACTGAAAGTGACTGAAAAATTAAACGTATCGATTGTTGGCGCATCGGGTTATGCTGGGGGCGAGCTGCTGCGGCTACTGGTCGATCATGAACATGTAGAAATTTGCCAGGCCACCAGCGAACGGAATGCAGATTCATATATTCATTTTGTCCATCCAAACCTACGTGGTCGCTTAAAGCATCGGTTTAGCAGCATCAACGATTTGGAGCCTTGTGCTCTACTTTTCTTGGGATTGCCTCATGGCAGTACTGCCGCGAGGATCGAGGAATTTAGTAACCTATCTGAGCGAATTATAGACTTAAGTGCCGACTTTCGGCTACGCGAAATTGACGATTATGAGGAATGGTATGGCAATTCGCATAGCAATTCTGAGTGGTTAGAGCACTTTGTTTATGGCTTACCAGAGCTTTTCCGCTCGGATATTCAGGGTAGCCGATACGTGAGTGGTGTAGGGTGCAATGCGACGGCAACCAACCTGGCTATTCTCCCCCTATTTAAAGCTGGCTTGGCCGATAGTACCAGGGATATTATATGCGAAGTCAAGGTGGGCAGTAGCGAAGGTGGTAATCGCTCTAGTGAATCAACCCATCACCCAGAGCGAGCACGGGTTATGCGTAGCTTTGCGCCCACTGGCCATCGCCATACTGCAGAGGTTGTGCAAGCGATTCGGAGCACAGGGCAGGAAGCCAGAATTCACATGAGTGCAACGGCTGTGGATAATGTTCGTGGGGTGCTGGCAACGGTCCATGTCTTTGTTAAGCCGGGGACTGAAGAGAAGGACATTTGGCGTGCATATCGCCAAATGTACCGTAATGAACCCTTTATTCGTATAGTAAAAGAACGCACCGGTCTCTATCGATATCCAGAACCGAAGATTTTGGCTGGCAGCAATTTTGCTGATGTTGGCTTTGAATATGATTCTAAGACGGGACGGGTTGTGGCTCTTTGTGCAATTGATAATCTAATGAAAGGTGCGGCTGGTACAGCTGTTCAATGCATGAACCTCATGATGGGGTGGGATGAAACTTTGGGATTGACCTTTCCTGGACTACATCCAATTTAGGAACGAAAATTTAATAGAACCAAACGGAAAATTTCCCGAGTACCCGGGATGGTGGGATCGAAGATTCAAATTTGATTTTATCTTGATTTGATCTTGATTCCTTAGGCTACCAGCAAGTCACTTTCTAGAGGACTTTTATGCGATACGCGATTGAACTCTTCTTTGATATGGCATTGGAACACCAGATCCTTGGCATATGGGATGCACTGGGTGTTGCTGGGTTTCCCGCTTTGCATTCTGTCGCTACTGGTTCAGTGCGTCCGCACCTGACGATTGCTGTTTTTGAGGTAGATTCAGATTCAGATTTGTTGGTGGAACGTACTCTGAGCTTTGGCAAAGCGTGTTCGCGAGCAGAGATTTCCTTTCAATCCGTGGGCATGTTTCCAACGAATGAGGGCGTTCTCTTTTTAGCACCAACTGTTACGGCTGAATTGTTAGCCCTGCACGCCCGATTCTATGAATACCTCGCTGATTTTTCTGAACATGCCGCAGCGTATTACAAAGTGAATCATTGGGTGCCTCATTCAACGATGGCAGTAAGCTTGGCCCCGGAAGCGCTGTCGGATGCCATGAAAATTGTGTTGCAGAATAGCTCATTCCCAATGATGGGCCACATTGCTCAAATCGGGGTCGAACAAGTGAAAAAAGATCCGCTATCCGTACAGCTTATTGCAAGTCAGGAGGTACTGTGAGCCAAGACCAACAACCCACTCAATCATCTGAAACCAGTGCAGAAAGCTCCGACCGCTCATTTGTTCAGGATGCCCTTGACCGCGGTGAACCAATGGGTTGGTTTGATGAAGTATATGTCCGTGCAAATGGTCAGGCCGATTCGGTCCCCTGGGCAAATCAAGCCCCGCGGCCCGCTTTTGCCAATTGGCTTGCCGAGACCCAAGTGCGAGGCGAAGGCAAAAAGGCCCTTGTGATTGCGTGTGGATTGGGCGATGATGCCAAAGCATTGGCCGACCGTGGGTATACCGTAACCGCATTTGACATTGCACCCACTGCCATCCAATGGGCCAAAGAGCGTTTTGCCGATTCAGGGATCCACTTTCTGGTGGCGGATATGTTCGATCCTCCTGCTGAATGGGTTGGAGGCTTTGATTTTGTCTTAGAGATCTTTACGGTGCAGGCGTTGCCGATTTCGATTCGCCATGAGGCTGTTGCTGCGGTTGCAAAATTTGTCAAACCTGGTGGCGAGTTGCTCGTCGTCACCAGTGGTATGGCGGATGGTGGCGACCGTTCTGGCCCGCCTTGGCCGCTGACCAAGCAAGAACTGGGCTTTTATTTAGAGCACAATCTGGCGGAGATTGAGTTTCGGGCCTTTCCACCACCGCCAAACCGGGAAACCAGTAGATGGCGGGTACTATATCAACGACCAAAGGAGATAGAGGTCAAGCAAGCATGATTGTAATCAAAGTAGGTGGCGGACAGGATCTCAATATTGATGCCATTGTCAGCGATATATCAGCCTTGCGTTCAGCAGGGACAGAGTTGCTGCTTGTCCACGGTGGTGCTGAAACGACCAATGTGGTTGCCGAATCTCTGGGCCATCCTCCCCAATTTGTGACCAGTGAAAGCGGATATGTGAGTCGCCGAACGGATCGTCGTACGCTAGAGATCTTTGAAATGGTCTATTGCGGCCAACTGAACAAGATGTGGGTCGAGAAATTTCAAAATCGGGGAATCAATGCGGTTGGCTTGAGTGGGTTGGATGGACGTATCTTTGAAGGCAAACGCAAAGATAAATTGCGGGTGCGCATGAATGGAAAGCGTATGGTCCTGCGAGATGACTGGACAGGAACGGTAGATCGAGTCAATGTTGATTTATTGCGCTTACTCATTGACGCCAACTATATGCCAGTGCTTACGCCACCTGGATCATCGGACCAAGGGGAAGCCATCAATGTGGACGGCGATCGGGCCGCGGCCATGGTGGCGGCGGCTTTTCATGCAGAAGCCCTCGTGATCCTTAGTAACGTCCCGGGCCTATTGCGCAACTTCCCAGACGAATCATCGCTCATTCGCGAGATTCCAAGACTCAAGGCTGATGAGTACATGGATTTTGCTGAGGGGCGTATGAAGAAAAAGGTTATGGGGGCTGTGGAAGCCATTGCCGAAGGCGTCCAAAAAGTAATCTTTGCTGACGGGCGGATCGAGCAACCTGTTACGAATGCTCTTGCTGGTGAAGGCACCCAGATCCGATAGGAATGAGTTGTAAATAACTTGCGCGTTTCAATCGGGTATAGCCACTTCAAGTGCTCAAGTTATTTAATTCCCGTTCCTAAAAATAGAAGGTCGTGGAAACAGCCTCAATAAAAACGAGATCTCTGAGGAATAGTGGGGTGGAGTTACCGTAGCCCGTCCTTGTAGGCTTATCGTTACCCATAAGTGTAGAAGGGGGTATAAGAAAAAAGGAATATATGATAAAGTAGGAATCATCGAAGGGAAGCCCTGACCAAGGAAGGATAAAGCGATGATACCCGAAAGCGAACAA
>JBCCHB010000132.1:0-48594 GCA_039028975.1 Chloroflexota bacterium
CGTGAACAGAAACGACTCCTCAAATCCGTCAAAGGCTTTGGCAATGTCACCGCTCACCTTATCATGGCCGAAATGTACGACTTAGCTGACTATGAGAATGCCCATGCCGCTGCCGCCGATGCCGGGGTCAATCCCTCTCATTATCAATCGGGGGAGACCGTTCACAGGAAATCCAAAATGTCCAAGATCGGCAAACGAGCCGTTCGCCGTGGCCTCTACATGCCTGCTCTTGCCGCCATTCGCTCCAATCCTATCGTTAGAGAACTGGCTGAACGACTCGAGAAACTTGGCAAACCCACTATGGTTATTATCGGCGCCGCTATGCGCAAACTTATCCACATTGCCTATGGCGTCCTCAAGAACAAGGCTCCTTTTGATCCCACATGGGAGACTAAATCGGCTACAGCTATTTCCTAAATTACTCGTTTCACTCCAGTCCCACACTTTCCATGAGATCACCCAAACGTAGTATCTTGGGGTCGTTCACGTCCCGTCAAAAGCAGGCCGCTGTTGTGTGGCGTTTGTGCGATGCGCTGCAACAACTGTTTGTACCCACCATAGCCGTCTCGATACGCGCCTGACTGCGTACCTGTTTGCATAATGCTCTCGACATTATCCAATACAACGAGCGTACGCTGCTGTTGCAGTAGCTTTATCAAGAGGCGAAGCTGTTCATCTAGACTGGGCGGTAGGGTAACAATCTCCTGATCAGAGAGCTGCTGAACAAGCTGCCGCAAGATATCAATCAAAGGTGGGGCATTTAGAAGGGAGCGCCAGATGATTTTGTCAAATGGTCGGGTTGTCTGTGGCAAGGAGCGATGGGCTTTGGTCAGGGAGGTAACAAACTGCACAGCCAAGCTGGTTTTGCCGACACCACCCATGCCCAGAATCGTCACAACGCGACAGTTGTCTAGTTTGAACCACCTAAGAAGTTGAGCAAGTTCTGGTTCTCTGCCAAAGAAGGAGCCTACCTCGGGTGCATCCAGAAGATCATAGCGGATCTCTGTCAGAGGGTCCGACCTTGACGTAGAAGGGACAAAGGTTGTTAAGGCCAGGGGCAGGTTGTATGACGGCTGGAGTAATGCATCAGGAAATAGTTCCGCAACCAATTCTGCGCGGTCAGGGTAACCTGCGCTCTTTAAAAAGGAATCTAGCCACTTTTGGTCCAGCTTTCCCACATCAACCAGGATGCGGGCCAATGCTTCTACTTCAGACTGCTGCCTGGGAATGCGGCCATCGCCGTAGGCCCAGTATTCAATGGCGCTACCACCTTTTCGTCCGATGGCGTAGCCCAACTCGTCGCGGATGACGCCTTTGGGTTTGGCGGTGCGCCGTTCAATGGCGTTGATCCCTTCTTGCAGCAGTTGGGCGAATCGCATCGCCGATTGGGCCATAAGATTCTCCTTTCTTCTCGTGAGGGTTATTGAAAAAGGTCGAATGTAATTGACCGCCCTGCTTTATCGCTGTAGAATTACGTCTATAAAGTTCACGTTTCAGCAGGCTTAATGGGTTTTCCAGTTTTCAATTTATGCTTCACGCACTCAGGCAAATCCGGAAGCTAGCCTATACAGCATTACTACCTACAATTGGGCGTAAATCTTTGCGCAGATAAATAGTTGCGTTCTCTGGCTGAAAATCCGTTTCTATCTCGAACACTAGCGAGGTTCCACCTCATACCCAAAAAAACTAGGACGCTGATTTTCAGGATTTTCAGGATTTGATTGTTGGTTACTAAAAACTTGACTCAAATGGAACGACTTTTCAACGCCAAGCCTTCTAGCGAGGCATTACCTCAGACAGTCAAGAGCCACGAACCATGAAGGAAATGAAGGAATTGAAGGGGGTCAACAGTCATCCGGACTCTTGAGTTTTATCAGGGGTTGAGAATAAGGCAAGTCGCCTACCTGCGGAATGAGAATTGTCTCGAACCAGTACTGGCCTCTGAACCAATCCTTCAGTCGCTTCAATCACTTCATGGTTCTATGATGAGCTGATGTTGGACGACTTTCCTTCCAGCAACAACTTGACTCAAATGGAACGACTTTTTACACTATTTATGCGAAGATACTATGGAGATAATCATGATAAATTTAGACCGCGTTCCGCAGACTGCCTCTATGAATGACATCAAGAATCAGACAACCAAGGTCATCGAAATGTTTACATATGGTCCTGTCGTGCTCATGAATCGCGCAACACCTCAGGCCGCCCTGGTCTCACCCAAACAGTGGAACGCCTTGCTGGACAGACTGGAGGATATGCAAGATGCCATGACAACGCTGCAGGCTGAATTAGAGATAGCGACTGGTCAAAGCCATGTCGAGGCCGTCGAAGATGCTGATGCATTCGCCAACGAAATCATGGGGCATCATAAACCACTATCGGCTTGATGTAAGAGACAAAGCGAAACAATAGCTAAAAATGGTGCGGCCAGAGCGCCTGCGCGCAGAGATTCTTTACGCCACTCTCGACTTACGGGATGAGCCACGGCCACCTAATAGCGAACTTCAATACGCATTGCACGATCGTTATCGATTGAAAATCAACGGCTGGCGCGTCTTTTACAAAATTGATGATGACGACAAAGTTGTTACCGTCTTGGAAGTGCGATCACGGAATCGTAATACCTACTTAAATGTGCCGTAAGCGCCGCAACTACACTCTGCGCTGCGGAAGCACGCACTGCGTGATCTCCACAACATGCCTGCTTTTTTAGCTTGACCCTATCACATAGTCGATTGAGATATTGATCAAACTCAGACAGCATCCACGTGCAAGGGCGTTTCAGGCTGAGCGATCACACGGTGAGCGCAAAGTTGGCGGCCTCTTCTATGCTCATTGCAGCCCCTTTGTCCCATGCCCCGGTAAAAGCGGACTCACCTAATTCCTTGCGCACACAAGCAACCCAATGCTCATGTTCAGCGCGCAAATATGGCGTTGAGAGTAGCCACTGCAACTCCTGTTGCGCCTCCACGGTACCAAAAAGTACTGCAGCCCGATCTGCCTCTCCTTGTTCCGCAGCCAGACATGCAAATGCCTCGATTGAATCGAGTATAAATGCAAAACGTTTTGTTTCTAGAATGATGGTTAAACCTTCCACATACAAAGCATGAGCACGATTGTAGTTCCCTTGCCTTTGAGCAACTCGACCCATCGTACCAAGCGCTTTCATAAAGGTTCGCATTTGCCCCGTCTTACGGATGTGTGCGAGAGCAGCCGCAAGAGACTCTTCTGCCTCACCTAAATGGCCAACGCTCAGTGCTAGATAACCCAGCGATGTGAGAACAGCGCTATATCTATCCTTATCGTTCAGTTCCTCATAGATGGCCAATGCTTGGTGAAGGTAGGTATGTGCCGTTGCGAAGTCGCCTAACTCGCAGAGTGTTTCCCCTAGATACATTAACGACGATCCACGCATGACGCTTTCACCATCTGCCTGAAATCTGGTAAAGCTTTCTAGAAAGTATTCGCTTGCTTGTTTTTTGTTGTTACGATGCTGCTCGAGGGTTGCAAGTTGAGTCCATGCATGGCCCCGTACCCAATCATCGTCCAGCTTATCTCCTAAGCTCATTATCTTCTTGGCCAGCGTCTCTGCCGCATCTTGTTTTCGCTGACTAACCATGATATATCCTTGCGCCATCAACGACAAAGAAAGAGTATACCTCCCGCGCGGTCCTAACTGACGGCTTCTATCACTAGCCTTGCACAGCCAAATAAGCGCAACCTCGTAATGCCCTTGGTAATAGGCACAGACACCAGCCGTATGCATTACTTTTGCCTGTGTGTAGGTTGGCGTGTCGGCTTCCGGCCTTTGCAAAAATTGTTCTGCCCACCGCTGTCCTTCTGGCGCGTGGCTGCGGATCATCCAGAATTCCCATAACGCGCCCGCGATCCGAAAGCCTGTCTCAAATTCACCGCCATGCAAAGACCAGTCAAGTGCAGCGCGTATATTATCGTGTTCAATCTCTATGCGGTCATGCCATTGCACGCACCCGGGGCCGCTACGTATTCTTGGTTCGGCTTCCTCGGATAGCTGGGCAAAGAAAGCCAGATGGCGATTGCGCGTCCGTTCAGTTTCTTGCAACTCATCCAGTCGATTCGCGGCGTACTGACGTGCCAACTCATGTACCGCGTAGCGTCCGTCACGACTGCAACTGAGCAGCGATTTATCGACCAGCGCAGCCAGGATCGGCAGCGTTGCGTCCGCGATTTCTTGCGCGGACTCTCTTGTAAAGCCTCCGCGGAAGACGGAACAGCGCGCAAAGACCTGCTGCTCCTTCTCGCTGAGCAATCGCCACGAGTGATCAAATACAGCCTGCATGGAACGATGGCGTGCGGGTATGTCGTGCAGCGTTGTGCTAAGAAAATCGAGACTCTCCCCAAGTTCATTGGCAATCTCCTCAGCAATCTCGTAGCAGGAGAGCGTGCGCACCCATGACGCGGCCAGCTCAATCGCCAGCGGCATCCCGTTGACGAGGTGGCAGATGCGCCTGATGGCGGCTTGCTCGTCCGCCGTGGGGCCAAAGTCTCTGCGTAATCGCCGTGCCGTCTGGGTGAAGAGAATCGGCGCGCTGTAACCGCCGAGGGCTGAGCCTGTCGAAGCCTGGCCCTCTTCTACCCCGGTTGCGTCCTCTGCGGGCGTCTCCAATCCATCAACATCATAAAGCCATTCGCCCTGCAAATTGAGTCGCTCGCGCGAGGTGACCAGCATCGTCACGTCCGCAGTCTGTTGCAGGATGTCGATGAGCAAAGAGAGGGCTGAATTTTCGTTGATTTGATCGGCGGACGCGGGCAGCAGATGCTCAAAATTGTCAAGCACGAGCAGCAGCTTGCGCCCGCGCAGATAGCGCAGCACCTGTGATTGCGGCGTGGACTGCCCTTCAAGGGCAAGGTTGAGCGACGCGGCCACGGTTGAGGCGATTAAGTCGGGTGAGGAGATCGGGGCGAGCGCGACATACGCAGCACCATTGGCAAAGGTTTCATGCGCGTCTCGGGCCGCGGCAATGGCGAGGCGCGTCTTGCCGCTGCCACCGGGGCCAACGAGCGTGATCAGGCGGCAGTCGCGATTGGCAATCAGGTCGGCCAGATCGGTCAGTTCCCGGTTGCGGCCAATAAAAGGCGTCGGATCGATAGGAAGGTTGTGAGGTGGCTGGTCTTGCGCATCAGGAAACAGTTCCGCAACCAACTCGTCTCGGTCAGGGTAACCTGCACTTTTAAGAAAGGATTGTAGCCAGCTTTGTTCCAGTTTTCCCTGTTCAACCAGGATGCGGGCCAATGCCTCTACATCAGTCTGTTGCCTGGGAATACGGCCATCGCCATAGACCCAGTATTCAATGGCGCTGCCGCCTTTGCGACCAATAGCATAGCCTAGCTCGTCGCGGATGACGCCTTTGGGTCTGGATGTGTGGTCTGCTATGGCGGCGATGCCTTCTAGCAATAGCTCGGCAAAGCGTTTGACCGATTGCGCCATGAGATTTTCCTAACTTTACCTGGGTGTACCTAATTTCTCCGAACGCATTCCGAGTAGACTCCGAGTATTACTCGGATCGCTCGGAACCCGATTGTGCTAACCTGTAAATGGGAGCAGGCTAATACACTGGGGCGTAAACAACCATACAGTTTCTACCATTGATCAATTGTGCATATCTACAGAGATTATTTGCTAATTGTATCAGAACCCAACAAACGAGGAAACAATATGCCAATTCGAAAACGCACATTCTCTATTCAATTCATCATCACCTTCTATTTCGTTCTGGCGAATATTACGCCTACGTTGGCCGCACCAGCCGACCCCTTCACGGGGGCATCCCAATCCTTTGACGCGGCACCACCTGAAGCCTCCAACTTCAACGTTGGCGATTGGGGCGTGGCCGACGAGCGCGGCACAGCCACCTATACCTTCCCCATTGAAGTTCCCCCTGGCCGCAATGGCATGCAGCCGTCCTTGGCCTTACGCTATTCATCGAACTCGCCGTTGCGCGGTGGTATTGCTGCTGGCTGGACGTTCGATTTACCGATGATTGAACGCGACCATTCATTGGGTGTAGATGGTGGTCTGCACTATAAAGCTTCCCTCCCCAGCGCGTCCGGGCGACTAGTTAAGGTAGATGACAAGCTGCCCTTTGATGATGCAGTAGCAGCCTATCGCGTCAACTTCGATACGTCGTTTACGCGCCTCTTTCTTCGGGGAGACTCCGTCGAAGGTGATTACTATTGGACAGCCTTGACGACCGATGGCGTTCAACATCATTTTGCTGAGAAGAAGGACAGCGCTGGTGAATCTCGCTGGCTGATCGAAGAACAGACCGATACATTTGGCAACACGGTCAACTATTTTTGGTCTGCAGTATATGGTCTTGGTGAAGGCAGCCTGCCACCAAATCTCATCGACTATCGCCTGGATCGGATCGAGTATTCGGCCAATGCCAATGCTGGGTTAAAGGCCCACGCGAAAGTTGAATTTGCATACGATCCACCCCAATTCTGCCCAAACGCTCAAATCCCGCTCGGTGCCGCCATGCGTCGTGGTTCAACCAGCGTGAACGGATCATCACCCCCCAAAACAATCGAGACCTCAGTGCGCGATACACAAGGAGACGGCTGGCGCCTTAGCCGCAAAGTAGACCTGAACTATGACTTCCACAATTCCACCCTCTTCGAAGATCCCTTAGAGATCCAGCCTGATGACAGCAATCAAGTGCGGCAACTAGATTGCCAACACAATCGACTGCGCTATCTCAATCAGATCGATGTGACCGCCTATGATCCAGATGGCAACGCAACCGATCTGCCACCGCTGACATTCAACTACAATCGACGTATTCATACGACACGACCATTGATAGAATTCGGGCCAGATCCGCTCGGTACGCGTTCTGTAAACGCACCGGGCATTGCCGAATATGGTAGCGTCTATGGCCAGCTTGGTTCCCTAAAAGATGTTGATGGTGATGGCATACGCGACCGAATCGCAGTTATCGAAGAGAATGAAACTTGTGTCTTCACTTGGCAAAAGGGGCAGCTTGGTGGCAATTTCGCAGATACAATTCATAAATCACGTTTGCCAACCTTCGATTGGTTTTACCAGTCTCACATTCAAAATCCGAATAATAACGTTACTGGTAAAATTGACGAGTTTGAACACTGTACGTTGACAGGTCAAGTCGTCTTTCGTGAAATATATACTCCTCCAGATAACAATATACCCAAACCTCTTTATGGTCGCGCGCTGCAGACATACGGCTACAATTTCATCGATTTCACAGGCGACGGACGTATCGACCTACTCGTCACACCTCTGAACCCTGAGCTAGCATTTGGTCAACTAAAGGACGATTACCCAGAAGATTTCCCAGCCCCGAGACCTGTTTCAACAGGCGGTTCGGATGCACCCCACAAATTTACATCATGGCTCTATCACAACGCGAATGAGCGACCTGAGTATAACCAGCTCCACAATGTGCAATCGGTATTCTCTGTGCAGGCCTTTGCGGTTGCGGCCCCCGTATCAATGTCGGCTCCTGGGAATCCAGAGGTAGAGCTAGGTAAGCAGACAACGGTGGCTTCATTACCACCGAACTTGGTAGATCTGGACGGAGACGGGTTCCTTGATCTGGTGGAGCTAGGGCAGACGTGGACAAGACCGGTCACCTCTGACTGTGGGGGTGTTGTACCTGTTCCCGATTACCGACGCCCGCGCTGGTGCGTCTATTTTGGCCGAGGTGGATTGACCTTCAGTAAAGCACACGTCTGGTATGTACCATGGCAAGAAGGTGCAATAGGTTCCTACTCGCAGACTGACTTTGATGATCCCACCTACCACCAGCAAACTTGGACCGTAGCAGGCATAGCAGACATGACAGGGGATGGCTTGCCAGATTTTGTCGTGGCCAACCGAGATACGGGACAACTGGAAGCACATTTAAATACAGGGTCCTCATTCTTGGATGAGCCGTTTTTATTGAATCATGAGGCAGACGCGCTTGACCGCACCCAAATCGACTATCGAGCAGATGGAGGAGTCCTCGTAGGCGACAGTGGTAACCGCGGCCAACGTCGTACACTGGTTGATCTTGATCAAGATGGGTTGACGGATATTCTCACATTTGTTGATGCAGGGCCTGGTGATGCAGAGGACATTACGAGGCCGCATAAGGTCTTTGCTGCGTTCAATCTTGGTGCGGCCTTCTCCGATCCACAGGAACTTCCCCAGGCTTGGCTGCCTGCAAAACGGTTATTTGCTGCAGAACAAGGCAATTGGGAGCTCAAAAGCGACTTTGTAGATGTAAATGGTGACGGATTGTTAGACCTCGCCACATGGAATGGACAAACACTAAACTATATCAGCAGCCCCGGGCTAGCCCCTGCTTCAGATCTCTTACGGTCCGTCGAAAACGGTCGCGGCATGAAGATCACGTTTGACTACAAGCCGACATCCGATCCAGAGGTAGTTGGCTGCATCAGCGCTGATTGCAGCGACTCCCATCTGCCGCATGTCAACTGGGTCGTTTCAGCACTAGAAGTCGATCCAGGCTTTGACGCACCCACCATGCGCACCGAATACACCTACGCCGAGCCACGCTATCTTTCGACACAGGCAACCACCAATCAGCCGGAGCCAGCACGCTTTGCTGGCTTCCGCTGGACCGACTCACGCGGTAAGACGGCCACGGACGTTACCAGGCGGTGGGTGCGCACCCGCTACGTGCATGAAGCGCTTGATCCAGATGGCGAGCTTGTCGCTGCGCCCCATAGTCGACTCCATGAGCAGTGGACCTATCGCTTTAAGGGCAATGAGACCCATCTGCATCAATATCAGGTTCGTAGCCACAGTCATCACCTGCTCTTTGGAAACGCTCAGACCCAGGTGGTGTTGCCAAGCAAGACGCTCACCTGCACAACCCGTCTCGACCATCGGACGCCAGAACAGTGCATGGACCAGGCCGACCACGTTTTGCGCACAGAGCAAGAGTGGACTGGATACGAGCCATCAACGTGGGACGATCCAATCGAGGCTTGTGATCCCAGCACGAATTCCTGTACACCCAATCCAACTTATGAAATCTTTGCCAAAACAGCCGACCTCCGCGGTGTGGGGACCACACCCTCCATCGGCGACCGACGTGCCGAATATGCCTATCAGATACGCTACGGGCAGTCGCTATCCAGCGGAAACTGTATTCCAACTTTGGAGGGCTGCCAAGAGTTTCCCGATCCGCCGCCGCACGACTACCGCGTTCTGCTGCGCAAGACCACCCGCTATGAGCAGACGGCAGAGAGTGAACAACAGATGGTGGCTCGTGTTGACACAGCCTATGGCACGCTGACTGGGCGGCCATTGACCACGCGCGTTTATCAAGGAGAGGATCTCTATGCCCAGACCGCCTACACGCATGATGAAGCCACCGGCAATCGCACCGGCATCAAGAAGCCCATGCAGCACACAAGCAATGGTAGCTCTAACACGGCGACTACTTTTGCCCATGACAGCCACAAGCTCTACGTCGACCAGACGACCAACGAACTGGGTCATGAGGTCCATACACAAACGGATGTGGCGACTGGCGCGCTACTACAGCGTCAAGGCCCCAACCGCAAGGGCAACGTATGGGATGAGGAGCGGTGGGCCATTGACGGCTTTGGCCGCGTCCTGTCACACAGCACCTCCATCGACTACAGTAGGAGCTACCAGCTGCGCGAGGTGGCGCGCTATACCTATGCCGATCGGCAATTTTTCAATCACAACGAAGCGGTCTATGTAGAGACCGAGCGCCTGCGTGATTTCTCTGGCGAGCGTTGGATACACAACCAGCAGAAAATGGATGGGTTGGGACGCGTCACGACGACCGTGCAGCATATGCCCGACGGACGCCGCCCCACCACCACCTACCGCTACGATGATCTTGGCAACCTGAGAACCCTCGACGTGCCCGATCCGAGTCAAGCAGATGGTAATGCGACCGTTCGCTATACCTACTACTATGACAGCCTAGGCAGGCTCATCCGCTTTGCGCGACCCGATGCAGGCAACGGCCTCTCAATCTCTTACGTCGGCCTGCAAAAGACGGTGCACGAAAATGCAGCCGATGGCTCTGGTGCCATACGCGTTGAGCTATACGACGCATTTGGGCGTTTAACTGAGCTGCGTGAAAGCTATCCCGATACAGACGATGCCATTACCCGCTACGACTACGACGCCAACGACAACCTGAGCCGCATTGAAGATGCGGAGGGCAACACGACGATCTTGACCCATGATTGGGTAGGCAATCGCACAGCCATCAGCCGCGGTCAACGTACATGGCGCTACACCTACGATCTCAATGGCAATCTGCTGAGTGAGGTAAACCCCATGCCGGAGGATGCTGCGCCAGAAGAGTACACGGTGCAGTACGCGTACGACGACCTGGATCGAATCACTTCTGTGTCGTATTTGGACCAGCGTGTGAGCCAGTCACCAGAGGGTACTTTTGGTTCTGAAAGGCCAGAATTGACCCCAACGGCAACGCCTTCGCCAACTCAAACGGCCACGGCAACGACTTCGCCGATTCAAACGGCCACGGCAACGCCTTCACCCACTCAAACGGCATTGCCTACCCTGGCACCAACGGTAACTGTCGAGCCTGACCCATTAGGCGGTGGACAAACGAACGACCACGCGATTTATCTGCCCATCGTACAGAATGGAACCGATCGCGTGCCATTGGTGAATGCACAGTCCGCCTCGCTTGAAGCCGTGAGCAGCGAGATCTATTTGCCGGTGGTTACTGAAACCAACACCTTACAAACCAGTAGCGCAACGCCACCACAAGTCCGCGCCAGCCAATTAAACATGGTGCAGGCCATCACCACCATCAGCTATACGTATGACCAGAATGAGAACGGCATCGGAAACCTATCACGCGTAGACTTACCCTTCGGGATCATTGCCTATGGGTATAATGCACGCGGCCTCGTCACCCGTGAAGAGCGCTCCGTTGCGCTCAATGAAGAAGCTACCCTAAATGCTACGCAGTGGGTTGAGCGCTCCTACAATGCGTTAGGCTTGCCCAAAGCCAGCACCTGGGATGATGGGCAACGATGGCGCATCACCTACGATGGCCGTGGTCTGGTCAACCGTGTTGAGTGGACCGACCCGCAAAGTGGCGACTGGCAGATCGTAGCAGATTTCGACCGCAACCTGGCCGGTCTGCCTATCGTGCGCAAAAGCAGCTACGGCCAACTGCGCACCTATGGCTATGACGTGCTGGGCCGCCCCACCAGCGATGTGACCACAGTCAACGACACGGAAATCGCCAGTCGCGGCTACACCTACAGCGATTCGGGCGATCTCCTCAACGTAAGTGGTGAGACCAACGGCGTGTCGGCTGCGGCCAGCTACTCCTACGATGGGCAACATCGACTGTTGACGGCAAGCGGACCCAATGGCTACAGTGCCGCCTTTAACTATTCGCCCACCGGTAACGTGAACACGGCCAACGTCACCTGGAATGGTTCGACCGAAACCCGCGATGTGAGCTACGTCTATGGCGCCACCGACCCACAGGCCGTGGACCAGTTGACCAGCGCCGACGGCAGTATCTACGCCAGCTTCGCCTACGACCTAGCCGGCAACATGACCTGGCGCAGCACGCCCGACGACGACTTACTGCTCCACTGGGACGGGCTAGACCAGATCCGCGTGGTCGAGACGCCCAACGGCACCGAGACCTACTACTACGACCATGATCAATCGCGCGTCTTAGCCGTCAGCGAGAGCGACGGCGTTCGCTTCTGGTTTGGCGAAAGCGAAACCCACTATGACCTGACTGGTACGCAGACCAAGCGCTATCTGCACCTCTCGGCCGGTGGTCCCACACTGGCCCGCGTCGAGGATGGCAGCACCATCGAGCTACAATATGCCGACGCGCTGCAAAATCTGATGTTCTCGCTCAACGCTGCAGGCGAAGTGGTTGCCAGCTTCCTCTACGGAGCCTTTGGCGAAGTGGTCTACAGCGAAGGGGAAGAGAATCACCGCCGCCAGTTCAACGGCAAGGAGAACGACGCCGTCAGCGGCCTGCGCTACTACGGCTATCGCTACTATGATCCACTGACGCTGCGCTGGAGCAGCGCCGATCCGCTCTATGAATTTGTGCCCGAATTGGGGATGCATGAACCACAACGGATGAATTTGTATGGGTTTAGCTTGAATAATCCAGTGCGCTACTTTGATCCAGATGGGCGTGATGCCAATGATACCGACAATGAGCGTACAGATTCTGATGGTTCACAAATATGTGAACCCCTTGATCGTGACACTTGTGAATTAAGTGATGAAAGCAATGACAATAGCGATGACAATAAAAACAACGGAGCTATGGAAGAAGAAGTATGTACCATCGACATCATGTGCGAATTAGAAAATTTGGAAGGGGATGGTGAACAGACGTCACATGGGGCGGCAGCTGGGCCTCGTGGTTACCAAGGCCAGACTGGTCATTCAATTGGTGGTGATGACCCAGCATCACCCGAGGAAATTGAAGAAATGAAAAAGGAGGTTAGCATAATCAAGCAAAAAGGGAAAGCCGCTACACCAGCTGAATTAAAGAGGAAAAAGGCTTTACAGAAACGACTCAAGCAGCTCAATAAGCGTAAGTCGAAAATCGCCCATAGCGCAGATAAATCGAATCGAAGTAGTGCAACAAGAACAGCCACTAAAGTGGTGGCCGGAGTCAGCGCAGGATATGTTGGTTACCGTATTATACGATTTCTTCCATCTCTTTTACCTCCTCTTTGGGGGACCATACCGGCAAATGCTGCGATTCCCTAAAATTTGTCTCACCCAATTGATAACGACGAGCACTGAAATCCTATCTGGATGCAGTTGCGTTCATCAGCAACAGAATGTCTACTTCAACGCCAAACCGCAGTGTGATTCGGAGACATAAGAATGATTACCATCAACGGTCAATACCAACTAGCTGAAGTCCAGGCAGCCCAAAAGCTACATACCAGACGGATTGTGCGTATATTCTGGTTCATTATCATCATGATGGCCGCCTTTCCAATCGTCACCCAACAGTTCGATGGACGGGCTCTTTTCTGGCTGCTGTTGCTTCCTTGCCTTGCCCTAATCATAGGGCTAGCAGTCGGACAGCGTTTTTTATTGCTGCGGCAGGCGGCACATGCCTTTGCCCAGCAGAAAGACCTCTCCGCACCTTTTACGATTGAAATGACCGATGAGAAATTCCACATGCGCAACGAGCTTGGTAACAGCCACATCCCATGGGGTGATTTTGTCAAATGGGCAGAGAATGACGAGTTTCTCCTGCTCTACCGATCGAACATGCTTTTTCACATGCTGCCGAAGCGCCTCTTTGACAATCCAGACGAAGTCGATTTCGTCCTTGAACGGCTTCGTGAAAATAGTGTTCCCGACCGTGGTAGCTTGTTCCTTGCGCATGGTAAGTAGACCGCAACGCCACGCTTCGCATCTGAGGATGCTCGCTCCACGTTGCGGTCTACCGATAATCAACCACACCCAAACAGAAGGAGTCTTTGCATGTTATTTACCAATCCATTTCGCCGTTGGATTCCATGGGCGGTCATAAGCATTGCAATCGGTGGCGTACTTGCCGCAAGTATGAGTTTGCAAGAGACAGTGCCAGCCTTGGGGTTAACAGCTAGCGTCTCTACAGATGAAAAATATGTAGCCAATGCGCAACCCACGGCAGATCTTATCCCTTTAGATGAGATTGCACACGTAGCCGCGGGCAGATACCACACCTGCGTGCGAACCACAACTGGCGGCGTGAAATGTTGGGGGGCAAATAACGTTGGTCAGTTGGGTGATGGCACCACTACCCAGCGCCACCTGCCCACAGATGTGCAGAACTTAGGTAGTCAGGTGGTTACCGTTGTCGCCGGTGGCTCGCACTCGTGTGCGTTGACAACGGACAATACGCTCTTCTGCTGGGGGGCGAATACCGTTGGGCAGCTCGGCGCGGATGTGGGCAGCTCTACCTCTGTCCCAGTCGAAGTGGCAGATCTGAACAGCGTCATCACGGCTATCTCCACCCATCGCGACCATACCTGTGTGCTGACAGAAGAAGGTGGCGTCAAATGTTGGGGACAGAACAGCCTGGGGCAACTGGGCAATGGCTCTACCGAAGTGAGCCAAACGCCTGTGGACGTCAGCGGTTTGACCAGTGGTGTCACTGCAATGTCAGTCAGTAATTATCACAGCTGTGCGGCCATGGCAGCCGGTGGCGTCAAATGTTGGGGGCGCAATCAAAGTGGCCAGTTGGGCAGTGGAGCCACGTCGGATCACATCCCTACACCAGTCGATGTCAATGGCCTCGCTGAACGCGTGTCAGCACTTGCCCTTGGGGATGGCCATAGCTGTGCCTTAATCGATTCGGATGGAGATGGTCAGGGTGGTGTGAAGTGTTGGGGCGCAAATAACTATGGTCAGTTGGGCAACGGCACCAGGCCACCGAATTTATCACCAGTTGATGTCTCGGGCTTAACCGATGGTGTTGCGGCCATTACCGCTGGTCAATGGTTCACTTGCGCCCTGACGGCTACGGGGGGTGTGAAATGTTGGGGATATAATGTCAGTAGCCAACTGGGCGATGAAACCAGCGTTAATCGCAACACGCCGGTAGACGTCAGCGGGCTAGACGGCGGCGTGATTGGCATCTCGGCTGGCGATGATCACGTTTGTGCTACGCTGGATACGGGGCACGTCAATTGTTGGGGGGAAAATCAGGACAGCCAATTGGGTGATGGTGCGCTGCCCTATCACAACACGCCTTTGGCCGTGACCAATTTGCCTTCGACTATGACGGCTGTTGCCACGGGAGATTCTCACACCTGCGCCATTGCCACAGGTGGCGGAGTCTATTGTTGGGGCTGGAACAGCATTGGCAAGTTGGGTGATGGCTCCACTGTGAACAGCAGTGTGCCGGTTGCGGTGAATAGTTTGGGGAGCGGTGCGGATACCGTGTTGGTTGGCACCAGCCATAGCTGCGTGCTTACCATTGCTGGTGGTGTACAGTGTTGGGGTGGAAATGACGATGGTCAGGTGGGCAATGGCACAGTGAAGAACCAACAGACGCCTGTCGATGTGTCAAAATTGCCGAGCGATATCACGCAAATCGCCCTCGGGCGCGAGCATACTTGTGCCTTAAGCAGCAGCAGCGGCGTTTTCTGTTGGGGCCTCAACAGCGACGGACAGTTGGGCGATGGCACCAACGATGATCGTCATGATGCGACGGCTCTCCCCAGATTAAGCGACCGTGTCATGAGCATTGCGGCTGGTGCTCAACACAGTTGTGTTATCACAACCGAGGACCAAGCGCAATGTTGGGGTAGCAATGACCATGGCCAGTTGGGGGATGGCACGAAAACATCGCGCAGCACACCTGTGACTGTGCCTGATCTCAATAACGTTACTGCGCTGGCATTGGGCTTTGCTCATACCTGTGCGCTGACCGATGCAGGAAAGGTGCAGTGCTGGGGCAGAAACACCTATGGACAATTGGGTGATGGTACGCAGATCGGTAAAGAGGTACCGGTGGATGCCCAAGGTTTAAACAGCGGCGTCACGGCAATTACCGCGGGAGATAACCATACCTGTGCTTTAAGTTCAGACGGCAGCGTCCGCTGCTGGGGCATAAATTCCTATGGCGAAGTGGGGGACGGAACTGATGTAGAGAAGCGTCACGCGCCTGTCGCCGTCAGCGAGTTGAGCGGCGGTATCGTGGCGATTGCTGGCGGCCTAGCGCATACCTGCGCGATAACGGAGGATGGCGGGCTAACGTGTTGGGGGCGGGATCAATATGGGCAACTTGGCTCTGGACGGCTATTGCAAAGTGCTGTACCCATCAACGTGATGACAACCCCGTGCTATCCGTTGACCCTATCACATCAGGGTGATGGGCAGACTCCTTCTCTCTTTCCAGCCAATTCCGATGCGTGTGGGGCAGGGCACTACACAGCCGGCGACACCATCACTCTGTTGGCTCTTCCTACGTCGGGCTGGCTGGTCAGCGGCTGGAACGGCACCGACGATGATAGTAGCATGGACACGAGCAACACCGTCACCATGCCCGCCAACGATCATACAGTCACCGTTACCTACAGCCAGACAACCATCAATACAGCCACAGCAATACCAACGGCAACATCAGCCGCGACACCCGCTGTGACACCCGGTGTGACACCCACTGGAATGGCTACACCCATGCCGCCAGAAGCAGGCGATATCTTTGAAACCAACAATCTCTGCCAAGACGCGGGGGCGATTACGCCGGATGGGACAACCCAAACTCACACCTTCCACCAGGCTGATGATGTGGATTGGGTGTACTTTGAGGGCGAGCAAGGCACCACCTATCGCATCGAAATTCAGCCTGGGGTTGGCTCCACCGTGGATGTCGCATTGGAGCTCTACGCAATATGCAGTGCGCTGGCTGATCAGCAGCAGTCCAAACCCTTTACGCCAGGGGTGCGATTGGACTTTGCTGTGCCAACCAGCGGCCCCTACTATCTGAAAATAGAGAATACCAATTCTGCGGCGGGTGGCCCCGACACGGACTATGAGCTTGCAGTCAAACCGCTGGCTACTGAACCAGACGTAGGCGCAGCCATTATCTTAGCAGGCCGTCTGCACACCACGGATGCACTGCAACAGAACATCCACAATGTCACGGACGCGGTTTTCGACCTCTTCCAGGCCCATGGCTATTCTGCTGAGGATATCTACTACTTGTCCACAGATCTCTCGTCAAATCTCGTCGATGCGTCAGCCACCACCAACAATCTGCGGTCGGCCATTGTGGATTGGGCCAAGAATCGGCTACAGCCCAACCAGGCGCTGACCCTTTACCTGATGGATCACGGCGAGCGCGATCTGCTCTTTGTCGACGAAGTGAACCAGGAGCGGGTGACGCCTGAACAGTTGGATGAATGGCTGAGCGAGGTGGAATTGGCAGTGCCAGGTACCAAAGTCAATGTGATTATCGAAGCCTGCTATGCCGGCACCTTTATCGAAGGTGCAGAGACCATTGCCAAACCCAACCGGGTGGTCATCGCCTCCAGCAGCCCCGAATGGAGCGCCTATGCCTCGCGCAATGGTGCCCACTTCTCCGATCACTTTCTCACCTCTCTCCAACAAGGAGGCGATCTCTTCAAAAGTTTCTGGTGGGCCAAACGCGTGGTCAATCGCTTCTACCCCAACCAAGAGCCGTGGATAGACGCCAACGGCAACGGCATTCCCAACGAAATCGACGACGCGGCCATTGCAGCTGAACGGGGCTTTGCCTACACGAGTACCTTTGATGGACAAGGGGAACAATGGCCGCCCTATATTGTCAGCGCGGTTCCACCAACCATCAACGACACCAGCGGTACCATCCAAGCAGAAGTGCGGGACAATGAGGCCGTCGAATCCGTCTGGGCCGTCATTTACCCACCCTCTTACCAAGAGCCACCCAACGACCGTGAGCTAGTGGCCGAAACGCTAGACCCCCTGTTATTACGGCCCCAAGGCGACGGGCAGTACGCGGTCAACTACAGCGGCTTTACCGAGGCGGGCATCTATCGCATTGTGATCCACGCCGAGGATGTGGATGGGTTGGAAGGTGCGCCGGTTGTGTTGGAGGTAGAGCATGGGCAGGTAATATATGTGCCATTTATTGTAGATTGACGATGTCACATCGAAACGTGGCTGATTTATGGATGATTGCAGATGCCAGTAGTTAGGGACTCGGATAGAGTCTGAGGATTAGCCGGTCATCTGCCCTGAAAATAGGACACGGATTAGATGGATTAGCAGGATCTTTTTCATCCTCCATGGTGCTGCCTGAACCATGAAAAACTTCCAGGAAGGGTGTGTCCCTTGATTCGCATTGACCATTCAGAGACATAGCCTTCCTGGAAGTGTTCTTGGCCAAATCTCCTTAGCTTGATGTACATGCACTTGTAGCCCGTCCTTGTAGGGCGGGGCAGATGGGTAGCCCAAGCACCCCACCCTGCAAGGGCGGGCTACGGTAAATACACTAAAAAGCTGTCTGAAAAGGGTACGAGCGTGTCATTCTGAATGAGCGGAGCGACTGAAGAATCCGCATTTTTAGGTCAAATAACCGTGAGATTCTTCGTCGCAGGCTCCTCAGAATGACTTTCCAGACAGCTTCTAAAGGATGAAACGCTCCTTTGGCTCAGCACAAGATTTGTGGTTGGATGATTAGGGGTTGCTAGGTCGATTGGGTGCCATCTCGTTGGCGAACGGGATAATCCAATGCCCCTCTACTTCAGCCGTCCAGCGGATGATTCGGTGAATTCTGAAGATTCGTTGTTCGTGCTTGAGACATGGCCTGAGGATCAACAAACTTTTGCAGTTACACAAATTCCGAGCAAATTCCGAGTGTTGCTCGGAGCCCAATGCTTCAATTTATGCTATACTGTTAGATGGCAGGCTAGAAAATATAAATTGCAGAATGATATACTAGCCCAACATTAATCAAACCCGATATGGAGAAAAAAATGACGATTGAATATACCCACATTTTGGTTATTACAGTTCTCTCTCCCAGCGTAAATCAAACTGAGTTAGCATTGCTCTCATATCCTTTAAAGAGTCATCTCAATTTGGGGCAACCCATAGCTGAAGACAGCGCAATCAAGAAGGTTTTCCATTATGGCACAATGCTCCTATGTCTGTTTCGCGCCGATGCGGAGTTTCTAAGCAAGTCAACGACCGTTGAAAGGACAAATCTCTTAAAACCACTAGTTGAACGTCTGTTTAACAGTAATGTTCATGATCAACTTAAATTTCAATGGATGATACATGAAAAGGACACTTTTGGAATGAATCCCAGCTTACTAATTGAAGAAGCTGATGGTGCGTCTGGAGGGGCTGATCTTCGAGGATAAGCTGGAGGATGGTTATGTGAAACGTAGGCACTATTTTTGCAACGTACGAAGTTCGTTTAGGTAGTTTAGTTTATCATTCGTCAATTGATGTTCGGGGCCGAATACGTTGATATAAATGCTATGTGCCTGCTCTTGATGGGTAATGGCTAACCTCAGGTGGCCCCTACGATGGTGAACCTTGGCTATTTCGCAGTGACTATCTGCAGTCGAAATATGTTCTTCGCCTAATAGTCTGACATAGCGGAAGAGCGCGTCCTCGAGATCTGTTATCGCCTGCTCAAGTTGGCCTAGTTCACGCCAAATAATTCCACGTTGCAAAAGACTATTAATTGTATTAGGATGTTCATTACCGTATGCATTATAGCGAATTAACAGGGCCCGGTCAATGAACGACTTTGCTTCTTCGAGTCTGCCCAATCGCCGTAGTATAGTGCCAAGATTGTGATAATTAACGGCAACGTGTGGATGTTCTATGCCCAATACTTTTTCGTTGATTGCCGCTGCGCGCTTCAGGTGTGACAAAGCTTTCTCATGGTCACCCATTGTATATGAACAAGTGCCAACGTTATTATGGCATTCTGCTACTAGCTCATGCTCTTTGCCCAAAACCTGCTGATACATCTCTAACGCCTGTTGCAGATATGCCATTGCATTATGGAGCTGGTTCAACTCTTGGTGACAGCGCCCCAAATTTTGGAGGCTCTCTGCAATAAGTTCGTGCTGGCTATCTAAGTACTTTTGTCGAATTGCTAAGGCACGCTCGAAATAGGGTTTCGTATCGGCAAATTTGCCTAATGCTCGATAAATACGACCCAACAGCGTTAAACTCTCGGCTACATCCAGATGATCTTTTCCGAAGAGCTCTTCACGGACTAAATGCGATTTTTCTGCATAGCGTAGTGCCCCCTCATAATCCCCAATCTGCCACAAATGCGTCCCCAACTCATGACAAAGCCTCGCGCTCTCCTCATCCTCCCTTACCTGGGCAATATCGGCTACGGAACGCAGATGCAATTGCCAGGCCAGTAGCGGCATAGGCCGCACTTCTCGATTGACCGATGCTGTCTCCTCAAAGACGACTGCTTCAACGGCCTTCTGAGTCGCTTCCACTTCGTCCTTGGCTACATCCCGCACAAAACGGGCCACCAGGCGGTGCATCCGTAATGTATCGTTCTCTTCCCGCTCAATGATGCCTAGTTCAATCAGGCGGGCAAATGCCCCGTCCGCCCTGTGGGCATCATCTGGGTCATCCAAGTCCAATCCCAGAGTCCTTACTAACAGTTGATACCAGATCGGTTCGCCGGGTGCAAAGTGGGCGGCGTGGACCAGCAGCTTGATGGCCCTGGCATCGGTCTCATCCCCAGGATCCAGCCGATCATAGCTCAGGGCAAAGGTGCGACCCACATGTTGGATATGGCCGGTGGGCGAAAAGCCTTCGCCTTGCATGGAGGGGTGGTGGAGCAGTTGGGGGTCGCGCAACTGGGCCAGATAGGCATCTGGCGCAACGTGAGGATAGCGTCGCAGGTAACTGCCTGCCAGATGTAAAGCGAGGGGCAAGTCACCCAGTTCCTCAGCAATGGTATCTAGGACTTCCTCATCGGCCTGTGGGCAGTGGCTGCGCAAAAGGGTCAAGCTCTCGGCCCGGCTCAGCACGTCCAGCGCCAGCATGGTCACGCCCAAAGCTGGTTCCCAATCGCCGCGGCGGCTGGTAATCAGGATGCGACAGCCACCGCTGGTCGGTCGCCATTGGGTTAGCAGGTCCAGCACTTCGCAGTTGTCAAAGACCAATAAGCGCGGAACTGGCTCCTGCCATGCTTTCTGGACCAGACGCACCTGTTCGGCCAGGGAACGCTGGCCAAAATCGGGGTGCAAGTCCAGCGCACCAGAACCGCCACAGCCAGCAATCTCAGCTGGCACTGACTCGGCGCTGTCAAAGCTCAGCCAGAAGACGCCACCTGGGAAAAATTGACCGTAGCGATGGACAAATTCGCAGGCGAGCTGAGTTTTCCCCATGCCACCCAAGCCAGTGGTCGCGGTCGTATCAACCTGACCGACCGCGGCGGCCTTGTCTGCGCTCAGGGTCCGAGCCACGCTACGCAAATCTTCCTCGCGGCCCACAAAGAGCGGGTTGCGGCTCAACGGCATGATAGAGCCAACAGGCAGGGGGGCGGGCGGCGGAAGCACATCGATGGGGAGGGAAAGTTCAGCGGGCGGCGGCTCGACCTTTGCTTTACCTTGCTCCATAGCAGGAAACAGTTCGGCAAGCAATTCCGCGCGGTCGACGTATCCAGCACTCTCCAAAAACGCAGTGAGCCACCCCTGATCCAACTTTCCCTCATCCATAAGCACCCGGGCCAGTGCGACCACCTCGGTCTGATTTGTGGGAATGTGGCCATCACCGTACGCCCAATATTCGATGGCGCTGCCACCATTGCGACCTATGGCATAGCCTAGTTCGTCGTGGATGACGCCTTTGGGTTTCGAAGAGCGAGCAGCAACTGCGGCTACCCCCTCTTGCAGTAGTTCAGCAAATCGTCGTGGTGATCGAGCCATAACATTCTTCCTATTCGCGCCAAAGCCAGCGATTACCAGAGCGTGATTGTTCGTCTCAAAGCGGTCTCCGAGTAGTCTCCGAGTGGATTCCGAGTGGATTCCAAGTCCCACTCAGGTTGCGCTATCCCCACTCATGCTAACCTACTGGCAACACAACGAGCTACTGTTTGATTAAAAAGTTATGAGGGATAACTGTAGGCGCTGTTTTCATCTGCGCACGTGTCGAGAACTCCCTCATCTTCAAGAGAAGTAAAGAGGTTTTCCATGCTCGTGCGGTTGCAAATCGCACCTACGATAGCTCTGATTATACATTTATACTCAGCTCCGTTTGAAAACAGGTCTTTGGTCTCTATGGTAGAGCTTGGGAAAAGACCTGTTTTCAAAACGACCGCAGTATTGATGATGGGAGGCATGATGTGGTATCGAGTACGCACTTACCTGTTTTTCCCTACTAGCTTAAGTCTCTTGCTTGGATTCAATCTCTCTTGCCAATCTGTAGACACTTCGTCACAAGTCGTTTCGTCCCAAGTTGTAACGACACCCGTAGGGACATCGGTCTCGACAACGGAACCGTGGCGTGAAGCCGAGTTGGCCCAGATACGTAAGCTGTGGTTGGAAAGCCTGCCGCCGCTGGCACAAGATCCGTCCAACGCGGTAAGCAACCAACCGACGGCGCCAATACTCGGCCACGCGCTCTTTTTCGATGTGCGTTTGAGCGCAACGGGCGAACTGTCCTGTGCCACCTGCCACCCGCCACGGCAGGACTTTACCGACGACCTGACGCATATGGGAGGAGACAGTCGGCTGCCTCGCAGCACGCCTTCTTTGGTTGGCATCGGGTACAGCCCTTGGCTCTTTTGGGACGGACGCCGCGATAGTCTGTGGGCTCAGGCGTTAACGCCGTTGGAAGCGAGCCATGAATTGAATACCAGCCGTACCCAATTGGCGCGATTAATGACGACCGATCTTCGTTATCGAAGCCTGTATGAAGAGGTCTTTGAGCCTCTGCCCGATCTATCAGACCCAAGCCGCTTTCCCATGAATGCGACACCACGAGGTGATGTTTCGGCTCGAAGGACCTGGCAGACGATGACCTGGCAAGATCAAGAAATGGTCAACCATATCTTTGTCAATCTAGGCAAGGCCATTGCGGCTTATGAACGTCTATTGCAGCCAGGGCCAAGTCGCTTTGACCGCTATGTCACCACCCTGTTTGTCGATGGTGAGGCTGAGGCGAGCGACCTGCTCACTGACCATGAAATTGCCGGACTGCGTCTCTTTATCAGCAACCGAACTCAATGTTTGCGCTGCCACAGTGGACCATTGTTTACAAGCCATGCCTTCCATAATATTGGTCTGCCGCTACCAACAGGAGAAGCAGCCGATTATGGCCATAGCCAAGGCGTACAGGCGGCCCTGTCGGATCCATTCAACTGTCTAGGTCCATATAGTGATGCTGAACCAGAACAATGCGCCGAATTACACTTTATGCAGAGCCTTAATATCCGCATTGCTGGTGGTTTCAAAACCCCTACTCTGCGTAATGTGGCCCGCACGGCTCCTTACATGCACACTGGGCAATTTCAGACTTTGGACGCGGTACTCGACCATTATATCCAGGCACCTGCCAGCCCCGTTGGCAGAACTGAACTACGTCCGCTGAAGCTGTCCAACCGCGAGAAAATGCAGATTATTGCATTTCTAAAGACGCTGAACAGCCCCATGCCGGTTGAATCAAAGTGGCTGCAGCCACCATCGGAGATCAACAGATGATAAGAGTTCTACCATACTACAACAGATTTAGATACCATCGGATTTATCCACGCGGACCACCATCTTAGCGGCGATGTAATCAATTTTCGTCTACGCAAGAGACAATCCCAATCCGTTCCTATGACAATTCATTGTAGTTGCTCCAGGCACGGTGTGCGCCACGGACGGATAAAAACCGAACAAAGATTAGGAGATTGCGCAGATTCTTAATCTTTCTAATCTTTTCATCTTTGTTATTTTCAGGGCAGTATATAGCAACTTTTCTCAGGAGAAATATCATGTCAAAACAACGTATTCTTGTTACAGTAAGTCTAACCCTCATCACGATTTTGCTCATGGGTACAGCTGTCTATGCTCTGGGTGGCAGCAACGGTTCAAAAACCGTCACGCCGGCGGACAAGCTGCAGTTCATCGTTGTAGTCAAAGATGAGGATGTCGCTAATCATACTCGCTTTGATAATCTGAAGGCCCACATCGCTCAAAACCCCGAGAATCCTTTTGATCATGAACCGCGCGTTGAACAGCTCGCATATTACACTGACGTTGCAGCGGGTGTCACCGTGTTTACTGGTGTCGCCGATGCTACCAATATGATTTCCCCTGACGCAGAAAATGACACGTCAACTCTCACTGCAAGCGGAGAAGAGACGCTACTAGCGGTGTTAGATGGTGTCTTTCAGTCGCTCAATAGCGGCGGTGAGGTACCCTTTCACTACTCTTGGGTTGTCGTAACGTTGGATGGACCCGACCAAGTCAACACACAATCCCTTAAGGGCGCAACTGGCGGCACCAATGTTGGTGGTGGATAATTTCCCTCGATGATTATCTGTGGACCGCAACGTGTACTGTCGAGTCACTCGCCAAGTTGCGGTCTACGGATATTGCCGTTGAGTTACGCAATTCGTTAAGATAATTCAGCATTTTCCTCGTTAAGTGGTGTTTCTTGCCATACACGGAGCGACAAACGCGATAGGCATGGGCTTGGTGTCTGATGGCTAAATCAGTGTTGCCTTGACGCTGTAGAATCGATGCTAGATTGTGACGACAACGGGCGGTGTCAATATGCTCCTCGCCAAGCGTATCATTGTAAAAAGCGAGCGCCTGCTCGACAGTTACTTTTGCCTGATCCAATGCACCCATGTCACGCAGAATAAGCCCCTCACGAGCAAGGCTGACAAGTGTATCAGGATGGGCATCGCCATAGGTACTGCGTCGGATGGTCAAGGCGCGCTCGATATAGGTCTTGGCGGTGCCTAGCTCATTCATGGCATGAAGCACGGCACCAAGATTATGGTAATTGACGGCAACACGAGGGTGTCTATCACCTAATTTCCTCTCGTTTATCGCCGCGGCTCTTTCCCAATAGAGCCTCGCATTTCGCAGATCGTCCATAACATAAAGACAGTGGGCGAAGTTGTTATAACATTCGGCCGTCAATTCATGTTCATCCCCTAGTGTCTGTTGATAAACATCCAGCGCATTTTGCAGATAGTGATGCGCCTGGTCGAAGTTCCCTAACTCGCGAAAGCAGATGCCCATATTTTCAAGGCTCTCTGCTGTCAGTTCATGGCACTCTCCCACCTTACCCAGACGAATTTCCAGTGCACGCTCAAAAAAAGATTGCGAAGCAGTAGATTTGCCCAATCCCCGATAGATCCGGCCCAATAATGTTAAACTCTCGGCCACATCCAGGTGCTCTTTCCCAAATAGCTGCTCGCGTATTGACAAAGATTTCTCCATATGGCCCAAAGCACCCTCATAATCTCCAATCTGCCACAGGTGCTTCCCCAATTCATAACAAAGTCTTGCACTCTCTTCATCCTCCCGCACCTGCGCGATATCGGCCACTGAGCGCAAATGTAGTTGCCAGGCCAATAGAGGCATAGGACGCACTTCTCGGTTGACCGATGCTGTCTCCTCAAAGACCACTTTCTCTACTGCCTTCTGAGTCGCTTCCACTTGCTCCTTGGCAACATCGCGCACAAAACGAGCCACCAGCCGATGCATACGCAACGTATCACTGGCCTCCCGCTCAACCAAACCCAGCTCGATCAGTCGGGCAAAGGCGCCATCGGCCTTGTAGGCATCATTCGGGTCATCTAAATCTAATGCCAAGGTTTTGATTAACAGCCGGTACCATATCGGCTCGCCGGGTGCAAAGTGGGCGGCGTGGACCAGCAGCTTGATGGCCCTGGCATCGATTTCATCGTGGGGATCCAACCGATCATAACTCAAGGCAAAGGTGCGGCCTACATGTTGGATATGGCCAGTGGGCGAAGAGTCCCCCCCCAGCATGGAGGGATGCTGCAACAGCGCGGGATCCCGCAGTTGATTCAGGTAAGCATCCGGCGCAACGTTGGGGTGGCGACGCAGATAGCTACCCGCCAAATGGAGGGCCAACGGCAAGTCACCCAGTTCCTCAGCAATGGCATTTAGTTCTTCAGTAATTGCGTCCGCATAATTGTCTTTTCTCTGCGAAAAGTAGCTGCGTAGAAGGGTCAAGCTCTCGGTCCGGCTCAGCACATCCAGGGCCACCATAGCTACGCCCAGGGTCGGTTCCCAATCACCGCGCCGGCTGGTAATCAGGATGCGACAGCCGCCGCTGGTGGGTCGCCATTGGGTTAGCAGATCCAGCACTTCACAGTTGTCAAAGACCAGCAGGCGGGGAATCGGATCCCGCCACGCTTTCTGGACCAAACGAACTTTTTCTGCAGGGGAACGTTCTCCAAAATCGGGGGACAAATCTAAATGGTCTGCCCCACCGCACATGGTAATATTCGCCGCCACCGATTCTGCCTTGTCAAAGCTCAACCAAAAGACGCCACCTGGGAAAAATTGGCCGTAGCGATGGACAAACTCGCAGGCCAGTTGGGTCTTCCCCATGCCGCCCAAGCCCGTGGTTGCGGCCGTGTCTACCTGGCTGACTGCAGCCGTATCATCATCAGTCAAGAGCTGGGCTAGCTGGCGTAGATCTTCTTCGCGGCCCACAAAGAGCGGGTTCGGTTTTAGCGGCATGAGAGAGACGCTGGGGAGGGGCGTTTTTGAAGGAATCGGGTCGATAGGCAGATGCAGCTCAAAGGTGGTAGGACCAGCATTGACGCCGATAGAATCCACATCTGGGAATAGCTCGGTGAACAATTCCTGGCGGTGAGGATAACCAGCACTTTCAAGGAACGCAGTCAGCCATGTAGGGTCCAAATTCCCTCGGCCTACAAGGAAACGAGCCAGAGCTTCTACATCCGCCTGTTGCTTGGGAATGTGACCATCGCCATAGGCCCAATATTGGATTGCGCTACCCCCTTCACGATCAACGGCGTAGCCTAATTCATCACGGATTGCGCCTTTGGTTCTAGATTCACGTTTGGCAATCTCGCTGATGCCCGCTTGTAGCAGTTCTGCAAAGCGCTTTGCCGATTGTGCCATGAGACTCTCTCCTTGTTTCATGGGTTTTATACTGCGTTCGTTTTGAAAACAGGTGTTTTCCACAGCGTTTACTCGAAAGGCCAAACATCTGTTTTCAAACGGGGCTGAGCACAGATGAGGAATTGTCTTCACATTCGTACTATCAAGCTTTTGTGGGGGGGATATCGCCTCATAAGTTAGCCTAAATAAGGTAGACGTCCCTTGCCGCAAAATTCTTTCAGCATGATGACAATGCCTGCTACGTGAACAAACAGTATTATCTACCTATCCCCTTACCCTCTCTGGAAAGCCCAAATAACCAAAAACCTTGGCTAGTGCATTAAACTGCGCTAGATCAGTGTAGTAGATGCTCGATTCCGCCAATAAGTCCTGGGCTGGTTCTGTAAAGCCACCCTTGGAAACGTACCAGTTGGTTAAGGCAGCATACCCCTTGACGGTTTGAATGGCATCAATCTGGGTCAGGAAGGCTTCCGCATCGGGCCTGGTAACCTTCTCCTTGCGATATTTGACTTGTACAAACCAAGCTGAGGTCACCCGCTCTTCAATCTCTTCATTCCACCAGCGATATTCGCCAACGAGATCCAACTCTGCTGCGCTGTCATCCGCAATGACGCCCCAGCGATTTTCGATATGCATGAATCGGGGAAGAAAGACTGTATTGGGGGTAGAGAAGAAGCGTGGCCCGTCGAGCGTCTGCCCATCAAAGCCCTTCATCACGGCACCCACGGCGATCTCGGCAAAATGACCAACGATATTGGTAAGCCGACCCAATTCTTGGCTCACCTCAGTCTTGATGTTGTTAGCAGCTTGCTCTTGGGACAGCGCTTGAATTTCAAAGTCATATTGATAGGCAATAAAGCGTTTGAGCATCGGCTCCGTTGGCCCAACATACATGCTCATGGACGCACGGCGCACAATATCAAGATTTTCTAGCTTTTGCAGTGACTCATGGACTTCTTGGGGCGTAACACCGATCTTTTCAGCCACTTCGGCTACCTCAATCCGCTTATCAGGATATTGGGTTACCCAGAACATGACTTGCTTGGTCGTCTGCCCATCGTTGAGCAGCTTACTATATTTGTGAAACTCGCCATTGTAATGCTTAAAGAGTTCACCCTGGGGATGGGTCAACTCAAAGCTGACTACCTCATCTAGGGCTTCGAGGTTCGGATAGCTTTCTCTAGCAGGTGACGCGCTAGTCATTAAGCTTTCGATGGCAAATGGATAGCCTTGCGTTAGATCCCAAACGGCGTAGGCAAACTCCTCCGTCACGGGGATATCAAGAAGTTCGCCCAAGCGCATCACCAGGCTGACTGCGTACCCCTCTGCCAACGGCCCCAAAATCCGGGTCCGTAAACGTCCAGACAAGGCTCCCTCGGTTGCTCGACCCAGCAGCAGCGAAACCGAGGAGCCTGAAACAACCATAGGCGCAATCAGCGACTCAGACGGTTTCTGATAATAATTGCTAAGGGGGATGATCCGATCAAGATCTGGATCATAAACGTCGGCTAATACCTGAAATTCATCAATGAAGATTGCGGTGGGTATGTTATAGACGCCTGCTATCCCCTTGGGTTGATTAATCAGCCACGCGGCCAGCCGCATCGATGGCGAATGACTTTGAGGATCATTGCGTAAAAGATCGTAATCATCGATAAGCTGAATGGCAATTGTGTCTTGCGTTTGGCTAGCAAATTGCCGTAGTTGCCCAAAATCCCAAAGTTGTTTGTGGATTTCAGGACGACGGTGGCGAAAAGCAAAATAACTGCGTAGGTAGCCATTGATATAGTCTTCTGCAAAGTCATACGTGGTAATCAACTCTGTCCGATACAGATACGGTTCAAAGGTGATAAAGACCGGCATCACATGCCGCTGTTCATTGAATAGGCGATTGAAGACACGATGCAGGATGGCTGTCTTCCCTGTGCGTCTCAGCCCGGCAAAAGCGATACTGTTGCGCGCTGGATAGGGGATCTTAGTGGCCCAATCCCAGAAGAAATCGAGATATTCGTGACGGTTGGTAAACCACTCTTGTTCAACTTCTTCGAGCGGCTTTAACGGTTGTTCCGATTGCTGAATCACAAACTATCTTCCCTGGCAAATTAAGTGACAGATTTAAGTAGCCTTGCCCCTAATCCTCCGGGCGTTGGTCATCGTTGCGTCCGTGACTGGAAGGTAACGTCCCAGCGAGCCAAAATTCTCTGGCTCCCGATCCACTACATTCGTGAATGACTGTCACGTGTGGACGCATCCATAACCATGGCCATCCTCCGTATCATGATGACTTACTATTATACCATACACCTGTTCTGCAAGTAGATTGTCATTTTATTTAGGACTTACGCAGTTGAGCCTGTCTCAGAGGCCTGAAAGATACTGCGGCTGGTGACCGGAGATCAAAGCGGCTCCAACAATGCGAATTGTCGGGTCGAGACACGTCGGTTTTTCATCTATCTTGGGGCGATAGCTTGATATAAAATTTCTTTATCACAAGATTTTCAAAATCTGTCAGGTCTTGCCAAGTGCTTAACTCCTATTCGTTTAGGAATCTACTCATCTCCAAGCAAATTCCGAGTCGATTCCGAGTGTTACTCGGATCGCACGGCCTCTACTTATGCTAACCTCTTTGGCAATAGACTACATGTCCCCCTAGTAGTCTGCCCCTAGATGATTTGTCAATTCCATTCTATGACGTTGTTTCCGCTATTCTGGTATCTACTATTTGACACATCAATTTAGGTTTAATCATTAGGGTGCGATGGCCGGAGGCCTGCTTTGCAAACAAAACGTGTAAAGTCCAGTGAGCCGGTTACCTTCTAGGTGCCGTGGGGTGGTTGGATACAAGCCGCACGGGGCGTGCTTGCTCCTCGGTTTACTGAAATTGATCACACCCTTACCATTTTTATGCAAGGAGAATACGATGAAATGGATTAGCAGTAGAGGAAGAGTATGTCTTTGGTTGTTCGTTCTGGTTCTCTTGGGCGGTTGCGTAATTACTCCCTCCATGTCGCAGCTAGAAGACGAGCCTCAGTCGATATCAGCAGAACTAGGTACCGTAGACTTCCCCATCTCTTGCAACGCCGAGGCCCAGGCCGAATTTACCCACGGGGTGACCCTGCTCCACTCCTTCTTTTTCCCGCGCGCCATCGCCAGCTTTGAAAAGGTGGTCGAGCTGGATCCGAGTTGCGCCATGGGGTATTGGGGGCAGGCCATGACGCACCTGAATATCCCGTGGTCGCCTACGCTACCAGAAAACGTGATAGCCGGAACGGCGGCAGTAGAAGCAGCCATGGCCGCAGGCGCGCCGACAGAACGGGAACAAGGCTACATTAACGCCGCGGCCCAGCTCTATAAGGATGCCGACGCGGTGGCGTTCCGCGACCGCATCGCGGCCTATGAAGTGGCCATGGCCCAGTTGGTTCAGGACTTCCCGGATGACATAGAGGCCCAGGCATTCTACTCCCTCGCCCTGAATATGACGGGCCTGCCCGCCGCCGAGGGATTCCCCAAGCAGCTAAAAGCCACCGAGGTCGCCGAGCCAATCTTTGCCGCCTACCCCAATCATCCGGGCGCGGCCCACTATCTGATTCACAGCCACGACTTCCCGCCGCTGGCCGAAGGTGGGCTGGAAGCGGCCCTCGTCTATGCCAAGATTGCGCCTGACGCGCCCCATGCCCAGCACATGCCCTCCCACATCTTCACGCGGCTGGGCTACTGGCAGGAGTCAATTGATTCCAACACCGTCGGTGCCGCGGCCTACAAGGCGGCTACGGGCGAAATCAACTTGCACGCCACAGACTACATGATGTACGCTCACCTGCAGTTGGGGCAAGACGAGGCCGTTCTCACCTTCATTGACGAAATCAACAGCATCGAGCAGGTGTCAGGCAACTTCGGGAACGCCTATGCGTTAGCCGCCATGCCCGCCCGCTACGTGATGGAGCGGGGTGCATGGAACGAAGGCGTAACCCTCACCCTGCACCCGTCCTCCTTTCCGTGGGAGAACTTTCCGCAGGCCGAAGCCATCATGGTGGCAGCACGAGGTGTGAGTACCGCGCGCGCGGGCGATGTTGACGCCGCCCGCGGCGACTTGGCCCGCTTACAGGAGGTGCAGGGTGCCATGAATGAAGCCAATCGAGGTTACTGGGCCGGGCGCGCCGATATCCAAATCGGCGCGGTGACAGCGTGGATTGCGCTGGCCGAAGGCAATGGGGATGAGGCACTGGCTGCTATGCGTACGGCGGCGGAGCTAGATGCCGCGTCTACTATGCATCCGGTGTCGCCGGGCAACGTCTTCCCAGCTTATGAACTGCTGGGCGAAATGCTGCTCGACCTTGACCAGCCCGCCGAGGCACTGGCCGCGTTTGAGACCTCTATGGAGGGTGCGCCCAATCGTTTCCGCAGCTTCTATGGTGCAGCCCGCGCGGCCGAATTGGCGGGCGATGCTGATACGGCGCAAGCCTACTATGAGGAGCTAGTCCACCTGGCCGCCAACGCCGATGGGGAGCGCGCGGAATTGATACAGGCGCGGGCGTTTTTGAGTGCAGGAAGCATGTCCATCGAGGACAAGATCGCCAATGCCATGAGTGCTGGACCAGCGGCGATTGCGCAGGAGGCGACTATCTTGGACTTACCCGAGGGCTTCCCAGGAAATTGGCCCGACGAGCCAGTGGAAGGAGAGATGATCGAACTGCGGGCTGGCACCAACGGCTGGACCTGCATTGTGGATCGACCCAATACGCCGGGCAACGACCCCATGTGCCTGAACGAGACCTATCTCGAAGTCATCAAAGCCCAACTTAGCTTAACCGATTCGCCCTCCAGCGGTATCGGCATCGGCTACATGCTCCAGGAAGGCAGTCCCGTTGGTAGCCCACCGCATATGATGTTCTTTGCCCCTGGTAGCAATGACTCTCTCAGCGCATTTAGCACCGAGCCAGGGCCAGCACCATGGGTTATGTTCGCGGACACCACTCACGCCCACCTGATGCTTACCCAAGTACCTCGGCCCGAGAGCGTTGCCGCCAGCGAGGACAAGATTGCAAGTGCCGTGAGTGCCGGACCAGCAGCGATTGCCCAGGATGCGACGATTTGGGAGTATCCAGAGGGGTATAAGGGAAACTGGCCGGATGAGCCGATAGCGAAGGAGCCGATCGAATTACGCGCTGGCAGCAATGGCTGGACCTGTATTGCCGATTTCCCGGATACACCGGGGAATGATCCCATGTGCCTGAATGAGACATACGTGGAAGTACTGAAGGCGCGTTTTGCCTTAGTCGATTCGCCATCCAGCGGCATCGGCATCGGCTATATGCTACAGGAAGGCTCTCCCGCTGGTACCCCCCCGCACATGATGGTCTTTGTACCTGGCAGCAATGACGGTCTCGCTGCCTTCACGACGGAGCCAGGTCCAGCACCATGGGTCATGTTTCCGGACACTTCTCATGCACACTTGATGCTTACCTTTTTCTACTGATAGACAAATCAAATGACGTGATCAAATAGACATGGACCATTGAGGAGAGTATCAGTAGAGCGCAGTGGGGAAAGCATGTCCGATTCAGCCCGCCGTGCTTTGAACCAGTGCCGAGCTACATCCGGGAATGTTCGCGCTACTCATTGCAATTCACCTGCTTAAGACTCTGCCCATAGTCAAGCAACTTATTGGCACATTCCGACAGCTGATGGGAAGCCAGAGAAACTGTTTTCTGGCTTCCCATCAGTTTTTTTATTTACGAGAACCACTGATACTTTGCCTACGCCTCGTTCGATGATTTATACTGCGGTCGTTTTGAAAACAGGTGTTTTCCCAAGCTCTACCAGAGAGACCAAACACCTGTTTTCAAACGGAGCTGAGTATAGAAAAGGCTCTTGTTCACTTGCTATTGCGAATGGTCTGTGTGCCGGGAATATTGTCCACATCATATTCTTCTGCAAAATTGCGGAAAAACGGCTCGCCAACTACATCTGACAAATGAGCCGAGAATAGCTCGATGGCAACCGGATAGGCCATGGGGCTAAACAGCTCATTCACTTCACCCACTACGAGTAACACCCAGTCGGCCTGGGAACCAACCCCTCCTTAACCTCGAGGGCGGCAATACACATCGAAAAAATTCAGTTGCCCGAATGCTCTGTCTTAGGTAAAATACGAATATAAATACTGTTAATGGCTTCATGCAAACCAGTGTTGAGAACGTCTATGTTACTGAAACCGAAGCGACCATTTCACGAACGAAGACGTCACGATTATGAATAGGAAATAAACAAAGGAGCAACCAAACGATGGCCGTCTTAGACGCACTTCCTGACATGACAAGGGAACTCAAATTTTTCCCCGCCGAAACGACCGTACCCAAAAAGCTGACCCGAACCCAGATTGCCGACTTTAATGACAAGGGCTATGTCTTTCCTATCGATCTTTTTACGCCCGAGGAGACGGTGGCCAATCTTGAGTACTTTGAAAAGCTGCTAGGCATGGCCTTTGGCGCAGGTATGGATCGCTACTCCATCAATGGTTGGCAAACCCATTGCCAGGGTATCTACGATCTGGTGACCGATGAGCGCATTTTGGATTATGTGGAGGATATCCTTGGCCCGAATTTGGTGGTAACCATGACCCACTACTTTGCCAAAATGCCCGGTGATCAGACCGCAGTCTACTGGCACCAGGATGCATCCTTCTGGCCGCTGACGCCTAGCAAAGTCCTTACCGTATGGATTGCTATCGACGATGTGGATGTGGCGAATGGTGCCATGAAGCTCTTCCCTGGCACTCACCACTTGGGGCGCATTCCCTTTGAATGGGTTACCGACGAGGAAGATGGTGTCCTCAATCAGCATGTGCACAATCCGGAGCAGTACGCTGATCCGATTTCGGTTGAACTAAAAGCGGGCCAAATCTCGCTGCACACGGATATGCTGCTCCACGGTTCCCAGCCCAACCCGTCGAATCGACGCCGTTGTGGGTTGACTATCCGCTACATGCCTGTTGATGTGCGCACCGGCGATCCGAACAGCTCATTAGGCATTATCTGTCGTGGTCACGATCCATCTGGCTATTGGCAGCATATTTCGCGACCAGAGGGCGATCAGATCCCTCCGCAGCAGCTAGCGAACAAGTAAGCAGCCATCTGGCGGCCATGCTTGATTCAACTAAAACAGTCCGCCTTCTTTCTCCTCTATACCAGGGCTGTATATAATATTGGGCAAAATAAAAGAGCTCTTACTGGCAGATACCAGTAAGAGCTTCTCAAAACAGATACAACGCCCGATTCTTTCCAACCGACGCCTCTGTAGCACTGTAGCAGTCGGTGTGTGTTGAAATGGTCACCAACCTCCAACACCACCAAAACCAATGGTCCGAAACATCTATTTGATAAAAACAAGGTTGATGTTTATAATTCAATAGTCATTAATTCTATATTCTATTGGACGGTGGTACAGTTATCTTGATGTAAAGATGAGGTCAATCCCCCAAAAGGGCTATAGACAAAGTAGCTCAGCAAGTGTAAAGTATAAAGATATGGACGGTTCGCAACAGGAAAGAACCAGCCGCTCAGGGTTAATCAAAATAGTGTTGAAAATAGATGAAGTGTTTCAAGATTTTCTGAAATTGCATACAGCGTCGATATCTCAAACATCGGCGTAGCTTCTTAAACTTTCCCTCTATCGCTCCCGCTAATCATGCTTCCGAACGAACACTCCGTAGCTCGGTCATTCAACGCAAAATATCCGGCAGCTCTCGCTCCGATGATGGGACCAAGGCTCACATCACCATTGCTTCCGTCGTTGATAATGCCAAATAAAACTAGAAGAACCCTTTCATGTCATTTCTGGATTCGCCGGAAACTCTATCCCTTTACCAACATGACCAAGGTGAACTGTAACGTGAAATTAAACTAATTTTTTTCTTCAAATTCGAGGTATCGTATGTCATTTCGTAGAGTTTATCGAGCTTCTCTACAGCTGTTTGTTTTTTCTCTTTGTAGTCTATTTGCATTATGGTCTTCCGCAACCCCATTGACAGCTAGCCCATCCAACATTGAAATCGAGGGGAGAACTAATTTTGCCTCTGGTGAGCTATTGCCAGACTCAGATGCGGTTTATGCGTCTCCAACTGTTGCTTTGCCTCACAGCATCGCCGAAAAAGTCCAAGAACTAGATGCCGAGGAGGGTTATCGTTCCGCCAACAATGGACCGTATTGGAGTTCATTAGCCCAACAACCACCAGGGCAGGTAACCCAACTGGGACCGCTTGGCGATGTGTCGACCTCCACCCCAACCTTTAGCTGGGACCCAGAAGCTTCAGCCACAGATTACATGCTGGTCATTTATAGCTACTCCACCGACGAGATAGTCTTTTCTGTTGATCTACCCTTTAGTGTCTGCAATGCCACAGAGTGTACCTATACGCCAAGTGGATTTTCCCTAGGTTCAGGCGATTTCACATGGTTGATTCGGGCATCTAATGGTGCGGGCGATGGCCCTTGGAGCAATTATCTAGCTCCAACAGCGGCGGATGATAGTTACAGCACTGATGAGGAGATTGCGCTGGTCGTCAATGTAGCGAGTGGGGTGCTGGACAATGATAGCGACCCTAACCTGGATCCATTGCAAGCGAATCTAGTGGATGATGTGGGAAATGGCACCCTGAGCCTGAATATAGATGGCTCATTTACCTACACCCCTACCACCGGCTTTGTTGGGCAAGATACTTTTACCTATCAAGCCAATGATGGCACAAGCAACTCCAACATCGCTACCGTAACCATCACCGTCAACAATCTCAACGATGGACCCTCTGCTGGTAATGACGCTTATGAAACTGCACCCGATACCGCGTTGGTGGTCAACGCAGCAAATGGTGTATTGGAAAATGATAGTGACCCTGATCTGGATCCATTACAAGCGAACCTGGCGGGTGATGTGGGAAATGGCACCCTGAGCCTGAATATAGATGGCTCATTTACCTACACCCCTACCACTAGCTTTGTTGGGCAAGATAGTTTTACTTATCGGGCCAGTGATGGCATTACCAACTCCAACATCGCTACCGCAACTATTTCGGTGATCGTGCCACCGCAAGCGATAGATGACGATTACATCACCGATGAAGATGTGACTCTGGTAGTTGCGGTGGGAACAGGATTGTTAGCGAATGATGTCGATAACAATCCGCCCACAGATCTGACTGCTTCTTTGCTCACCACACCGACCCATGGGACGTTGACTAGCTTTAGCACAGATGGCGCTTTCACCTATGTACCGCATCTAGATTTCAGCGGCTCGGATAGCTTCACCTACTATGCCGTGGATGGGGTTAGTGGTGCCACTGACCAAGCGACTGTCAATCTGACCCTCGCCCCGATCAATGATGCTCCGATTGCTGATGATGAAACCTATGAGACTGCACCGGATACCACATTGGTCGTCAATGTAGCAAGTGGCGTGCTGGACAATGATAGCGACCCCGATCTGGATCTGCTGCAAGCGAATCTGGTGGATGATGTCAGCAATGGCAATCTGTCCCTCAATCTGGACGGTTCCCTTACCTACACCCCTACCACTGGCTTTGTTGGCCAGGATAGTTTCACCTATCGGGCCACCGATGGCATCACCAACTCCAACATGGCCACCGTGACCATCACCGTCACCGTATCGTTGCAAGCGGTGGATGACGATTACATCACCGATGAAGATATGGCGTTGGTGGTTGCGGTGGGGACAGGACTGTTAGCCAATGATGTCGATAACAATCCGCCCACGGATTTGATCGTTTCGTTACTGACCACGCCAACCCATGGGACATTGACCAACTTTGGCACAGATGGCGCTTTCACCTATGTGCCTGATCCTGATTTCAGCGGCTCAGATAGTTTCACCTATGAAGCCGTGGATGGGGTAAGTAGTGCCACCGACCAAGCATCTGTTGATTTAACCGTCAACCCGGTAAATGACAGTCCGCTCGCCAATGATGACGCCTATGAAACTGCGCCAGACACCGTGATGGAGGTTAATGCCGCGAGTGGGATATTGGACAATGACAACGATCCTGAACAAGATTCACTACAAGCCAACTTGGTGGATGATGTGGATAATGGCAATCTGACCCTCAATCTGGATGGCTCATTTACTTACACCCCCAACAATGGCTTTGTTGGGCAAGATAGTTTCACTTATCAAGCCAGCGATAGCATAACCAACTCCAACACGGCACTTGTGACGTTGATTATGACTGGCACAAATGAAGCACCGGTCGCTGTAGAAGATATTTACAATATAGTCCCCGACGCACAACTTACAATGAATGCAACCAAGGGGATTTTAGCCAATGACTCGGATCCGAATCTTAACCCACTTCAGGCAATTTTAGTCGATGATGTGTCAAATGGAAACCTAACCGTCAATGCCGATGGCTCCTTTACCTATACCCCTAACAGTAACTTTGAAGGTGTGGATACCTTTACCTATCAAGCCAATGACGCCGTGCTAAACTCTAACGTAGTAACTGTTCGAATATTGATTGGCTTCCCCACTTGGGACCATTTGAGTAGCGCCAACGGCGATATAGAGGTGCCCAATGGCGGAAGTGAACAGACATCTAGCCTTGTCCTTGATATTGATTTAGATGGCATAAACGACTTTGTCATCGCTGAACGTACCCAAGCGCCATCGGTTGTTTGGTATCAACGCAATTCGGATGGCTGGCTCCGCCATATCGTGGATGATACTTCTTTACCCGTTCTGCTGGGCGAGGCGTTGCACGATATTGATGATGACGGGGATCTTGACATTGTTTTCGCTGCGGATGGGCAAGGGCCTCAAATATGGTGGTGGGAAAACCCCTATCCAAACTTTGCACCGCTTGTACCGTGGACTCGGCGTGAAATAAAAAATAGTGGAAAGACGAAGCATCATGATCAAATATTTGGTGATGTAGACAACGATGGTAACGTGGAGCTTGTCAGTTGGAATCAGCAAGTTGGAGCCGATCTATTAGTCATCAACATTCCAGCCGACCCGCAGAACTTTGTTGGAGAATGGCCTCGAGCCTCAATCGCAAGCGGAGCAAACTCATTTGAAGGTTTAGCCATTGCTGATATCGACCTGGATAGCAAACTGGACATCGTTGGTGCAGGTCGGTGGTATAAACATATTACCGGCACAGGACCAGCGGACTGGCAATTTCAGGAGTTTGTCATTGAGAGCGACCTGAACCTAAAATTTGCACGTATGGCTGCAGGACAACTTATTTCGGGTGGACGCCCTGAAGTGGTTATCGCCTACGGAGATGCAAGTGGTCCGCTCAAATGGTACCAATGGAATGGATCCACTTGGGATGATCAAACGTTAATTGCTAATTTTGTCAATGGCCACAGTCTGACCATTGCGGATATCAACGAAGACGGCCACTTGGATATCTTTAACGCGGAAATGGGGAACCCAGGCGACGGGGTCAATGCAGATTCGATTATATTCTACGGTGACGGGGCAGGGAATTTCCAATCTCAGACGGTCTCCGTTGGCATTGCCAACCACGAATCGAGGGTGGCCGACTTGGATGGCGATGGTGATTTGGACATTTTGACCAAGCCATTCAAATTTGGGGTGCCACGTCTTGATATCTTTTTGAATCAAGGTACACGAGTGGCCCTAAACCAATGGCAACGTCATGAGATCGATCCCA
Organism: Chloroflexota bacterium; assembly: GCA_039028975.1. Taxonomy (GTDB): domain Bacteria; phylum Chloroflexota; class Anaerolineae; order Caldilineales; family Caldilineaceae; genus JAHBNG01. The sequence goes on from JBCCHB010000132.1 coordinate 38,357, forward strand.
ACGTTCCATATAGACCTATCGTTATGATCTTTAATGAAGACTTCAACGGGGACGGTTTTACCGACATTGGATCGGGTGGATCGTGGTACGAACATCCTGGAACGCTCGGCGGTAACTGGACCGAACATAGTTTTGGTACGCAGCTAAATCTGACCGTTGTGTATGATTTCGATGGCGATGGCGACGTTGATGTGCTAGGCACCCAAGGTGTAGGTACTAGTTCCGACTTTGTTTGGGCACAGAATGACGGTAATGGCGTCTTTACGACCTTCTTCAATGTTGACAGTGGCCCTGACCCAAGTGAATTTCCAGGCGAAAGGGCATTCCCTCAGGGTGCAGTTATAGGGCAGTTTGGGCCAAATGGGACTGGCCCGCTGGAGGTTGTCTTGCAGTGGGAGAATAATGTCGGGGGAACCCAATTCATTACCGTCCCCGGTAATCCTACTGTTGCGCAGTGGACGATCCGCACGGTATCTGGTACCAGTCAAGGTGAGGAGGTTCGTGCTGCTGACCTTGATCTGGATGGTGATCAAGATCTCTATCTGGGCACCCAATGGCTTCGCAATGATGGAGCGAACTGGACAACCTTCAATGTTTATCCTAACCTCGGTACACCAGATCGCAACCGTGTCGGGGACGTGAATGGAGACGGTCTCCTTGACGCAGTCGTTACGTTCGGCCTTCACAATCCTCCAGGGCGTATCGCCTGGTACGAACAACCCGCTTCATCGCCAGAGGATACCTGGACTGAGCACATTATTGACGATGGAACAATTGGATTTCCACAAACCCTTGATCTCGTTGATATGGACTTTGATGGTGATCTGGATGTGATTACAGGTGAGCACCATTGGAACCAATCTCCCAGTACGCTTAGCGCTTTTATCTTTGAAAATGTGGATGGTCTCGGTACCAGTTGGACTCGACACACCGTGTACACTGGTGACGAACAACATAATGGTACCCAGGCATTTGATTTTGATGGTGACGGTGACCTGGACATCTCCTCTCATGGCTGGGTTAACGACAAAGTTGTACTTTATGAGAATCTGGCCATTGGCACCACCACAAACTTATCTCCTGTAGCTGCAAACGATAGTTATGCAACTGGGCAAAATATTACCCTTACGGTTGATGCTGCGAATGGCGTTCTAGCCAATGATACCGACCCAGATCTTGATCCACTTCAGGCCATCTTAGTTGATAATGGTTCAAATGGGATGTTGAATCTAAACAGTGACGGTTCCTTTGACTATACCCCGAACAACGGCTATGCCGGACAGGATACCTTCACCTATCGGGCAAATGATGGTGACCTTAACTCCAACTTGGCTACCGTGACCATCTCTGTTGTGGATCCAAATGTAGACACTTTGGTGCTATTACCCCTAGATGAAGGTAGCGGAACGGTAGCCGGTGACATGAGTGGGCAAGGAAATAATGGCACGTTGCTGAATGGTGCGGGATATGAGGCAAGCACAGGAGATGGCAGCCCATATGCTATGCGTTTCGATGGCGCGAATGATTATATCGAACTTGGGAGTATTGATGCGAATGGCACAGGCTTAACCTTAGCCGCTTGGTTCAATGCCGATAGCTTCCCTGGTACCGCTCGTGATCCGCGTATCATCTCTAAATCATCGAGCACGAGTGCCAATGACCATGTATTTATGTTGAGTACAGTTCGCGTTGGCTCAGATACACGATTACGCGGTCGGGTACGAGTAGGGGGAACCACAACGACCCTTGTTGCGAATAGCGGAAATCTAAGTGTCAATCAATGGTATCATGCCGCTATGACGTATGATGGCAGTACGTTGCGTCTATATCTAGATGGGATTGAAGTAGGAAGTAAGCCGTTATCGGGCGGGGTGGATATTGACTCATCCGTCCCCATAGCCGTTGGTGGCCAACCAACTGGCGCAGGAGGTCGCTATTTCGATGGGCTGTTAGATGACATTCGTATCCTACAGCGTGCCATGAGCCAAGCAGAATTGCAGGCAATCGCCAATGGTAATTAGAGTATATGTCGGAACGCCATAGTCATAAACATCATCAGCCAATCCATAAGACATTGTAGGAGTTTCTCATGCGTCAATTGCATAATCCAGTTTGTAAAAGTTAGTGGGTAAGTGTCGTACCTCAATAGATCGTAGCGAAATTCAGGAACAAAGCCTCAGTACATCGTAGCATCATGAGTTCAAAAAAGCTCTATATTTCAGAACAATGTAGTCAGATCTGTTGTTCTCCCAGAGAGAATCGTACCCATTGAAACCTTACGACAGCATCAAAATCTGCTTCGTGACAAGGGGGGAGTAACAACGAGCATACACCGAAATCAGGCGACCCAAGCGATTTCAAGTGCACAGATGAGCTTCTATTGAGCGTCAAATTAGTACATTTTAAGAGAGAGAAACCACCAAAAGGATCGATTGATTAGCGTTTTCCAGAAGAAGTGGTTCAATTCCCAGAAAAATTGGCTTAAAATGCTTCATTACGGCTTACATTACTCAGATGGCTTTTTGCACCATAAATGCGAAAATTTGAACCTTACGTTTGTCTGTTAAGTCTGCTCAGATCTTGAATGATTCACTCCTGTATATGCACCTTACGATACGATGTATTGAGGCTTTTTAGTTATGACATTATCTCTTTTGCCGCTACGATCTACTGAGGTATGACAGGTAAGAAGTAATCGGGTTCGCTTGTGGCGGTCATCCTCGGTCATTTTCCTTTCTCTTATGTTGAGTCAGTCACCCTTAACTCAGGCCGACAGGACATCGCTCTTGGCCGATCCCCTGGCTACCAATCCGCTCGTGGTTGATCATGTAGCCAAGGTCTTGTCACAGGGCAGCGGCTCGAGTGACTACTTTGGCTTTGCAGTAGGGGTGGATGGAGATACGGCCTTGGTCAGGGCCCATTTGGATGATGACAATGGCGATAATGCTGGTGCAGCCTATTTCTTTGGCCGGGATGTGGGCGGAGCCGACAATTGGGGGCAAATCGAAAAGATTACTGCCAGCGATGGGTCTGCTGATGACCACTTCGGTTGGTCGTCCGTCGCGCTAGATGACGATACGGCCTTGGTAGGTGCCTATTTGGATGATGACAATGGCGATAATGCTGGTGCAGCCTATTTCTTTGGCCGGGATGTGGGTGGAGCCGCCAACTGGGGTCAAACAAAAAAATTACCGCCAGCGATGGGGCTATGCGTGACGTCTTCGGCTCATCCGTGGCGCTGGATGGAAATATGGCCCTGGTCGGGTCTCATAAAGACGATGATAGTGTCACTGACTCTGGTTCAGCCTATCTCTTTGGAAGGAATGAAGGGGGCACCGATAACTGGGGTGAGATCGCCAAGGTTATTGCCTTCGATGGGGCTGCGCGTGATCAATTCGGCAGGGATGTGACGTGGATGGAGATACGCTCTTGGTTGGGGCTCAATGGGACGATGACAACGGTACCGATTCTGGCTCGGCCTATTTCTTCAGCGTAGCGGGCATGAATCAGCCACCAGTGGTGAGCATTGCAAACCCTACCGACGGGTCTAGCTACACCATTAACGACACGGTCGTCCTCACCGGCACGGCCACTGATGCCGAAGATGGCGATATCTCTACGAATGTCGACTGGACATCCAATATCGAAGGAGCATTGGGCACTGGCGAAAGTCTAAGCGTCACTGGGCTTATGCTTGGCAACCATATCATTACTGCCGAAGTCAGCGACAGCGCAGGCACAACCGTTTCCGACACCGTCTCTATCACCATTACTAATGCCACGCTCGCAACACCGGACATGCTAGCCCCCAATGATATCCAGCAACCAACTGCCCCTACCTTCCAGTGGACTGCCGTTGCCGGTGCAACCGACTACGAACTCGCGATCTACAACATCGGGACCGACACACTGGAGTGGACCAGCACTCACTCGGCAGCCGCAGCCGGATGTGGAAACGGCACCGGCACCTGCTCAATCCAGCCTGCAGGAATCTCCCTCCAACCAGGTGGCTATACATGGTTGGTCCGCGCCACAGATGGAACCACCTTCAGCGATTGGGCCATTTATAGTCCGTAAAATGAATGACAAAGCGTCGTTGCCGTATTCGGGTAGTTCGAGTTTTTCCACTACCCTATGAGCATTGACGGTTTCGAGACTCAAAACTCGGTTGCTAGACGAAGTAATAACCAGCGCCGATTTTTCTCTTGGAGTTGGGGACGGCTAGCATTCTTATCGAACTCATTTTTGACGAAAGCTTTAGAGTGCTATACGATTCGACTATAATAATGATTTGATTACTGGGTTTGCTTTCAAACGAAGCCGAGTATAATAAGTGAAGCGAGAAGATGCAAGCCATGACAGACATCAACCTTTCTGCCTATCCCGAGCGATTCCGGGAGATTATAGAGGAATTTGAAGCTGTAGATACTCGAGAACGGATGGAATATCTTATCGATTATGCGATGGAACTGCCCGAACTACCGGAGCGGCTTCACGAAAAACGAGACCAAATGGAGCAGGTGCATGAGTGCCAGTCACCTGTCTTTTTGCATACTGAGATTGATAATGGCATGGTCCAATTTTACTTTGATATTCCTCATGAGGCACCGACTGTGCGCGGATATGCTGCCATCCTTGTCGATGGGTTACAAGACTTGGCACCCGCCGCAGTACTTGCCACGCCAGATGATGCATATCGTCCGCTGTTGCTTCAGGATGTAGTTACCCCTCAGCGACTACGGGGACTTCATTTTTTGATGCGCTATATGAAAAAGCAGGTTGAAAGGCTGAGTGTTGAAGAAGCTCGTTGAAATGCTATACTGCGGTCGATTTGAAAACCGTAGTTTCCTTAGCTCTACCAGAGTAACCAAACTATGGTTTTCAAACGGCGCTGAGTATAGGTGTTAAGGAATGAGCCGTAAATAACTTGCTCGTTTCATTCGGGCATAATCCCACCAAATGACCAAGTTATAGAATTTTCGTTCCTAAAGGCTTTAATGTTGAAAGATCCAGTGGGGTTTAACTTCCAGGTGGTCCCTCATAGGAGGCTAACTGAGCAAGGGCCTGAGCCGCTCTCTCAAGACCCTCTGTGACTGCCGTAGTTGCGTTGTGGTAGGAGCTAGGTTGAGGGTGATCTGAGCTAAACGAAGTAATGGTGACTACGCCCGTGTATTGAATGGCAAGTTCTTTGGCCAGGAAGACTTCTGGAATGAGGTTGAAGCCAATGACATCTGCTCCCCACGTGCGGTACATTCGGGCCTCGGCAGGCGTTTCTAGGCGCGGGCCGTCTAATCCTAGATAGATTAGCCCTGGCAGGACAAGCTCTAAGGTCTCAAATGCACCTTGCAAGATGGGTAACAATGTCGGATCATAGTAGCTGTGTGTTGGAGAAATGATCTCGTGACCGATGTGGATTAGGTCAGTCAATAAAGTCTGGCGATCATCCGCAAAAAACGTGATTGGTTGGTGTTTGGTCCCATCAATATAGTCTTGTACAAAAAGGCTTTGCCCCAATTGAAGTAACGGGTTTAGCGCTCGGCCACGATCCCAATTTAGAATCGACGTGACGCCCAACTGATGGGCTGCGTAGATAGTCGCCCTCGGATCTGTTCGGGTAGGCGAACCCGTGTAGGGTTGAACCCAACATGGGGTTCTGTCAGGACCGCCTCGTAACGCTAGAGGCCCCACATTTCCAAAGGGCGTGTGAACCACATGTTCGCCTAAATACTCTCCAAAAACAGCTAAGGCTGATGGTGGCAAAAGTACACCGATAATATAAAGATGTTCTGCATCTGGTAGTGATTCAATATCCACTTGTTCATTCATATTCACGGTTCACCATTTACGATTAAGCTAGTAACTCTTGGCATAGATAGCTACCCAGATAGTTTCCGATAATTCGTCGAGAAGATCAGCTATCTATCCAAGGCCTTACGCCAAACTGTACTATGTCCTTAAAACCAACTATGGATAAGACAATAGCACTAATTGCTCATGACGGCAAAAAAGATGAAATGGTTCGCTTTGCACAGGAACAGAAGGACGTACTTAGTCAGTTTCAGCTTGTTGCTACAGGCACTACGGGACAACGCATTGCAAGCGCCACCCTACTGGGTATAACCTGTTTACGTAGTGGCCCCTATGGTGGCGACGCACAGATTGCGGCCAAAGTGGCGGAGGGGGAAATCGTGGCCGTCATGTTCTTTGTAGATCCTCTCTATGCTCACCCTCACGAACCCGATATTCAGGGATTACTCCGTATCTGTAACGTTTACAATATCCCTCTTGCCACAAATGAGGCAACTGCCGAACTGATTTTGGCTGGCCTAAGTACCTAGTTTGTTCTGATTGGTGGTGCAAAAATTTTTGCAGACTGTCGGCAGGATTTTGACTGGGGTGAGCGGAGCGTTTGGTTGCTTCTCATGAAGATCGGCTGTCCGGATTTAGTTTGATTGGATAGACTTAAACGTCAACCGTCCGGTGATGGCTATGTCGAACGTTAAACGCTCGTGGATAGACTGTAAAACTTGGCTTTCAAGCGCGTCAGGATGAAGCAAGGACTTCTGCGTACATTTGAATACATGAAAGGTAGCAGAGCAGATGGCATCTGTTTTCGGTAGTACTATACAAAACCCCGCTTCTATACCGATCCGAATTGGGTACATCGGTGCCGGCACATTCGTTCGGGATGCCCACATTCCGGCCCTCTTGGAATTGAGAGAGCGGTTTGACTTGGTCGCCGTCTGTAGCCAAACGGCTATTTCTGCAAACGCCCGAGCTGAGCAGTGGAAGAGTCAAACAGGCCATAAACCAGTAACCTATACTGATTTGGATGGACTGCTGGCCCAGGATGACATTGACGCTATCGCCATTGCATTACCAATCTCCCTGATGCCAGATGTTGTCTTGAAAGCCTTGATGGCGGGGAAGCATGTCTTTAGCGAAAAACCGATTGCCCCGACAACGGCTGCCGCCCGTACGATTTACAGCCTCTACCAGAACTATACCGACCGAGTTTGGATGGTGGGGGAAAGCTGGCGCTATGAAAGCACCTATCATACTGCTGCGAAACTACTCAGATCGGAGCCGATTGGTGCCACGCGATTTTGTCAGTTTTCCCTCTACCTGCCAGTAACGCCTGATAGCAAGTATTGGAAAACCCAATGGCGGCGTAATTGGGAATTTGACGGAGGCTGGATTCTTGATGGGGGCGTTCATCATATAGCGGTTCTACGGGCAGCAATGGGAGAAATTCGTCGGGTCCACGCCTTTACGGCACTCAACAACCCTGAGTTAGGTAAAGCCGATACTCTCTCAGCAAGCTTGGAGTTTGAATCTGGTGCTATCGGCACATATGCAGCCACATATGCCCTTCATTCAAATCAGCCGCCCGCCCTCACCATCTCCGGTGATGAGGGATGCATGCACATTACTAGAGGCCAAATTGAGATTGTTCAAGATGAGAATACACGCAGCATCGAATGCCCAAAATTTGATGGCGTTACTCGCGAACTCTTCGCCTTTGCTGATGCGATCGAATTTGGTCGCCCCCATTTGAATACGCCAGAAGAAGGGTTGCGAGATGTGGCTGTGATTGAAGCCATGCTGGATTCAGCACGATTGGGGCAGGCATTACTGCCAGACTTTCGGTTGTTTGAGGAGAGAGGCGGCAGAGTATAACTAATACTTAGCTCTGCCATAGATGAGAATAATCTACCCGGCTAAAATGCTATCGAATTATTCTCATCTATGGCCAACCGCAGTATACCTTGGGAGAATATGATGAAGAAACTTGAAATGAATGAGAATGTGTTGAAGCGATTGCAAGAAGAGGATGTCGCTTGGCTTACTACAGTGAGCTCCAAGAACGTACCTCAGCCAGCACCTATCTGGTTTTTGTGGGAGAATGATACACTGCTTTTCTATAGCCATGGTGATGCCATACGCAACCGTAACGTGGAAAAGAACACGTGGGTCGCAGTAAACCTTAACAGCAACGAACTAGGGGGCGACGTGGTCATTATATGGGGGACGGCAGCTGTCGACAAAGAGACGCCACCTGCGGACCAGCACCCTGCTTATTTGGAAAAATATCGGGAAGGGATTGCCCGAATCGGTATGACACCAGAGAGCTTTGCCGCAACCTATTCGGTCGTCATTCGCGTCACGCCGACTCGGCTCAAAGCCTTTTAGGATCGGGAATGAAATAACTGGGTCATTTGACGGGACTACGCCCGTACGAAACGTAGAGCTATTAACGACTCATCCTTTAGTGCAAAGCCATAAAATTATACAAAATGACCCGAGTTACTTCTTCTCATTATTGAGAAGATTGACCTTAAATAGGTCAAGGACATCAAACGGAAAGCTTCGTAACTCAATCAAGGTTTTTGCTAGCCTAATGCCCCGAGCTGCTTGCGCCACAACCTCTTCTGGATAATTCATGATTTCACGGTTCTGAGCAAAGGTCAGCTCGTCCCGCACATGTGTGGAAAAATCTGCTTGGACGATGACATCCAGGTCTAGATCAATAAATTCAATCACCTCGCCATCCAGAATTGCTGGAAGGGCCGCATCACACTTCGCCTCCACAAACTCACCCTCAAATGTGTACTGTACAAGGACCGTCAAGGGCTCAACCGTATTGAGATAGTGGATGAAGATCGGATCCGCGTAAGCAATAACCCCCTTGACGAACTTTCGGTGTCTGGCAGGATGGTGTAGCACGGCTATCCACCCTTCAACTGGCGGGGGAGACGCTGACAGATACAAATCCGCTAAATGGATCCGTTCGCCTTCCCACTCCGACTTTACCCGTCCATCAAACTTGCGCTTGCAGACAATCAAGTTGCTTTCCTCTCCCGCAGAGCCACTCTCATCACCTCAATCCACTAGGCACTGGTCACTCATTCAACCGATAAACCTTCAGCGCATTCTCTCGGAATACCTGATTGTACTCATTATCTGATAGCTCGCCAGCCCCCCCTCCGGCATGGCCTAGCATGGTCTGATATGCTTCTTCATAGGTACCACCCAGCAACTCAGGAGGCCAATTGCTACCCCACAAAAGCCTCTCTGAACCAAAGTGTTCAAAGAGCGTATCTGCAGCAAACTGAAGCTGATCTGGTTGGCAATGGGGATGACAATGAAGGAAGAAGGATGAGTACTTCATGTTGATATTGGGGCGCTTAGCCAATTCTGTAATATTGGTGGCCCAGGCTGATAAATCGCCTGAACGAAATGGTGGAAGTCCACAATGATTGACCACAAACGGAACGTCTTCATATTGCCCAGCAAAGGCGGCCACAGCAGGGAGAAGCGTGTGATCGACCAGTATGTCTAACGTCAGGTTGCGTTGCCGCATCTCACGCATACCTGCCTTGGCCTTGGCATCATCCAGCCATTCTTCAGGTGCCGAAGCAGGACGGGCGCGAATGCCTGTGAACCATGGCTTATCTACAAAAAGGTCCAGAGACCTAGCCAAATTCTCATTCTCGAAGGAGTAACTACCCACCAGCCCCAAAACGTAGGTGTATTGCTCAACCAGCTCCCCACACCATAAATTATGCTCATCTGAATCAGGACCTGCGGCAACAATCACTACACCCTCTACATTACACGAATCCAATCCTGGTTTGAGCCGCTCCGGTAGATAGTCCTCTTCTAAAAAAGGCTTTCCGCGGAACCAGCCGCTAAAGGGGCGATATGGCTCTAGGTCCCAGAAATGGACGTGGGTATCGATGGCTAGGGATTTTGTCATAGATCGGCTCCTTATATGGTCGATTGGTTTGCATCTATTTTATCCATGATTTAGTCGGATATGCAACTCAGCATGGCCGTCATGATCGACTACCACAGTTACATAGGTGTAGAGATTACAATTGTCATTCCCAAATGACTCACCGCTTCTATTGGACGTTACTCTACTATGGATTGTAGTGTCGAACTATTTCTCATTAGGTGCGTAAAACTATCGTTTTGTAGTAATTAACGATTTGTGTTGCATATTGATTGAAAATATTGGTGATAGATGTATGTGATGATGCGGAAGAAAGAAATATATTTTGCTCATCTTTTATATTATATGGTGGGATTATAACGACCAATACATAGACTTACCTGGCCTCATTCATGGATTAGGCCAAAGAGGCTGAGCGTTTCAGTTGAGTTCTATAGCTTTTAAGAAAAAGATTTTCCGGATTTTTACCTCGTTGACTCGACTGGTTTCTTGGCGAAAA